>JAOUOP010000058.1 GCA_029880325.1 Myxococcales bacterium | reverse complement strand
GGGGTCTCGCCGGACGCGCCTTCGACTCTCATGGTCTCCGCCGTCACCGTACGGGCGGACCGCTCAGCGAAAGCGCGGCCGACACGCGGTGATATTCGCCCCCTGCCACGACTTTTTGAGAAGCTACTCGAGCAGGGGGCTTGGGGGTGGCGGCCGCCGGCGGCAGGGTGGCGGCCGCCACTTCGGCGGCTACCTTCGAGTGGCATCAAGACAGCTCGTCTGCGCCGTCTTCGGCGGCCCATCAGACGCCGAGGGTGAGGACCCTGTTCTGGCAGCGTATGTGGTCGACCGCGCAATGGTCGCCCGAACAGACATCAGACGCCGAGGGTGAGGACCCTGTTCTGGCAGCTTGGCTGCAATCGGTCCCCGGTAGACGGCCCGGGTAGTATTTTGCGGCATTTTCGGATGGCCTTGGCTGGGCGTCGCGTAGCCATCCGGCGCCGGTCGACCACGCCGACGTTCAGAAGAAACGCGACACGTGGCGGGGCCCCCAAGGCCCCCCGCGAAACCCCTCTGGCAGCTTTCCTGCCACCGGTGTACACCGTGCCGCCGTGACTGTCCGTGTTCGCTACGCACCTTCGCCCACCGGTTACCTGCACCTCGGATCGGTGCGCACGGCCCTCTACAACTGGCTGTGGGCACGAAAGCAGGGCGGCAGCTTCGTGCTGCGCGTCGAAGACACCGATCAGGGACGCAGCACACAGGAGGCCGAGGCCGCGATCTTCGACTCCATGCGCTGGCTGGGGCTGGACTGGGATGAGGGCCCCCAGGTGGGCGGGCCCCACGGCCCCTATTTCCAGATGCAGCGCCTGGAGGTCTATCAGCAGTTCGCCGAGCGCCTGATCGAGCGCGGGGCCGCCTACCGCTGCTTCTGCACGGCCGAGGATCTCAAGCGCGCCCGCCTGGAGCACAAGGCGGCCACCGGCGCAGAACACGGTTTCCGCTATCCGGGCACCTGCCGCGAGCGCCACTCCGAGCCCGATCTGCCCCATGTGATTCGCCTGAAGGTGCCCGAAGGCGGTGGCATCGGCTGGAATGACCGCGTCAAGGGCCCCCTGGAGTTCGCTCTCGACAGCCAGCAGGATGCGGTGCTGATGCGCAACAACGGCGTGCCCCTCTACAATCTGGGCGCCGCTGTCGACGACATCACCATGGGCATCACGCTGGTGGTGCGCGGCGACGATCACGTCATCAATACGCCCCAACAGATCCTTGTTTACCAGGCCCTGGGCGAGCCGCTGCCCGAGTTTGGCCACCTGCCCCTGATCCTCTCGCCCAGCGGCGAAAAGCTGAGCAAGCGCCACGCCGCCGTCGCCGTCGCCGATTACCGCGACCAGGGCTATGTGCCCGACGCCGTGCTCAATTACTTGGTGCGACTGGGCTGGTCCCACGGCGATCAGGAGATCTTCACGCGCGACGAGTTGATCGAGAAGTTCGACTGGGAGCACGTGGGCAAGACCGGCAGCAAGTACGATTTGAAAAAGTTCCAACACGTGCAGGCCAGCCATCTGCGGATGCGAAGTCCCGCCCAGGTCGCCGCCGGCGCCGTGCCCTTCCTGGCCGCCCGCGATCTCACTGCCGCCGCCGACGACCCGCGGCTCGTCGCCGCCAGCGAGCTTTCGATGCCCCGCGCTACGACCCTGGTCGACGTGGCCGAGGCCGTCGACTACTTCTTCCGCGAGCCCCCCGAGCGCGACCCCAAGGCGGCCGAGAAGTTTCTGAAGCCCGCCGCCGCGCCCCTGCTGCGCCAGCTGTGCGAGGCTGTGACCCCCGTCGAGCCCTTCGACCGCAGCACCCTCGAGGCCGCCGTCAAAACCTGGCTCGAGCAGCAGGCCCTGGAGCTCAAGGCCGTGGCCCAGCCGGCGCGCGTGGCCCTGACCGGCCGCAAGGCCAGCCCCGGGCTGTTCGAGGTGATGGAGGTGCTGGGTCGCGAGCTCACCTTGCAGCGCCTGCAGTCGGCTGCAGGCGATGCCGAACAGGCCACCGACGCCGGCGCCTGAGGTCACCTACCCCCTAAACCTTCGGAGTCGCCCGGCCGCGCTCGCGCCGACGGGCAGGCCTATGAACGTCAACAATTCCGCGTAATTGGCGACGTTTTGCGACAACAAATTACAATTGCGTGACAATTGATCCAAGGGTGAACGGGTAGGCTCGGGCTCGCGCCGTGGTTGGGGGACCGCGCGTAGCAATAGGGACTCCATGGAAATCGCGATTATCACGCTCTACATGCTCGTTTTGTCGGTGCTCGGCCTCTACGGCTTTCACCGCGGCCACCTGCTCTACCTCTACTGGCGCCACCGCAAGGAGGCCCACGTGGCTCCCGGCCGCTTCGAGGAGCTGCCGCGCGTCACCGTGCAGCTGCCGATGTTCAATGAGATGTACGTGGCCGAGCGTCTCATGGAGAGTGTGGCGGCCCTCGACTACCCGAAGGACAAGCTCGAGATCCAAGTCCTCGACGACTCCACCGACGAGACCACCGAGATCGCGCGCAAGAAGTCCGAGGAGCTCGTCGCCCGCGGTTTCGATGTCACCTTCCGCCACCGCGACAACCGCAAGGGCTACAAGGCCGGCGCCCTCGAGGAAGGCCTGCACGAGGCCAAGGGCGACTACGTGATGGTCTTCGACGCCGACTTCGTGCCCACCCCCAGCATCATCCGCGACCTCATCGACCACTTCACCGATCCCAAGGTCGGCATGGTCCAGGCCCGCTGGGGCCACATCAACCGCGACTACTCGCTGCTGACGCGGGTGCAATCGATGATGCTCGACGGCCACTTCGTCATCGAGCACATCGCGCGCAACCGTTCGGGCCGCTTCTTCAACTTCAACGGCACCGCCGGCATCTGGCGCCGCTCCACCATCGTCGACGCCGGCGGCTGGGAGCACGACACGCTCACCGAGGACATGGATCTGAGCTTCCGCGCCCAGCTGCGCGGCTGGAAGTTCGTCTACGTACCCACGGCGCTGGCCCCGGCCGAGATCCCCTGCGAGATGAACAGCTTCAAGGGGCAGCAGTTCCGCTGGGCCAAGGGCTCGGCCCAGACTACCAAGAAGTTGATCTGGACGGTGATTCGGGCCGATCTACCCCTGAAGGTGAAGATCGAGTGCCTCTTTCACTTGACCAACAACTTCGCCTATCTGTTCCTGGTAATCCTGGCAGCGCTGCAGCTGCCCAACATGTTGATGCGCCAGCGCATGGACAGCCCGGAGCTGCTCCTGCTGGACGTGCCGCTCTTTTTCTCTACGTGCATCTCGATCATCATCTTCTACCTGACCACGCACCAGGCGCTCTACGGAGACCTGCGCAGCGCCGTCAAGCGCCTGCCGGTGATGATGGCGGTCAGCATCGGTCTGTCGATCAACAACGCCCGCGCTGTGCTCGAGGGCCTGGTGGGTGTGCAGTCGGAGTTCGTGCGCACCCCCAAGCACGGCGTCGAGCAGAATCGCGACGGCTGGGTCAAGAAGCGCTACAAGGCCGGGGCCGCCACGATCTCGACCTACCTGGAGATCCTCTTCGGTCTCTACATCGTCGGCACGATCGGGCTGGCCATCTTCATGGGCGCCTGGGTGAGCATCCCCTTCCTGGTGCTGTTCATGGTCGGCTTCCTTTACGTCGGCACGCTCAGCCTCTACCAGCTGCGCTAGAAGAGCGCCGACACAAGCTGCTGTTGCCGCTGGCCCTGTGTGCGCTGCTTCTTGGCTGCGCCCATGGGCCGCCAGCAAAAGTCCCGCCGCCCGAGCAGACCAGCGACGCCTTCTTCGCCGCCGTGCGCGACGACGACCCGGCCGCCGCCTACGCCCTGCTCGACCCCGAGCTGCAGGCCGAGCTGACCCGCGAGCGCTTCGACGCCCAGTGGCGTGACAGCCGCAAGGAGCTGCTGCAGTGGCAAATGGCCGTCGCCCGTCGCGACGTGGAGGCGAAGGCCCGCGCCCGGGTGGAGCTGGAAAACGGCGAGGAAGTGGTGCTGCGCCTGGAGCAGGGAGCCTGGCGCCTGGAGGGCGGTATCCTCGACGCCCAGGCCGGCGCCACGCCGCTCGACACCGTCGCGGCCCTGCGCCGGGCGCTCAGGCGCCAGAGCCTGCCGGCGCTACTGGCGCTCTTGTCCCGTGAACGCCGCGCCGCCTGGCAAGCGGCCTTTGAAGAGAGCCTGGCCGCCACCGAAGACCCCCTGGACCTGCGCGTCGAGATCAAGGGCGACGAAGCCATCGTGCACCTCAGCGGCGGCGGCGAGGTGCACCTGAAGAAAGAAGCCGGCCGCTGGCGCATCTGGGACCTGCGCTAAACCGCCCTCGCGATTATCGCTGCACCGATCGACGCTCCAGGCCCACTCGTGTTACCCATGGATGGGCACGGGCCACGGGCCCCGGCGGCGGCTGGGACTGTGGCCAAGACCAGCGAGGTTCCCAACATGAGCGGCCATAACAAGTGGTCCACGATCAAGCACAAGAAGGGCGCCGCCGACGCCAAGCGCGGCAAGATCTTCACCAAGTTGATCAAGGAGATCACCATCGCTGCGCGCCTCGGCGGCGGCGATCCCGACGGCAATCCCCGACTGCGGCGAGCGGTGGACGCGGCCAGGGCAGCCAACATGCCGGGCGACAACGTCACCCGCGCGATCAAGAAGGGCACCGGAGAGCTCGAGGGCGTGACCTACGAAGAGCTCACCTACGAGGGCGTGGGCCCGGCCGGCACGCTCTTTGTGATCGACGTGATGACCGACAACCGAAACCGCACCAACCCCGAGCTGCGCAAGCTCTTCGATGTGCACAACGGCCAGCTCGGCAGCGCCGGTGCTGCCGCCTGGGCCTTCGATGAAAAGGGCGTGCTCACGGTGGACAAGGCCCAGGCCGACGAGGAGACGATCTTCGACGCGGCCGTCGGAGCCGGCGCCGAGGAAGTCGAAGACTTGGGCGACACCTGGATGGTGCGCACGGCCAAGACCGACCTCGACAGCGTCAAAGAAGCGCTGACCGAAGGCGGTATCGCCGTGGCCTCGGCCGAGTTGGCGATGCTGCCCAAGACCCCCAAGGAGGTCTCGGGGCGCGACGCCGAAGTGCTGATCAACCTGGTCGAAGCCCTCGAAGACCACGACGACGTGCAAAAGGTCTACAGCGACTTCGAGCTGTCGGACGAGGCCCTGGCGGCGCTCTCGGGCGCCTGAGGCCACCATGATTGTGCTCGGCGTAGACCCCGGCTCGGTGCGCACGGGTTGGGGCGTGATCGAGAGCCGAGGCGCGCGCCTGACGGTCATCGACGCTGGCGTCATCCGCGCCGGCAGCGACCCCCCGCTGGAGCAGCGCCTGTGCGTGATCCACGCGCGTCTGTGTGAACTCATCGCCCACCACGGCCCCAGCTGCATGGCGGTCGAGGACGTCTTCAGCAAGCACGCGCGCTCGGCGCTGAAGCTGGGCCAGGCCCGCGGCGTGGTGCTCCTGGCCGGTGCCCAGGCCCAGCTGCCCATCAGCGCCTACCCGCCGGCCCTGGTCAAACGCTCCATCGCCGGCAGCGGCGCCGCCCCCAAGGAACAGCTCGGCCGCATCGTCGCCACCATCCTCGGCCTGTCCAAGCCACCGCCGGCCGACGCGAGCGACGCCTTGGCCATCGCCATCACCCATGCCAACGCCGCCCGCGTGCGGATGCCGCGCCCGGCGTGATCGGTGTGCTCGCAGGCTCGCAAATTTCCTGTGCGGGCGTTCAGGCTGTGATAGGGTCGCGCCGATGATCGGCAGGCTCCAGGGTGTGGTCATCGACCGCGGTCTCGATGGCTGCTGCGTCTTGGACGTGGGCGGCGTGGGCTACGAGCTCTTCGTGCCCGCGCGCACGCTTTCGCTGTTGCCCGAGGCCCCGGCCACCGCGACCCTGCACGTGCACACCCACGTGCGCGAAGATGCCCTCTTGCTCTACGGCTTCGCGAGTCTCGAAGACCGACGCGTGTTTCGGGCCATGTTGGGCATCAAAAACGTGGGCACCAAGCTGGCGCTGTCGATTCTCGGCGAGTTGGCCTCCGGCGAGCTGGCGGCGGTGGTGGCCCGCGAGGATAAGGTTCGGCTCTCGAAGGTCTCGGGCGTCGGCCGCAAGACTGCCGAGCGTCTGGTGCTCGAGCTCAAGGACAAGCTCCCGAGCCTGGTCAGCTCGCCGGGCACCTTCAGCGCTCCGGCCGCTGCGGCCGCGGCGGGCGGTACCGGCCTACCTCCGGCGGCGAGCGGCCCGGCCGGCGAAGTCGTCGCGGCGTTGACCAGCCTTGGCTTCAACCGTGGCGAGGCCGAGCGCGCCGCCGCCCAGGTGGTCGCTGCCGACGAGACGCGCCCGGTGGAGGTGCTCCTACGCCAGGCCCTGGCCAGCCTGGCCTAGACTGTCATGGCCAAGATCGGACACGCGGAAGCAACGCGCAGATGAGCGAAGACAACCCACAGGAAGCGGGGCGGCTATTGGATGGCGAAGCCGGACTCGACGACCGCGAGCTCGACCGCGCGCTGCGCCCCGTGGGCTTTTCCGAGTTCATCGGCCAGCGCAAGATGATGGACAACCTCCAGGTCTACGTGCAGGCCGCGCGTAAACGGGGCGAGCCGCTCGACCACGTGCTTTTGTGCGGACCGCCGGGTCTGGGCAAGACCACCGTCGCCAACATCCTGGGCAACGAAATGGGCCGCCAGGTGCTCACCGCCCACGGCCCCGCGGTCGAGCACAAGGGCCAGCTGGCGGCCTTGCTCACACGCATGGAGCGCGGCGACGTGCTCTTCATCGATGAAATCCACCGCCTGTCGGCCGTGGTCGAGGAAAACCTCTACACCGCCGTCGAAGACTTCCGCATCGACATCGTCCAGGGCGACGGACCCTACGCCGCCAGCATTCAGCTGCCCTTGGCCCCGTTCACGCTCATCGGCGCCACCACGCGTACGGGCCTTTTGACAAACCCCATGCTCTCGCGCTTCGGCATCGTCGAGCGCCTCGACTACTACCCGCCCGAGGACCTGGCCGAGGTCGTCAGCCGCAGCGCGCGCCTGTTGCGCATCCAGCTCGACGAAGACGCCGCCCTTGAAATCGCCCGCCGCGCCCGCGGCACCCCGCGTATCGCCAATCGCCTGCTGCGGCGCGCCCGCGACTTCGCCACTGTCCTGGGTGATGGCGACATTGACCGTAAGTTAGCAGACGCCGCTCTCACCCGGCTCGACGTCGACGGCGCCGGCCTCGACGCCATGGACCGCCGCCTGCTCAAAACCATCATCGAGCACTACAACGGTGGCCCCGTGGGCATCGACACGCTCGCCGCAGCGCTCAGCGAACCCCGCGACACCCTCGAAGACGTCTACGAGCCCTACCTGCTGCAGCAGGGGTTTTTGGCGCGCACCGCCCGCGGCCGCGTGGTCACCGACCGCGGTTATGAGCACCTGGGCGTGCCGACGCCACCGCGCTCGCAGCAGCGGTTGTTTTGAGTGGGGCGTGGGGGCGCAAACACGCAAAACGCGAAGCACTCACAGTCTGCGGCGCCGATACTGCGCCCATCCTCTCCGATGTGGTGATGGCCGCGGACTGGGAACCTTTCGGGCGAGAGGTTGGCATGGCTCGTCCTTCATGATAGCGACGCGCGTCATGGAAGAAGATCGCCTTCAATCGTTGGGCGTGAGGTGGGGGAGCTTCTTGCTCGTTGCGATCACCGCCTGTGGCCCGAGCCTCGAAACCGTAAGACTGGATGAACTACTGACCGCTTCTCGCGGGAACGCGATCAAGGCGCACGAGACCTATGAGGATAAGTATCTGAAAGTCACGGGCACGGTTGAGCACGTGGGCCTTCAGACCAAAAGGCAGCGCGTCGCCACGTTGGAATACATGGCCCCCACCCCCACTGCCGTCGAGCACGTGCGAACCAAGAAGTACGGATACGTGATTTTGATGCCGCAGGATCCGAGCGAGGGCCGGCTGCTGTGCTATTTCCACCCCAACGATCGCGGTCCGCTGGCGGAAATCTCGCCCGGTCAACGTATCGAGGTCGTCGGCTGGTTCAAGCAGTTCCGACAGGAGCCGGTCGGCCGCGTGGTGGAACTCTCCAACTGCACCACCGAGCAATAGCATCGCGGTGCGGGCGGTAGTGGCAGTGGCAATCACGGGATCGGCGCCGGTTCGCCTTGGCACGTCAAAACTCGCCGAGCACGTTCGCGGGGGCAGGTAGCTCTTCGTCTCGGGCAGCCGCGATTTCGATGAAGCGCCACGCGCCTTCATTTGGCCAGGCGGTCGCAAGCCATGGGGGCCACCGCAACTTCGTGCCGTAACGACGTGCGTGCTTCCAAGCAAACTGCCAGGAAGGAGGGCGGCCACGTGAAACAAGCATCTTCCCAACGCGTCGAGATCGCCGCACACGCCGCCCCCGCGAGCTGAGCCGGGTCCGCCAGGAGCGTTCACACGCTCTACGCAGTCTGGTTCCTGCTTCGGTGTCACCGATGACCGCATCGGTGTGACAGCCGGCTGTGGCTGGCCGTGTCGGATTTCAACGCCGGTCTTCGGGGTCGCGCTGTGCGCACACGCGGCGCGGCGACCGCACCCGTCCGCCCTTTTCACCGAAGAGCAAGCAACCATGAGCGGGAAAACTTTGGGGTTCGGCGCGCCCTTCGAAAGCGCCTTCGACGCCGGCAAGATTTTCGTCGTCCAGGTGGCCGGTTTGAAACCACCGTATCTCCGCGGGATCAGCGGGCCGATGCGGCACCCACATCGAAGGTTTCGTCGAGGCTATCGCAACCTCCGCCATGGTCGATCGCAGGGGCTCGCGAAGGAATAACTTCCCCCTTTGGTGCGTGACGGCGGGCGACCCGCCCACCGCCCGCTCGATGCGCTGTGCACTGGTCATGCGCTGCCGCTGTGCGAGGGCGAGCGGTGGGCGCTGCCGCGGCCGCCGACTACGCGCCCGGGGCGGTCACGCCGCCCTCGCCCATTGCCTTAAAAAACCACTGACCCCAAACTGCTTCCCCCCCGGCAGCCGCCCCCGAGTCCGGAGTGTGATCATGAGCTACGACCTCGACAAGTTCTTCGAGCTATCCCCTGACTTCTGCTGGATCGGTGCCCCCGATGGCACGCTCGATCACGCGAGCGCCGCCTTGCGTCGAGTGCTGGGTTGGGGAGCGGTCGCCGACGAGGCTGCGCGATTTTTGGATCTGCTCCACCCCGACGACGTCGCGGCGGCCAAGGCCGCGCTGGTCGCAATTGTCGAAGGTCCACAGAGCCTGGAGTTCGATGCTCGCCTGCGTCAGGCCGACGGTCGCCATCAGCCGGTTCGCTGGATGGGTATGGGCGACCCCGAGACCCAGCGCCTCTTCGTGCGCGGCCGGACCATCGAAGAGCGCGAGCGCCTGGACGCGGTCATGGCGGCCGAGGGTCGATACTTTCGCGGCCTTGTGGAGCATACCGTCGACATCATCCTGGTCACTGCTGCCGAGGGCGAGCTGCGCTATCTGAGCCCGGCTTTCGAGCGTTCGCTGGGCTTCAGCGTCGAAGCGTGGCGGGACAAGAACGTGGCCGACCTGGTCTGGCCCGAAGACCGTGAGTCCATGACTCAGGTCTTTCGACAGAGCCAGCAGCATCCGGAGGTCGTGCAGCCCTGGCGCGCGCGCCTCTGCCACGCCGATGGCAGTCACCGCTGGTTCGTGGGCTCGGCGACCAATCGGCTCGACGATCCCCACGTGACCGGCATCGTCATCAATGCCCACGACGTCACCGAGCAGGTCGAAAACCTGGAAGCCCTGCAAAAGAGTGAAGCCCTGCTGGAGGAGGCCCAGCGCATCGGCCGGATTGCCAGCTTCGAGATGGACCTCACCACCGACACCATGCGCAGCTCCAAGGCCTTGCTCGATTTGTCTCGAGAGGGTCTGCCCGTTAGCGACCCGACGCAAGGCTGGCGCCAGCGCTTGCTCGAAAGCGGCTACACCGAGGACAGCGAAAAGCGAGCGCTGGCCGCCATCGAATATTCGATCGAGACCGGCGATGCCGTCGACCTCGAGTTGGAGCGAAAGGCCGAACGCGAGCAGTGGCACTGGCTCTATCTGCGCGCGGCGGTCGTCAACGATGCCCAGGGCACGCCCTTGCTGCTGCGCGGCATCGTGCAGGACATCAGCGAGCGCAAACGCGCCGAGCGGCTGATGGAGATCAAGGATCGTGCGATCGCGACATCCATCAACGGCATCGCAATCGCCGATGCCGAGGGCAAGATCATCTACGTAAACCCCGCCTTCCTGCGCATGTGGGGCTACGAGCGTGAAGAAGAGGCCGTGGGGCGTTCGCCACTGGAGTTCGGCGATCCCGAGCGCACCGCGGAGATCGTCGATGCGCTGCAGCTTCGTGGCGTATGGAAGGGCGAGGCCACCGCACAACGGCGCGACGGCAGCCACTTCGACACGCTTGTGGCCGCCAACATTTTGCTCGACGCGGGCGGAAACATTTCGCACATGGTCGGGGCTTTTCAGGACATTTCGGAGAGCAAGCGGCTTCAGTCCCAGTTCGCACAAGCCCAGAAGATGGAATCGGTGGGTCGCCTTGCCGGTGGCGTCGCCCACGACTTCAACAATGCATTGACCGTCATCAGCGGCTACACCGAGTTGGCGCTGGCGGAGTTGCCCAACACCGATAACCTAAACGAGTACCTGACCGAAATTCAACAAGCCTCACACACGGCCGCTTCGCTTACGGAGCAACTGTTGGCCTTCTCACGCAAGCAGATCATCGCGCCGCGCGTACTCGATCTCAACGAGACGCTTGCCAAGATGGAGCCCATGCTCGCGCGCATCATCGGTGAGGACGTGCAGCTGGAAGTCATTCTGAGCGAAGACCTGGGTCATGTGCGCATGGACCCTGGGCAAGCCGAGCAGGTCATCTTGAACCTCGCCGTCAACGCCCGCGACGCCATGCCCGACGGTGGCAAGCTCACGCTCGAAGCCACCAACGTCAGCCTCGACGAAGCCTATTCGGCCCGGCACGTGGGCGTACAGCCGGGAAGATACGTCGTGCTGGCGGTCTCCGATGACGGCGGGGGCATGTCCGAAGAAGTTCGCAAGCAGATCTTCGAACCGTTTTTCACCACCAAGGAAGCCGGCAAGGGCACGGGCCTGGGGCTGGCCATGGTCTATGGCGCAGTCAGGCAAAACGGCGGCAACGTGGAGGTTTATTCCGAGGTCGGCCGCGGCACCACGTTCAAGCTTTACTGGCCGCGCGTCGATGCCAGCGCCGACGAAGTCGAAGCGACGACGTTCGCGACCCTACCACGCGGAAGCGAGACCCTGATCCTGGTGGAGGACGAGGCCCGTGTGCGCCGGGTTGCCAAGCTCATGCTCGAGCGCCAGGGCTATACGGTGCACGCCTTTGAAAGCGGCCCTGCCGCGCTCCAGGGGCTGACCTCAATCGACGAACCCGTGCACATGCTGCTGACCGACGTGATCATGCCGGAGATGAACGGCCAGGTGCTGTCGCAGCGCGTGCTCGAGTTGCGCCCCGACCTCAAGGTGCTTTTTGCCTCGGGCTACACCGCCAACGTGATCGTGCACCACGGCATCCTCAAGGATGGCGTGGAGTTTCTCGCCAAGCCCTACACCCACGCCGCCCTGGCTCAGCGCGTTCGCGAAGTGCTCGACAAGTGAACCCGAACCTGCGGCTGCGGGTGTCCGATTGGGATTTGGTGTGACTCCAGCGGCGTCGAGGCGGTCACCGTGCAGGATGTGCAGCGCGTAGCGTTCACCTATCTGAGCGGTAGACCCAATCTCTTCGTGCTCACCGATTACCGCGAGACCGGAAGCCAACGCAGACGCCGGGAGCCGCCGGCTACGGCCACAGCCACGCCGCCCCGCGCACCCCGCTTGCGTCACCATGCACTGCCCTGAGCACGCGCGTGGCCACCGCCTCCGAAAAGACGTAGTCGGGCAACCGCTGCTCCACGGTCTCGGGCAAACCTTCGATCAACGAGACACCTCCACCGAGCACGATGACATCCGGGTCGAGCACGTTGATCACGCTCGCGAGCGCCCGGGCCATGCGCTCGGCGTGCCGTTCGAGTGTGGCCCGTGCCTGCCCGTCGCCGCCGGCCGCGCGGGCCGCGATCTCGGCGGCGCTCAACGCTTCTCCTCCGTGGCGGACGTGGTCGCGCGCGATGCCCGGCCCGCAGAGAAAGGTCTCGATGCAGCCGCGCTTGCCACAGTAACAGGCCGGCCCCGGGCATTCGTCGTCGCGGGGCCAGGGCAGCGGGTTGTGCCCCCACTCGCCGGCGATGGCGTTTTTGCCAAGCCTCGGCCGCCCCTCGATGACCACGCCGGCGCCGGTCCCGGTGCCCACGATGACCCCAAAGACCACGCTGGCCCCCCGAGCGGCGCCGTCCACCGCTTCGGATAGCGCAAAGCAGTTGGCGTCGTTGTGCACGCGCACCTCGCGCCCCAGGGCCTGGCTCAGGTCCCGATCCAGGGGCCGGCCGTTGAGACATACGGTATTGCTGTTGCGCAAGAGCCCCGTGCTCGGCGAATGGGCGCCCGGTGTTCCCACGCCCACCGTCGCTCGCGTGTTGATTTCGGTCTCGGCGGAACTCACCAATTGGCTCACGCCCTGCACGATCGCGTCGTACCCATCCTTGGGCGTCGCGATCCGTCGCCGATACAACGTTTGGCCCCTGGAGCCCAGGGCTAGCAGCTCGATCTTGGTACCGCCGAGGTCGACGCCAATGCGAGGCATTTCACCTTCCGTCGCAGCATTCATGGGCGCTGGAGCGTAGCACGGCGCCCTTCGAGTAGTCCCGCGATGTGCCACTCCGCCGACATCGTCGCACATGGTTAACCGCGAGACATTGGCCCAAGCTGTGGAGCAAATTACCTACGTATCTGGCCTACTGAAGCGCAAGTGGTCCAGCGCATAGGATTGGCACCAACTCCTCTGCTACACTCGCCCTCTCGCGAAAGGCGATTGCCCATTGGCCAAGGCGCTCCACTTCATCATCGACAAGTGCACCGGCTGCCATCAGTGCGAGTTGGCCTGCTCGGGCATGCGCGAAGGCGTGTTCGCCACCGAGCGTTCGCGCATTCGTATCTTCGAGCTCAAGGAGATGTCGAAGAACGTCCCCTATGCCTGTCTGCAGTGCGAGGAGGCCTGGTGTATGCACGCCTGCCCCGTCGATGCCATCTTCGAGGTGGCCGAAACCGGCGTGAAGGTGCTGCTCGAAGACCGCTGCGTGGGTTGTAAGGTCTGCACCATCGCCTGCCCCTACGGCACGGTCAATTACTATCCAGACGCTGGCAAGGTACTCAAGTGCGACCTTTGTCACGGCGACGACATGGGACCGGCCTGTATCGCCTCGTGTCCCACCGGCGCCATCGAGCTGGCCGAGCGGGAGGTGGTGGGGGCATCGGGAGCCCCGGCGCCCGGATGAGATTTGACGTGGAGTTGGAATTTTGGGGCTGCAGAAATCGAGAGCCGTAGAACGCGACGAAAGCAGGAGACGATCATGAGTTGGGCAAGAAAGATCCTCAGAGTGAACCTGACCACGGGCGATTGCAGCAGCGAGCCCCTGAACATGGAGTGGGCGGCCCAGTACCTGGGGCAGCGCGGCCTCGGCACCAAATACCTGGTGGAGGAGACCGATCCCACGGTCGACCCATTTTCGCCCGACAACAAGCTAATCATCGCCACCGGTCCGCTGACCGGCACCATCGCCTCCACCGCTGGGCGTTGGTCGGTTATCACCAAGAGCCCGCTCACGGGCGCCATCGCCTGCTCCAACTCGGGTGGCTTCTTCGGTGCCGAGCTCAAGACGGCGGGCTGGGACATGATCATCTTCGAGGGCAAGTCCCCCAAGCCAGTCTACCTCTTCATCAAGGACGACAACTGCGAGCTTTTGCCCGCCGACGACCTCTGGGGCACCTCCGTGTGGCATACGGAGCCGGCGATCAAGGAAAAGCACGGCGACGACAAAATCAAGGTGGCTAGTATCGGCGAGGCCGGTGAAAACGGCGTGCTCTTCGCGGCCGTGGTCAACGATCTGGACCGTGCCGCCGGGCGCTCGGGCGTGGGCGCGGTGATGGGCTCGAAGAACCTCAAGGCCATCGCCGCCCGCGGCACCAAGGGCGTGCAGGTCAACGATCCCAGGGCCTTCATGCAGTCGACCATGGCAGCCAAGAAGGTGCTGGCCGAGCACACGGTCACCGGCGAGGGCCTGCCGACCTACGGCACCCAGGTCTTGATGAATATCATCAATGAAAGCGGTGCGCTGCCCACGGAAAACGCCCGCGACGGCCAATTCGAGGGTGCCGAGAAGATCAGCGGTGAGGCCATGCATGAGACCACCGCCGACGGCCACAAAAACCTCGTCAGCAACAATGCCTGCTTCGCCTGCACCATCGGCTGCGCGCGCGTCTCCAAGATCAACCCCAAGCACGTCTCCGTCAAAGACCGCCCCGAATACCAAAAGGAGTCCGGTGGCCTGGAATACGAGGCGGCCTGGGCCATGGGCGCCTCCACCAAGGTCGACGACCTCGACGCCCTGACCTTTGCGAATTTCCTGTGCAACGAGCACGGCATGGATCCCATCTCCTTCGGGTCCACGGTGGCCGCCGCGATGGAACTCTACGATGTGGGTGCCATCACCGAGGAGCAAGTCGGCTATCCCCTGACTTTTGGCAGCGCCGATGCCTTGATGAAGATCGCCGAACAGACCGGCAAGGGCGAGGGCTTCGGCGTCGAGATCGGCATGGGCTCCAAGCGCCTGTGCGAAAAGTACGGGCATCCGGAGTTCTCCATGACGGTCAAGGGCCAGGAGTTTCCAGCCTACGACCCGCGCGGTGTCCAGGGCATGGGCCTGGCCTACGCCACCAGCAATCGCGGCGGCTGTCACCTGCGTGGCTACACGGTCTCGTCGGAAGTTCTGGGGCTTCCGGTCAAGACCGATCCGCACGTCACCGAGGGCAAGGCCGAGCTGGCCAAGGCTTTCCAGGACTTGACGGCGATGATCGACTCCAGCGGCCTGTGCATCTTCACCAGCTTTGCCCTGGGCCTCGACGACTACCAGCCCCAGATCCAGGCCGCCTGCGAGGGCGACTTCTCCGGCGAGAAGCTGCTCGAGATAGGCGAGCGCATCTGGAACATCGAGCGCAAGTACAACCTGGCGGCGGGCCTGACGGGTAAGGACGACACCCTGCCCAAGCGCCTGCTCAAGGACGCGATCAAGAGCGGCCCCACCAAGGGCATGGTCAACCGCCTCGACGAGATGCTGCCCGAGTACTACAAGCTGCGCGGCTGGAGCGAAGACGGTGAGCCCACCGCCGCGACCCTCGGACGCCTCAACCTCGTCTAGTCAAAGCCCAGCGAGACGCCTATGCGCCACCTTATCGTGGGTGCCGGTCCGGCCGGTGTGATCGCTGCCGAGCAGCTGCGCGGGCTCGACCCACAAGCCCAAATCACGCTGCTCAGCGGCGAAGCCGAGCCCCCCTATTCACGCATGGCCATCCCCTACCTGCTCAGCGGCAAGGTCGGGGAAGCCGGCACCCACCTGCGCGCGGGCGATGACCACTTCGCCCAGGCCGATATCGAGCTGATCACCGGCCGGCGCGCCGAGGGGCTCGACGCAGGCGGGCGCCAGGTCAGGCTCGAGGGTGGGGGTTCGCTCGACTTCGACACGCTGCTCATCGCCACCGGCGCCAGCCCCTGGGTGCCGCCCATCGAGGGCCTGGGTGGAAGGCGCGTCAACGCCTGCTGGACCCTCGAAGACGCCCGCCGCATTCTTTCGGCGGTGCAAGACGGCAGCCGCGTCGCCATGATCGGCGCTGGCTTCATCGGCTCGATTCTGATCGACGCTCTGGGTCAGAAGAAGCTCGAACTCACCGTCATCGAAGCCGAAGACCGCATGGTGCCGCGCATGATGGACGTCGATGGCGGCGCCATCATCAAGGCTCATTGCGAGTCCAGGGGCGTGCGCGTGCTGACCTCCACGCGGGTCGAACGCGTCGAGGGCAGCGACGGCGAAGGGCCCATGACGCTCGCCCTCAGCGACGGCCAGAACATCGAGGCCGACCTGATCGTCACCGCCACCGGCGTGCGCCCGAACGTGGGCTTTGTGGAGGGCAGTGGCATGAAGCTGGCGCCCGCGGACGCCACGGGGCAGGGCGGCATCGTGGTCGACGATCGCATGCAGACGTCGCTGCCGAATATCTACGCCGCTGGTGACGCCGCAGCCGGTCTCGACTTTTCCTTTCAGCACAGGGCCGTGCACGGCATCCAGCCCACTGCGGCTGACCACGCGCGCATCGCCGCGCTGAACATGGCCGGCAAAGAAGCTCACTATCGCGGCAGCCTGAGCATGAACGTGGTCGAGACCCTGGGACTGACGCATTACACCTTCGGTCGCTTCCAGGGCATCGAGGGGGGCCAGTCGGCGCGCGCCGCCGACGCTGCCTCGAAGAGCTACTTGCGACTGGAGTTTTCCGAAGGACGCCTCATCGGCGCCATCGTGGTTGGCGCCTTCGAACAGGTCGGCATCCTGCGAGGTTTGATCCAGAGCCAAATCGATCTCGGCGCCTGGATCGAGCGCCTACAGCAGAAGCCGCGCCGCATCGTAGAGGCCTACCTGGATGCCACGGGCCTCGGTCTCACGCCGCCGATGCTGAGCGCCAGCACGGGCAGCGGTGTATGAGCGGATCGATCACCATCACGCTCAAGCTCTTCGCCATGCTGCGCGACAAGCTGCCGCCGGGGACGCGCGCCGGCACCACGGAAGTCGAGCTCGATGTCGGCGCCACGCCCCAGGTGGTGATCGAGCGTTTCGGCATCCCGCGTCAGATGGCGCACCTGGTCATGATCAACGGCCGCCATTTGCTACCGGCTGAACACAAAACCGCCGAGCTACAGGCCGGCGATACCCTCGCCATCTTCCCGCCCATAGCCGGAGGTTAATCGATGGCAGCCGAGCCCGACTTCGTCGTGGAGCAGGAGCGCGGCATTAGCCTTGCTGAATTTTTTCGCGTGCTGCCCCGCGTGGTGATCGGCTACGACCACCACGTCGAAGATCGGCGCATCACGCTTTGGCCCGAAGGCGATCGTAGTCACCGCATCGAGATCGAGCTTTCCGAAGAGCGCAAGCGCGAACTCAGCGCCATCTTCACGCTGCCGGCCATCACCATACATCTAGCGTTTTTTGGTTATACGCAGGGGGGCTTCGATGCCTTCATGGAGCACTTCAACCTACGCTACCTGCGCGGCGGAGGGTGACTCGGTCCGGGGCCTCAGGCCTCGGGCCACAGCTCGTATTGCTTCCACAGGTCGAGGGCCTGCTCGGGCAGCAGCTCCAGCTCGTCGCAGAGCAGGCGAATCTTCTCCAGCGAGGCCTGGATGCGCACCTTGTGGTCGCGGTTGTTCGTGTAGGCGATGTCCACCGCTTCTTGCGGGATCTGATAGCGCTCGATGAAGGCCTGCGACGGTCGCATCATCAGGCCCGCCATCTGGCTGAGGATCAGCGGCGTGGCCACGGCCAGCTCGTGGCGGCGGTTTTTGTCGAGCTTGGGCACGTTATGTCGCAGGTAGGCGCGGGCGAAGGACACGTGGCGCGCCTCTTCGGTGACATGGATGCGGCTGATGCGCTCCACGAGGGGATGCATGTCGGCCTCTTCCTCGAGTGCGCGGCGCTGGGCGTAGTCGATGGGGTCTTCGCCGCCCAGGGCGAAGATGAAGAGCAGTTCAGGAAACTCGCGCCCGAAGCCCGAGACCCGGTCGGCGCCGGCGGTCATCGTGGAGGAAAGCCCCTGCACGGCCACGCCCGAGCGGTCGACGAACTCGCGGAACATCAGCGAGTGGTGCGACTCCTCGATCACCTCATGGTAGGCGTAGCGATACTCGGGCGAGCCGGCTTCCAGCCGTGAGGCGAACTGCAAAAGCCCGCGGCTGAGCACGTTCTCGAAGATCGAGCCGACGAACATGAAGCGCGCCACCGAGCCCAGGCCCATCTCGCGGCGGGTGGTCTCGGGCAGGCTCCAGTACCAATCGGTCTTGCCCAGGCCCCGATCGCGCGACGACTCCCAGTGGGGATCCATCGGATCGATGCGCATCTGGGGCGCGTCCCACTCGATGTCGCGGTAGCACTCGAAGCGCTTGCGGACCGAGGCCGCGTTCAAGCGGTCGACCAGCGCGAAGTAGGCGTCCTCACGGCCGGCCTCGACGGCCATGGTCAGCTCTTCGGGCAGCGGTTCAGAGGCTGTGGATGCGGATGTGGACTGGGGATTGGATTCAGTGGCGGCGGTCATGGGCGGGCCTCGTGTAACTCAGGCCCTGGCAGTATAGCAACGATCGCGGGGCTCCGAAGGCCGGCGCGGCGGCTGCCATGACCTCGATCACGCCCCGCGCAGGACCGTGCGCAGCCGTTTCGAGCCGATTTTGCCCGCGGAAATTGGCGATCCCCGCTGGAACCGGCCAGGGGCTGTGACAAGATCGGCCCAATGTCATCAAAGATCCTTCCCGAGGCCACCCTCGCCGTCGGCGACCGCGCCCATGGCTTCCTGGTGCAGCGGGTCGAGGCCCTTGCCGAACTCGCCGCCCGGGCCTACCTGCTCGTGCACGAGCGCTCGGGCGCCCGGCTTCTGCACCTGCATGCCGACGACCCCGAAAACCTTTTCTCGATCAGCTTTGCCACCGCCCCGCCGGACGATACCGGCCTGCCCCACATCATGGAGCACTCGGTGCTCGCAGGCTCGCAGAAGTTCCAGGTCCGCGATCCCTTCTTCGACATGGTCAAGACCAGCATGGCGACTTTCATCAACGCCATGACGGGAGCCGATCGCACCTATTATCCCACCTCCAGCAACGTCAAACGCGACCTCTTCAACCTGGCGTCGGTCTACGTCGATGCGGTGTTTCACCCCTTGTTAACTTCGGAGACCTTCGCCCGCGAAGCCCACCACCTGGCGCCCCTGGACCCGGACCAGCCCGGTGGCGCCCTGACCGTCAGCGGCATTGTTTACAACGAGATGAAGGGCGCCTACTCGGCGCCGCCGACGCGGCTGGGCCGGGCCCTGCGCAAGGGGCTTTTGCCCGACACGATTTACGCCAATGACTCCGGAGGTGACCCGGAGGCGATCCCCGAGCTCAGCTACGAGCGCTTCCTGGACTTTCACCGCACCTATTATCACCCCTGCAATAGCCTGATCTTCATCTACGGCGACATCCCCACCGAAGAGTATCTGGGCTTTCTCGAGGCGCCCCTGGCCGACTTTGGGCCGGCCGAGCCGCCGCCGCCCATTGCGCGTCAACCGCGCTTCAGCGAGCCGCGCAGCGTTCGCGATCGCTATCCTGTGGGACCCGAGGACGCCATCGAGAACAAGACGTTTTTGGCCATCGAGTGGCTCACCGGTGACGCCCGCGACGCCCGCGAAGCGTTGATGATGGCGGTGCTGAGCAATTACCTGTTGGGCAATGCCGCTTCGCCCCTGCGCAAGTCGATCGTCGACGCCGAGCTGGGCGCCGACCTGATCTACTCCGGCGCTGGCGCCACCGGCTGTCACGCCACCTTCAGCCTGGCGCTCAAGGACAGCGAAGGCGATCGCCTGGAGCGCTTCTGTGGGCTTGTCGACGAAAGCCTGGAGCGCATCGCCGCTTCGGAGCTGCCGCGCGAGGAGATCGAAACGGCCTTTCGCAAGCTGGCCTACCGTCACCTGGAGATCCAGGAGCGCTATCCCATGCGCATGATGTACAGCGCGCTCCAGTCGTGGGCCTATGGCGGCGATCCGCTGGAGCGCTACGCCATGCGCGAGCACCTGGAGGCCTGTCGCAAGCGCTACGAGGACGATCCCCGGGTCTTCAATCGCCTGATCCGCGAGCGGCTCCTGGAAAACCCCCACCGGCTGACGGCCGTGGTCAGCCCCGACCGCGAGCTGCAGGCCAAGAGCGACGCGGCCCTGGCCGAGCGCATGGCAAAGGTGCGCTCGGGTCTGGATGCCGCCCAGCTCGAGGCCATCGCCGAGCAGGCGCGCAAGCTGGGCGCCCAGAAGGTCTCCAGCGACGAGCGCGCCGCTCAGAGTCTGCCCACGCTCTCCATCGATGACCTGCCCAGTGCCCCGGCCCACATCCCGACCCAGTGTGAAAAGCTCGCCGGCGGCGCGGAACTACTAGTCAATGATGTCTTCAGCAATGGCGTCAACTACCTGAGGCTCGGCTTCGACCTGCGCGGTCTGCCCGACGAGCTGTGGCCTTACCTGCCCCACTACACGGCGGCGCTGCGCAAGCTCGGCGTCGAAGGTGCCGACTACGAGCAGACCGCGCGGCTCGTGGCCGCGGCCACCGGCGAGCTGTCGACCTCGACCCAGCTCTGCCGCCACGGCGTCGATGCCGGGCAGCCGGTGTGGTCGTTGCAGCTGAGCTTCTCGGCCCTCGACGAGCAGATGCCGCCGGCCCTCGACATCGCCCGGCGGCTCTTGTTCACCCTCGACCCGCGCGACCGCGAGCGCCTGCGCATCGTGCTCAAGCAAGGCCTTACGAGGCTGCGCACGGCGCTGATCCAAAACGGTCGCGGCACCGCCGTCGGTCACGCCTCGGCTGGCCTGAGCCTGGAGGGTGCCCTGCGCGACCGGCTCGGTGGTCTGCCCCAGCTCGAACTCTGCCGTCGCCTCGAGCAGGACTTCGAAGCCGAGTGCGAGGATCTGATGCAGCGCATCGAGGCGATCGGGGACTTCATGCTCGATTCCGGTCGTTTGACTGCGAGTTTTACAGGATCGGATGCGGCTCTGGGGCAGACGCGCGCGGCGCTCTCGGACTGGCTGGGGCAGATGCGAAGCAGCGCGCCGGTCAGGGCGTTGTCTCCCATGCCAGAGGCCCTCGGCCCGCGCCGTGTGGGCCTGAGCTGTCCGAGCAGCGTGGCCTACTGCGCCAAGGTGATTCCCGCGCCCCATCTCAGCTCGCCCGACGAGCCGCTTTTGCGCGTGGGCGCCCACCTTTTGACGCTGGACTACATGATGCCGAAGGTGCGCCTCGAGGGAAACGCCTACGGCGCCGCGTTCCAGCACGACCCCTTGCACCAGTGCGTGGTCATGGCTTCATGGCGTGACCCCCACGTGGCGCGCACGCTGGCCATCTTCGAAGAGGTGGGGCAATACGTCGACGGCCTCGAATGGTCCGAACGCGAGATCCACCACGCCATCATGGCCACCGCCAAGGATCAGCTGCGCCCGATTCGCCCCGCCAGCGCCACCTATGACGCCCTGCATCGCCATCTGACGGGCCAGAGCCGCGAGGTGCGCGCCGCTCGCTTCGACGGCCTGCGCTCGGCCACGCCCGAGAGCACCAAGCGGGCGCTGCAGGAGCTGCTCGCCGGCAGCATGGACAGGGGTGCGGTCACCGTGGTCGCGGGCCGCGCCCAGCTGGAGGCCGAGAACGCGGAGGTCCCGGGCGGGCCGCTGGAGCTGGTCGATGTCCTGGGGCGCTGAGCTGCGGCGCCGGCCGAGCCCACGGGCGATCGCTCAATCGCCGGCCAGGGCCTGCTCCACCGCCTGCACCAGATCCTGACCGGTCAGGGGCTTGCTCAGGACCGGCACGGCAGCCGGCGTGGAGCGGCGCTGGATCAACTCCTCGCTATAGCCCGTCATCAGCACAATCTTCACTTTGGGATAGCGTTCCGCCACCTCGTCGGCCAGCTGCAGGCCGCTCCCCTCGTGCAGCACCAGATCGCTGACGAGCACGTCGATCTCAGTGCCGGCCAGGATCGCCTGGGCCTCGGGCACGCTGGCGGCGCCGTAGATGCGGTAGCCGGCGCGCTCCAGGCTGCGTCGAAATAGCCGGCGCAGGATCTCCTCGTCCTCGACCAGCAGCACCGAGCGACGGCTGGCCTCGGAGTTCGGCTGCGCCGCAATGCTCTCGAGCGCGTGTGGCTCCAGCTCACCGCTGTCGGTGGCAAAACAGATCGTGACGCGGGTGCCGGCGCCCTCCTCGCTGTCGAGCGTGAAGTCGCCGCCCGCCTGCTCCACCATGGCCACCGCAGCCGACAGGCCAAGGCCCGAGCCTTCGCCGCCGCTCTTGGTGGTGAAAAATGGCTCCACGGCTTTGAGTCGCGTGTCGGCGTCCATGCCGATACCGCTGTCGCTGATCACCAGTTCCAGCCATTGGCCGCCGCGGCCCCGGGTCTCGATATTCAGCCGACCGCCTTCGGGCATGGCGTCGCAGGCGTTGACCACCAGATTGATGATGATGCGGTCCAGGTGGGCGCGGTCGATGCGGGCGGTGCTCGGCCGCGCCGCCAGCGTCGTGCGCAGCTCGACACCGGCCGGCAACAGTTCGCGCAGGGTGCCCTCCAGCGCGCGCAGCGCCTCGTGTACGTCGGTCAGCGCGCTGTCGCGCTTCTTGGCAGGACTGAAGAGCAAGAGATCGCGGGTGAGCGAAAGCGCGCGTTGGGCCGCGTCGGCGATCTCGTTCAGGTCCTCACCCATGGGGCTGTTGGGTTCGACCTGATCGCGGCAGAGATCGGCGTAGCCCTGGATCACACCCAGGGCGTTATTGAAGTCGTGGGCCACGCCGGCCGCCAGCCGTCCGACCGCCTCCATCTTTTGGGCCTGCTGGAGCTTGTACTGCAGCTGCAGCCGCTCGGAGGCGTCGCGGATGGCGGCGGTCATGAGCATGCCCTCGGCGCTGCGCACCTTGCCCAGGCTGATCTCCAGCTTCAACTCGCGACCGCTGTGATGCAGCCCGGGCACCAGGCGGCCGGGCGTCATCGGCGCACTGTCGACGTCGCGCCCCAAAAACGCTGCCGTGTGCTTTCGGTGGGCGCTGTGGTAGCGCTCGGGCAGCAACTTCGACAGCGGCTGTCCTACGACCTCCTGAGCCGGATAGCCAAAAATGCGCTCGGCGGCCGGATTGAAGATGCGCACCACGCCCTCGGTGTCGACCGCCAGCAGGCCGTCGTGGGCGCTGATGAAAATGGCGCGGTGCAGCTGCTCGGCGCGCTTGAGGGCGGCCTCGGTCGAATGCATCTGGCGCATGTCGCGCAGGATGTTGAGCACCCGGGTGGCGCCGTCGAGTTCGAGTAGGCGCGTGGTGATCTCGACGGCCACCGCGCTGCCATCGCCGCATTGCACGACGTAGTTCTGGGCCCCGATGACCTCGCCTTCGGAGAGCTTGAAAAACTCCCGGCGCGCACGGGAGCGCTGCTCGGGGATCAGCAGGTCCAGCGGGTTCTTGTGCCGCAGCTCGTCCATGCCGCGGTCGAGCAGGGCGCAAGCGGCGGGGTTGGCGTAAATGACGTGCTGCAAGTCCGACAGCAGCACGCCATCGGGTAGCTGTGCCAGAATGTAGGTAAGGTCGCCCGGGGGGGCGCCCTCCTGGGGCTGTTCCCAAAACCAGCCCGCCCGGCCGCTTTCGTCGTCGGCCAGGGCATCGCGATGCAGCTCACCCCGAACGTGTACCGGGCTGCCGTCGTGGGCTCGGAAGGTGAGCGGCAGCACCCCGGCGCCGGTGGCGCCTGGGCCCGAGGCGGTCAGCCGCGCGAGCGCTTCGGGCGACACCAGGTCGGAAAGGCCCCGCTCCACGAGTTGCGCCATGCTGCGGCCCACACGGGCGCACAGGGCCTGATTTGCGTACCGCAACCGGCCTTGGCTGGTGAAGCGCAGGAAAAAGAGGGGTGGGGGCATGGCGCTGGCCGGAAAAGCCGGCTTTGGCGACGTCCAGGGTAGTCTACACCCTCACCAGGGAATCGCCGAAAGAGCGGCTCCCCGGGCGCTGCCGTGCACGGATTTCGCGGCCGGTGCCGACAGCTGGAAGTGTCCTCTTCGATGAGCCAGGTGGCCGACGAGCAGCAACAGCCCCAAGTCCATGCGGGACCCGGAGGCACCGTGCTCGCGGCGCTGCCGCTATGGCTCGGTGCGCTGGGCGCGCTGCCCGCGCACCTGCCGCTGACGTCGGCCCCGGCCCTGCGCACGGCCCTGGGCACGGGAGCCCTGGGCCATGCCGGTTTTGTGGGGCAGGGGGTGCTGCAGCTGTGCTGGGTGCTGCCGTTGGGGCCGCTGCCACTGCGGGTGGCCGCGCTCGAGCTTTTGCTGGTCAGCGTGGCCCTGGGGTTGCTCTACCACGCCCTGCGTCGGGCACTGCTGGCCGCCGGCACCGAGACCCTCGCGGCCACGGGCCTGGCCATGGGAGCGGCATGGGTCGCGGGCCAGAGCGGCGCCCTGGTGCAGCCCGGTGGGGTCGGTGCCGGAGCGGCTCTGCTGCTGGCCGCCGTCAGCGTCGAGCGCCTGTTGGCCCTGGGTCAAGCGCAGGGGTCGGCGGGGGCGCGTGGCGAGCTGGGACTGCTGCTCGCCCTCTCGCTCTTGGCCGTCGAGGCCCCGCTCGCCGCCGTCGCCCTCGCCGCCTGCCGGCTCGCCACCGGTTGCGGCCCCGCGCTGCCAAGGGGGGCCTGGCTGGGCGGGTTGGCCACCGCCCTGGCCGCCACAGCCTGGCGCCTCACCGCCGACCTCAACGCCGAACCCATGCTGCCAGACGCGTTTTTCCAGCCCGACGAAATGCTGCCAGGACGTTTTCCGGGAGCGGAATCAGCCCCTGCAATGCTGCCAGGACGTTTTTTCGAGATCGCGGTGCTGCCTATCGCACGGCTGGGACTGCTGGGCGCGCTGATCTCGGGGCTGCTGCTGGGCCTGTTGGTGCGCCCCTGGCGTGGCCGGCTGCTGCCGTGGTTTTCGCCGGGGCTGGCCGGGGCCGCGGTGCTTTCCGGGCTGGTGCCCGCAGCTCTCTCGGCGCGCCTTTTGCCGGCGCCACTGGCGCTCGCGCTCCTGTGTCTAGGCGCCCTCGGCTGCGGCGGCTGTGTGCTCGGCTGGCTGCTCGCGGAGCGGCGCGGGCCGTGGCTCGGCCGGGCGGTGGCGCTGCCCTTGCTGCTGCTGGGCGTCGCCCTGCTGCAGACCCGGCTCGCGGCCGCAGTCGGCGATGGGGCAGGCGCCGATCCGAGCGCCGCCGCCGACGCCATCGCCGAGGCCGAGCTGCGCTCGCTGCCCTCGCGCAGCGCCGTGCTTATCGGTCGCGCCGCCGCCACCCGGCTGCGGCTGCTGCAGCGGGTCGAGGGCAGCCGCCCCGACGTGACGCTCTTGCCCCAGGCCGCACTGGGCGACGTCGAGAGCGCCACCGCCATGAGCCGTGCCGACGCCAGCCTGGCGCCCCTGATCCGCAGCCGCCTGCTGGAGGGCAGCCTCTCGGCCTTCGCGCTGCAGACCCTGGCGGCCACCCGTCCGCTGATGCTCGAAGCTTCGGTCCTGGACCAGCCCGACCTCGCGCACACGCTGTTGCCAAGTGGCAGCTACCTGGCCGTGGAGACCAGCGCGGTGACCGCAGGTGATGTGGCCGCCAGCGCCCGCGGCCAGGCCGAGGCCTTCGAACAGCTCGAGGCGTTGCTGTCGTTACCCGCTCTCGACGAATCCACCCGCCGTTACCTCGCAGCCCATCAACTCCAGGACGCGCTCTACTACCTTGGGTGTGGCCGGCGCGTCGCGGCACGACAGGCGCTGCAACGCGGACTGCTGCTCAGACCCCGCGCGCCCATGCTCGGCCACTTGCACGCCGAACTCGAGCGCGCAGGAGACGACGGTGCACTCGAACTCGAGCGCTGGCTAAAGACCGCACCGCGCCGCGATTGAAGGCGTTCGGGGGTGCATGCGAGTTTGAAAAAGCAGCGCTTGATCGCTCCGGGGCCGTGGTTAGGTTGGGTTTCGGAGGCCAGTAGACCATGCGACTCGATCGGCTCACGACCAAGACCCGCGAAGCCTTGCAAGCCGCCCAACATGCGGCGACCGAAGCCCAAAACCCCGAGCTGTTGCCCGAGCATCTGCTCGGCGCCCTGCTCGATCAGGAAGGCGGTATCGTCAAGAGTTTCCTGCGCCGCGCCGAGCTCGATCCGGCCGCGCTCGAAGCCGATTTGAAAAAGCGCGTGCAGGGTCTGCCGCGCGTCAGCGGTGGCGCCGAACCCGCCCTGTCGCGGCGCCTGCGCGAGGTGCTCACCCGCACCTGGAAAGAAACGCAAGAGCTGGGCGATGAGTACAGCTCCGCCGAACACGTCTTGCTCGCGATCCTGGAGGTCGATGAACTGGGCAAGGCGCTCGGAAAGCTCGGCCTCGATCGCAGTGGCCTGCTCGAAGCGCTCAAGCAAGTACGCGGCGCCCAGCGCGTGACCGACGCCGACCCCGAAGCCAAGTACGAAGCACTCGAGAAATATACCCGCGACATCACCGAAGCGGCCCGCCAGGGCAAAGTCGATCCCGTCATCGGTCGCGACGAGGAAATCCGCCGCGTGATGCAGGTGCTGGCGCGGCGCACCAAAAATAACCCTGTGTTGATCGGCGAGCCCGGCGTCGGCAAGACCGCCATCGTCGAGGGTATCGGCCAGCGCATCGCCCAGGGTGACGTGCCCGACAGCCTGCGCGACAAGCGGCTTCTGGCACTCGATCTGGGCGCGCTGATCGCCGGCACCAAGTACCGCGGCGAGTTCGAGGATCGGCTCAAGGCGGTGCTCAAGGAGATCGAAGCGGCCCAGGGCCAGGTGGTGCTCTTCATCGACGAGCTGCACACGCTGATGGGTGCTGGCGCCGCCGAGGGCGCCATGGACGCCAGCAACATGCTCAAGCCGGCCCTGGCGCGCGGCGAGCTGCGCTGCATCGGCGCCACCACCCTCGACGAATACCGCAAGCACATCGAAAAGGACGCCGCCTTCGCGCGCCGCTTCCAGCCGGTCTACACCGGCGAGCCCAGCGTCGAGGACACCATCAACATCCTGCGCGGCCTGCGCGAGCGCTACGAGGTGCACCACGGCATCCGCATCCAGGATCCGGCGCTGGTGGCTGCCTCGGTGCTCAGCGATCGCTACATCAGCGACCGCTTCTTGCCGGACAAGGCCATCGATCTGGTCGACGAGGCCGCCGCCGAGATCAAGATGCAGATCGACTCCATGCCCCACGACATCGAGGCCGTCGAGCGGCGCAGCATGCAGCTGTCCATCGAGCAGCAGGCGCTCAAGAAGGAGAGCGATGCCGCCAGCCAGAAGCGCCTCGCAGAGATCGGCCCGGAGTTATCCGAGCTCAACGAGAAGAAGTCGGAGATGCGCGCCAAGTGGCTGCACGAAAAGGAGATGATCGCGCAGATCCGCGAACAGAAAGAATCCGTCGAGCGCCTGCGTCACGAGCTGGAGCGCGCCCAGCGCGTGGCCGATCTCGACGCCGCCGCACGCCTGCGCTACGGCGATATCCCGGCGGCGGAAAAAGCCGTGGCCGAGCTGCAGCAAAAGCTCGCCGCGGTTCAAGAAGACGGCAGCTTCCTCAAGGAAGAAGTCACAGAGGAAGACATTGCGTCGGTGGTCTCGCGCTGGACCGGGGTGCCGGTCAGCAAGATGCTCGAGAGTGAAAAGGCCAAGCTGCTGCAGATGGAGTCGCGCCTGGCGACACGCGTGGTGGGCCAGCCCGAAGCGCTGGTCGCCGTCGCCAACGCCGTGCGCCGCAGCCGCGCCGGGCTCTCCGACCGCGGCCGCCCCCAGGGCACCTTCCTCTTTTTGGGCCCCACCGGCGTGGGCAAGACCGAGCTGGCGCGGGCGCTGGCGGAGTTTCTCTTCGACGACGAGAGCGCCATGGTGCGCGTCGACATGAGCGAGTACATGGAAAAGCACTCGGTCGCGCGCCTGATCGGCGCACCGCCCGGCTACATCGGCCACGACGAGGGCGGCCAGCTGACCGAGCCGGTGCGCCGCCGCCCCTACTCGATCATCCTCTTCGACGAGGTCGAAAAGGCCCACCCCGACGTCTGGAACGTGATGCTGCAGGTCTTCGACGACGGCCGGCTGACCGACTCCCAGGGGCGCGTGGTCGACTTCAGCAATACGGTCATCATCCTGACCAGCAACGTGGGCTCGGCGCACATCCAGAGCGCCCAGAGCGACGCGGAGATCCAAGAGGCGGTGATGGCCGAGCTGAAGCAGCGCTTCCGCCCCGAGTTCCTCAACCGCCTGGACGAGACCGTGGTCTTCCACCAGCTCGGCCGCGAGCAGCTGCGCGAGATCGTGGACATCCAGCTGCGCCGCTTCCAGAAGCGCCTGGCCGAGCGCGAGTTGACGCTCGAGGTCAGCGACGGGGCCAAGGATCTGCTCGGCAACCTCGGCTACGACCCCTCCTACGGCGCCCGTCCCCTCAAGCGCGTGATCCAGCGGCAGCTGGAAAACCGCATGGCCGAAGCGATCCTGGCAGGCGAGTACGTCGCCGGCGATCGCATCGTGGCCGACCCCGACGGCCACGGCGGCATCGAGCTTCGCAAGGTACAGGACCCACCTGCGATGCGCGCGGCGGGCTGAAGCTCGCGGGGTGAAATTGAACGCGGCGCCGCCCGTGCTGCTGGCACTGGCGGCGTCCGCGGCGCTCGTTCGCGAGCCCCTACTCCATGCCGAGCTGGCGCAGACGCTTGCGGCGGCGGCGGGCAGCTTCGGCTTCCTTTTTGCGCCGCTTGATGGAGGGCTTCATGTAATGCCGGCGGCGCTTGAGCTCGCGCAGGATGCCCTCGTTGGCCATCTTGCGCTTCAAGTGCTTGATCGCACGCTCGAGGCCGCGGTCACCGACCACCACCTCGACGGGGCGGCACTGGACCGCCTCGGTCGCCGACTGCGTCGTTGTCTCTCTCTCGCTGGACACGGGCTGCGCACCCTACACCAAAGCGGGCCGATGGCAAGTGCGCCGCGATGGGGGTTGTGACGAATTCTGGAGCGTCGACCGATTTGAAATCACCACAGATTCGCCAGGCCTAACAGCGCTCGGGCAGGCAGTGGCTCTCGGCTTCGGCCGGGCTGCCCGCCGGTACCACCAGTAGGAGAAAGGTGCGGCGGGCGGCGATTTCGCCGCTGTCGTCCTTGACCACGTAGCGAAAGGGGTAGGCCCGGGCGCAGTCGGGCTCCTGGTAGTCGGCACTGGCGCCCGAACCCGGACCCGGCACCTGGAAGCTGAGGCTGAAGCCCAGACGCGTCAGCCCCTCGACCGCGGCAAACGTCTGCGAGTCGTAATTGATACCGCGGGTATTGTCCAGCGGGTCCGCCGAGACCGCCACGGCGCCGACGAAGAAGTCGCCGGCGTCGAAGGGATGGCCGCTGTAGATGGGGGTGATGGGCTGGAAGTAGCCGCTGAGGCCCTGGCCGTCGCCTTCGACCGTGGTGCGCACGGGGACCTCGACGCGGCTGCCGTACACCCCCTCGAGCAGGGCGACCTGGTCGGCCGCGGGCGAGGCGGGGTCGAGGGCATCGAAGCCATTGCCCAGCTCGGTCCAGTCCGGCAGTCCATCGCCGTCGCTGTCGATCGCTTGGGGATCGGTGCCCCAGTCGCGCTCCAGTTCGTCGCAGAGGCCATCGCCATCGGCATCGAGGCTCGCTTCGGTGCGGCCTCCGGCGTCGATGGGCGGGCCTTCCTTGAAGTCCGAGCCGTCGCTCCTGCCGCCTTCGCAGCCCAAAAGTAGCAGCGCGCAGGTCAGCACGAGCGTGCAAGAACGGAGCGACATCGTCGTTAGAGCATACGACGTGTGTGCGATGTGGCCAGTCGTGGTGAGCACGGACTCATGAGTCTTGGGGGCTGGGTTCGCGCGCTGCGCTGCGTCACGATCATGAAGAAACCGCCGCGGGCGCGGGTCGCAACGACACAGGAGCTTGGACAATGACTTACAGACGGGACCTTGGCTTGATTCTAACTGTGTGTGTAGAACTTACCTTGGGTGCATGTCTCGGTGGCGATGATGGTGGTGGCGGAGGCAGCTTCAATAGCGGCGTGCCCGCCTCGACCAGCCTGGCGTCGCTCAGCAGCGAGCAAGCGGTGCAGACCTGTGAAGCCTTTGGCGAAAAGGCGATGCGCGTGATCAACACCGACTCGCAAATCGATGTCGAGTGTACGAGCGAAGCGCTCGTCGTCAGCATCAGCCCCGACGGGAGCGGCAACCCAGTCGTGGATGTGCAGGCTTGCGAGCAGGCCTTCGCTCAGTGCAAGGCCAACGGTGGGCCCGCGGGCAGCGATCCGATGGACTCGATGGCCGAATTCGACTGCGACCCCAGCAATGCTCTCGATGAATTCGTCGATTGTGATCCCGACGCCACCGTGGCGGACCTCGAAGACTGCCTCAACGCCATGTTGGATAGCATCAATACCGCGCTGTCCGGCTTTACCTGCGAGGCGTTCAGCGATCCTGCGGCTCTGCAGAATGTGGAAAACGCCGGCCCCGAAGATCCCAGCCTGCTGCCCGAGTGCGCGGCGGTCGAAGCCAAATGCCCGAACTTCGACATCGGCGGCGGTAGCGAAAGCACTGCGGTCGCTAGCGGCGACGGCAGCGAGAGCTGCAACGACAGCTGCGGCGCTGCCTTCGATGGAGTCTGCGACGACGGCGGTGCCGGTTCCGAGACCTCGTTCTGCGCGCTCGGCAGTGACTGTAACGACTGCGGTCCGCGCTGAGCGTTCTGCTACGACGCGCTGACCTGGCCACCGGGCGTCCGCCCGCCGGCTTCGGTCTCGGGTCGGTGCACCTGCAAGAGGCTCTGCTCGGCCGGCACGAAGACCCGCAGCGGAAAGCCGTAGTGGCCGGTGCCGCGGTGGACGTAGAGGCGGTCTCTGCCGCGCGCCCACAGGCCGTGGTCGGGCATGCTCGAGACCATCGAGAGGAAGGTCCAGGGTAAACCCAGGGTCAATAGTCCGACCTGGCCGCCGTGGGTATGTCCCGAAAGCACCAGGTCGCCGTGTCCTTCGTCCAGGCGGCGGAAGGCGCCCGGGTCGTGCAGCAGCACAATGCGCAGCACGCCCTCGGGCTTGGGATGGGCCGCGCACACGGCCTTCAAGCGCGCGTGACGGTCGCGGAAGTGGTGGTCGATGCCGAGTACCTGCACGTGTCCGGCCGGCGTGTCGACGAGCTGTGCTTGGTCCACCAGCAGCGTGATGCCGTGCTTGGCCAACACCGAGCGCACCAGCTCGGGGGCTTCATGGTCGTGGTTGCCCATGCAGGCGAAGACCTTGCCGCGGGCGGCGGCCAGCGGCATGAGCGCCTGGTCGAGCGTCTCGGGCGTGCGCCGCGACTCCATCGTCAAGAGGTCCCCGGTGAGCACGATCAGGTCAGGCTCCCGCGCCACCGCCCGCTCGCAGATGCGGCGTAGGCGCGCGACCGACATGAAGGGGCCCAGGTGCGGGTCGGTGATCTGCACGATGCGCAGGGGCCGCGCGGCCTTTTGCGTCGCGCCCACCGGCTTTCGCTTGAGGCCCTCCACGTGCTCGCCGTCGAGCATGACGTCGACCTCGGTCTCGCGCGTCCATAGCGACTCGGCCACGCCGATGGCCGCCGCCGCGTAGGGTAGCCAGGGCAGCGGTACCTCGAGGCCGAAGGCCCCGAGCAGGGCCCACGGAAACGCCAGCAGCGTCGCGGCCAGGTAGAAGGCAGCCGGAATACTCACCAGCAGCCGGTAGGGCAGCGGCCGCATCGACGGCACCACCAGCATCAGGAAATTCACGAAGGTGATGGCATGCAGGTACTCGCGCAAAAGGCCCAGCTCTTCGAAGCGCCCGTACATGGCGCTGCCGATCAGGCTCATCAGCCCCAGCAGCACCCCCGAGTAGATGGCGTAGAAGCGCCCGCGCAGCCGTGCGGCGACCGCAACCACGGCGAGCACGGCGGCCGCAGAGGCGAGCGAGAAGGTGGTCATGGTCCTTTACTTGGAGCGCCGGGGCGCGCCGAGCAAGGCACACTTCGGTCGCTCGGCGCTCAGGGCGCCTTTGCTGCGGCCTTTGCTGCGGCTTTGCTGGCGGCGTTGGTGCCGCCGTCCTGCGTCGTCGCCGCCCCATTCGCCGTCGCGCTCGGCGCCAGGCTGCGCACGTAGCGAAGCAGCGCCGCGATGCCCTCGCCCGAAATCTTGTCGCGGAAGCTAGGCATCATGTTGCGGCCCTCCGCGATCACCTGGGTCAGCTCGGCGTCGCTGCGCCCCTGGTGCAGGGCGGCGCTGCGCAGGTCGGGCATTTGGGCGCCCGGCGGACGCTCGGGGCCGTTACCGCTACCGTCGCGGCCGTGGCAGCCGGCGCAGCTGACGTTGAAAAGGGCACGGGCGGCGCGCAGCTCCGCCGCCGCCGGGTCTTCGGCTTCGGCCGCCGCCCCGGCGCCGGGCGCTTGCGGCGCCGCCGTCCCAGGCGTTGGCGCCGCAAGCGGATGGTTGTGGTCCTCGGGCCGCCACTGACGGATCGGCTCCGGGTCACCGCCGCAGGCCGCCATCAGCGTCAAGAGCGTCAACAGGCCGAAGACCATGCGGGTTCGATGTGCCCCAATGTGGGCAAGGCCATGCGCGCTGTTGCGAATCTCGGGCTGCGACGACATCGGCTTGCCCCATCGCACGCCAGGGCCGGCCTTGGCAACCACCGGGACGGTCGCGGAGGCGACCATCGGCGGCCGTGCCTCGGTCCCGTGGTGAGGTTCATATGATGTCCCCACATTGGAACGTATCTCCCACATCCTCCCACGAGAATTCGCTTCTGTGGGCTGGCTCTCTTGAACCACTGTCGACCCTGTGCATCCTTAGATCCGTCGCTTGTCGAGGGGACAGGGCTTGGCGCCCTGCAAACTTTGCTTCGGATCGTCGTTAGAGCAACGCCAGGGGTCCCCAAGTGCGCGATTTACAGGCTGAACAAGAGCTCGAATCGGTTTTACGCGACCTGCGCGGGGGGCGCGGTCGGGCGGTGTTGGTGATCGAACCCAACCCCGACCATCAATCCAAGTTGGCGCGACTGATTTCCGTCAACGGTCATCGCGCCATCGCCACCAGCACCCTCGAAGGAGCCCACTCCTTTTTGAGGGCTTTCCCGGTCGAGCTGGTGCTGCTGGCCGAGGAGCTGTGTGGCAACAATCCGCTGCGCGCGGTGGCGGCCATGGTGGCCGAGCGGCCCCTGGCGCGCATCCTGATCATGGTCAACGCCGACCCCGACGACTCGGGTGTGCGCGCTGTGCGCGACCAGGCGCTCGAGTACGTGCCGCGGCCGCTGGCCAGCCGCGCTGTGGCCGGCGTGCTCGCCGGCTGAGCGCGGCGTCCTCCACTGGCGCGGGTTTTCGAATCCGCCGCCATTCCACGAGCATCAGCCGTGGGGATCGGCTGCCGTTGTGGCCATTGCCCGCGCCCGCGAGATCGCCCAGAATCCCTGCGCTTTGCGTTCCCTGCTGACGCTCCTTTCCCTTGTCCTGGGCCTGCTCGCCTTTGGCGGCCTGGCCCACAGCGCGTCGCAGACCCTGGACGTGGCCCAGGTGCGCCCCGGCATGAAGGGCTACGGCCTGACGGTCTTCCGCGGCACCCAGCCCGAGCGCTTCGACGTCGAGGTCATCGACGTGTTGCACAACTTTCGCCCCGATCAGGATCTGATCCTGATCCGCACCGAGCATCCGATCCTGGAAAAGGCGCTGACCGTCGGCGGCATGAGCGGTAGCCCCGTCTACCTGGAGGGCAAGCTGGTCGGTGCCTACGCCTACGGTTGGCTCTTCGGTAAGGAGCCCATCGCCGGTGTGACGCCGATTGCGAACATGCTGGCCGAGATGCGGCGGCCGATAGACCCGGAGTTATGGCGGGCCCTGGGGACGCAGCCGCGGGCGCTCGCCGGGCTCGGCCCGCGGCAGCATCCGAAGAGCACCCAGCGCGCCCGCGCCCGGCGCCCCAGCTCGCGCAGGGTCGCCGGGCTCGACGACGATCTCGGTCTCGAGCGGCGTGGGGCCCTCCAACCGCTGCGAAGCTACGCCCGCGCCCGCGCGCCCCGGGCTCTGGGCGATGCCGCCGGAGCGCGGCTCTTCGAGGCCAGCACGCCCCTGATGCTGGGCGGCTTCGACGACCGCACCACGGAGCTTTTGGCCCAGGAGCTGTCGCCCTTCGGCCTTTTGCCGCTGCAGGCCGGTGGCGGCGCGCGCAAGCCGGCACAGGGCAAGGGCAAAGCGCGCCAGGCGCCGCGCTTCGTCGACGGCGGCGCCATTGGTGTTTCGCTCTTGCGCGGCGACATCAACGCCACCGCCATCGGCACCGTCACCCACGTGGCTGGACAACGCCTGGTCGCATTTGGTCATCCGATGATGAACGCGGGCCAGCCGGCGCTGCCCACCAGCACCGCCCGCGTGCTGCACGTGCTGGCAAGCGAACGCCGCTCCTTCAAGATCGCCGAGCCCGACGAGCCCCTGGGCACGCTGATCCACGACCGGCAGCCGGCGATTGTGGTCGACACCTCGTTCGAGGCCGACACGCTGCCTTTGACGCTGCGCATCCATGGCGTGCCCGGCGCCCCGCGCACGCGCTGGGATGTGCGCGTCGCCAGCCAGCGCATGCTGACGCCGATGCTGACTTTTTCGGCGCTGGTCAACGCGCTGTCGGTCACCGCCGCCGAGCGCAATGACGTGGTCTTCGAGGCGCACAGCAAGGTCGAGCTCGAGGGCCACGGCAGCATCGAGGTCGACGACGTGGGCTACTCCCAGGGCGGCGTGGCCAATCCCATGGCGCTCTCGCAGCTGCGCCTCTTCGACGTGATGGGCGCCGCCTACGGCAATCCCTTCGAGGACGTGCGGGTGCTGGGCGTGGAGATCGACCTGACCGTGCGTTTTGGGCGCGAAGTGGTGACCCTGGTCGATGCCATGGTGGCCAGCAAGGAGGTCGACCCGGGGAGCGATGTCAACGTCTACTTGACGCTGCGTCGCTATGGCGAACCCGAGCGCATGCGTATCGTGCGGGTGCCGATCCCCGAGAGCGCCGCCGGTGAGAAGATCGAACTGGTCTTTCAACCCGGCCCGGCGGTAAAGCTGGAGCTGCCGACCCCCGATGACTTTGTGCAGGTGCTCGACAACGTGCGCACCGGCTATGACGCGCGCACGCTGGTGGTCTCGACCAAGCTGCCCAGTCGCGGGCTGCGCCTGCGCGGCCATGTGGTCCGCGACCTTCCCGGCTCGGCCCTGGACACGCTGCAGTTGGCCAATGAATCGAGTCCCCCGGCGCCCTTTGTAACGCACACGCGGCGCGCCATCGCCATGGACGAGGTCCTGGTCGGCAGCGCCCGCGTCAAATTGGAAGTTCGACAAGAGCCTTTGCGATGAAAACGACGACCGCCCGCCGCGGGCTGCCCCCCGCTTTGCTGCTGCTCCTGCTGGGTCTGGGCCTTGGGGCGCCGGCCGTCCATGCCCTGGGCACCGAACACTTTTCCCTCGACAGCGCCAGCGTGCTGTCGGCCGGCAAGCTCGAGGGCACGGCCGTGCGCTCCACCGGCGCCGTGGTGCCGAGCGTGGAGAGCCGTCGCCTGGGGCTGCCCAACGTGGGTGTGGCCCGCAGCCTGCTCGTGCGAGACGACGGGAGCGTGCTCATCGGCACCGGCAACGACGGCAAGATCTTCGTGCTCAAGGGCGAGCAGCTGGGTCTTTTGGCCGAGACCGGCGAGCTTTTGGTGACCGCGCTCGTGGAAGGGCCGGGCGGGCGCGTCTTCGCCGGTACGCTGCCCCACGGGCGCATCTTCGAGATCGATCCCAAGGCGCCAGCGACCCCGGTGGTCGAGACCTCGCCCAGCGCTGAGGCCAAAGCCAAGACCAAAGCCAAGAGCAAAGACAAGACCAAAGACAAGAAGGCGAAGAAGAAGGCCGACGCCAAGAAAGCCGACGCCAAGAAAGCCGACGCAAAGACGTCCGAAGCCGACAAGCCCGAAGCCAAAGAGCCCGCCGAGGGCACCGAGCCCAAGCGCAACAACGCCAAGCTCTTCGCCGAGCCCGAAGGCGCCGAGCACATCTGGGCGCTGCTCTACGACGCCTCCAAGAAGAGCCTCTACGCGGCCACCGGTCCCGAGGGCAAAGTCTTCGCCATCGACGAAAAGGGCAAGGCCGAGGTCTACTACGACAGCGACGCCAGCCATATCATGGCGCTTGCGCTGGGACCCAAGGGTCGCCTGTATGCCGGCACCAGCGATGAAGCCCTGGTGCTCGAGTTGCTGGGCCCCGGTCGCGCCGAGGTGCTCTACGACTTCGAGGGCAACGAGGTCACCGCCCTGGCCGCCGCCGGCGGTCGCCTGGCGGTGGCCGCCAATCTCTTTCCCAAGGCGCCCGCGTCCAAGGCCAAGAAAGACAAGAGCAAGGACGATAGCAAGGACAAGACCGACGCCGCGCGTGCCCGGCCCAAGGCCGGCAAGGGCGAGCTGTGGGTGATCGAGCCCGACGGCCGCACCCACAGGCTTTTCGCCTCCGACGAGGGTCACCTGACCAGTCTCGAGTGGACCAAGGACGGCGCCCTCTACGCCGCCACCGGCAAGGGCGGCCACATCCATCGGGTGGAGCCCGGCGGCAGCCACGCCCTGTGGATCGACGTCGATGAACGCCAGGTGCTGGCCACGGCCCTGGGCGCCCGCACGCCCCTGTTCACCACCGGGGATGGCGGCGCCATCTATCGCCTGGTGCCGGGCCGGGCGCAGCAGGCGCTGTGGACCAGCAAGGTGCTGGACGCGGGCTTTCGCTCCCGCTGGGGCCAGCTGACCTGGCGCGGGCGCGGCGGTCTCAGCTTCCAGACCCGCTCGGGCCACACCGACAAACCCGACGACAGCTGGAGCGCCTGGTCCTCGCCACTGGCCGGTCCCGGCCCCATCCGCAGCCCCGGCGCCCGCTTTTTGCAGGTGCGCGCGCGTCTGGACGCCGGTGGCGACAGCGAACTCTACGCGGTGCAGGCCTATTACCGGCCCACCAATCAGCCGGCGACCATCAAGGAAGTCAGCGTCGAGCCCAAGGGCGACGCCAACGCAAAAAAACGCCGCGCTCGCCCCAAGCCCAGCAGCGTCTACGAAGTGGCCTGGAAGGTCGACAATCCCGACAAGGATCAGCTGCGTTACCGCCTCTTCTTCCGTCCCGAGGGCAAGGACTTCGCGCGCCCGCTGCTCGAGGAGCACGAGACGCACACCAGCGAGAAGTACGACTGGGATACCACCGGCATTCCCGACGGCTACTACCGGCTGGCCGTCGAGGCCTCCGACGAACTCGACAACGCCGAGCCCCTGGCCAGCAGCACGCGCTTCGAGTCCGAGCCCTTCCTGATCGACAATCACCGCCCCCGCGTCGACGGCCTGCGCGTGGCGGGCAAGAACGTGGTCGGCGTCGCCCGCGACTCCCAGGGCCCCATCGCGCGCCTCGAATACGCCATCGACGGCGGCGAGTTCAAAACCCTCGACTGCCGCGACGGAATCTTCGACACCCGCGTCGAAAACTTCTCCATGAGGCTGCCGCCGCTGCCGGCCGGCGCCCATGTGGTGGCCGTGCGCGCCAGCGACAGCCGCGGCAATCAGAGCACGGAGGAGACCTGGTTCACGCTGAAATAGCCCGAACCTTTTACTGATTATCCGCGCAGCATCGAGACGCGACCGGTGCGCACCATCTCGACCACGTCGTAGTCGGACAAGAGCCGCGCCAGCGAGTTGATCTTGTTCTCGTGGCCGGTGACCTCGATCATCATCGAGCCAGCGCTCACATCGATGATCTTGGCGCCGAAGATGTCGACGATGTCCATCAGGCGCTTGCGCATCTCGCGATCGCCGCTGACCCGGATCAACGCCAGCTCGCGGCTGACGAATTCGCGGGCCGAGATGTCCTCGATGGCGCGCACTTCGTCCAGCGAGCGCAGCTCGGCGACCATCTCGTCGGCGTCGGTGCTGGCCTCGACCACGAAGGTCATGCGGCTCAGGCCCGGCTGTTCCGAGGCCCCCACGGCCAGGCTGCGGATGTTGAAATCCCGCTCCTGCCAGCGCGCGACGATGCGGGCCAGCACTCCCGGCCGGTCCTCGACCAGGGCCACGACGGTATGGGGCAGAAGCGCCCCCTTTTCGCTTTCGGTCACGGGGTCGTTATTTCCCCATTCGGCGCCCTTGTCGAGACCCGCGGGCGATTTCCCGCCGTCCATGACTTGGTGCTTTTTCCACATTGGAAGTAGGGTGGTCCCTGGACCGAGACATGCGACGGCGGTATCAGCTGCCCAAAGCATGTAGACTGTGCGCGCCGCGTGACCGCATCCTGGGTCAGCGGTCGCGGCGGCCATGAGCGACGTGCAGGTAGACGAGGTAGAGCCCAAAGAGCTGGACGTGGAAGTCGACGCTGGCGACGGCGACGATGACGGCGGTGACGTCGAGTGGGCCGCCGACGAGCTGATCCCCTTCGGCAAGTACGTGCTGCTCGACCGCCTCAGCAGCGGCGCCACGGCCGCCGTCTACCGCGCCCACGCCCGCGGCGAGGCCGGCTTCGAGCGCGTGCTGGCCATCAAGCGCATCCTGCCGCACATGGCAGGCGACCCGGAGTTCGTCAAAACCTTCGTGCGCGAGGCCAAGACCACCGCCCGGCTGACCCACGCCAACATCTGCAGCACCTACGAGCTGGGCAAGGTCGGCGAGTCCATCTACATGGCCGTCGAGTACGTGGCCGGCAAGGATCTGGGCCGCATCCAGCGCCAGCTGCGACGCAATGATCAGTCCATGTCGCCGGTGCTGGCCGCCTGGGTGGCCGCGCGCCTGTGCGACGCCCTGGACTACGCCCACAACCTCAAAAACATGGCCGGCGAGCGCATCGGCATCGTCCACCGCGACCTGTCGCCCACCAACATCGTCATCAGCTACGAGGGCCAGGTAAAGCTCATCGACTTCGGCCTGGCCAAGGCCGTCGGTCGCTCCCAGCAGACCAACGTCGACGCCCTGAAGAAAAAGCTCAGCTACATGAGCCCGGAGATGATCAAGGGCAAGCCCCCCGACGCCCGCTCCGACCTCTTCGGCGTCGGCATCTCGCTCTACGAAATGCTCACCGGCCGCCGGCTCTTCGCCGGCAAGGACGATATCGCCACCCTGACCGCCGTGGGCAAGGCCTCGGTGCCGCCTCCGTCGGCGCTGATGGACGACGCCCCCGAGGATCTGGAGCTGATCCTGATGCGGGCCCTGGAGCGTGACCCGGAGGACCGCTGGCAAAGCGCGGCCGAGATGGGCGACGCCCTCAACCACTTCCTGCACAAGCACGCGCCCACCTACGGCATCAACGCCTTGTCGGACTGGATGCACGAGCTGTTCCGCGACGAGATCGAAAAAGAACAGCTCACCATCCGCGGGCTGCTCGACGCCGCCAAGGATCAGGCCCTGATCCGCAAACGCCGGGCCTTTTTTTCGTCGCCCGACGGCGCGGCCGCACGGGCGCGCGCCGAGGTCGTGCGCAAGCTCAGCACGCGGCCGCCGGAAACTTCCCTGGCAGCCGCCGCTGCCGTGCCCAAGGCCGGCAAGGTTCCGGCCGAGGCTGTGGCGGCCGCGGCGACGCCGGCTGGCACAGACCCGCTGCGCGAGGACGCCGCCGGTGGCTTCGAGGATCAGCCCACCGCGTTCTACGGCGCCGAGACCGCCCAGGCTCCTGCGCAACCTGCGGTCGCCCTGGCCAGCCGAGAGGCCGCGGCCGCCGAGGGCTTCGTCGATGAGGCCACGCAATTCCTACTCGATGGCGACCTGGAATCGATGGTCGTCGAGGGTCAGCCGGAGCCCGAGGACTACGGCTTCGAGGAAGAGCCCACCGAGATCTTCTTCAACAAAGAAGACGGCATGGGTCTGGCTGAGATGCTCGAGGAGATCCACGACGTCCAGCCGGAGCGGGCCAATCTCAACCGTCCCATCGTCTCCCCCGAGCTGCTCGCGCCCACGCCCTCGCCGGTGCCACCAGCGCCTTTGGCGGGCGGGCCGCTGAGCGCGCCGCCCCCTGGGCCCATGGGCAGGGCATCGATGCCGCCATCGATGCCGCCTGCAATGCCCCCGGCCGCGATCCCCCCGGCGGCTGGCGCGCTGCCGGTGCCGCTGACACGGCCGCTTCCAACGGCGGCGTCCGCGTCGGTGGCACCGTCAGCTTCCTCGCGCAGCTGGCCCATCTGGCTGGCGGCGGCATTGCTTTTGCTGACCATCGTCGGCCTGGTGACCCGCACCCAGGTGGGCGTGGCCCTGGGCGTGCGGGCGGCGCCGGTCGGCACCATCGACATCCGCACCGTGCCCGTGACCGACGCCAACGTCGAGCTCGACGGCGTCTACCGTGGCGCCGCCCCGCTGCGCATCGGCGGAGTGCAGCCCGGCCTGCGCCGCGTGGGCATCAAAGCCAAGGGTTATGAGCCGGTCGAGCGCGAGCTCGAGATCAAGGCCGGCTCCACGGCCATGCTCGAGATCGCACTGACGGCCAAGAGTTCCGAGGGTCCGGCGGCGGGAGTCGAACCCACGTCCGAAACCGACACCGCCGATGAAGGGAAGCCCGGTGACAGCGACGGGGCGGAAGAAGCGGGTGACGATGATAGCAAGAGATCGCGCTCCTCCCGGCGCCGCAGCCGACGCAAGTCCAGGTCCGGCGCCGCCGCTGCTGCTGATGCCACTTCCGGTGAGGGCACGCTGGTCGTCAACTCGGTGCCCTGGGCCCACGTCTACATCGACGGTCGCGACACCGGGCGCAAGACCCCGCTCATGGGCTACAGGCTCCCGGTCGGCAGCCACGAGATCAAGCTGCAAACCGAGGGCGGTCAGACCCACGTCCAGCAGGTCCAGGTCGAAGCCGACCAGACCGTGCGCGTGACGCGTCGCTTCTGAGGGCGGCAGCGCTGCTGGCGCTATACTCGCGCCATGGATGCGCTCGACGCCCTCGACCCCACGACCACCGCACTGTTGAGCATCGACTTCCAGCGCGACATCATCGCTGAGTCGAAGCTGGCGCCCGAAGATGCCGCCGCCAGGGCGCGCTTCGAGGCGGCCATCGAGGCGGCCCGCGGCGCGCTCAGGCAGGCGCGGCGCCATGGGGTGCTCGTCGTGCACGTGCGCGTCGCCTACTCGGCGGGCTATCCCGAGGCCAGTCCCCACGGCGGGCTCGCGGCCTACATGAAACAAGAGGGCGTCCTGCTCGACGGCAGTCCGGGCGCTGCGATCGACGCCCGTGTGGCGCCCGAGGGCGACGAGCCGATATTGACCAAGCACGGCATTAGCGCCTTCTCGGATACGGGCCTTTTGCGCATGTTGCGCATGGGCGGCATCTCCAACGTGGCGCTCGCGGGACTCGTGACCCACTACGCCGTGGAGGGCAGCGCCCGCGAAGCGGCCGACCTGGGCTTTCGCACGCTGGTGCTGACCGATGCGTGCGCCAGCGGCAGCCCGGCGCGCCACGACATGGCCCTGACCAACCTGGCGCCGCTGTGCACCCTGACCGACGTGGCGGGCTTTGGCGCAGCCCTCGCGGCCGCCCCGGCGCCGCGCCCGCGCTTTCACATGGCGTTTGCCGTGCGCGACCTGGAAGCCACGCGCGCTTTCTACTGTGAGCTTCTCGGTGCCAAGCCGGGGCGTTCGGCTGAGCGCTGGATCGACTTCGACTTCTGGGGTCATCAGATCTCGGCCCACCTGGTCGCTGAGGATGCGTTGGCGCAAGCGCCCACCAACCCCGTCGACGGCGACCAGGTACCGGCGCGGCACTTTGGAGTGATCCTGCCGCGCGCCCAGTGGCAAGAGCTGACCGAGCGCCTGCGTGAGGCCGGAGTGAGTTTTCTGATAGAGCCCCACGTGCGCTTTGCCGGAAAGCCGGGGGAGCAGGCGACGGCATTTGTGCTGGATCCGAGCGGCAATGCCATCGAGCTGAAGAGCTTTGCGCACGACGGCGCGGTCTTTGAGGTCCACGGGTCTGACCATAAATAACCTAGCCACCTCGAGTTCGAGTCATCCTACCCAGTCGCGTTGCGTCGCTTTCAAATACTCGGAGTATGTGCGCAGCAACGCGCCTTGCTGGACAGGCGCTTCGAAGCCGAACCGGCCAGGTTATCTTGCGGCAGTTCCCGTCAGTCCGGAGTAGCGCCCTGTGATCCACAAGAGTGCGGCGCTCCTACCAACCTACGGTAGACAAGAAGATCAGCACCGTAGCCGCGACGGCAAAGCGCGCGATGCTTGGCATCAGCCCCTGAGCGGTCTGGAAGCGGTCCCAGATGCCAAGTTTGGTTTGACGTTCGCGACCTCCATCCGGAAGAACCGCCTTGTAGGACGCGGGCGTTCGGGCTGGTGGCGGCGCCTGATCGGGTTCGACGCCCCGAAGGTAGCACTCGGCGACATAGGCTTCCCCTTCGATCAAGGCCGCCCGCACTTCGCCACGCACCGCCCCCAGGGACGCTATCGTGCCACGTACCCACATCCCGTGGGCATTGAGCCACTCGCCGAGGTTGTGGTCCTCGGGAGCCGGCAGCGCCAACTGCCTGGGCAGCATTTCGGTCCAGCTGTTGACTTCGAGTCTTTGTAACACCGGCAATGGAAGCTCGAGCTGACCACCGGCCTCGAAGATTTCCCAGAGCGCCACGTGAACCTCGGTCGCCGCCATCAGTAGCCGCCTTTGTTCGGCGCCACTGATGTTACCGTCCGCGGTGATCACGTCCCATACGTTGCCAAAGTAGCCCTCGGCGTCGGCCAGATTGGCCGCCGTGTGCTCGACGTAGTGCAGGACTTCGACCAAGCCAACCAAAAATGGCTCCCAGCCCCTGCCGAGCGCGGCAGCCGCAGCGCGATGGACGGTGCGACAGCGCCGGTCATGGGCACAAACGCGGCTGCGGGCAACCTGGACCTCGCCCTTCACTTCGTCGATGAGCGAAGGTAGTCGCCGGCGCGGAACGCTTTTGTCGCCACGGCGGATGATGCCATCCGGCGGATCCAGCCGCCCGTCGCGGATCGCTTCGAGAGCGTGCAGCTCAGCCTCCAGGCTTCTCCACTGCTCGAGTTCCTGTGCCAGCTGCTCCGGGTAGAGTTGCTCGAATTGGGCGCGCAGCGTTTCCGGTTCGGGGGCGATATCGTAGAGGTCATCACAGGTCGCACCTTCACGTACGATCGAGCGTCCCAGATACGCACCGCGGTAACGGCGGTCCAGATGCACACCGCTGAAGCGCTGGTCGACGCTTGCCAGCGTGGCCTGCAGCGGCATCGCTTCGAGCCCGCCATCCGGCTCCGTTACCTGCGCAAAGAGGTGATCGGTGGTGGCTGCTCGTACCGCGACAGGGTCTCGAAATAGAAGCCAGGCGCTGCGGTCGTCGAGTGCGGCTCCGACGTAGACGCGTTTGGCGTTGTCCTCACGCTGGCGATTGGGTGGATGGGTGGCCCACATCCGCGGCGGCAGGGCGAGTTCCTTTTCAAAAACGCGGTGTTCCTGTCGCTCTCCGCTCGGAAGTTCGGGCACATCACCAAAGCTATCGTCGCCCAGAACAGCGCGAATTCGTTCGACGATGCGCGTCTGGACAACGAAAACATCCGCTACCTTGCGGCCCTGGTTCAGCTCGTCGCTGGCCAGCTCCAGAGCCTCGTCCCAGGCTTGATCAGCGGCCTGCAAGCGGTGCAAGGCGTGGATCAGCGCATCACTACCAGTGAGTGATACCGCAACCAGATCCGCCTGCAGCTCCATCTCGCGCGACATGGCGCGCTGTGCCAACACCACCAGCCCAAACGCGCTGTCCATGATCGCTCGAATCGACCAGATCACCAGCCGCATGATCCAACCGACCCAGGCGACGCGAAAGTCCATGCGCGACAGTCCGCGGAGAAATCCGTCGAGCCAGTCGCGGGCGTGAATCGCATGTGCGGCGACCTGTTGCGCGACGTAGATCCAGCGACCGATCGCCATCGAACGCTGAGCGAAGTGCCCAAATTCGTGGGCGAGCACAGCCTTGATTTCGCTCAGAGACAGTACGTTCACCAGCCCCAGGCCGATCACGAGATTCTTTTTCGACGGCGCGATCAAATTCTTAAACGAGACGTCATAGAAAACCGCCGCGTTGACTTCACCGGAGAGGAATACCCGATGCGGCCGAGGCGCTCCCGCCTCGTCGGCAAGGCGGTGCAAGAAGTCGAACAATCGCGGCTCCTGCTCGGCGGTCACCTCCAAATCCCCATCGTGACCTCCGCGCTTCACAAAAAAGAACGCCTTGACCATAAATACCGACAGCAGCCCGTAGCAGCACAGCAGGATGAAGCGGTTAAAGCCTTCGACGCGCTCGAAGCCACCGGCGACGAGTTGATAGGTGGTCCACACCAACCAGGCCGTCGTCGCCAGATAGGCCAGGATAAAACCGACCAACCCCAGAAGCGCCAACCACACCCGGCGCTTGTATGCGGGGGTCACCTCCGCCAGCGATGCCCCGCCTTCCGTCGGCCCCTCGGGATAGATCGACTCCATTCCGCCACCTCCTACGCTCGCCCGTGATCGGCAGCGTAGCCTCCACCGGTGAAGCCGCGCAAGGGCGGCGCTGCGAATCGGCGATTCGATTCGCAGCCTCCAGCGATCGTCCGCACGGGTTCAGCACCCATGCGACCACGCTGAAGGCAGGCGCCAACTCCAATCATGCTGCGATGTGGCCGACGCTCTGCTGCACAGGATACGCACGTCAGAGTGCTTGCCGGTGCCATCGGCGCAAGGAACAATAACTTCCGCTCCACCATGCGGACCTCACCCCTGAAAGCCAACGCCCACATCGTCGCGCTTCGCCCAGCGACGCTCGACGATGTGCCCGCCATCGAAGCGCTGATCGCCCGATCGGCACGCACACTGGCCATAAAGCACTACACGCAAGAGCAGATCGAAGCGGCCCTGCTCGGTGCCTGGGGTGTGGACACCGAACTGATCGACGACGGGACCTACTTCGTCGGCGAGGCGAGCGGCAGCCTCGTGCTCTGTGGTGGCTGGAGTCGGCGCGAGACGCGTTTCGGCGGCGATGCCTACGCCAATCGCCGTTCGCGTTTGCTCGATCCCACCCAGGAAGCCGCACGCATCCGCGCTTTCTTCGTCGACCCGCGCTGGGCGCGGCTCGGCCTCGGCAGTGGCCTGCTTGCCCGCTGCGAAGCCGAGGCCCGCGCTGCCGGCTTTGGCACCGCTGAACTTGTCGCCACCCTGCCCGGACAGCGCCTCTACGCCAAAAATGGCTACCACGGAAGCCAGCGTGTGAGCTATGCGCTGCCCGGCGCTCTAGCCATCGACTTCGTGCCCATGCGCCGCTCCCTTTGACGACGCCCGGGCAGGCCGAGCGCAAGGGCGACCACCAGAAGCCCCACCCAACCGGGCCAATCGCCCAATCGCCCATAGCGGCTGGGCACATCGAGCAGCACCACCTGGCCGCTCAAGCCCACGCGCTCGGAGTTCCGCGTTTCGGCGACAACCCTTCCGGTGGGGTCGATCAGCGCGCTGATGCCGCTGTTGGTGGCACGCACCAGCGCGCGCCGATGTTCGACGGCCCGCAAGCGACTTAGCGCCATGTGAATCGTCGCCGCGCGCGTGTCGCCGAACCAGGCGTCGTTGGTGAGGTTGACCAGCAGCTGAGGCCGGTCGCGCACCACCCGCTCGCGCACGTAGTCCGGCAGGATGTCCTCGTAGCAGATCAGCACCGTGAGCCGCGTACCGTCCAGCACGAACGCCGGGCTCTCGCTTCCAGGCGATAGTCCGCCGCCCAGGGGCGACAGCCGACGCAGCCACGCCAGCTGCTCGGAAAACGGCACGCGCTCGGCGAAGGGCACGAGGCGCTGCTTGTGACCGATGGCCTGGACGCGGCCGTGCGCTCCGGCGAGCAATGCCGAGTTGCCAATGCGTGCGCGACCCTCGGCGTCTCGGTCGCTCACATCGAAGGTGAGAGCACCGAAGAGCACGGGCGTCCTGAGCGGCGAAAGCAGCTCGGCCACACTCGCGACATCGTGGGGCAGACTCTGGGCGACCGCCGTCTCGGGCCACAACAACAGATCGAGCCGCTGGCGGCGCTCCAGCTCCAGCGACAGCTGCCGATGTTTCTGCACCGCGGCGGCGGGGTCCTCGCGCTTGTCATGTAACCCCAAGTTGGCCTGGACAATGCCCACCCTCAGCGTGGCGCCACGCTCGCGCGCCGCCTGCATCTGCCCGTCGACAGCAGCGATCCGATGGTGCCCGTAGCCCCAAAAGAGCCCGCACAGCACCACCAGCGACCACACACCCGCCGTGGGCCGCCGCTCCACCACGCCACGATAGAGCGCGGCGTTCAGCGCGACCAGCAGCCACGAAAGCAGCATCGGTCCGCCCAGCTCGGCCCCCTGGCGCAGGTTTTCTGTCTCGACCAGCGCGTTGCCGAAGTAGGTGGGGAAGATCTGCGGATAGACCAACTCCAGCGCCACCCACACGAAGGGCGAAAGCAGGAGCGCATCGCGCCCGCGCCGGCGCAGCGCGTCGAAAACCAGCGCCCATAGCCCGAAAGGCAGCCCCTGGTAGACGCCAAAGAGCAGCACGATGGGCACGCACAGCCAGACCGGAAAGCCCGAAAAACGCTCGAGTGTGCCAAGCAAGAAGGAGTAGCCCAGCAGCTGCGTGAAAACCCCGAAGCAGAGGCCCAACCACAGCGCTTCACGCGGGCCTGCCGCGCTGCGCAAAAGGCCGTGCGTCAGCGGCAGAAGCGCCACAAAGGCAAGCGGCCACAGCCCGATGCCGGGGAAGGCCAGCACGTAACAAACCGCCGACGACCCCGCCATCAGCGGCGACCACCAAAGCGATCGCCAAAGCCCCGCGAGCCACCTCGGCCTCGAGCGCCCCCCGGCGCCTACCACCGCGCCCATCGCCGGCTCGCCCGGATCAGAGGCGCCGGTGCTGCAGCGCCTTTTTGACCTTGTCGATCAGGTCGGCGGCCTTGAAGGGTTTGGTGATGTAATGACGGGCCCCGGCGTTGATGCCCGTGATCATGTCCAGCGGGCCGCTCTTGGCCGTGAGCATCACCAGCGGAATGTTTCCGATCTGCTTGTCGTTCTTCAGCGTCTTGGCCAGCGTGATGCCGTCCATGCGCGGCATCATCACGTCGGTCACGATGACATCGGGCTTGAAGCCCTGTTTCATCAGGTCGTAGGCCTCCTGCCCATCCTTGGCCAGGGTGATCTCGCCGACGCTCTTGAGCATCGCCTTCATCATCACGAGCAAATCGGCGTCGTCCTCGACGACGAGGATCTTGGGCAGGACCTGGCCGGTTACGGGATCGATGGCCATCGGCTCAGCTCGATGCCTCCGCCCCGCCCTCGGGCCAGGGACGGGCGTCGTCGATGAGCATGTTGGGCAGGCCGTCGTCGACCCCGTAGAGCAGCCCGCAGCTTTCGCAGGCGAAGCCCTCGGGCTCGTCGATGGACTTCAGGCTGCCGTGGCATTTGGGGCAAGCCAAAATCGCGAGAAGTTTGTCGTTTGCTGAATTCGGGGGCACGGCCTTCACCTCGGTGGTCCACAATACCATGATTCGTCCAGCGCGCCGATCGGCTCAGCGGGCCTCCACAAAGACCTCGCGCCGACCCCCGGCCTTGCCGCTGGCCGGGCCCACGACGCCCTCTTTTTCCATGCGTTCGACCAGCTTGGCCGCCTTGTTATAGCCGATGGAGAGGTTGCGCTGGATGTGGCTGATGGAGCAATAGCCGGCCTGTGCCACCACCGCCACCGCCCGGTCGTAGAGCGGGTCGTCGCTGGCCGGCCCGCCCAGACCCCCCTCTTCTTCTTCCTCGCGCGGCTTGATGATGTTCTCGTCGTAGACGGGGCTGCCCTGCAGACGCAGGAAATCGCACACCTCTTTGACCTCGTCCTCGTCGATGTAGGCGCTGTGGATGCGCTTGAGGTCGCTGGCCCCTGGCATCAGGCTGAGCATGTCGCCCTTGCCCAAGAGATGCTCGGCGCCGTTGCGCCCCAGGATGGTCTTGCTGTCCTCGCGCTGGCTGACCTTGAAGGCGAAGCGCGACGGGAAATTCGCCTTGATCATGCCCGTGATGACGTCGACGCTGGGGCGCTGGGTGGCCAGAATCACGTGAATTCCGGCCGCCCGCGCCTTTTGGGCCAGGCGCGCGATGGCCGCCTCCACGTCCTTGGCCGCGACCATCATCAGGTCGGCGAATTCGTCGACCACCACCACGATACTGGGCAGCTTGTCGGGCAGCTGGGCATTGGCGTCGGCCTGCTCGCCCTCGTCGGGGTCGACCAGCACCTCCTGGCCGTGGTGGTCGAAGGCCCGGGCCTTGCCGGCGCGCTTGGCGTTGAAGGCGTCCATGCTCAAATCGCCGCTGTGAACGCGCTCGACCTTGCGGTTGTAGCTCTCGATGTTGCGCGCCCCGGCGTCGGCAAAGAGCTGGTAGCGGCGCTCCATCTCGTCGACCGCCCAGCGCAGGGCCAGCGACGCCTTCTGCATGTCGGTAACCACGGGCAGGAGCATGTGCGGGATGCCGTCGAAGACCGCCAGCTCGACCATCTTGGGGTCGATCATCAGAAGCCGCAGCTCCTCGGGGGTCTTGCGCATCAGCAGCGAGGTCAACATCACGTTCAGGCCCACGCTCTTGCCCGAGCCGGTGGCGCCGGCCACCAGGGCGTGGGGCATGTCGGCGAGGTTGGCATAGACCGAGCGGCCGGCGATGTCCTTGCCGAAGGCCACGGGCAAAAGCCCCTTTTGCTGAAGCCAGCGCTCGTCCTCGAGCAGCTCCCGCAACACCACCGTCTGGCGCCGCTCGTTGGGCAGCTCGAAACCCACCCGCGCCTTGCCCGGAATCGGCGCCACGATGCGCACTTTTTCGGCCGCCAGGGCCATCGCCAGGTCGTCGGAGAGACCGGCGATCTTGGAGATCTTGGTGCCGCTGGCCGGCTCGAATTCGTACATGGTGACCACGGGCCCGGGGTGGATCTCGTCGACCCGGCCCTTGACCCCGTAGGCCTCGAGCTTTTCGACCAGCCGCGAGGCGTTGAGCTTGAGCGTGTCGGCGTCGATCTGAAGCCGGTTTTCCGGGGGCTCACTCAGCAGCCTGGTCGGCGGCAGGGTGAAGACGCGACCATCGGCGGTGGTGCGCGGTTCGAGGCCCAGGACGGGGGCGTCACGCTTGGGCTCGCTGCGGGGGGCGACGATCACGGGGCCGGCCTTGCGCCCGCCCCGGGCGCGACCCGAGCAAGCGGCTTTGGAGCCGCCGTTTTCGCTCAGCTTCACCGTGCGACCGGTGGCCGAACTCCCGGCTTCAAGCCCGTCGTCGAGTTCTTCGGCCGCGTCGTCGCCCTCGTCGTCGCCCTCGTCATCCTCGGCCTCGGTGGCCTCCGCGGGCTCTACCTCCTCTGCCTCGGTCGCGTCCTCCCCGGCCTCGTCCTGTTGGGCAGCGTCGATGCCGGCGGCGGTGTCGACGATACGCGGCGCGCCCTCGGCCTCGGCCTGGGCGCGTTCCTCGGCTTCGATGGCCTTGGCTTCTTCCCAGGCCTCCGACAACCGCTCGAGGCCCCCGCGCAATGAGCGGGTGGCCGAGCGCGCACCATCACCGATGGAGCCACCCACCCGATGGGACAGACCCACCACCGAGAGCGAAGTGCGCAGCACCATGTTGATCAGCAGGGCCGCGATACACAGCACGTAGGCGCCCGCTGGCCCCACCAGCGAACGCAGGACCTCGGCCAGGACCTCGCCCAGGAGCCCGCCCGCCAGGTGGCCGCCGAAGACCTCGAGCTCGGGCAATGACAGGTGCAAGAGCGCACAGCCGAGCAACAAGATCACCAGCACCGAAGCCCCGTGCGTGACCCAGGCCTGGGTCGCCCGCAGCCGAAACAGCCCCACCGTCGCCAGCATCAGCTCGACGGGCAGCCAGACCGCGCCCAATCCGAAGGCGCCGACGAAGAAACCCGCCACCGCCTCGCCCACCGGCCCGACCCAATTGTCGCCGCCACGCAGGTCGTAGGACCACAGCGCAAACCCGAGCAGCAGCGTGGCCGCCGCCGCGATGATGCCGAGAACCTCGTGCCGCCGCGGCAGCGCAGGGTCGTCGATGGATGTGGGATTTGTCGTAGATGCACGCACGTCCAGGTACATGCAAGGCTACCGAGGCAGCGGT
>JAOUOP010000106.1 GCA_029880325.1 Myxococcales bacterium | reverse complement strand
GTTCCCAAACGAACCCGCTTCAAAAACAGACCTCACGTCTCGACCGCACGACTGCTGGCCGAATGATTTCACCCGATGTCATGTTGACGTCACCCAGGTCGCCTATGACGCACCTTGAAAGGGCTGGCCCCGGGCTCCTATGCCAGCGAGATTTTGGCTCCTGCGGCCGCCCTGGTGCCGGTGCCCGAGGCGGTGGAGCTGCAGGTCGCGGCGGCGGCCATGCTGCAGGGTATGACCGCCCACTATTTGACCCATGGCGTGCGCGAGACGCGGCCCGGCGACAGCGTGTTGGTGCACGCCGCCGCGGGTGGCACCGGGGCGCTATTGGTGCAGATGCTGCGCGCCGCCGGTACGCGCGTGTTTGCGACCTGCTCGACGCCGGAGAAGGCCGAGCTCGCGCGCGCCGCTGGCGCCGACGAGGTGATCCTCTACACCGAGACCGACTTCGCCGAGCGCGTGCAGCAGCTCAGCGACGGCCGCGGTCTCGACGCCGTCTACGACTCGGTGGGCCGCACGACCTTCGACGGCTCGCTATTGTGCCTCAGGCCGCGCGGCCTTTTGGTTCTTTTTGGTCAGTCGAGCGGTCCCGTCGAGCCCTTCGATCTGCAGCGGCTCAACCGCGGCGGCAGCCTCTTTGTGACGCGGCCCTCGCTCGCTCACTACACGGCCACGCGAACGGAGCTTTTGGAGCGGGCCTCTGCGGTGCTCGACGGCGTGGCCGACGGCCGCTTGAACGTGCGCATCGGCGCCCGCTTCGGGCTCGCCCAGGCGGCCGCGGCCCACGACGCCCTCGAGGGGCGCGGCACCACCGGCAAGTTGGTGCTGATCCCGGCGTAGACTTTCAGCGCCGGGCCGTCTTCAGCATCTCGCGGGCGGCAGCGCGCGTCTTTTCGCTGATCTCGATGCCGCCGAGCATGCGCGCGATCTCCTCGCGCTGCTCGGCGGTCGACAGGCGTGCGATGTGGCTGTGGGTGCGGCCGTCCTCGACGCGCTTGGAGACGTGGTAGTGGGCGTCGGAGAAGACCGCGATCTGCGGCAGGTGCGTGATGCACAGCACCTGATGATGTTGGGCCACGTCCTTGATCTTGCGCCCGATGACCTCGGCCACGGCGCCGCCGACGCCGGCGTCGACCTCGTCGAAGACGTAGAGCCCGGCCGGACCCAGGCCCGCCAGCACGCGCTTGACCGCCAGCATGGCCCGCGACAGCTCGCCGCCGCTGGCGATGCGCTGCAAGGGCTGGGGGGCTTCGCCGCGGTTGGTGGCGATCAGAAGCTCCACCCGATCGATGCCGGTGGGTGATAGCCGCGCCCCGTCCACGCACAGCTCGCCCTCGCCGCCCTGGGGCTGGGCCACGTCGACCGTGATCTCGGCCTCGCCCATGGAAAGCGAGCGCAGCTCCTCGCTGATCGCCTGGCCGAGCTTCCTGGCGGCGCGGGCGCGGGCCTTGGAGAGCTTGCGCGCCACCGCCGCCACCTCCGCCTCGGCCGCGCGCGCGGTGGCCTCCAGTTCTTCGCGCCGCTGCTCGCTGTGCTCGAGGGCCGCCAGTTCCTGCTCGGCGCGCTCGCGGTGGGCCAGCACCGCCTCCAGGCTGCCGCCGTACTTGCGCATCAGTCGCGACAGACCGTCGAGGCGATCTTCCACCTCGGCCAGGCGCTCCTCGTCCAGCGACACGCGGCGGGCGTAGGCCCCGAGCTCGCGGGCCACATCCTCGAGCTGGGCCTCGGCGGCGGCCACCTGCTCGGCCAGGGGCGACAGCTCGGCGTCGAGTTCGGCGGCATGGCTGAGTTCCTGGCCGATGCGCGACAGCACCTGGCACAGGGCCTCGTCGCTGGCGTAGAGCCGATCTTCGGCGCTGGCGGTGACCTTGGCCAGGCGCTCGGCATGGCGCTGACGGTCGCGCTCGGCGCGCAGCGTCTCGTGCTCGCCGGGCTCGGGGTTGAGCGCTTCGATTTCCTGGATCTGATAGCGCAAGAGGTCCTCGCGCTCGACGCGCTCGCCGGCCTCGCGGCGGAAGTCGTCGAGCTGGCGCCGGGCGTCGGCGAAGCGGCGGTACTCCGCGGCCACGGCGGCGCGCTGCGTCTGGAGGGTGGCGAAGGCGTCCAGGAAATCCAGGTGGTTTTTGGCGTCGACCAGGGTGTGGTGTTGGTGCTGGGAAGAGATGTCGGCCAGGCCTGCGGCCAACTCGCCCAGCTGGCTGGCCGAGGCCAGCTTGCCGTTGATATAGGCCCGGGAGCGTCCCGAGCGCTGGATCAGGCGCCGCAGCACCAGCTCGTCGCCCGCGCCTACCCCAGCGGCCTCGATGCGCGCGCGGGCGGCTTCGTCGTCGGCGATGTCGAAGAGCGCCTCCACCTCGGCGTGTTCGGCGCCCCCGCGCACCACCTCGGGGCGGGCGCGGGCGCCCAGCACCAGCGACAGGGCCTCGATCAGGATCGACTTGCCGGCGCCGGTCTCGCCGGTGACGACGTTCATGCCTGCGTCGAGCTCCACCTCGAGCTCGTCGATGATCGCGAAGTTCCGAACCCTCAGATAGGTCAGCACGTGGGCGCTCCGGAGGGGGAGCCATAGCACGGCCGCCCGGGCCATGCGATGGCTGCGAGGCTCCTCCGCCGCCTCGGTGGTATTTGCCCGGAGCCTGCGCTAATTGCAGCGGGTCATGCCCAGCTCGAGCGAAATCCGGGACCGTTTCCGCGACTTCTTTGCCGCCCGCGAGCATCACCGGGCCCACAGCGCCCCCATCGTGCCCCAGGGCGACCCCACGCTGATCTTCGTCAACGCCGGCATGGTGCCCTTCAAGGATGTCTTCACCGGCCAGGAGTCGCCTTCCTACAGCCGCGCCACAAGCTCCCAGAAGTGCATCAGGGTCAGCGGCAAGCACAACGATCTCGAGAACGTGGGCGTGACCGCGCGCCACCACACCTTCTTTGAGATGCTCGGCAATTTCTCCTTCGGCGACTACTTCAAGCGCGGGGCCATCGAGGCGGCCTGGGAGTTTCTGACCACGGTCATGGGCGTGCCGGCCGAGCGGCTGTGCGTGACGGTCTTCGGCGGCGAGGGCGACCTGCCCGCCGACGCCGAGGCCGAGCAGCTGTGGGGCGAGCTTGCGGGGCTGCCGGCCGAGCGCATCATCCGCTGCGACGCCAAGGATAACTTCTGGCAGATGGGCGACACCGGCCCCTGCGGACCGTGCTCGGAGATCCACTACTTTTTCGGCGAAGGCCAGCCGGATCTTTCGCGCTTCGGCGACGAACCCGACGAGGCGGGCAGCGGTTGGGTCGAGCTGTGGAACCTGGTCTTCATGCAGTTCGAGCGCCACGCCGATGGTCGCCTCGAGCCGCTGCCGGCGCCCTGCATCGACACCGGCATGGGTCTCGAGCGCCTGGCCTGCGTGCTGCAGGGCGTGGTCAGCAACTACGACACCGATCTCCTGCGGCCCGTGGTGGAGCTGGCCGGTGAGCTGGCCGGCAAGCCCTATGGCGCCAGCCAGGGGCCCGACGACGTCTCCATGCGCGTGATCGCCGACCACGCCCGCGCCACCGCATTCCTCATCGCCGAGGGCGTCTTTCCCGATCGCGAGGGCCGTTCCTACGTGCTCCGGCGCATCATGCGCCGCGCCATCCGCCACGGCCATCGCCTGGGCATCGACCGGCCCTTCCTGCATACCTGCGCCCTGCGCGTGGTGGAGCTGATGGGGGCGGAGTACCCGGAGCTTCGGGAACGGCGGGCGCTGATCGAGGAGATCACGCGCCAGGAAGAGGAGCGCTTCCGGGCCACGCTCAAGCGCGGCCTCGACCGCCTGGCGGCCCACGCCTTTGAAGACGACACCCCGCGGCAGCTGCCCGGCGCGGTGGCCTTCGAGCTTTACGACACCTACGGCTTTCCCCTGGACCTGCAGCAGGTGATCGGGCGCGAGCAGGGTTTTTCCATCGACCAGCCGGGCTTCGACGCGGCGCTCGAGGCCGCCAGGGCGCGTAGCGCCGGCTCCAAGGTGGGCGAGGCGGGATCACCGGCCGTTTACAAGCAGCTCTCCCAGGAGCTACCCGAGGTGGCGTTCTTGGGCTACGACACCGAGCTGGCCAGCGCTCCCATCGTCGCGCTGCTGCACGAGGGGCAAGCGGTGCGCTCGCTCGCGCCCGGTCAAGCCGGCGAGGTGATCACGGAGCAGACGCCGTTCTACGCCGAGAGCGGCGGTCAGATGGGCGACCGCGGCGAGATCCGCGCGGGCGATGCTCGCTTTCGGGTCGCAGATACCCTGCGCCCGCGGCCTGGCCTCGTGGTCCATCGCGGCACCCTCGAGGGCGGCGTCCTGCGCGTCGAGGACACGGCCGAACTCGAGGTGGATCACGCCGCCCGTAGGGCCACGCGCCAAAACCATAGCGCCACCCACCTGATGCACCTGGCCCTGCGCGAAGTGGTGGGGCCCCACGCCATGCAGAAAGGCTCCCTGGTGGGGCCCGATCGGCTGCGCTTCGACTACTCGGCGGCACAGCCCCTGAGCCGCGCCGAGATCCAGGCCATTGAAGAGCGCGTCACCGCCCACATCATTCGCAATGCCGAGGTCACCACCGACGTGCTGCCGATCGATGAGGCCAAGTCGCGCGGTGCCATCGGCATCTTCGAGGAGAAGTACGGCCAGACCGTGCGCATGTTGACCATCTCCGATTCGATCGAGCTATGCGGCGGCACCCACGTGCGGCGCACCGGCGACATCGGCGCCTTCAAGGTGCTCAGCGACGCCGGCATCGCCGCCGGCGTGCGGCGCATCGAGGCCGCCACCGGACTGCGCGCGCTGCAGCACAGCTGGTCGCTCGAGGGCGAGCTCGAGAGCGCTGCGGAACTCCTGCGCGGCAGCGCCTCCGAGGTGGCCGAGCGCACCCGGCGCCTGCTCGAACGCAATCGGGCCCTGCAGGAGAAGATCGACGCCCTGGAACGCAAGTTGGTTAGCGGCGGCTCCGGTGATCTGAGCGCCGACGCGCGCAGCTTCGGGGACGTCACGGTGCTCGGGGCGCGCGCGCCGCTCTCCGAGGCCAAGGCCGTGCGCGAGCTCGCCGACACCCTGCGCGACCGGCTGGCGCCCGCGGTGGTGGTGCTGGGGGCGGTCACGGGCGACGGCAAGGTGGTGCTGGTGTGCAGCGTCTCCAAGGAACTCAACGATCGCCTGCGCGCCGGGGATCTGATCGGCAATGTCGCCGCGCAGGTCGGCGGGCGGGGTGGCGGTCGCCCCGACTTCGCCCAGGCCGGCGGCAACGATCCGTCGAAGCTCGATGAGGCCCTCGCCAGCATCTACGCGCGTGTCGAAGGCATTTTGCAAGCCGACGCCCCCGTGCGATGATCGCCGCGATGGCGGATCTGGCGGAGATCGATCGACAACTCGACGCCCTGGGCGCGGTTCCGGGCAATATCGAGGAGCTGGTGGCCCGCTACGGCGAGGCCGATCTCAGCGCGCAGCGCATCGACGGACTGCTCGATGACCTCGCTGCGGGCGTGAAGGTGGCTCTGCCGAGCCCTGCACCGGCGAGGGCTCCGGGCGCGCCGGGGATGCCGGCCAGGTCCCGGACTGGCCGGGTGGCGCCGCCGGTGGCGCCCGCGCCCAAGGCTCCGGCGCCGGCACCCATTTCTCCACCTGCCGCGGCTGTGCCGAGTCCGCCGGCCGCGCCGTTCAACCCCTCCCCGATGCCGGCCGCCCAGCCCTCACCCTTCCCGGTGCGGGGCGCCGAGCCGGTGGCGCTGCCGTCGTTGACGGCGCCGGCGGTACCGAAGCTGGTCGACGAAGACGAGCGCATGGAGATCGCGACGTCGGCACCCTCCGCAGTGGGCCCCGACGCCGGGGACGCCGGGGCCGACGATGGGGGACTGGCTGGCTTGCTCGAGCCCAGCATCATCCCATCCGAGCTGCCCGAGGCCGAGGAGGTCGGCGACGACGAAGCGACGTTGGCGGCTGCGCCGGAGCCCGACGATCCCGAAGCCACGCTTCAGATGACCGCTGACACGCTTGCCGACGACGTGACGACCGCGGTCGATCAGCTGCTCGAACAGGACCTCGACCCCAGCGACTTCCCCCAGACCCCCGCGGCCGACCCGCCCGAGCCGATGGCGGCGGCTGGGGATCGGGATGGGGACGAGGACGCCGGGGGGGCCGGAGACTCGGAACTCGAAATCCTCGTCGATGAAGATGACATCATCGAGATCGACGAGGACTTCGACGACTTCGAGTTGCTCGAAGACGATTGAGTCTGAGGCTCGACTTTGGGCACGTAGTCCCAGCTCAGAACGCCGCCTGCAGCTGCAGGCGGATGCGGTCTTCCGACTCCCAGTCCGCGTCCGGGTCGTCGCCGGCGCGTTCGGTCAGGTGGAAGTAGTCCAGCTGCAGCTTCAGCGGGTGCTCCGCGAAGTAGTAGTTGACGCCGCCGCCGAGCTCGGTCTGCTCGTCGAGCACGGATTCGTCGCCCGCCTGGCGATTGGCGCCGACGCGGGCCACGACCTCGAGGTCCAGGTCGGGCAGCAGGTAGCCGGCCTGGCCCATGATGCCGTAGCCGTTGCGGGGACCCGACACCGGGAACGGCATCATGGTTGCCGGATCGACCGCGTTGCCCGGTTGGCGCTTGCCATCGCGGTACATGAACTCGGTCTCGAAGGAGAAACCCATCAGCCGAAAGACGACATCGGCGGTGAGGCTGTCGAAGTCGGTGACGCCGCCATCGGCCGGGCGGGTGCCGAGCACGCCGCGGTCCTTCTTGCCGTTTTCCAGGTGGGCGTAGCCGAGACCGATGCTCAGCTTGGGCTCGGGCGTGCGCGCGTGGTCGCCTTCCGAGTAGTCCTTGAAGTCGCCCATGGGCAGTACTTCGACGCGTGCCAGGTAGAGCATGCCGAAGTCGTCCATGGTGTTGCGGTTGCGGCCCTCGCCGACATAGATGCCGGCGTAGTAGCGAAGAAAGCCCAGGCCGAAGAGGTCCTTCGAGCGCAGGTCGAAGCCCAGGTCGCGGTCGAGAGTGAACTCGGAGTTGACGATGGAGCGATCGACCAGGCGCAGGTTGCCCGAGGAAACCACGCGCTGGCGGTTGTGGGGGATCTTGTACTGGCCGACGCGCAGGCTGAGATCGCGCAGCTGGGTGAAGTCCAGGTACCAGTCGAGTAGGGGTGAGGTCTTGGGCTCTGCCTCCGCATCGGGCCTGTCCCTCATACCCATGTCGCGCGGTGAGACCGCGAACTCGGCCTTGAACTTATTGTTCTTGCCGAAGACATGACCGCCGAACTGCAGGCGCGCACGGCGGATCTGGAAGGATTGCTGCCACTGGTCGGTCTTCTCCGTGGTGTAGAGAAATTGAGCGCGCAGCCGGGTGGCCAGGGCGAAGTCGCCGTCGGCGCTCTCGACGTGCAGGCCCTTGCCGGGGCGGAAGCGGGTCTTGCTGTTGTCGACGTCGTGGTCGCCGCTCGGCTTGGCTGGGGCAGCAGTCGGGGCAACGGCGGGGTCGGCGTAGGTCTCGGCTTCGGAGTTCGCGTCGGTCGCCTCGGCTTCGGTCGCCTCAGCGGTCGGCTCCGGCACGGCAGGAGCGTCGGCGGGCGCCGGCGCGGCGGTGGCTCGCTCGGCGGCGGGCGGCTCGGTCGCCGGGGTCGCCTGGGCCAGCTGTGCGGGCTCGGCCGGCGCCTCGGCGGCCGGCTGCGTGGCGCCCGGAGCGGCCTCCTGGGCCTGTGATGCGCGGGGCCAAAGGGCAAGCGTCAGGGTCAAGGCCAGCCAGGTGCGTGAAATCGTCTGGTTTCGCATGAATCGTACTCGTTGGATTCGTGGTTCCGGGCGCGAGCGCTCGGTTCGGATGGCGCGGACGCTACGGCCGCCATGTGACAGGCCGGTGACAATCCGGGGACGGATCGGCAAAAGTCCGCCGTGGGCGACCGCGGGGAGGGGGCTCTGGCCGAAATTGGTCCGCCGCGAGGCGATCTGTGACCCGCATTGAGGGGCGGGGCGCCTCCCAACGAGCCATGCCGACGCCTCCGGACCCCGACCGGAAGCGCAGCCGGCGCTCACGTGGCTCGAGCCCCATTTGCGCTCGGTCAAGCACTACCGGCACCCAGGGCGCATGCTCGGGGCCTGTCCCCAGCGTGGGAGGAACCATGCGCGAGCTGATGATGTCGATGGAACGGATCGAAGGCGGCGACGCCAGGTGTGGGCTGCAGTTGGCGGTCTATTGCGAGCGGCGCGACTGCAAGCTGGCCGCCACGACCTGCATGGACTGCGAGCACTACAGGGGCCTGGGCGTGCGCGGGCCCCTGCGCTTCGTGCGCTGCGGCTGGCGCCGGCCGGCGAGCCCATCGGCGACTGCCTGAGGGCTTGGGAGGCGCGTTTACAGGTCCCTGGGCCGCGCGTAGGGTGGCCTGGTGCGACCTTCACGCCGAGTCGCGTTCGCCGTTTTTGCGGCGGCCTCGCTGTCGCTGCACCTGGCGTTGGTCGCGCTGGTACCGCGCGCATCGCGGCCGCCGCGGGCCACGCCGGCCAGCCTGCGCCAGCTCGAGTTGCAGTGGCTCGAGTTGCAGTGGCTCGAGGTGGTGGCGCCGGTCGAGGCGAAGCTGGTGCAGCCCGCGCCGTCGGTGGTTGCGCCTGACCGAACCGCGAGGCGCGTATCGCGATCCCAGGCCCGGGTCGTGGCTGTGCCGCCGGAGCCGCGAGCGGCGCTGGTGGCCGACGTGCCCGAGCCCGTCGAAGCGCAAGAGCAGCCCAGGGCCTCGGCAGTCGTGGTGAACGACGCGCCTGCAGCACCCCCTGGGTCTCCGCTCGACCTTTCACCTGCGGCTGTGGCGGCGGGGCTGCTCGAGCGCGAGGGCACCCGCTGTGGCGCAGCCGATGGTCGCGAGCTGGCCGCCGCCTGTGTGGAGCATGGGCCGGCGGCAGGTGCTACCGACGTTGACATCCATGAAGCCCGCCTCCAGCAGGCCCTGCGAGCTGCCGCCGCAGATCGGCCCCACGTTCGCCGCCGCCCCGACCCCGAGCTGGAGCGCCAAGTCGACGGCAGCTACGCCTACCAGGGGCACGCGTTTTCGGCCACCATCGCCCGCGACGGTAGCGTGCACTTCGAGGATCGGCCCGCGGTTACCGCCGAGTTGCAGCCGACGTTCGAGTTTTTGCGCTTCAACTTCGACATTGGCGACTTGATCGAGGGCTCGCTGGTCGGCAATACGCTTTACGCGGCCGAAAAGCAGCACTTCCTCGATCGCACCGAGACCCTTCGCCGCGAACTCGCCGAGGTCGACTGGCAGGCGCGGCGGCAACGGGGATTGCGCACGTTGCGCGGTCAGCTGGTCGGCATCGTGGATAACGAAGCGGCGACGACGGCGGAGCGGCGGCTCGCGGTCTTCGCGCTGTGGAACGACTGTTCCGACGACGAACTCGGCTCCGAGGCCCAGCGGCTCATCGAGGACTTCATTCGCGAGCGCATGGGTCAGGGCACCGCGCTCGGCTATTCGGCTGTGGAACTCGCCGAGTTGAACGCCCGACGTCATGGCCGGCGGGAATTTGCGCCCTATCGGCGCGGTTAACAGTACGCGCTCGGTGAGCAGCTCTACGGTGCCACCATCAGCTACAGCGGCGCGCCTCCCGCAGGCATCGATGGGCTCGACGATCTCAGCTGCAGAGGCTGCCATGCCACCACCGCCGTGGCCCTCGACATCGATCAGACCCGTCAGCAAACCGGGGGTTATTCCCGGAGAGGAACTCATCGGGATCATCACCAGGGTGAGAGGCCGGCCGGCCTGGAGCGTCACTCGCCTTTTCCGCTCGAGGTCTACGAGTGCCATCACACCTGGGATGCCAGCGACGTGGAGGCACGGGCCCTGGTCGTCTATCTGCGGTCGCAGGGCCCGTTCGACTTCAGGGTCCACTGACTCCGGCTCCGGACTTCCTGGCGCCCGGGCGAGGGCGGCGGGTGAGACCACCCGGGCGAAGTTGGCTCGCTCCCTCCGACCCGCGGCACCTGCGTATTTCGCTTTTCGCTAACTCCTGTTTCACAACATCTTTGCGCAGCTCATCCTCCACATGCGCTTGTTTAGGGCCTAGCTCTGCTTTGGGCCCTTGCCTCGCCGGGCACTGGGGTGGGTCGGAGGGATCGCTCGCGTGGAGCAGCTCGGGCTCCCTGAAGGGGCCGGCGTTGGCGAACATGATCCCGAATTTCATTCGTAGGCCTTCCTTTGGGCCTGGCGGAAGTGCGGGCAGCATACAGCGGTTGCCTCCCGCCTTGCAGCCCGCGGTGTGGGGTGAGAAGATCGAGGTGGAGCGCGGTGCCGTGGGCCGTTACAGCTGAGAGCAGGGCGAGGAGATCCTGCGCCCGGCCATCGAGCGCGAAGAGGGCGATGGCATCCGTCATGAGGACCTGATCGCAGCGGCCGCCGAGTTCTGGGTCGAACGAGAGGCGGTGGAGCACGCGGCCGGAGAAGTCGAGCTCGAGCGCGACACCGATGAGGCGCGGGCGGCCATCGTGCGCGCGCATCGTCGCGGATTCGGACACCAGGTGGTCGATCTCGCCTTCGTGAACGCCATCGTGGCGGCCATCGACAGGATGACCGGCCCCGGAGCGTTCTACCACTGGGGGCGGCTCGGCAGTGCGGTGATGCTGGGCGCGCGCCTGATCCGCAACCTGATGCCCACGGAGGCGGACCTGCAGCGCGCGGAGAAACGCATCCAAAAGCGGCGCAAGGCGCGGGAGCGGCGCAAGCATCGCTCACAACACGAGCGAGGAAGCGCGACCGGCGAACACATCGAGCGTGTCGTGGAGGAGGGGGTCGAGGCGCTGCTCCACGCCGCCGCTGACCGCACCGAGGACTACAACCGTCGGCGTCGTGGTGCTGGGCGGAAGAAGGTACGGGTCGAGGAGGAAGCGGAACAGCACGGCGCGTCTGCGTCCGCGTCGCAGCGCACCCGTTGCGCGACGGGTGACCGGTCGACGCCATCACGGCTCCTTTGGAGGCCCACCCTCGCGGGGCAGCTTGGCCACCAGGCTCGATGGTAACGCCACGATATCCAGCTGTTGATCGTGGCCGAAGTCGATCTGCAGCGGAGCGAGCTGATAGCGGCCCGATTCCACGTCCAGGCCCTTGTCGCGTGCGAACCTCAGCAGCTCGTAGCTCTCCGGAAGGACGCCCGCGAGTTTTTCCCGGCTCTTGAAAGTGTGTTCGGTCTTTTGGTCAATTGTAATCTCCATTACAATTATGGGCCGATCCCGCGTCAGGGTTTTCGTCAAGCCCTGTAGGGCTGCTTTTTCATACCCCTCGATGTCCACCTTGAGCATTGCGATGGGGCCGGCGCTGGCGGTCTCCAGGGCTTCGTCACCCACGACGATTTCGAGTTCGTGAAGCGGGCGATTTTCCGCGTGGTAGCCGTCGACGAAGGATCCGGTTCCCAGGTTTTCGTCGGGGGGCGCGAAGAAGGGCAGCTTCGCGCGTTCGGCGCCGAGGCCGACGGCGTGGACGGTGATGTTTTTGATGCCGTTTTCTTCGATGGAGGGTAGCTTCTCAAAAAGTCGTGGCAGGGGGCGACTGTCGCCCCCTGTCGGCCGCGTTTTCGCTGAGCGGTTCGCCCGTAGGGTGACGGCGGAGGCCATGGGAGTTGAAGGCTCGTCGGGCGAGACCCCGGCGGCCTTGGCGGCTGTCGCGTAGCAATATCGGTGCCGGGCTCAGGGGGAGCCTGCGCGCGCTTGGATGAGTTCAGGGAGCGCGGGTAGTTGGCCGTCACCACGGGTGCGATCGAGGAGATAGTGCCAGAAGGAGAGGCCGAGCTTTCGAGCAGCTTTCTTCAGGCTCTGGACTCCCGACCGGGGCTCCCGACCCACCTTGAGCCTACTTGTCGACGATGAAGAAGCCGCCAAGTCTCGGCGGCTGGTGATCCTTCGTGACAAGCGAAGAGGCCGCCCGCCAGGCGGCCCGACCCGGAGCGGCTCCGATCCCCCTGACTGAAGTCAGAGCCCTTCGGGGGCGTGCGTCGCGAGATCCGGCTCTCGCGGCGCATCGGTGCGTTCGCGGCACGTCGAAAGTCGGAAAATGGGGGCGTTGCGGGGCCGATCGGGTGCTGCGGTAGGAAAATCAGGCCAATTGGCGGCCCGGAACCTGGAGCCGATGGGGAACGGTCAACTGATAGTTGTCCGAGATTCGGATTTTTTTGCCGATTTTTTTGCCGCGCATCGGAGCGATCGATCAAAGCTACAAGGGCGAATCGGCACTGCTGGCAGCCGGATCGGGAAGCTCCTCGCCCGGCCGGGCAACGTACAAAGTAATCTCCTCGCCGTCCTCGTCGTCTGCGGGTATCAACATCCCTGCCGCTCCCAGGAGCGTCCGCGCTGCGCTCGAATACCCAAGGAGAGCGGCGTACGCTGTCCGGTCGCGCGGCCGAATTCGCAGGCGACAAATACTCGAACCGCAGCGAGCGTCTTCGACGCTGGCTGCCCCATCGAACTGGTCAAATGCGAAGCCCAACCGCTTGGTGAACCGTTCCTGCCATTCGACGTCCTCTTCTGCGTCCGCCAACAGCGCATCATATGCCGCTGCGCGCGTGCGCATTTGCGCCAGTCTTGCAGCGCGGATCTGCTCGGGTGTTTGAGCAGTCGAGGCCGCGCGATAGGCGTCTTGCAAAGAATCAGCATCGGCCAAGGCATCCTCAACCGGTGTGAAGGAGCCCAGGGGATTGCCCGAGTGGTCCAAGGCTGCCGAAAGAGATTTCGGCTGTTGCGAATGGGGCTGGGGCTCTAATTCTGACGCGGGCGTCCCCGCCGAAGGTTCAGGCGCGTTCTTCGGCGGGGTCCGGCGCTCTTCGTTGCGCGCGCTCGCATGGGAATCACCTCTTGGCTCAGCTCCCTCAGGATCCCAAATTGCCACGGTCCACAAGAACAGAGCGCAAATCGCGCACAGGAACATGGCGATTTTGCCGCGATAGGACATGATTCCCGGCCTTCGGAATACCGTCGTCGAATGGGCGCCGAGTTCTTATTTACACGATGCTCAGGGAATCGGGTGTCCGCACGCCTTCCAATCAAGCCAGATGTCGTTTACGTGGTTGTGCCAGAGCAAAAAGAGAGGAAAGGAAGGGTTGTCGAATGATGAGCAGAACACGCTCTTTGCAAAGTCTGCATGGCTAAAATTACTATAGTCGGAGTTCCCGACCGTGCAGTGCACTCCGCCATGCCAGCCGTTGACTTGCGTGTGCAGCGCTGCGGCAGAGGTGACGTCCGCGCACATGTTCGTGGGAAACGACGGTGGCAACCTCGAGAGGCCTGGTGTCGCGTCGTCAACGATCCCGGAATACCAACCAGCGGTACAGCCCGATGCTACCGAGCTGCAACAGTTCGGGCCCCGCTTGGCCGGGTCTGCTGCCGTGCAGTCCCCGTTGGGTGCCGCAACTCCTTGGCGGAAAGTACTCGGTATTGTCGTATCGGGCGTCCAGGAAGGAATCTCCCCCTTCGGCATCCAGGTGTAATCATAGACCATCACGTGACGCTTCATGTTGCGGATGTACATCTCGTGGCCACCAAAAAAACCGCCGAGTCCATACGTTCTACCGCCTACAGTTACCGAACTCGTAGCATGAGCGGATGCGGGGTCGTTGTGTTCGATTTGATAGTGCCCGTCGATCATGGACCTTGAGATCTTCTCTTTCATCTTGTTGTAGATGATCGATTGTGCACAGCTTGGAATATTTTCGAGCAGGTAATGGCCGTTCTTAGTCGGGGTCGAGCCGCTCGGATTAGGACAAGAAGCTGGCGCAATGCTGTAGTTTTCGGTGTATATGTAGCTCTCGCCTCGATGAGAAAAGCAATTCTCCGAGATGCCTTGGGCGGTCCAATTCTCGAGGATGCACCCAAGGGCGTCTTGCCGCACGGTGGAAATATTGTACCAGGCGTCGATGTAATAGACTTGGGCACGAGTTCTAGCGAAGTAGCCTCCCGTTCCGCTTTGCCAGTATGTGTTGGACAGGGACCGGGCCGGAATCGTCCATTGGTACACCGTGTTTCCGTCTGCGAGCACAAAGCTGGGGACCGATGAAGAGGTGGTACGGCCGATCTCAACCCAGCTTCCGTTGCTTGGATTGCGCGCCTGAACACGAACGGTGTAGTTGGGCCCCAAAATGTAGCCGCCCATGCTGAACGCGGTGCTGCGCTCGGCGACTCGCATTCCGTCGAAAGGGGCCGTCATACACCCCTGCACCAGGACTCCAAGCGCAAGACCAACGGCAGCATGACAAAACATGTGGCGAACGTGGTTCAAATCTCTCATTACGACCCCTTGTATGTCTACGTAACTAGAAGAATCCCAGCGTGCACATGACGCGGCGCTCAAGAGCCTACCCCGCTCTTCTGGAGCTATGGCGGGCGACACTACTAGAACGTCTTGAGTGTATCAAGCAACACGAATTGCATTACGCAACTTTAGGCTGAAGTTCCAGCGGCGTGCAGACAAGAAGCCCCATGATTTTAATCCGTTGGATTGAAATCATGGGGCTCGCTTCTGTCTACAGTTGAATGGATGCGACGAGATCGAGAGCCTTCTGTTGGTGTTCGGTGGGCCGGGTGTCCACGTCGACGGTTGCTTCTGCGGCCTTGGCCGCAGGTCGTCGGCAGGTGTTTCGAACGATGGTCGCGAGGCTTCGTAGAAGCGTCTGGAAGCTGTGGGCCCGCTCTCCGTCGTCAGTGCGCTTGGTAGCGGCCTTGTCGTCAGCCGCCGCAGATCGCTTGGCTGGAGCCACCGGATCGCGCTGGGCCTTCGCATCGAGCTGTTCGTCGCAGAACAGCAAGGGACGCCAAACTTCGAGCATGTGCCAACGCACGTAGTAGGCGAGTGTGCATAGCAGAATGTGGGCGCGTACCCGGTCCTCGGTGCGGTGATAGATCGGCCGTACGTGCAGGTCCATCGTCTTCATGGAACGGAAGCAGCGTTCGACTTGGGTCAGCTGCTTGTAGCTGCGCACGACGTCGTCTC
>JAOUOP010000057.1 GCA_029880325.1 Myxococcales bacterium | reverse complement strand
GATTGCTTTCAAAGCTGACCGCGTGCAGCAGGACCCCATACTTGGCGGCGCCGCGGAACAGGCAGTAGCGCACGATCTGGTTGACCACCGGATCGGGCCGCAAGTAGAAGCGGCGCAGGTCGCAGGTCCGGGTCACCATCCGGGTCCCATCCGGGACCGATAGCCGGGGAGCGGTCACACCCTGTTATCGGCCAGTGCCCGCGGCAGTTTCGCAAAATCGTACGCATCGTCTCCAGGCTCCCTGCGCAGAGGTGTTACGTAACCAGCCCGTACGCGGGCCCCGGCCGGAATCGGCCGGGAGCCGCGTACAGGCCGGGCGGAGGTCGAGCGCGGAAGCTTGTGGCGAGCCCGAGCCGCGCCACCGCAGGCGGGGGCCCGAGCCTGGCCTGCGGCGCCAGGAAAGCTGCCAGGACGACTTTTTCGCCAGCCGCCCTGGGCAGAATATTTCCGGACGAACGGGCGTCTACCCAGGTCTCGGGGCCGTCGACGTGCGCATGCAATCCCTGGTGAGTTGGAGCTTTACAGTTGCATTGCTGACCGCGTGCGGAGCCGGGCAGCAGCAGCCGATGCCGGGGGCCGCGCCGCTCGCTCCAGCGCCGGAGCTACCGCCGACAGCGTCGCTGCCGGCCGCGGTCGCGAGCTACGACGCGCGCCTCGAGAAACTCGGGGACCTGGACTTCGAGCAGCTGGTGCGTGCTTCCAGCCTGAAGCGGGCGAAGGATCGCCCGCCGCGCTTCGATCCGCGCTCGTCGCACTACTTCCTACGAGCGCGCGAGACGCTGGAGATGACCGGGGCCGAGCTGGCGCGCTTCGATGAGCGCGGCTTCGTCGCCGTAGACCACCAGCGCGACTTCTCCATGGGCTCGGCGTATTTCGCGATCTACACGCGCGACCTGCCCGTGCTGGTGACGACCGACTCCGTGCTGCACGCCTGGCATCGATCCTTCGACAACGCCCTGATGGATCTGGAGACCATGGCCCTGCACCCGGCCATCGATGACGTCCTGCGCCGCGCCCACGAGCATCTACGCGAGCACCGCGAGGGGGCCCAGCGCGAGGAGGCTCGGCAGGCCTTCGACGACGTGGATCTCTACGTCACCATCGCCCGCAACCTGCTGGCCGGCGCCGGCGCCGAGCTCGGCACCGACGCCAAGGCCAATGATCGAAGCGGCTGGCGGCCAGTAGCTCCCGACGTCTGGGACGGAAGGCTCCTGGTTCGCTCAATCAGTGGTCAGGACGCGCAGGCAGAGCGCATCCTTTGGCACGTCGCGCGACTGAAACTCCAAATCGATCCGGAGACCGAACTCTTCGGAGAACGCAGGGCCGTCGACTTCTCGCAGTTCACCCCGCGGGGACACTACACCCGCTCGACCCCGCTCAAGCGCTACTTCCGCGCCATGATGTGGCTCGGCCGCGCCGACACCGCACTCGATCTCGAGCGCCCCCGTCAGCGGCGGGCCGCCGCCCTGCTGAGCCGGCTGATCGCCGACAGCGGCGGCATGCCCGACCTGGCTGCGGTGCGCTCCGCGGTCGACTACCTGATCGGCGTCGGCACGAGCTCGAGCCCGGAGGCGTTGTGGGCCTCGCTTCCGCGCGACGGGCGCCTTTTGGCCGACGACGCCGCGGTCGCGATCGCAGTCGACGAGCTCGCCCGCGACGGGCGCGGTGGGCAGCAGCTGATTCGATCGCAGACGCTGAAATCCGACCCCCATTCGCCCGTGAAGGCGACACCGCCGCCACTCTTTCAGGTCTTCGGACAACGCTTCACCCTCGACGGCTTCACGCTCTCGAAAGTCGTCTTCGACGAGATCTTCGAGAACGGCCGCAAGGTGGAGCGCTACATGCCGACCGGCCTGGACGTCGCCGCAGCGCTGGGCAACGACGAGGCCACCTACCTGCTGCAAGACGAGCTCGAGCGCTACGGCTACGGTGAGAACTTGCTGGCGGCGCGCGAGATGATCGGCGCGCTGGAGCCCGACGACTGGGGCCAGAGCGTTTACAGCCGTTGGCTTTCGGTGCTGCGGGAGCTGCATGCGGTGCCGGCGAGCGGTGCCTTTCCAGACGTGATGCGCACGCAGGCCTGGCAACGCAAGCAGCTTCAAACCCAGCTCGCGTCCTGGTCGCAGCTGCGCCACGACACCATCCTCTACGCCAAGCAGAGCTACACGGCGTTCGCAGAGTGCGAGTATCCGAAGGGCTATGTGGAGCCCTATCCGCGCTTCTACGCCCAGCTCGGCGAGATGGCACGGCAAATGGCCGAGGTCGTAACCCGTGTGCCGATGGTTGGTGGCGAGGAGGCTGAACGACGGCATCGGGGTTCGCGCCGGAATGGGATCGCGGTCCACTTTCGGCGCTTCGCCGACACGATGGCGAAGCTCGAAGCGCTCGCGCGCAAGGAGCTGGCCTCGCGCCCCTTCACGACGGCCGAGACCGACTTCCTGAAACGTACGATCGACATCCGCGGTGGAGGCAGCGGAGCGCCCAGCTACACGGGCTGGTATCCGAGCCTGCTCTACGGGGAAACACCCGAGACGTTCAAGCCGGTCGTCTCGGACGTGCATACCGATCCGAACAACGGCCAGGTGCTGCAGGTGGCCACCGGGCGCACGGAGCTGTTGGTCGCGGCCATCGACAACGCAGGGGACCGCGCAGTCTACGTGGGTCCGGTCTATTCGTATTACGAGTTTACCCAGCCGGCCTCGGCTCGCATGACCGACGAGCTGTGGGCCAAGCGCGTCAGCAGCGGCGACACCCCGCCACGCCCTTCGTGGACCGAGACGTTTCGCACCCCGGGCAAGCTCCGCTCCTTCCGGCCCCACTGAGGCGACCTGCCGCCAGGAAAGCTGCCAGGTCGCTTTCGCGGCGGTGGCGGCCAGCGCCGGCATGGCTTCGAAGAGCGGCTCGGGTTCGTCGCGAGCGAATGCCAGAAAAAACGCCCTGGAAGCTGCTTCGCCGGAAGCTGCTTCGCCGGCGGTCTCGCGGATTTTCCTCCGGGCGCACTCGCGATTCGCACTCCGTCTGGGCGGCGAAATGTAGCGTTGGTTCTGCGGCGGGTCCTTACGTATCCGCACAGGCGCGCTACCGCTTCCCGCACTTCGTCGGTGGAGCGCGCGTAGGAGAGCCGAATGCTCTTGGAGCCGTGTGTGGGGTCGAAGTCGAGTCCCGGCGTAATCGCCACGCCCAGCTCATCGAGGCCCCGCTCGCCACGGAGTCCTAAGGCGGAATCCAAGAGCTGCCAAAACGTTTTCCGCGGGACGCTTAAATGAAACGGGCCGGCGGCTGCGGCGCAGTCGCGCCGCAGCCGCCGGCCCGGGCTTGCTCAGAGGACCCCGGCGAACTGCAGTAGCGATTCCAGATCCGTGATGCAGCCGGCCGAGCCCGGGCCGACCTGGATCCCGTTGCCCGTGACCGCGGCGTCATGACGGTTGCTGAGGTAGCTGTTGGGGCTCTCCTTGATCAGGCCCACCAGCGTTTCGGCCACGATGCGGCTGCCGACGGCGCCCAGCGTCTGACCTCCCGTCTGCACCGCCGCCTCCTTCAGCAGGTAGAACCACAGGGGAGTGCGCAGGTCGAAGTAGGCCTCGTCGAAGAGCGCTTTGAGTTCAGCGGACTCGCCTTCCAACAGTTGCTTCTCAGTCAAGGGGTCGATGCCCATGGCCCGAGCCAGCGCCTGGCCCGTGGGCACGCTGAGGCTGTAGCCCCTCAGCAGGTTGCTGCGGGCCAGGTGGGCCAGAATCGGATCGCCGGCCCGACCCTCGAATGGGATTTCGAAGAGCCCGGCAGCGATCTTCGGATCGATGATGCGGGCCTTCTGGGCCGAGTCGCCGACGAAGCGCTTCCAGTCGATCACGAGCTCCGGACGCAGCTGACCGTCCTGCTGGTTTTCGGGCTTGGCGCCGCCGCCGAGCAGATCGCCGATGTCCCTGCGCGTGTTGGCGTTGAGGTCGTAGAAGGGCCGGATCATCGAGTGACCGAAGCGGAAACCGGCCACCGAAAACTCCAGCGGCATGAACAGCCGGCTATGGCCACCCGCTGAGCCGAAGTAGCGCGGACCGTTGGCGAGCACGTCGGCCACCACCGCAGGATCGCAGACGCGCGGCAAGTAGTCCTCGACCACCACATGCTGGTAGGCCCAGCGCACCAGCTGGCGGGCGCGCACGTAGCGGCGGGCGTTGTCGAGGTTGGCCGGCTGGGCATCGGCCACCGCGTTGTGGAAGGAGAGCATGCTGGCGTGCAGCTGTCCCACGATGATGTTTTCGTCGTTGCGCGCATCGGCGATTGATGCCGAGCCGTCAGTCCTGCGCGGCAGGTCGAGGCGCTTGCCTTGCCTGAAGACGCAAAGGCGCAGGTTGCCGTCGTAGAGGTCCTGCGCCCGGGTGCGAGTCTCGCTCTGCCCGTTGCCGGAGCCTCCGCCCGCGACCAGACCGGGCCCATCGCCGTAGAGACTGTCGAGATCCAGCTGGGGACGGCGGCCGTTGGTCAGCGCCGCGACCACCTGTTGCGGTGCCAGCGGATGGATCGCGGCCCCCGCTCCAATCTCGGTCAGACTGCCGTCGCGATCGGTGCGGGCGGTGACGTCGTGATCGATGAACTGACCAAAATAGGTGTAGATCGCTGGCGTCGCCGAGTCGCGATCGGGGAGCGGAACGGAGGCGGTGCCGGGGTCGGCCATCAGCGCGCCGAGCTTGCGCAGCGCCGCGATCGTGCTCTCTCCCTCGGGCAAGAGCTGGGACGGTGTGCTGGCCGCCCGACGAAATAGGTAATCGAAGTGTGTTTCGAAAAGGATCTCCTCTTCGAGACCCTTGCTGTGACTCACATTCTTGAGCATTGCATTCCCCGCTGTGAACTGTTGGTTATGCGCCGTCGGCAATTGGGCCGACGACGCGAACAAAGCGTCTGGCGTTGCTGGGCAGGAGGCAATACTGAACGTCATGCCACGCTGGAATCGGTCGGTGGATGGGAACCAGCCCACGAGCATCGTGTGAGTCGCTGTGAGTTTAGAGCGCGATAGGATAGCCAGAATCGCCGCGCCCTGCGTTACGCTATGTCCATGCTTGGCAAACCTGCCGTTGATCTATTCAAGGCCACTGGCCTGAGTCTGCTGCTGCTCGCCTGCGGCAGTGACGCTTCCGTGCCGAGCGCCGGCTGCCAGCGCTGCGGGGCCGCCATCACCGAGGAACTCTGCCTGATGGTGGGCGAGGAGTCCGGCTGCGAGAAGTCGCGCCTGGTGCCCGCGGCGCCGGGCGAGTGCGATGGTTGCTCCTTCACCAATTGCGACGAGCCCCCGAGCTGCAATGTCAGCCCCGGCCTGGTCCAGGATTCAGGTCCGCCTCCCGCGCCCGATCCGGCCTGCGCCACGGCCGACGCCGATGGCGACGGGCTCTTTTCCGAGCCGCCGCCGGGCTGCAGCGATCCCGGCATGGTCAATATCAATGGCGCCATCAGCTACACCTGTCCCTGCGGCGGTACTTGTCCCTGCGGCTACCAGTGCGGCAGCATCCCGCTCTCGGTGGGCGGCACCCTCGGCAGCGTGTGCGCGCCACCCCAGTGACCCCCCGCTGCCGGGGCCAGAAGCCATGAGCGAATCACCACGCCTCACCCACCTCGACGAACAAGGCCAGGCGCGCATGGTCGACGTGGGCGAAAAGGCGACCACCCAGCGTTTGGCCGTGGCCCGCGGGCGCGTGCGCATGGCCGCCGCCACCATGGAGTTGTTGCTCTCGGGCAACGCCAAGAAGGGCGATGTGCTAGCCACCGCACGCATCGCCGGCATCCAGGCCGCCAAGCGCACGCCCGAGCTGATTCCCCTGTGCCACGCCATCGGTCTGACCTCGGTCGAGCTGCACTTCGAGCCCGAAGCTGCTGACCGAGACGGCAGCCAAGACGGCAGCCAAGACGGCAGCCAAGACGACAGCCAAGACGACAGCCGCTGCCTGAACATCGCCGCCACCGTGCGCGCCCTGGACCGCACCGGTGCCGAAATGGAGGCGCTGACGGCGGTCTCGGTGGCGGCGCTGACGGTCTACGACATGCTCAAGGCCGTCGACCGCGCCATGGTGATCGAGGCCGTGGCCCTGCACGAAAAAAGCGGCGGCAAGAGCGGGCACTTTGTCCGCGAGCAGCTTCCCTGACGCGTGTGCTTCGACTGAGGCGCGAATAACTCGCGTGCTTCAGGCTTTCTGCTGCCCGATCCGGCCAATTGAGCGTATTTTTGCGCACTTTTCGGCAGCATGGGTTGAAGCCGGTGGGCAACTGCGTCAGGGTGGGTGCAGGTGGTTCTCGTGGTATTGCGGAAGAATAAGGTGGGTTGCCGGCATCCATGGATGGCGGTGTGTGTGGCCATCACGACCTTCGTGGCGGGCTGTGGCCTGCTCGGCGGCGAGGGTTCCTCCGGCGACGGAGACGGCGAGAGCGCGGGCGGTGAATCGCCGCGCAAGGCCGTGATGGTCGAGATGCCGTGGGATACGACGGCGGTGCGCGACAAGAAGACCGCGCCCATCGTCAGCGTCGTGGTGGTCGACGACGGCCGCGATGGCGTGCCCGTGCCCCACATCTACGGCTATCCGCTGTGGGCCGAGGGCCAGGCCTCGCGCGGGATCCTAAAGCTGCGCCACGATAACTACTCCGAGGCGACGCTGGAGAACTTCGAGGATGAGCACGGCGTCAAGCACTGGGAAGAGCGCCTGCCGGCCCTGGGCTGCACCTTTCACGGCATCGAGGAGACCGAGATCGAACGCGTGCCGCTGTCGCTGAGCTGCGAGCTGCCGGCGCCGGCCGCCCTGGGAGGCAAGAAGCGTCCGGTCGTTGGCGAGCTCACGGTCGGCGCCCATGCCGACAAGGTGGTGAGCGAGCCCAGCCTGGTGCACGCGTTTTTGGGTGACTGGCATCTGGTGGAGGGCGACCTGAAGAAAAGCGGCGTGGGCTTTTTCAACACCGAGCACGGGCAGCTCGCCTTCGAGTTCGAGCGCGGACGGCTTTCGCGCGTGACCTATCACTTTGATCCGCCCGAGAAGCGCTGGCGCTCGGCCATGCTGTGGGTGCAGCCATGAGCGCCGCCCGTCGAGGCATCCTGCCGCTCGGGCTGGGTGCGCTGGCGCTGCTGCTGTGGGCGCCGGCCGCGGGCGTGCAGGCCGAAAACGCCCTGGCCAACGAGACCGATTCCCTGGTCGACGGGCTCTTCGATGACGGCGGCAAGAAGGCCGGCCCGGCGCCCCGCGGGTCCAAGAAGCGCGCCCGCTCCGGCCGCGGTCCGGCCCCGGCCAAGAACGCGCGCGATGCCGCCGACCGGGATTTGGTGCTCGGCGGCGATGGCGCCGAAAAGCCCAAGGGCGAGCGGCCCCTGCAGCCGGGCATCCTGGCGCCGCCCGAGCCGGTGGGCGTGCGCAAGGTGGCGGTGGTCGACGGGGAGTTGCCCCGCGACTCCAGCGCGCGCATGGCGCTGCTGGAGGAGCTGTCGGCCCACACGGAACTCGAGGTGATCGGCAGCTCCGACGTGGACGTGGTGGCCAACCGCATCGGCGTCGGCCCCGACAGCTCCCGCGGCCGCAAGCTGTTGGCCGCGGAGTTGGGCCTATTCGCCTGGGTGGAGCTCGCCCCAGGCCCCGGCGGCGTGCGCATTCGCATCACCGACAAGCACGACGTCCCGCGCGGCAGCCTGGATGTCAGCGGCCGTGACGACGCCAGCTTGGCAGCCACCATGCATGCCGACTTCTGGCCCAAGCTGGGTCCGGTGCTCAGTGAGCAGGCGCGCCTCGAACAGCGGCTCTACGCCCAGCGCGAGCTGGCCCTCGAGCGCCAGAAGGCCCGCGCCGACGGGCTGGTGCGTCACCGGGAGTTGGCGATCAAGCGCCGCGAGCACGAGCAACAGCGCCTGCAGGATGCCAAGCTGGCCGCCATCGAGAAGGCCAAGACGCGCGCCGAGGAGCTCGAACGCCAGCGCCAGCTGGTGGTGGAGCGCCGGGCCGAGGAAGCGCGCAAGCGCCAGGAAGAAGAGGCCGAGGCCCAGCGCAAGCTGGCGGAGATGGCGCGCCAGCGCGAGGCCGAGCAGCAGCGGATGGCGCGCGAGGCGGCCATGGAGCGCGAGCGTCAGGCCAAGCAGGCGGCCATGGCCCGCCAACAGGCCGCCGCCAAACCCGCGCCCGCCTATGGCTACGGCGCCAATGCCAACACCGGCTACGGTGGCCAGCCCAACGGCTACGCTCCCCCGCAGCAGGCTGCTTGGCCCGCCCAGGCGCCGGCGCCAGCACCGGCTGCGGGCTATGGGCAGCAGCCATCCGCGGGCTACGGCCAGCCGGCCTACGGCTCGGCGCCCCAGGGTGGTGGCTACGGAAGCGCGCCACCACCCCAGCAGGGCAGCTCCGGCAAGAAGGCCGTCAATCCGGCCATGCTCTCGCCCGCGGCCCGCGCCTGGATGGAAAAGCGCCGCGCCGCCGGTCTGGCCCCGTGATCGCCGGCCGGCCCGCTGTGGCATGCTCGTACCGATGAAGGTCTGGCTCAACGGCGCGCTGGTGGAGCGCGATCGAGCGCGCGTGTCCCTGCTCTCCCACGCCTTCGGCCGCGCCTCGAGCGTTTTTGAGGTGGTCGAGGTGGCCGAGGCGGCGCAGGGCCCCTGCGTCTTCGCTGGCGATGCCCACCTCGCGCGCCTTTTGCGCTCGGCCGAGCTGATGGGCATGACGCCGGGCTACTCGCTGCAAGAGCTGCGCGAGGCCATGTGCCTGACGCTGCGCGAAAACGGCGTACGCGACGGCTACGCCAAGGTCTTCTGTTATTACAGCTGTCCCGAGCTGGGCATCTTCCCCAGTCGCGACGAGGTCGACGTGGCGGTGTTGACCATCGACATGGGCGGCCTGCGGCGGGCCAACGCGGACGGGCGCGGCAAGCCCATCGCCGTGGGAATTTCACGTTGGCGCAAGCTCGACCAGCGCACGGTGCCGATCCAGGCCAAGGTCGCCGGCCACTACGTCAACGGCTACCTGGCCTCCCTCGAAGCGCGCCAGCGCGGCTTCGACGATGTCTTGCTGCTCGACACCGACGGCAATGTCGCCGAGAGCGCCACCTCCAGCGTCTTTTTCGTGCGCGGAGGGCGCCTGCGGACGCCGCCGCTGCCGCGGGTGCTCGACGGCATCACGCGCGCCGCCTGCATCGAGCTTGCGCCCGAAGTCGGCATGGAAGTGGCGCAGGAGCCGATCGCCGAAGCCGAGCTGGCGTCGATGGACGAGGCCTTCCTGGCCAGCAGCGTGGGGCGTATCAGCCCCATCGCGCGCATCGATGACATGCACTTCGGCGACGGCCAGCCCGGGCCCTTCACCCGCCGCCTCAGCGAGCGCCTCGACATGCTCTACGCCGGTCGGCACCCGGCCTCTCGCCGCTGGCTGACGCCTATTGCCTGAGTCGCCCCAAGCCCTCAGCTGCCGCGCCGGCGCACCACCGACAACAGCGCCTGCAGCTCGGTCTTGCCCAGCTCGCCCACCAGGGCCAGCGTCACGAGGTAGCCCAGGCCGCCGCCGACCAGCGCCCCCAGGGCCGACAGCGCGCTGTCGCTGGGCAGGCTGTGGGAAAGCAGCCAGGCGGCGCCAGCGGCCAGGAGCGTGCGCAGGGCGCTCTTCCACGGAATGAAGGCGCCGAAGCGCATGTAGACGGCCGAGCCGATGGCCAGCAGCGCAAAGGCGGTGCCGATGCTGGTGGCGGTGGCCGCCGCCCCCAGCGTGCCCTCGCCGATGCCCGCGGCGCGCACCAGCAGCACGTTCAGGCCGATCACCAGCACCACCGTCACCGCCGCCACCGCCGCCGCGATGCCGGGGCGACCGGCGCCGCTCAAGATGGTGGCGCCGATCACAAAGAGCGCGAAGCAGACCATGCCCAGCGACAAAAGCGAAAGCGCGCTGGCGCCGGCCAGGTAGGCGTCGGGATAGGCGATGCGCATGACGCCGGCCGAGGCGCCGCTGATGGGCGCGGCCACCGCGAACAGCACGATGAATGAAAAGCGCATGGCGCCGCGGATGTAGGCCCGGGTGGAGGTATCGTCGCCGATGGAGACGGCGTGGGAGATCATGGGGAAGACCACGAAGGTCACGCTCAGGATCAGCTGGTAGGGCACGAAGGCGAAGGTCTGGGCGGCGCGGTAGAAGCCGGCGAAGCGCGAGGCGGTCTCGGCGGCCAGGGCCGTGCCCTGACCGGCGCTGAGGGCCAGGTCGGCCACGCTGCGCTTGAGCACCGTCAGGTCCACCTGCAGCGTCATGTTCAGGCACAGCTGGTAGAGCCACAGGGGCGCCATCAGCAGAAGCCAGCTGCGGATGGCCAGGGGGCGACCGCTGCGCCCCACGCCCACCATCAGGAGCGCCACGGTCAGCACCCCGACCGCGGCGCTGGCGAAGCCGCCGATGGCGCCCAGGGCGCCGTAGCCCAGGGCGGCGCCGCCCAGAATGCAGCCGCTGCGCAGGGTGGTGTAGGTGACGTCGAGGGTGGCCTGCTTGAAGAAGAGCTGGCGGCCGTTGAGGGAGCCGACCAGGGCCGCATAGAGGGCGTAGCTGAAGACGACCACCGCGGCGATGCGAAAGAGCGGCGTCAGCAGGGCATCGAGCAGCACGCGCTCGGCCAAAAGCGGCGCGCTGACCAGCAGCGTGCCGGCCAGCACCGCGCCCACCACCGCCTGCAGCGACAGCCCCTGGCGCAGGGAATGGTCGGCGGCGCCCGGGTCTTCGCTGACGCGCTTGCTGACGGTCTGGATGGTGGCGACGATCAGCACGTTGTTCAGGATCGACACCACGCTCATGGCCGCCGAGTAGAGCCCGAAGCGCTCGGGGCTGCCCAGAAGCCGCGGTAGCATCAGCTGCACGGCATAGCCGGCGACGATGAAGTAGAGCTTGGCGGCGGTGATGAAGAGCACGCCGCGGCCCGCGCTTTGAGTGGCGCTCTGAGTGGCGCCCGAGCCAGTGGCTGGGGGGGCGCCCGGGTCGGCGGCTTCGGTGCGTGCGGCGGCCATCTGCCGGCCCTTGTGCCCCTGTGGCCCGATGCGGTCAAGCGCACCCGCGCGCGAGTGTCTTTTCCGAAACGCTCCCGCCGTTTTACGCTAGGGGTGTGCTCACATCGGACTCGGCCATGGAGCGTGGACGGCAGCTGCTGCTGGCGGCGGTCATGCTGGGCGTGGTGATTCTGATCGGCGCTTCCGGCTACCGTTTTCTGGGCGAAGAGCGCTGGAGCTGGGTCGACTGCCTCTACATGACGGTGATCACGCTCTCCACGGTGGGCTTCGGCGAGACCCTCAAGGGCATGAGCGAGATCGAGGGGGCGCGCATCTGGACGCTGCTGCTGATCCTCTCGGGCAGCGGCACCCTGCTCTTCTTCGTCTCGACCTTTACGGCATTTGTCATCGAGGGTGATATTCAGGGATCGTTTCGGAGGCGACGCATGCAAAGGCGGATCGACCAGCTGCAAGGGCACTTCATCGTGGTGGGCGTCGGGGCCACCGGCGTGCACGTGGTCGCCGAGCTGCTCGACAGCAAGGCGCCCTTCGTCGTCATCGACACCAACCTGGAGCGCCTGGAGCGCGTGGCCGAGGAGGTGGGGCAGGAGATGCTCTACGTGCACGGCGACGCCACCGAGGACGGCGTGCTGCAGCAGGCGGGCATCGGCCGCGCCGCGGGCCTGGCCGCCACGCTCAAAGAAGACAAGGACAACCTCTTCGTCTCAATCACCGCCCGCGCCCTGCACCCCGAGCTGCGCATCGTCTCCAAGATGACCGAGGACAGCGCCGACATGAAGCTACGCCGCGCCGGCGTCGACTGCACGGTCTCGCCCAGCTTGATCGGCGGCATGCGCCTGGCCAGCGAGCTGGTGCGGCCGTCGGTGGTGCAATTCCTCGACCGCATGCGCAGCCAGGACCTGCGCGTCGAGGAGCTGCCGGTCTCCGAGGGCTCGCCGCTGGTGGGGCTGCGCATTCGAGACACCGGCATCCGCCACCAGACCAACGCCCTGGTGCTGGCGGTGGGCGAGCCCGATGGCTCCTACAGCTACAACCCCGGCCCCGACTTCACCCTGGCTGGCGGCCAGATCCTGGTCGTGCTCTGCCGCACCGCCGACGTCCAGATCCTGCGCCGCAGTATCGAACTTGGTACAAATGCCGCGACATCGCGGGGCTGAACCTGCCTGCAGAGGTTGCTTGACTCGCGGTGCCGACTGCTTATGTTGCCCCCGCCGTTGGGGTCGGCCAGGCCGCCGGCGTCTCCCAGACCGGCCCACACCCACCCCAAGTTGAAGACGATTTCTTCCCCGGCGGTCGCTGAGATCGCCTGCAAAACGGCGCCGCCGGCGCCCCAGGAGAGCAAGACACCATGGCAAAGATCATCGGGATCGACCTCGGCACCACCAACTCCGTGGTCGCGGTGATGGAAGGCAAGGAGCCCAAGGTCATCGTCAACGAGGAGGGCGATCGCGTCACCCCGTCGATCGTCGCCTGGGACGACCAGGGCGAGATCCTGGTGGGCCAGATCGCCAAGCGCCAGGCCATCACCAACCCCGAGGGCACCATCTTCAGCGCCAAGCGCTTCATCGGCCGCCGCTTCGAGGAAGTGGGCGACGACGACCGCCGCCGCGTGTCGTTTGACGTGGTGCGGCGCGAAAACGGCGACAGCGGCTTCAAGGTGGGCGATCGCGAGGTCTCGCCGCCGGAGGTCAGCGCCCACGTGCTGCGCAAGCTCAAGCGCGCCGCCGAGAACTACCTGGGTGAAGAGGTGAACGAGGCCGTGATCACAGTCCCGGCCTATTTCAACGACTCCCAGCGCCAGGCCACCAAGGACGCCGGCAAGATCGCCGGCCTCGAGGTCAAGCGCATCGTCAACGAGCCCACCGCTGCGGCCCTGGCCTACGGCCTCGACCGCAAGCAGGAGGAGCTGATCGCGGTCTACGACTTCGGCGGCGGCACCTTCGACATTTCGATCCTCGAGGTCAGCGACTCGGTGGTGCAGGTCATCAGCACCAACGGCGACACCCAGCTCGGCGGCGACGACGTCGACAACGTGATCATCGACTACCTGGCCGAGGAGTTTAAAAAGGATCAGGGCCTGGACGTCAGCAACGACAAGATGGTCGTCCAGCGCCTCAAGGACGCGGCTGAAAAGGCCAAGATCGAGTTGTCGAGCAAGCTCGAGACCACCGTCAACCTGCCGTTCCTCACCGCCGACGCCTCCGGCCCCAAGCACCTGAACATCAAGGTAAGCCGCGCCAAGCTCGAGTCCATGATCGACCCGCTGGTGCAGCGAACGCTCACCCCCTGCAAGAAGGCCCTGGCCGATGCGGGCAAGAACGCTGGCGACATCGACGAGGTGGTGCTGGTGGGCGGTTCCACGCGCATCCCGCTGGTGCAGCAGACGGTCGAGAAGTTCTTCGGCAAGGAGCCCCACAAGGGCGTCAATCCCGACGAGGTGGTGGCCGTGGGCGCAGCGGTCCAGGCCGGCGTGCTCTCGGGCGAGGTCAAGGACATGGTGTTGCTCGACGTCACGCCGCTTTCGCTCGGCGTCGAGACGCTGGGAGGCGTGATGACCACGCTGATCCCGCGCAACACCACCATCCCCAGCCGCCGCGACGAGATCTTCTCCACGGCCGAGGACAGCCAGACCAAGGTCGAGATCCACGTGCTGCAGGGCGAGCGCGCCAACGCCGGCGACAACCGCACCCTGGGGCGCTTCCACCTGGAGGGCATCCTGCCGGCGCCGCGCGGCGTGCCCAAGGTCAAGGTCACCTTCGACATCGACGCCAACGGCATCCTCTCGGTCACCGCCCGCGACGAGGCCACGGGCAAGGATCAGAAGATCACGATCACGGCCGGCAGCGGCCTGAGCGACGACGACATCGAGCGCATGGTCGAGGAGGGCAAGAGCCACGAGGCCGAGGACAAGGCCCGCCGCGACGAGATCGAGAATCGCAATCGCGCCGACCAGCTGTGCTACTCGGTGGAAAAGGCCCTCGATGAGACCAAGGACAAGCTGCCCGAGGAGAAGGTCAAAGCGGCCCGCGAGGCGGTCACTGAGCTGCGCGCCGCCATCGACGAGCAGGATGCCGAGCGCATCAAGAGCGGCACCGAGAAGCTCGAGGCGCTGATGGGTGAGATCGCCCAGACCGCCTACGCCGCGGCCGGCGAGGACGGCGCGGCCCCCGGCGGCGCTCCCGGTGGCGCCGCTTCCGGTGCCGGTGGCGCTGGCGGGTCCAAACAGGACGACGTCATCGACGCCGAGTTCGAAGAAGACTGAGGTTTCCGGCTTTCCGGCAGGGCAGGTTCGGCATACGCGCTTGCCTTGTGGGCTCTCCTGCCCTAGGAGAGTGGTGTCACACGAGCGCACACGCCTTCCGGGCGGCGCGACCCCGTGTGCGCCATGCGAGTCCGCTGCGAAATGACTCTGTACTTCCTCGGTCCTCAGCTGTCCCACACGCGGTCACGGCGCCCCGAGATCCACGCACGCTTGTGTAGCACCACTGTCCTCGAGGTCTGAGCGGTCATGCCCCCTATCGAGCTGCCCGCGTTCGGTAATCTCCTACTGTGCGCGATCCTGGTCAGCGCCGCCTACACCTTTGCGGTGGCGCTGGTCGCCGGTCGTGGCCGGCCTGAACTTTTGCCCTCGGTGCGCGCCGGGGTCTACACCAACTGGGCGCTCTTGGCCCTGGCGGTGCTGGTGCTGGCCTATGCGTTTCAGGCCCACGATTTCCGCATCCGCTATGTGATGCGCTACAGCGACCGGGCCATGCCCTGGTGGTACCTCTTGGCCTCCCTGTGGGGGGGCCAGGACGGATCGCTGCTGTGGTGGGCGTTTCTCATCGGCTGCTACTCGGCGGTGTGCGCCTTTTCCCTGCGCGGCAAGCTGCCGGAGTTGCAGCCCTACATCCTGGCGACGCTGATGAGCGTGGTGATCTTCTTCGCCGTCATGATGCTCTTCAGCGCCAATCCCTTCGCCACCGCCGTGGCCGGCGCGCCGCCCGACGGGGAGGGCCTCAACCCGCTGTTACAGAACTACTGGATGATGATCCACCCGCCCATGCTCTACCTGGGCATGACGGGCTGGGCGGTTCCGTTCGCGTTTTGTGTGGCGGCGCTTTTGACCGGGCGCCTGGACGACGGCTGGATCAAGGCCTCCCGCCGCTGGACGCTGTGGGCCTTCATGGCGTTGGCCGTGGGCAACGTGCTGGGCATGCTCTGGTCCTACGAGGAGCTGGGTTGGGGCGGCTACTGGGCCTGGGATCCGGTGGAAAACGCCGCCTTCATGCCGCTTCTGGCCGGGGTGCCCTTCCTGCACTCGGTGATGCTCCAGGAGCGGCGGGGCATGTTCAAAGTCTGGAACGTCTTTCTGCTGTGCCTGACGTTCTTCATGACGATCTTCGGCACCTTCCTGACGCGCTCGGGCATGATCGCCAGCGTCCACAGCTTCGCCCGCTCGAGCATCGGCATCTACTTCGTCTGGTACATGGTGCTGCTGGTGGTCTTCTGCGCGGCGCTGATCGTGTGGCGGCTGCCGCTTTTGCGCGCCGAGCACCGCATCGACTCGCTGCTCAGCCGCGACTTCGTCTTCCTGCTCAACAACTGGATCCTGATGGGCATGCTTTTCTTCGTGCTCATCGCCACCACCTGGCCACTGATCAGCGAGGCCCTGCGCGACGAGACGGTGACGGTGGGTCCGGGCTTCTACAACAAGTGGATGGTGCCCCTGGGGTTGACCCTGATGGTGCTGACGGGCATCGGCCCGCTTCTGGCCTGGCGCAAGTCCACCGGCGCACACCTGAGCCGCGTGCTCAGGGTGCCGCTCGGCGCGACGCTCGTGGTCATGCTCGCCCACGTGCTGCTGGGCAATGCCCTGGGCTATCCGGCCCACGTGGCGGGCGACGAGATCTACGACACCTTCACCGGCAAGGTGCTGGCGGCCATCTACGGCGCCTCGCCCGTGATCGCCAGCTCGGTGTGCACCTTCGTGCTGGTCGGGCACCTGCAGGAGTTCTGGCGCGGCGTGGCCGTGCGGCGCAGGAACGCCGGCGAGGGTGTGCTCTTGGCGTTCTACGAGTTGATCACGCGCGCCAAGCGCCGCTACGGCGGCTACCTCGTGCACCTGGGCCTTGTGGCCATGTACTTCGGCTTCACCGGCGCCGCCTACGACAAGGATAAAGAAGCGGCGCTGATGCCCGGCCAGAGTCTGCAGGTGGGTGGCTACGACGTGCGCTACGACGGCAGCCGCATGGAGGTCGAGCCCGGTCGGCGCATGATCTTCAGCGACATGACGCTCTTGTCGAACGGCCAGGAAGTCGGTCGCGTCTCGCCCGCCAAGTTCATCTACGACAAGCCCCAGGGCACCACCACCACCGAGGTCGCGATTCGCACCACGCTCGGCGAAGACGTCTACGCGATCATGAACACCGTCAACTCCCAGTCCAAGCTCGGCACGTTTCGGGTGATCGTGCGGCCCTTTGTGGCCTGGATCTGGATCGGGGGGCTCTTGATGGTCTTCGGCACCGCCCTGTGCATGTCGCCGTCGGTGCGCGAGGTGCTGGGCGAGCTGCGCATGCCCGCCCGGGCGCGCTCGGCGGCGGTGGCCATGACGCTCTTGCTGGTCACCTCGGGCGCGCTCCTGGGGCTGCCGGCGGCCCAGGCCCGGGCCGACGATCCGGGCTCGAGCACCCTGCATGCCGGTTCGGTCACCATGCGCAACGCCGAGGAAAAGCAGCTCTTCGCGCGGCTTCTGTGCGAGTGCGGCGATTGCCAGCGGCTGCCGCTATCGACCTGCGCTTGCGGCTGGGCCGAGGACGCGCGCGCTGCGATCCGGAGCGAGTTGGCCGCCGGCAAGAGCCCGCTCGCGGTCCAGGAGGCCTACCGCGACGAGCACGGTCCCCAATCGATCGCGATCCCGGCCGACGAGGGGCTCGACAGGCTGCTGTGGGCGGTGCCGCTGGCGTTGATCGCGCTCTTCGCCGTGCAGCTCTTTCGCTGGGGCCGGCGCTGGAGTCGGGCAGAGGGTGGCAGCGCGGCCGCCAGGGCCGCTTCCGAGGGCGGCGAAGGGCCTCCCCCCGGCGACGCCGCCGCCACCGACCCCTATGACGCCCGCCTCGACGCCGCCCTCTCGCGCCTCGAAGACGGAGACTGAGCCGGAGATCAAGCCGTGGCCCATGTGCTTCCCCAGCTTTTGATCGTGCTGGCCGGCGCCTGTGTGCTGCTGGTCATCTATTACCTGTGGCAGAGCCTGAGCTGGCTCGGCGCCGACGCGGACTCCACCGCCGGCGCCGGTCGCGGCATCGCCGAGCGCACGCGGCTACTGGAGCGCAAGCAGGAGCTGCTCACGGTCATTCGCGACATTCGTTTCGAGCACGACCTGGGCAAGATCTCGGACGCCGACTTCAAGCGCATGGACGCCGACTACCGGGCCCGGGCGCGCGCGGTCCTGCGCGAGCTCGACGAGCAGCTCGGGCCCTATCGCGAGCAGGCGCGGGCGCTGATCGAAGAGGCGGCCGGTGGTGCGCCGAAGGCGGCCACGGCCCAGGCGCTCGAGGAGCCCGTGGTTGACGAGCCCGCGGCAGAGGCCGAGCTCGGGGACGAGGAGGCGGCGGCGAGCGCGGCCGACCAAGCAGCTGGCGAGGCGACCGAGACCGAATCCGGGCGCTGCCCCGGGTGCGGCACCGACAACGACCAGGATGCGATTTTCTGCAAGCGCTGCGCCACGCGCCTGCGCGAGGAGCAGTCGGCGTGAGCGCCGGTCGTCCGCTGTGGCGTTGGTTTTCGGTGGCGGTCGGCCTGTGGCTGCTGGGTGCCCTGGCCGTCGCGCAACCGGCGCCCGAGCCAGCACCCGAAGCCGTGCCCCAGACCCCGCCAAAGGGTCCCGCCGACGTCATCGGCGGCGCCCGCCAGGCCCGTGAGCAGCGGGACATGCAGCGCGCGGGTCAGCAGGCTGGCGCCACGCAAGCGGCACCTGCGGCAGCGCCTGAGCCACCCGCGCAAACGGCGCCCGTGGAGTCTGGCCAGGGACCCGCCGGAGACCCCCACGGCGGCAACGTGCCCGCCGGAGACCCCCACGGCGGCGATCCCCACGCCGGAGCAAGCCCCCACAGCCCCGGCGCCGCCGGACCCCAAGCCCAGCAGCGCCCGCTCTCCGAGGCCCAGGCCGACACCTCGCTGCCCCTGGGCACCATCGTCGTGCGCGTGCTCGACGAGCAGGAGCGCCCCGTGGCCGGCGCCGCCGTGCGCGTCGGCATCATGAAGTCCGACAGCACGCGCGACGCCAAAAACGGCAAGACCGATGCCAGCGGCGTGGCCCGCTTCGAGGGCCTGCAGGCCGGCGACCGCCAGGCCTACCGCGTCAGCGTGCCCTACGAGGGCGCCACCTACGGCGCCACCCCCTTCCGGCTGCCACCGCGGGGAGGTTACAGCGTGACCATCCGCCGGCTGCCGGTCACCGGCGACGGGCGCATGGTGGTGCTCTACGTGGGCGCGACGTCGGTCGAGTTCAAGGACGAGCGCCTCAAGGTGGTGCAGCAGGCGCGCCTGCTCAACATTGGTCAGAGCACCTACGTCTTTCCCGAGGCCGGCACGCTCGTACAGCTGCCCAAGGGCTTTTTGGCCTTCCAGACCCAGCCCTCCATGAGCGACCAGCGCCTGGTGGAGGCCGAGGGCGAGGGCATGCGCGTGCAGGGCTCGTTGCCGCCGGGTGAGGCCACGTTGCTGTGGGGCTACGACCTGCCCATCGAGGGCGAGGCCATCGATCTATCGATGCCGCTGCCCTGGCTGACCATGGCCTACCGCGTGGTGGTCGACGCGCCCGAAGGCCTGAGCTTGAGCGTGGAGGAGATGCCCGAGCCCACCCTGCACAGCGAGGGCGGCAAGCGATTTTTGGTCACCGAGGTGCAGCGCCGGGTCGGCGACCAGCCCTTCAAGCACCTGCGCATCCGCCTCAGCGGCATCCCGGGCCCGGGACCGGAGCGCGTGATCGCGACGCTGCTGGCGCTGGTGCTGTTGCTGGGCGGCGCCTTCTACGCCCGCGGCAAGTCCCCGGCCGAGTCACCCGAACGCCTGGCCGCCGACCTTGGGCGTCGGCGCGGCGAGTTGCTCGTGCGCGCCCAGGAACTCGGCAACCAGCGCCGGGCCGACGCCATCGGCCCCGAGTACCACGCCGAACAGCTCGAGGAACTCACCGACGCCATGGCGGTGCTGCTGATGGAAGAAGCGCGTCAGGCTGCCGCTGCCAAGGCGGGCAAAGCGGGCAAAGCCAAGCCGGGTAACCCCGGCACCCCCGGCACCCCCCCGGGAGCGCCGGCGCGCGGGCCGGCCTGAGCTGCAGGCAGCGGCGCGCCGAGTCCCCGCGAGCTACTGACCGAACTGGCCGCCGCCGAACTGGCCGCCGCCGAATTGGGTGCCGCCATCGTTGTCGGCGTTGGGCGAGTCGCAGACCCACTCGCCGCCCGTGCACTCGCAGTCGCTGCGATTGCGGCGGCCACCGTACTGGCATTGGGTGCCCTGGACATCGCAGGCGTCACCCGAGCTGGGCGCCTGATCGGGGCAGTTGGGATCCGGCGTCTGGCAGCTCCAGCTGCCGCCAAAGCAGCTGCAGGTGGTTTCGCCGAACATGCAGCGGGCGAAGGCATCGCAGGCGTCTCCGTCGGCCGGAGCCGCGCCGGGACACTCGGCACCGAAGCTACCGCCGTCGGCCAGAAAGTCGGTCGCAGTGCCGCCATCGCCCATGGTCGTGGCGGCTTGTTGGTCGGTGGTGCTGGTGGCGCCGTTGGCCGTCGTGGTGTTGTTGTTGACGGCTCCATTGCTGGCCGGCTGCAGCGTCGTGGTGTCGCCTTCGCCATCGTCGCTGTCGCTGCTCGAAGAACAGGCCGACAGCGCCACGCCCAAAACCAGTACCAGATGCAACCCAACACCGCAGGCCGCACCACGTCCGTTCGACTCGGACCATTTCATCATCGTCGCCTCCAAAATTACGCCGCGGTCCCGCCCGCGTGCCCTAATGAAGGATTTGGACGCAGCCCGGCGCGGTGGCGTTCCGCCGGGGTCCCAAGGCGCTGGATTACGTTGTAGTCAGAATTTGCCGCTATCGCGGGAGGACGAGGCACTTGCGGCCGAGCCCGAAGCAGGCGATGGAGGCAATATCGCGAACGAAGCCGTGACACACCCAAAGACCCCCACCACCGGCGCGGATCTCACTCCCAGTTTTCTCACCGGCGTGCTGCAGGCCGCGGGCTGCCTCGCCGCCGGTCGCGTCGAGCATGTCGCCCTGGAGCCCCTCGAGCGCAGCGGCTTTGCCAGCGATCTCCTGCGGCTGCGTCCGCGCTACCTGGGGGGCGAAGGGCCCGAGACGCTGATCGCGAAGCTACCGCCGGCCGCCGAGAGCGTGCGCCAGGTGGTGGCCGCCTTTGGATTTTTCGCGCGCGAGGTGCGTTTCTTTCGCGAGCTGTCGGCGCGGGTGCCCGTGCGCACGCCGCGTTGTTACTTCGGGCAGCTCGACGAGGGCGGGGCCCTGGGGGCGTTGCTCTTCGAGGATCTGGGCGCGCTGTCTCTGGGCGCGGGGGAAGCGGATGACGAAAGCCGGGGGCTCGAGCGCGTGCGGCGCGGCATCGATGCCCTCGCGTGCCTGCACGTCGCCTTCTGGGATGACGAAAGCGTGCGTCAGCTGCCCTGGATCGCTGCCGACATCGCCCAGCGCCACGCCGGTGCGGCGACGCTCTTTCACGCGCGCACCGAAAGCTTTCGCCAGCTCGTGGGCGATCGCGCGCCGGCCGACTTTCTGGCGCGCCTCGACGACGTCGCTGATTTCATCGCGCACCAGGGACAGCGCTGCGCGGCCCCCCACAGCACCCTGCTGCACGGCGACTACCGGCTCGATAACCTGCTCTTCCCCGAGACCGGCGCTCCGGTGATGATTGACTGGCAGCTAACTGGCTTCGGGCCCGGCAGCTACGACCTGGCCTACTTCATCGCCCAGAGCCTTTCGCCCGAAACAAGGCGCGTCCGGCAAGTGGCCCTGCTCGACCGCTACCACGCGGCGCTCATCGCGGGCGGCGTCGAGGGCTACTCGCGCGAGGCGCTTCAGCTCGACTACCGGCGTTCGCTGCTGAGCTGCTCGCTGATCGTCGTCAACCTCTCGGGTACGGTGCTCGAAAACCGCCTGCGGGCAGAGGGCGCGGGTCCCGAGGCGGCGGCCGCAGCCGAAATGCTGCCGGGCCTCGAGGCGCTCTTCGCAACCATGACCGAGCGCACGCTGCAGGCGATCATGGACGAAGACGCACTCGGACTGCTCTGAGCTTGGCCATGACCGCTGCAGTTCAGGCCCGAGACGCGCTCTACACGCGCCCCTTCGTGCTGGCGCTGTGCGCGAACCTGTCGTTGTGCCTGGCGGGCTTTCTCTTCGTACACTTCCCGGGCTTTTTGCTCCAGCTCGGCGCCGGTGAGGCGCAGATCGGGCGCATCATGGCGCTGAGCGCGGTCACCTCCGTGCTGGGCGGGCCCCTGGTGGGCAAGGTGATGGACGAGCGCGGCCGCAAGGTGGTGATCCTGGGCGGCTGCGTGCTCTATCTCCTTGTCATCGCGCTCTATCTGACGCTGACGGCGCTCGGTCCGCTGCTCTATCTGGTGCGCCTGCTCGACGGCCTTGCGGCCACCATGCTCTACGCTTCGCTCTTCACCTACGGCGCCGATCTCGTGCCGGCCTCGCGCCGCACCGAGGGACTGGCCATCTTTGGTTCATCGGGGCTTTTGCCTCTGGGCTTGAGCGCGCAGCTCGGCGACGCCCTACTCGAGCAGGCCGGCTACCGTGAACTCTTCGCCTGGGCCGGAGGCTTTGCGCTCCTGGGGTTCGTTCTGGCCCTATGCTTGCCCGACACCCGTCCCCTGGGCGACGGCAGCCCGCGGCGCGGAGTCATGGCCCCGGCGCTGCAGCGCGATCTCTTGCCGGTGTGGCTCGCGGCCTTCGCCTTCTTCTTCGCGGTCTCGACGGTCTTCACGTTCATGAAGACCTACGTGGCCCAGCACGGACACGGCAGCGTCGGCGACTTCTTCAGTGTCTACGCCGTGGTGGCGCTGGCTTTGCGCGTCTTCGCCGGCAGGCTGCCCGATCGAGTGGGCACGCGCCGCATGGTCTTGCCGGCGCTGCTCTGCTATGGCGCGGGCCTTGTCTTGCTGGCGCGCGCGGTGAGCGCGGGCGACGTGCTTTGGGCCGGCGCGCTTTGCGGCGCCGGCCATGGCTACGCCTATCCCGTGCTCTTCTCGCTCGTGGTCGAGCGCGCATCCGAACACGAACGCGGCGCGGCGATGGCGGTCTACACCGTGGTCGACTGGGGTGGCATGTTCCTGTCGGGACCGATCCTGGGCTACGCCATCGAGCACATGGGCTACGGTAACAGTTTCTTCGCCTTGAGCCTGCTTTTGGTCTTGGGCATCATGATCTTTCACGCACTCGACCGTCCACGGAGGGAGCCATCGTGAGTCACGTCATCTGGGACTGGAACGGCACGCTGCTCGACGACCTTTCGGCCATCATCGAGGCCGTCAACGAAGCGCTGTGCTCCCAGGGGGCGCAGGCCATCGAGCCGGAGCAGTACCGCGACCACTACACGCGCCCGGTCAAGCGCTTCTACGAGCGCCTGCTGTCGCGGAGCCTGTCGGATCGCGACTGGGCGCACCTCGACGAGAGCTTCCACGACGCCTACCGAAGCCGCATGGCAGCGGCGCCGCTGGCTGCCGACGCCATGCAGGCGCTCGCGCACGTGCAGGCCCTGGGCGCCACCCAGTCCCTGCTCTCGATGCTGCGTCACCAGGAGTTGATGCGCGCGCTCGAAGGCCGCGGCGTGCGCGAGTTCATGCTGCACGTGGAAGGCCTCACAGGCACCGCGGGCGACGGCAAGGCGCGCCACCTTTTGCGTCACGTGGAGCTGCTCTGCGGCGCTCGCGGTGATCTAACGCCCGCCGACTGCCTGGTGATCGGCGACAGTCTCGACGACGCCCGCGCGGCGGCTGAAGTCGGGCTTCGCTGCGTGCTCTACGACAGCGGCACCCACCACCGCCACGAGCTGGAGCGGGTCGGGGTGCCGGTGGCCGACGGCCTGCTGCAGGCGCTCGCGATGGCCGGAATAGGTCAATAGCTCGCGGCGGCCATCGCAAGCCGCGACTTGGCACGCTACCTGCTCCACGGTGAGATGGGACCGGCGTCGTGCCAACCTGTGCCATTCGGGCTCGGGAAGCGGCAACGGGGGGCGGTTCGCTCGTCGTCCCACGTGGGAGCGCGAAGCGATGAAGTGAAGACTGGCGCGATGGCAGCTGTGGGTGTGGCTCATCGGGGCCTGCAGTGGTGGCACACCGGCAACGGAGGGGACGATGGCGAGTTCGAGTGATGCTCGGAGCTTCGCAAGTGATGGCCCGGCCGGGCAAGGCAGCGGGGACACGGACGGACTATTCGCTGCGCCGTCCGCGGATGCCGGCGCAACGCAAACAGCCCCTGTCGCAGCTGCTTCCCTGCCTACCGACCTTGGCTACTGCGACGGCTACGAGCACAGGCCTGACGATGAAGTGCCATGCGCAGCCGACGCCGACTGTCCGATGGGCAAGGCGTGCCGGGACCAGTGGTACTCCCCGCCCTGTACTCTCGGGTGCCCTGTGCAAATGGTGGGATGCGGCGGTGATGAAGCTTGCGGCGAGTCGATGTTGTGCCAGCCACAGATCTTGCCCTTGTCGATGACGGATCCGACACGGCTGCCACCCATGCCCATCTGCGATTGTGGGCAGGTCGACACGGGTGCGCGCTGCGGTGCCCCATGTAGCATCGGCGGTTGTGAACCGGACCAAAACTGCCTTACCGACGGGCACTGTGAAGCCAAGGCCTGTGCCGACGGCGACGACGCGTGCCCCGAAGGTTGGGTCTGTGACCCCGACTCCGTCTTCTCGGGCCCTGCCAGCCCCGCGCCGTACGTCAGCGGCTGCCGACCCGCCCATTGCGACGAGCCAGGATCCGAGCCCTGCGGCCCGAACCGCCAATGCGCCGCGTCCGACAGCAACGCCTACTGCAAGCTTCAGGAATGCGAACGCTGCAGCGATTGCGAATGCGGCACCTGTCGGCTCCGGATGTTCACAGACGACGGCGGGCAGCAGGTGCTACGGGGCCTGTGCGAGGTCCGTCCAGGCATCTGCGTGGGACCCTGACCAGCCGATTCAAGGCAGGGCGTCTCTGCAATCGAGGGTGATGGCTCGGTTTCAAGCGTCGAGGAGGCTGTAGCCAGAGCACCTCAGGCGCGATCAGTCGCTGCCGTCCTGATCGCGGGGAGCTTCACCCGCCGGCTCCACCGCCCCTGCATGCAAATCGAACAATTGCACGCAATACAACCCGACGCACTCGCTCGGGCTCGAGCCGGCGATCACGTCCTGCATCGCGCGCGCATACTCGAGCTGCAGAGCGCGCAAGCGTTCCAGATCAGCACGCGACACCGCAAACAGGCTGTAGCCGAAGGTGCCGGGCGCACCGTCCCGAAGTCGCGACAGTGCGGTCTCGGTCCAGGCCACTTTCAAGTCGCGGGCGCGTTCGGGATCGCGGCTGGTGTCGACGGTGCTGGTCTCAATCAGGCGGTAGCCGTAGCGGCTGCGGCGGACCTGGCCGGCGTCGCGCAGCAGCGTCAGCAGCGCGGCGACCTCGTGCGTCTCGACGCCCAGGCGCTCTGCGATCCAACGCGCCTGCTCGGGCATGGGGCGGTGCGCGTCTGGTAACTCCAGCGCGCGCAAGACCGCATGCGAGAATGGCTTGTCGTAGGCGAGCTGGCGCAGGCGTTGGTGTTGCTCCCAGCGCGGTCGCACCGAGGGCAGGCGCGCAGGGTCTTCGAGGCTTGCCAGCAGATCCAGCAGGCGGCGGCTTTCGACATCAACCAGCTGCAGAAAGTCCGGCAGCCGCGGCTCGGCGCGGCCATCGAGCCAGCGGGCAACGCTGTGGCGATTGTGCCCACTGAGCTCGGCCAGGCGCGTGGTGGATGTCTTGCCCTTGAGGTGCGTCAGGAAGGCGGCGACGGCGGCCGGCGAGTGGGCGTCGTCGAGCTTGGTGAGCCAAGGAGGCGTCACCGTGAAGAAGCGTTCGAGCCAGGACGGGCCCTTGGGACGCAGGCGGCGCTGCAGGGCGAGCAGGCGCGCGGCCGTGGGGTAGCAGTGTCCGCTCTCCCAGCGCTGCACGATGTTGCTGCGATAGCCCGCCCGCCGGCTCAGCTCGGCGCAGGACCTGCGCCCGCGCAAGGCTTTCACCAGTTCGCGCGCAACTCGTGGATAGTCGAAAGTCTCGGGTTTGGCTGCCATGTGTTGCATAAATAGCACGCATGGGTGGCTATCGTGGGATGCCACGGGCGTTTCGTGCGTTGCTCGGTCCGCCTCGCCGTGACATTCCGAGGGCATGGAGATGCGTACGACTCGACACTCGGTTCTGTGCCCAGCGCTCCTGGGGGCGGTGATGGCTTTGTTGGTGGCCGGTTGCGGTGGGGGAGAAGGCTCGCCCGTGGAAGAGGCCGATCCGGGCGGCCAGGCTGCCGTGGGCGGCGCTCGCGGTGGAGGCGGTGGTGGTGTTGTCGACGAATCAGGCAGCCCGTGCCCCGGTTGCGCCCCGGGCGGTGAGACCAGTGACATCGGAGGCACTCCGAGCATCTGCTCGTTGTTCACCAAACGCGACCTGGTCTCCGAAGCGGAGGCCAACGCGCTCGGCTTCGACGTGACGAGTGTTCGCGAGCGCGCCGAGCGTCCCATCGAGGCGACGCTGCGCTGGTTGCCACAGGCGACCGAGGCAGGGGAGCCGGCTGAGGGCTATGAGCCCGAGACCGAAGTGCGAGCGAGCATCACGGTCCGCTCCTACGTGCACGAATATCCGGATCCGGATCTGTGTGACGGCACCACCTGCCGTGGTGACGAGGGCAGCGGTGAGATCATCGAGGTTCAGCAGGCGGACTGCTACTCGCTGCTCTTCGTGGGCGCCGACGTCACCCTCGAGACGCTCGACGGTGCGCTTTCGGCACAATCGCTGGACGATCCGGACGTTGTCGGTACCGACAGCATCGCGCTGTTGCTCCTGGGGCCTGAAGGGCTGGTCAACCATGATCCGCCCGGCGGCACCGTGAACTTCGACCTGGCCGACGTGACCGGCAGCCTGCGAATCTTCCCGCACGTGCCCGAGCCCTACGTGGGCGTGCTCTACGCCGACTTCATCTTCGCCGAGCCTCAAACCCGCGGCTTCCTGTCAGTCAACGTCTTCCCCGACTGGGACGCCATCGCCGGTGAAGACGGCACCGGCGGCGCCGACATCCCCTCCGAACTCTCGAGCTACACCCCCCTGCGCGCCGAGTGGCCCGCGAACTGATGCGCCCAAAAAGCCAACGGCCGGCCTGACGCCTACGTCAGAGCCGGCCGTCGCCGTCGCTGTCACTGCAGCTCAACGCGCGCTACGCAAACGCCGCCCGCGTGCGCAGCCTATCGCTATCGGGCAGCTCGTCCTCGGGCAGCAGGATATTCAGCTCCAGCACTTCGCCGTTGCCGCACTTGTCGACCTTGACGCTGACCTGGTCCAGGTCGACGCCTTCGTACTTGCTGATCACGGCGAGCAGCTCCTGCTGGAGTTTCGCGATGCGGCCTTCGCCGTCGGCGTCTCGGCCGAGGGTGCGGCGCTCGCGTGCGATGATGATCTGCAGCCGGTCCTTGGCGACCGATGCCGTCGTCGGCTGCTCACGTTTGAAGATTTCGTACCAGGCCATGGTGGTTCAACCGGCGTAGGCGTTGCGGGGGGTGGGTGAGAAGAGGCGCGAGAAGAAACCCTTCTTCTCGACTTCCAGGAAGCGGTGGGGCTGCTCCTCGCCCAGGAAGCGTTTGACCGCGTCCATGTAGGCGGCGCCGGCGTCGCTCTCTTGTTCCAGGACCACGGGGATGCCCTGGTTGGAGGCGTTGAGCACGCTCTGGGACTCGGGGATGGCGCCCAGCAGCTCGATGCCGAGCAGCTCGAGGATGTCGTCGATGGAGAGCATCTCGCCGCGCTCGGCCCGCTGGGGGTTGTAGCGGCTGACCAGAAGGTGACACTTGATGGGGTCGAGGCCTTCCTTGGCGCGCCTGGTCTTGGCGTCGAGCAAACCCACGATGCGGTCGGAGTCGCGCACGCTGCTTACCTCGGGGTTGGTCACGATGATCGCCTCATCGGCGTAGTACATGGCCAGCTGGGCGCCCTTCTCGATGCCGGCGGGCGAGTCGCAGATGATGTAGTCGAAGCCCATGTCGACAAGCTCTTGCATCACGCGGCCCACGCCCTCGAAGTCGAGCGCGTCCTTGTCGCGGGTCTGCGAGGCCGGCAGCACGTGGAGCTTTTCCTGGCGCTTGTCCCCGATCAGCGCCTGGCGCAGCGTGGCTTCGCCCTTGACCACGTTGACCAGGTCGTAGACGACCCGGCGCTCGCAGCCCATCACCAGGTCCAGGTTGCGCAGGCCCACGTCGAAGTCGATGGCGACCGTCTTGTAGCCCTGCATGGCCAAGCCTGCCGCGACCGACGCGCTGCTGGTCGTCTTGCCGACGCCTCCCTTGCCCGAGGTCACCACGATCACCTTTGCCATCACTGTCTCCTTGCCTGTGGATGCTGCGGCCCGGGCACGCCCGCCCGTGTTGCGGCTGCAAGACCCGATGAATGCCCAGGCCGGCCGCCAGCACCAAGTTTTCGGCAATGAATTTCAGCACTTGGACGTGGTCCAATGTGCCTTGATGTAGGTGTGCGTGGGCCGCTTCGCTACAGATCTTCCACCACCAGCCGCTCATCCTGTAGGCGGATCTTGGCGGGCTTTCCGCGGTGGGATTCCGGCAGATCGTCGGCGCCGAGATAGATGCCGGCGATGGAGACCAGCTCGGCCTCCAGGCTCTGGCAGAAGATGCGCGCCTGCTCATCGCCGTGCACCCCGGCGACGGCGCGCCCGCGCAGGGGCCCATAGACGTGCACATTGCCGTCGGCGATCAACTCACCGCCGCTGTTGACGGCCGCCAGGGCGATGGCGTCGGTGCCTTCGGCATAGGCGACTTGGCCGCCGCGCAGCGGGTTGCGAAGTGTCAGTGCCGGGCGCGGCGTTGCGACCGGGGCGGGGGAGGGTGCGTCTTGCGGAGCCTGCGCCACCTGCTCTTCGGCGGCGGCATCGAGTGCCACGTCCTCGGACGGCGCCTCGCGTCGCGCAGCGGCCACCCGCGGCGCGCTGGCCCACATCGGCGCAAGCCCCAGGGCCTGCAGCTCCGCCATGCGTCCCTCACGGGGATTGCGCACACCGATGGGCGCCAGCGCGAGCCTGCGCAGCACCTGCACCAGGTCCGACAGTGCCAGTGGGCACAGGGGCGGCGCGTCTGGATCGTCGATGCTGCCCTCCACGGCGGCCAGATCGATGATCACGGGGCCGTCTTGAAAGAAGTTCGGCAGCTGCTCGACCTTCGCTCGCAGCTCCCGTTCGACCACGCCCAAGTCGTCGCTGCACACCTTCAGGACCGTCAGGGTGCACACCATCCCTTCGAGCCCGATCGCACGTCTGTTGCCGCTGGAAGTCACGCGGCCATCCTGCCCTGGTCGCCTCGGCAGGCCAAGCGAAACGTGGCGTCGTACACCGTCGGGCGTCGACCCGTTTTCGTTCGTGCGCACACCGCCTACAGTGCAGCGATGGCCGACCCCACGCTTCGGTGGATCGTACTCGCGGAGGCCGTGCTGCTGGCCCTGTCGCTGCTGCTCGGCGACTTTAGCGCCCGCGATCTCCTGGGTGAGCCTTCCAGGCGGAGCCTCGCGGCGATCGTCGGCGTCGCCGCCACCCTGCCGCTGCTGCTGTTGGCGCACTGGATCCAAGGGTCGCGCATTCGCCTGTGTCGCGAGCTGTGGCACTTCGTCGAGATTCAGCTGAATGTGTGGATCCAAGGGGCCTCGCTACCCTCGCTGGCTACTGTCGCCCTTCTCGCCGGCCTGGCTGAGGAGGCCCTTTTTCGCGGCTTGCTGCAGTCCTGGCTCCACGCGCAGCTCGGGGCGTCGGCCGCCCTGGTCGGGGCGAGCCTCGTCTTCGGTCTGCTCCATGCGGTGACCCTGGGCTACGCCCTCTTCGCAACGCTGGTCGGCCTCCATTTGGGCGCCCTGTGGCTCTGGAGCGGCGCCCTGCTCGCGCCGATGCTGACCCACGCCCTCTACGACTTCCTGATCCTGGTCTACATTCGCGACCTGCCACGCCCATTCGAGCCACCGGCCTGACGGGTTAGGGATCGCGGAAGAAGCGCTCGCTTTCGTCGTCGGCCGGGAACAGCAGCTCCACGCGCAGGTTGGCCACCGTGATGTCCGTCGGCTTGTCGAAGCGCAGTACGGTGCCGAGCATACGCACTTCTCGGTCGTCGATGACGAGCTTGGAGCAGATCACGACCTCCTCATCCTCGACGCTGGGTTCCGGTCGCGGCCCGAGTTCCCTGGCCATGCTCTCGGCTTGCGCCAAGAGGGCGGGGATGTCGGGGTGCGGATGGTGGGCGAGTTCATGGCGAAGCATTTCCACCACCTGATAGGCATCGCGCCGGCCCTGCTCTTCGGGCACCCCGGGCGTCGGTGAACACCACGCGGCGACGAGCTGGGTGGGCTCGAGCTGGGTCATGCCGGGAAAGAGACGTTCGGCCGTGGTGTTCGCCCTCAGCAGGCGCAGGCCGGGGGCAAACGCGAAGGCGGGATAGGGATCGTGCTTGTCGAGCACCCGTTCGATGATGGCGCGCACGGGTGCCAGGGCCTCGTGATCGAGCGTGTGCTCCGTGTAGACCACCGGAAAGCCAGCCGCCATCAGCAGCGCGTTGCGGTCCTGCAAGGAAAGCTGCAGGGCCTCGGCCAGACGCAGCACCAGGTCGCGGCCGGGGCGCGAGCGTCCGGTCTCGACGAAGGAGATGTATCTGGGAGTTGTGCCCGCTTCGACGGAGAGGTCGAGCTGGGACAGGCCGCGCCGTTTGCGCCAGGCGCGTAGCTTTTCGCCGAATGGACTCAGGGCTTGCACGTCAGGCGCCGATCTCCGCGGTGGTCGATGTCGGGCAGGCTGCTTCGCCTTCCACCGCTCGCTTGAGTTCAGCGGAGAATGCCCGCAGCTCCGACCTCATGATGACCGGAAGCAGAAGCTGCAGTGGCAGGGCCCACCATCGGAACGTGAGTTCGGCTTCGCTGACGATGCGACACCCTCCTGTGCCCCTTGGCTCGACCCGCCAGTGGTTCGACGCACGTTGGAGAAAGGGCGGCAGACCCGCCTCGACCTCGTATTGCAGCTCCATGCGTTCGCGGTCGAAGAGGGTGAGCTTTTCGCGAACGACGCTGGGCGGGAAGGGGCCGAAGGATTCTGAACTTCGGCACTCGCGGGTCGCGCCCACGCCAAGCTCGCCATCGAGCTGCGACGCGTCGATGCCGCTGGACCAACTGGCGATGTCTCCGAAGCGCTCTCCGAGCAGCTGCCACGCGGCCGCCGCGGGTGCCTGCGCCTCGATTTCGTTCACGAACTTCATGTAAACCTCCTGCAACCAGTCTAGGCGGGGACAGGGCCCGCACCCATTCCCGATTCGGGAAGCAGGAGGATCGACGTGGGGCCGAGGGCGCGGCTCAGTCCCACTCGCTGAGCTTCTCTCCAGCGTTCAGGTCCGCGATCGCGCTCAGAGAGCGTTCCAGGAAGACATGCCCCAGGGCCTTGGCGCGGGGATCGCTCAGGTCCAGGGCGCCGCAGACGGTGACCGGGTAGACCAGGGCGAAGAGCGCGTCCATGCGGTAGTACTCCCATAGCTGCTCGAAGCTCAGATCCTCGATGCCGTGCTCGACAAGGGTGCGGTGGTAGTTTTCGAGAATGGGGCGTTCGATCCGGCGGCGGGTGTCGGGGCTGACGCTCTGGGTGAGGTGGTAGGCGACGTCGAAGGGTCCATAACTGCGAGTGCAGATCTGCCAGTCGATCACGGCCAGGTCACCGCCGCCAGGAAGACCTTCGTAGAAGAGGTTGTCGGCGCGGAAGTCACCATGGGCCAAGGTCAGTGGTCGCTCCAGGCGCGTCTTCTGCATGGCGCGGGTGGTGCGCGTGGCCAGGCCCTTGGCGGTCTCGGCGAGCTCGGGGCTGAACATGTCGCTGTAGGCTTCGAGCGTGGCCGGCAGGGCCGGGCCGTAACTCTGCTCGAGCACGGCGCAGACGATGGGGTCGTCAATGTCGATGAGGTAGTCGTAGTCGCCGGTCTTGCCCCAGAAGTGCGCGTGGTGCTTGGCCAGCTCGGCGATGGCGCGTTGGGCGTCGTCGGCGCTATTGCCCGCCACCTGATCACCGGCGCGCGCCGAGGCCAGGTCTTCGAGAAGCAGTACGAATTGTAGGTCTTCGTCGCATTGGTTGAAGTAGACCTTGGGCGTGCGCAGCGGCGACTGCGGTGCCAGGTGTCGGTAAAAGTCGCACTCGCGCTTGTAGAAGCGGTAGGCGTCGGCGACCTGGCGGTTTTGGGGTAGGTCGATGGGGTATTTGAAGATGATGGAGCGGGGAGCGTCGGCGTCGGCGCCTTCGTAGTCGACCGTCAGACGCGCCAACCGTCCCATCAGGCCCACACCGATGGCGATGGGCTCGGCCTGCAGCGATTTGACGCTGCCCTGCGTGAGCGTGCCGGCCGCGTGCAGTGCGGCCGTCAGCCACTTCGCGTCGATCTGATCGAGTTCCTTTGGAAGCTCCACGTCCGCCCTCCTTGCGTTGAATCGTGACCCTACCTGTACCACAGGCCGAAAGTCGACTGCTACACGTGTCCGAGCCGCGCCCGTCGACGCTACCGTGGTATTTTTCCCCGTGCTAACCTGCAGCCAGTCGCCGTCGCGGGCCTCTCGCCGTACCCCCAGCCCGCATCGCAGGTCGTCGATGGGGGAGCGAGCCGGCCAGCCAGCGGCGCCCTTGAGGAGGAAGTATGAGCACCGAATTGCGTTACGCGCTGCCCGTCGAGCAGACCGAGTGGAAGGTCAACGCCGAGATGCAAACCATCCTGCGTTGGGAATACGACGACGGGCGCGATCAGCTGCTCAAGCTCTACGACAAGGGCAAGCGCCAACAATGGGACGCGGCCACTCGCATCGACTGGTCCCAGGATCTGGACCCGGAAAATCCCGCGGGGCTGCCCGACCAGGCCATCTCGATCTACGGCTCGCCGATGTTCGAGCGCATGACAGACAAGGAAAAAGCCAACCTGCGCCGCCACATGCAGTCATGGCAGATGTCGCAGTTCCTGCACGGCGAGCAAGGGGCGCTGGTGTGCACGGCCAAGATCGTGCAGCAGGTGCCCCAGATGGACGCCAAGTTCTACGCCGCGACACAGGTCATCGACGAGGCACGCCACGTGGAGGCGTTTTCGCGGCTCTTGCACGACAAATACGAGCTGGCCTATCCGATCACGCCGCCGCTGCAGTCGCTGCTCGACAACATCATCAGCGACTCGCGCTGGGATTTCACCTACCTGGGCATGCAGGTGCTGGTCGAGGGGCTGGCGCTGGCGTCGTTTCAGCGCCTACGCGACCAGGCGCAAAACCAACTCGCCGCCGCCGTTACCGCCTATGTGATGCAGGACGAGGCGCGCCACGTGGCCTTTGGCCGGCTGGCCCTACGCGACTACTACCCTCAGTTGAGCGATGCCGAACGCGACGAGCGCGAGGAATTCGCTGTCGATGCCTGCTACCTGATGCGCGACCGCTTCAAGGGGCGGGAGGTCTGGGAGGCGGTGGGGCTGCCGGTGCAAGAGTGCGTCGACTACGTGGAACAGTCGGTGTCGATCAAGCAGTTCCGCAGCCGTCTGTTCAGCCGCATCGTGCCCACCCTGCGCGATATCGGGCTGTGGGGAAAGCGCGTGCAGGCGGCTTTCGTCGACATGGGCGTGATGGACTTCGCCGACATCGACGCCGCCGCCCTGCTCGAGCAGGACAACCGCGTCGCTGAAGACTTCGACGCGCGCCGGGTTGCTCCGTAAAGGAAACTGAAGCAGCCCCGGCGCGCATCCGGGTTGGCTCAGAACGGGATGTCGTCGTCCTCGAAGCCGCCGCCACCGCCGCCACCGCTGCCACCACCACCGCCGCCGCCACGGCCGCCGGAGGGGGCGAAGTCGTCACTGGGGGGCGGGGGACCGTCGTCGAAGCCGCCGCCGCCGCCGCCGCCGCGACCGCCGAGCAGCAGCACGTTGTTGGCGACCACCTCGGTCGTGTAGCGCTTGTTGCCGGACTTGTCTTCCCAGGAGCGGGTCCGTAGCGAGCCCTCGATATAGAGGTGGCTACCCTTGTGGAGGATCTTGCCGAGGGCCTCGCCGCGGCGGCCCCAGACGATGACCTGGTGCCACTCGGTGCGATCTTTCCACTCGCCGGATTGATCCTTGAAGCGCTCGTTGGTCGCGACGCGCAGGTTCAAAACCGCCGTGCTGCTCTGCGTGTAGCGCATCTCGGGTTCCTGCCCGAGGTTGCCGATGAGCAATACTTTGTTGAGTCCTTCTGCCATAGTCCTGTCCAGCTCTTCTCTTCCGCCATGCTCGCTCGCGGCGGGCACGGCACGGGGTCGGGGTTATTCCGAATCGCGCGACCGCGATTCGGCGGTGTGGGTGTTCGCGGGCGACCGCAGAAGCCGGGTGGCCCGTGACATTACGCGTCCACCACCGCGCTGCAAAGCCCGGCGGCATGACATCTCACTTATCGGCCGCGGCGCGCGTCGGTTGCGGCTTTTTTGGGGCGCGGGGCGAGATTAGTCTGCGGCCATGGCATCCGGATCCAAGCAGCGCGCCGATCTCCTGCTGGTCGAGCGCGGCCTGGCGCCCAGCCGCGAGCGGGCCCAGGCGCTGATCCTGGCCGGTCGCGTCTTCGGCCCCGCCGGGCGCATCGACAAGGCGGGGCAGCGGCTTTCGCTGGAGACGGAGTTGCAGGTCAAGGGCGACGACCACCCCTACGTCTCGCGCGGTGGCGTCAAGTTGGCAGGTGCCCTCGATGGCTTTGGGCTCGACCCGGCGGGTGTGGTGGCGGCCGACTTCGGGGCTTCCACCGGTGGCTTCACCGACTGCCTGCTGCAGCGGGGGGCCGCCCGCGTCTATGCCATCGACGTGGGCTACGGGCAGCTCGCCGATCGCCTGCGTCGCGATGGGCGCGTGGTGGTGATGGAGCGCTGCAACGCCCGGCACTTGCAGCCTGGCGATCTGCCCGAGGCGGTCGACTGGGTGGTCATCGACGCTTCCTTCATCGGACTGGGCAAGCTGCTGCCGGCCGCTGCCCGGGTCGCCCGCCCCGGCGCCACCGTCGTCGCCCTGGTCAAACCGCAGTTCGAGGTCGGTCGCGGGGGCGTCGGCAAAGGCGGGGTGGTGCGCGACGGGACGCTGCGCCAGGCAGCCATCGACGGTGCGGCCGCCGAAGCCGCCGCCCTGGGCTTTGTCGAGCGCGCCCGCGCCGACGCCGTGATCGCGGGCCCGGCCGGAAACCTCGAGGCGTTCTTGCACCTGTGCTGGAAGCCCGCGGATTGAGCCCGCCAATTGACCCTTCCGGGCCCCGTGGGATAACGGCGGCCATGCACATCGAGCCCTTCGTAGAGGCGACGCCGCTCGACGAGCTGGCGCGCCGGCTGGGCGACCGCCCGGGGCTGTGCTGGCTCGACGGCTCCGCCGCGCATCCGGAGGGGCGCTACTCGATGTTGATGAGCGACCCGGTGGAGTGGGTCGTCGCTCCCGCGGGCGACCCCGAGCCCCTGGCCCGGCTCGCCCAGCTGCAATCCCGGGCGCCCGACGCCGCGGCCCCAGACCCCGGGTCCGACCGTCACGGGCCGCTACCGCTCCCCAGCGAGGTCCCGCGCTGGGTCGGATATTTGGCCTACGACCTCTGCTTCACCGTCGGTGCGCGCCGCAGCCGGCCCCCGGAGCCAACCTCCGACGCTCCGCTCCTGTGCTTCGCCCGCTACGCCGCCGTCCTCATCGAGCGCCACCAGGACGGCCGCCGCTTCGTGATCGGCGACGACGCGAAAAGCTGCCAGGACGTTTTCGCCCGCCTCCAAGTGCCCGCAGCGGCCGGGGGGGCGTCCGCGGAAAGCTGCCAGGACGTTTTCGCCCGCCCTGCGTGCCGCGCCCCCGGCCCCCTGCACATCCCCGACCCGGCCGCCCACCTCGCCGCCATCGCCCAGGCCAAAGACGCCATCGCCGCCGGCGACGTCTACCAGGTCAACCTGGCCCGCCGCTTCGAGGCCCGTTTTGCTGGCGATGCCCTGGCCCTGTGGTCGGCCCTGCGCGACGCCAGCCCCGTGCCCCTGGGCATGTACTTTCACGCCCGCGGCCCGCGCGTCCTTTCGCGCAGCATGGAGCGCTTCCTGCGTTGGCACCGCCCCAGCCGCGCCCTGCGCACCCGCCCCATCAAGGGCACCGTGGCCCGCGCCCCCGGTGGCGACGCCCAGGGCCGCGCCGATCTCCTCGCCGACCCCAAGGAGCGCGCCGAGCACGTCATGATCGTCGATCTGATGCGCAACGACCTCAGCCGTGTCGCCGAGCTGGGCAGCGTGCGCGTCGAGGAAGCCCTGCGCGTCGAGCCCTTCGCCGGCCTGCAGCACCTGGTCTCCAGCGTCGCCTGCCGCACCCGCCCTGACCTGGGCCTGCGCGACATCCTCGAGGCCACCTTCCCCCCCGGCAGCGTCACCGGTACCCCCAAGCTGCGCGCCATCGAGATCATCGACCAGCTCGAAGCCGCCCCCCGCGGCCTCTACACCGGCGCCCTGGGTTTCGTCGATCGCGCTGGCGGCCTGTCGCTGTCGGTGGCCATCCGCACCGCCGTCCTCCACGGCGAGCGCCTCCATTATTACAGCGGCGGCGGCATCGTGGAGGCCAGCGACCCCCAGCGCGAGCTGGCCGAGACCGAACTCAAGGCCCGGGTTTTCTTCGACGCGCTCCAGAGGCTGTCCCCGGGCCGCGAATTGCGCTAAATGCACTGCGGCCCCGGGCAGCGCCCCGGCGGTCGGTCCTCGGGCGTCGTCTAAGGGTAGGACAGCGGTTTTTGGTGCCGCGAATCGGGGTTCGAATCCCTGCGCCCGAACCACTCTCTCCAGAGCGTCCTGGCTTCGGGACGCGAGCGCCGCTGGCGGGCCGGCGATCCCGTGCGCTCTTGCACGGAGACCGCTTGTCTTGGGGGGTGGGGCGGTGGCAGCTTTGTCGCTGCGGAAGTCGTCGGTCGTCGGTAGTCCCGGCACGGGCGTCGGTTGGGTAATGCTCGAGCGGGTCGAGAAGTACGAGATCGTCGAGGAGATCGGCCACGGTGGGATGGCCACGGTTTACCGTGCCCGCGACACCCGCCTCGAGCGCGACGTGGCCCTCAAGGTGATGCATCCCCACCTGCAGGGGGCCCGCGAGGCCCGCCAGCGCTTCGCCCGTGAAGCGCTGACCGTGGCCCGCCTGCGTCACCCGTCGATCCTCGAAATCTACGACTACAGCGGTGAGGACTCCGACACCAGCTACATCGCCACCGAGCTGCTGACCGGCCCCACGCTCAAGCACTTCGCCGCCGAACACTCCGAGATTCCCCCGGAGTTAGCCGCCTGCGCTGTGCTGCAGGTCGCCCGCGCCCTGGGCGCCGCCCACGCCGCCGGCGTCATCCACCGCGACGTCAAACCCGAAAACGTGATGCTCCACGAGGATCGCTGCGTGAAGCTCACCGACTTCGGCATCGCCCAGCTGGTCGACGTGCAGGGCATGACCACCACCGGCCAGGTCCTGGGCTCGCCCCTGCACATGGCCCCCGAGCAGATCGAGGGCAAGGAATGCGACGCCCGCAGCGATCTCTTTTCGCTCGGCACGGTGCTCTACCAGCTGGCCACCGGCGAGCTGCCCTTCACCGGCCAAAACCCCCACCAGGTGCTCAAGCGCATCATGGATGGCCAGTTCCGCCCGCCCCAGCAGGCGCGCCCGGCCATCGGCGGCCGACTGGCGGCCATCATCGAGCGCATGCTCGAGACCGACCCGACGCAGCGCTACCCCAGCGCCGCCGAGCTCGAGCGCGATCTGCTCGACTTCGTGGGCGAGCTCGGCATCGACCAGCCCGACAAGACGCTGGCCGAATACCTGGCCGATCCCGAGGCCTTCGCCCGCGACTTCCGCAGCCGGAGCATCGAGCGTCTGAGCGAGCTTGGCGAACGCGCCCAACGCCGTGGCCAGATGCCCGAAGCGCTCGACTACTTCAACCGCGTGCTGGCCATGGACGACGGCAATGCGCGCGTGCTCGACGCCGTCGAGCGCCTGGGTCGACGCTCGCGCTTGCGCCGCGCCGCCGCCTGGATCGGCGCCGCCGCGGCCGCCGCCGGGCTCGTGGCCGTGGTCGCGCTTCAAGTCATCGGCGTCGAGTCACCCAAACCGCCCGCGGCCGAGAGCGTTGCCGGGGCCGGCGCCGCCCCACCGGCGGCCATCGCGCCCGTGGCTCCGTCCCAGCCGCGGTCCGACCCCGAAGCCGCCACCCCCACCACGGCCGCGCCCAAGCCCCCGTCCGGAAAAAACGGCGCCCAAAAGCTCCGGCGCGAACGCGATCGCCGCTCCAGCGCGAGCGGCGCCCCGCGGCTGGTCACCTTCCGTCCCTCGCCGGCCAACGTCTCCATCGGCGTCGACGGTGCCGAACCGCGCGCCTTCGGCCCCTCCTTCCGCAGCATCACCCTGAAGCCCGGCACCCACAGCTTCCGTTTCGTGGGCGCCCATGACTGCTGCGAAGAGGAGCAGCTCGAGCTGCGGATCCCCCCGGGCGACGAGCCCTTCGTGGTCCAAAAGAGCCTGCGCTTCAAGCCTGCCACCCTCTACGTCGTCAGCGACACGGCTGCCGACGTCTGGGTCGACGGCGGCCGCGTCAAGGGCCGCACCAACGATCTGATCGCCGTGCCCGAGCTGCGTGCGCTCAGCGAAATGCACGACATCCGCGTCAGCGCCGACGGCCGCCAGGATCACTCCCAGGCCGTGCGCCTGACCGCCGGCAAGGTCGCCGAGGTGCGCGTGGCCCTGGCCAAGGTCGAAGCTGGCGGCAGCTGAGGCGCGGTCATCCATGCTCGCAAAATTGCTCGAGCGCGATCCAGAAGCCGCACCCGTTCATGGATAATCATCCCATGCCGACCCCAAGCCGCCCCTGTTCGCAGGTTCTGCTCCATCCCGAAGACGGCCTGCGCCGCGTCATCGATCCCCAGCGCATTTACTACGCCGAAGTCGTGGGCGGCGAAGTTTTCATCCGCCTGGCCGGCCAAAAGCCGCGCCGCGACGTGCGCGAGCTGGGCGACCTCACCCACACCCTCGGCAAATACGGCTTCGTCCGCATCCACCACAGCTACCTGGTCAACCCCCAGCACATCCAGGAAATCCGCCGCAGCAAGGATAACTGGGAGGTCAAGCTCGCTCCGCCGATCAATACCGTACTCCCGGTCGCGCGCCGTCGGCTGCAGGAGTTGTGGGCGGTCTTCGGCGAGTGAGCGCGGCCCACATCCACCGGCTCGTCGGCCCACTCGGCGAGCACCACCGCCGCCATCGCCACATGCCATGAATGCTCGGCGCTATTTTCGCGACGGTCCTCGTGCAGCAAGTAGCTGCGTCGCAGCACGGTCTTGAGCTTGTCGAGTTCGAGAAGGAACTCGATTTGGCGTTCGAGGCGGGCTTGCATCGCGGGAAGCTACCCCAGCGTCGGCGCAGGTGCACGCGCCGACTACTCCGGCACGTCCAGGATCTCGATGTCCATCCGTGCATAGCGGCTAACCTCAGGCCTTCCGAACGGGTCTTTGCCGCATGACCACTGAGATCTCAGGGCTCGAGCCACTTATCCTGCGCGCGCAGGCGGGCGATTCCCAGGCCCAGGCGCAGCTGCTCGAGCGCGTTCAGGGCTGGGTGCTGGCCCTGTGTCTTGCGTGCCTGCGCAGTCCCGAGCTGGCCCGGGACGCGTCGCAGGAGGCCTTGATCGAGAGCTTTAGCCGTCTGGAGCAGCTGCGCGAGCCTGCTGCGTTCGCCGGCTGGTTGCGTCGGGTGGTGGTCAAGCACTGCGATCGCCAGACGCGGCGGCCGTGTCCGATTCCTATCGGCGATGCCGGGGTCGATGCGGCGTCGAGCGAGCCGGGCGTCGAGCAGGAGCTGGTGCAGGCCCAGCGCGACGCGCTCGCGCGGACGCTGATCGATGCGCTGCCGGAGCACGAGCGCGTGGTGGTGGCCCTGCACTACCTGGCGGGGCTGCCGCTGCGGATGTCGCCTCCGTGCACGGGAATCTCGCGCAGGTAGTCCAAAAAGAAGCGCACGCTGGCGTAGGCGATCGGTACCAATGCCGTAAAGAAGCCCAGTGGCCGGGGAGTGCGGTCCAGCCATAGCACCAGCGGTGTCATGAAGAGCGACCACAGCACCTCGTACAATCCAAGGTCATGCCGAGCGACGCCCTGGCCGTAGTAGTTGTCGACGGCGAGAAAGAAATCGGTCTCGATGCCCGGATGGTCGTGGACCACAAAGCAACCCATGCGAGCGAAGATCCACGCGAAGGGGATGGTGAAGCAGAAGATGCCGCTGAGCACCAGGATCGGAACCTGCCGCCGCCGCGCAAACCAGAACGCGGCCAGGGTGCCGCCGGCGAAGCCACCGAACGATGAGAGCCCCGGATACGGAAATGCCGTCGCTTCGGCGAGGCCGAACCATGAGCCGATGGCGCGTGCCATCTGCGGAATCTTCGCGGGCTCGTACACCACGAGGTTGAACACCATGCACGCGGCCAGTCCGACCACGACCACATGGAGCAAGAAGTCGCCAACGAGCTTGCGTGGCACGCCCGTGCGCTCGGCGCGCCATCCGGCGAAGCGGATGCCGAGGAGGATGGCGGTCGCAGCCAGCACACCGAATGGCTGAATCGGGAAACGATCGAGCAGCGGCAGCGGCAGATGCCACGGCTCGAGCTTGAACCAGGGGATCAAAGCCAGGGTCATCGTGGCGGTGTGTAGCACGACGCTGCGCACGCGCATGGCTACAGCGGCGACCATGAAGGGCCATCGCCAGTGGGCGAAAATGCTCTGGGCAGCGTGCCCCGGATCGGGCCGCAGCTCTCAGGTGCCGGCCTTGCGAACCCTGTCACCTGGCTCCGCGTGCGCGGCGCAGGATCTCGTGCACGAAGGCGCCCTTGCCCTCGGTGTAGACCGCGCGATCGACGGGGTCGGTGGGCGTGCCGGCCTTCTGTACTACGTGTGCGTCGATTAGCTCGCGCTTGATCCGGGCGTAGCGCCGGGCCGCTTCCGGATGCGTGCGCAGGTAGTCGCGAAAGAGCACCCGCTCATCCCGCTCGCCGTCCCGGAGGGCCCCGAGCAGGTGCAGATGGTGGGTCCTTCGGCCGCCCGGGCGCTCGCGCTTGATGAAGGTGTGCTTGTGGCGCTCGTACCAGCACTCCCACTCGGGCGAATCGGTGGCTGCGAGCAGGCGGGCCAGGGCGCGCTGCGGCTCGGGTGTACGGACCACGATATCGACGACCGGCTTGGCCACCAGGCCGGGGACGGCGGTGCTGCCCACGTGGTCGATCGTGTACGCCAGGTCGGAACCCAGCTGGCGGTCGATCCAGCTCGCCATCTGCGCGAAGTACCCGTTCCACTCGGCGCGTGGCTCGACCAGGAAGAGTTCTTCGTCGGACGGGCCGGCGTCGAAGTCCGCGTAGAGGTGGGTGAGCAGGCCGAAGTCGCACTCGGCTGGCAGCTCGCCGCCGCGCCAGCGCTTCGGCAGAGAGCAACGAAAACCGCCAGTCACGCACGCCCGCGGCCCGAAGTTTTCGTCCGGCGGCACATGCCAGCTGAGGGGCGTCTCAAAGGGAGCTGTGCCCGCCTGATGCACGCGCAGCCATTCGCGGCCGAACTCGAGACCCACCCTGCCGTCCGGGATCGCCCCCAGGCTGTCTACCTCGAGGCCCAGCAGGGTGATGGCGTGTTCGCCGCGGGCCTGCGTTTTCCAGCCCAGGTAGCGGCCGACGCGCCCGCGTCTGGGCAGCTCGTGGGGCAGGTGCCCGAAGACATCGCCGAAGAAGCCGTAGTCTCCCGGCGCCGGCTCCCGGGTCAGCAGTCCCGCGACGAGCCGCAGGGGGCGGCCGTCGCTCGTCCGCGAGTCGGGTGGCTGATGTGTGGCGTCGTTGCAGGGCATGGTGCCGCTCCGAATAGCACGCTCGCGGCGCTCGCCTTTGCTGGCGTTGGGCCTGTGAAAACGTTCTGTCAGATTTTTTGGCTGTTGCTCGGCTTCGCCACTAGCTCCGTGGGCCGCGGCTTCCCCGATCGCTCGCAGTGGATTGAAGGCGTCGCGAACCCAATCAGGTCACTGAACGGCCGGTGGAGAGCCTTGACAAGGCAAGAAAGCCGCTGCCGAATCACGGCTCGCACCAACGGCGCTGCGGCCACCCTCAACCTCAATCCCCAGGGAGGTGAGGTGGTGCTCGGATCGAACACCGAGCTTACCATGTTGCGGCTCGATCTCGACACCGCCGCGAAGACCACCGGCGCCGACACGGTGCCGGAGTCCTATGAAATCACCGGCGTGAACTGTACGCGGGGACAGATGTTTGTCGGTCGGCCAAGCGGCGCCGCAAACCAAGACGCCCTTTGTGTTTGTCTGAACAATAATACTGTCAATCGCTTCTATTGTTTCAATCCCTGACCGCGGCTGGAAACTCGACGCGCAAGTCGGGAACTTGTCGGCGCGGGCGTCGATGGCAGGGGTGAATTTTGTCGCGTGCCGGAAACGTCCTGTTAGCTTTCGGGTGCGGGAAGCGAGCGCGCCGGTCCACGACGACGCCCACGACCCATGCGACGCGCGGGCCATCAGCTTTCCGCTATGCTCCAGCCGTCCCCCCCAAGCACTCGGAGCCCCCCCATGCCCCAATCCTGGAAGGTCGGTCAGGCCACCATCACGAAGGTCGTCGAGATCGAGGTGCCCGGTCGCATGACCTGGATCGTGCCCCAGGCCACACCCGAGGCCCTGCTCGCGGAGCGCTGGCTGCAGCCCCACTTCTGCACCCCCGAGGGCAAGGCCATCCTCTCGATTCACTCCTTCGTCATCGAGCTCGACGATCTGTGCATGGTGGTCGACACCTGCGTCGGCAACGACAAGCCCCGCGACATCGCCGCCTGGAACCTGCGAAAGGGCACGTTCCTCCAAGATCTCACGCAGGCCGGCTTCCCGCCCGAGCGCGTCGACCGCGTGATGTGCACCCATCTGCACGTCGACCATGTGGGCTGGAACACACGCCTGGTCGACGGTCGCTGGCAGCCGACCTTCCCCAACGCCCGCTACCTCTTCCAGGCCCGCGACCTCGAGCACTTCCTGGCGGTCGAGGATGGACTGCACAGGGAGGCCGTCGATGATTCGGTGCGCCCGGTGCTCGATGCCGGTCTGGCCGAGCCCGTGGACAGCGACTACCGCGTCTGCGATGGCGTCTGGCTCGAGCCGACCCCGGGCCACACCCCCGGCCACGTCAGCGTCCACATTCGCAGCGACGGCTGCGATGCGGTGATCACCGGCGATCTCATGCACCATCCCGTACAGGCCGCCCATCCCGATTGGGCCAGCGCCGCCGATGTCGACCCCGACCAGGCCCAGGGCACCCGCCGCGATTTCATCGAGCGCTACGCCAACACCCCCACGCTGATCCTGGGCACCCACTTTGCCACGCCTACCGCCGGCCACTTCGTGACCGAAGGCGGCAGTCACCGCTTCGTGGTGGATTGAGGGGCCAGATCGTCACTCCCGGTTGTCGACGCCTTTTCGGCTCATCCCGCTCTTGTCGCCGCCGCTCCCTGCCGCATTGGCACAGGCGCCCGATGCAGCGCCGCGCTGAGCACGATCAGCGATCCGCCAACCAGCGTGAATAGGCTCGGCACTTCGTCCAGAAAGATCGCACCGAGCACCACCGCGAACAGCACCTGGGTGTAGGAGTAGATCGCGGCGCTACCGGCTTCGAAGCGCTGCAGCCCATGGGTGACCGCCAGTTGACCCACCTGGGTGCTGATGCCCACCAGGAGCAGGAGAAGCCACTCGCCGGGCGTCGGCCATAGCGGGCCCACAGCGGCTGCCGTCGGAATCGAGGCTGGCAGTGCCACCAGCGGAAAATAGAGCACGATCACCAATGGGTTTTCGCGCTGACCCAGTTTGCGCACCACGACGTAGGCACAGCTGGTCAGAAGCGCGCCGCCCAGTGCCGCGAGTAGCCCCAGGGTGGGCAGCGCCGCGCCGCCGCCGAAGAGACTGGCCGGCCGCGCCACCACCAGCACGCCCAGGGCCCCGAGCACCAGACTGCCGACGACGCCCCGGTGCAGGCGCTCACCGAGCACCCGCGCAGCGAGCAGCGCCGTGAACGTCGGGTGCAGGTACTGGATCACGGTGGCCTCGGCCAGCGGCAAGACGGTCACCGCATAGTAGACGCAGCTCAGAGCGCAGAAACCGCACAGCCCGCGCAAAAGCAGCAGCTTGCGGTTGTGCCCCAGGCTCGGCACCCCAGCCCGCCGCAGCATGGCGTAGGTGAAGACCAGGGTCAGCGCCGCCCGCGCGCTCACGATCTCCTGGGACGGCAGTCGCTGGCCGGCGAGCTTGACGAAGAACGTCATCAGCGCAAACGCAAACGCGCTGCCGATCATGTAGGTCGCGGCGCCGGGGCGGTGGGATCCCATCGCCGAGCTTATAGCGCACGCCCGGGCCCGGGCCAGCGTTTCACGTCCGCGTCACAAAAGCGGCGCGCCCCGCCGGACCACCACCTCGGAGCCCTCGGCCACGAAGCACGAGCTGGGAGCGGTGGCCAGGGGCTCGACCAAGTCCGCACCATAGAGCGAAGCCACGTCGCATTCGAAGACCGGTTCCCGCGCCTTCCACACCGCCCACTGGGGGTGCTCCACGCGGTACTCGAGCGTCGAGCCGTCGCGCTGGGCCGTATAACCAAAGTAGTGCTCGCTGATGAACTCGGCTTCCGAACCTGGCGCCGGCAACTGCGCCTTGCCCTCCACCAGCGCCCCCAGCCGCGCCCAGTGGCCGCGGTGCTTCCAGCGGTACTGCACGTGGCCGCCATCGCCGTCGATGCCGTCTTCATGTTCCATCGGCAGCGCCACGTACTTCTCATTGTAGAGTGCATTGGCTACCCAAGCGATGGCCCGCCGCGGCACGATCTCCTTGACGAAGACCACGCCGCGCCGCAGCTCACCACCAGCCTCGCGTCTAACGTACAAGCGCAGGTTGACCTCTTCGAAGTCGCGATGGAAGGGCACGGCAAGTCCCCGCACGCGCGTCTCCAGAAACTGAAAACCCACCATGCTCACCAAGCAGCGGCCCTCGAAGCAGTCCAGCTCCGTTCCGGCGGGCACGTGCGCCCGCAACAACGCCGGCGCGACCTCGTAGTTCAGCATCAAGAGGTGCAGCCAACGCGCGGTCAAAAACGGCGGTGCCTCGGTCATTTCGGTCACCGCGTTCATGCTCTGGAGTTAGGGTCATACCACGCCGCCAGGCAAGGACGAAGTCTCAAGACTGCACTCCCCAACAATACGCTCGCAGCCGCCACGCTCGCGCTGTAGGATCCTTTGCCAATCCATGCGAGCCGCCCGCTTTCTTACGTTCATCCTCCCGTCCCTTGTCGCGTGTGTCCTGCTGCTTGGCTGCGGTGACGACGACGCAGGCCCGCCGTCCGGGTCGAACGACCCCGACGCAGCTGCCTCCGATGCCGGGCGCATCCCGGGAACTCGCCTACCGGACGCGTCCGATGACGCCGCCGTTGCAATCGACGCCCAGGCCCAGACCGACGCCGCCCAAACGGGCGCGCAGGACGGCTCGGCGTCGGACGTTGTCGATGCCGCGACCCCCGACGCCGCCACAGACGCCACCACAGACGCCACCACGGACGCCGCCACGGACGCCGCAAGCCCCGACACTGGCCCACCTGCACCCACCGAGCTGTTGCTCTTTGCCAGCGCTCCCGTCGACGGCGACATCGCCGCCACCGACACGGTCGGCTCCGACGCCCGCACCGGCGCCGACGGGCTGTGCGCGGCCGCCACCATCGTCGCCGAGCGGGGCTGCACCGAAGCCCGGGCGCTGCTTTCGATCGCCAGCGGTGACCGCATTACCCAGCTTTCGACCAACCACGGCCTGCCCGCGACGCTCCCATTCAAGGGCCCCAACGGCACCCAGGTGGCCGCCGACTATGCCTCGCTGCTGGCCGGCCCACTGGACAGCACCCTCGAAGCCGCCGGTGTTTTCGCCACCACCACCGACTACTGGACCGGCACCAAGGCCGACCTCTCGCTGGCCCTGGAGCACTGCACCGGATGGACGACCAACACGTCGAGTGACATCTATGCGGGGCGCATCGGCCGTAGCGACGGCACCGACTCGACCTGGCTCGATGTGGGTTTTTCGCGCTGCGACTTCGCGCTGCCCCTGCTCTGCGCCTGTTGGTGACGCTCGCGGGCCAACCACCGGCTGCCCCCGACACACCCCGCACCGCGCCGACCCACCCGGGCCGGTAGCGATTCGTTCCAGAATGCGAGATAACGCCCCCCGTGGTGCCCGGTTGCCGGTCGACAGCGGGTTTCGGCCTCCGCATCCTCGCCCGGGGGCTGTGGATCTGGGGGCTTTTGCTGCTGCTTTTGGGGCCGCCCCGACAGGCGCGGGCCGATAGCTTCGACAGCTTCCAGAGTGCCCGTGCCGCCTACGAGGCCCTGAACTACGAGCTTTCGGTCGAACTCTTCGGCTCCATCCTGGAGGGCGTCAAGGACGACGATCGGCGCCCGGTGGTGATCGAGTCGCGCAAATACCTGGGAGCCAGCTATCTCTTCGTAGGCAAGCCCGAGGCCGCGCGCTCCCAATTCGAACGGCTGCTGGAGGCCGTGCCCGACTACGTCCTGGACCCTCTGGCATTTCCCGACGAGGTGCAGCGGGCCTTCGCCGACACCCGCGCGGCGCTGCAGGCCGCCCGGCTGCAAGCCGCCCAGCAGCGCGAAAAAGAGGCCGCCACCGCCCAAGCCGAAAGCGCCCGCGAACGCCGCGAGCACAATCGCAAGATGTCGGCGCTTCTGGCCCTGGCCCGCACCGAGCGGGTGGAGGAGCGGCGCTCCCGTTGGATCGCCGCGCTGCCCTTTGGCCTGGGTCAATTCCACAATGGCCACGACGGCCTGGGCCTGACGCTGGCGGTCAGCCAGACCCTGCTGCTGGGCACCGGCATCGCAACCTACGTGTCCCATGAGCAGATCCCGCGCAATCCCCGGGAAGACGAACGGTCCGAAGCGCGCACCTACGGCACCGTACTCCGCTGGACCAATAATATTTCACTGGGGCTGTTCGCCGCCATCGCTCTGACGGGCATCGTCGACGCCCAGCTGCGCTTCCGCCCCATCCGCAGCTTCGAGCGCGAGCGCCGCCTGCCCACGGACCTCGACGGCCTCGAGCTGTCCCTGGATCTGCATCCGGGCGGCGCGACGATCGGCGGACGCTTCTGAAACCCCCGCTCGCAGCGCCCCCACCGCGCGGTGTTCCGGCGTTTTCACCGCCCCGGTCGCTTGACTCCCTGGGGTCCCTGAGTATCCTTCCGTGCCCCAGCTTCCGGCACACCGGATTTCCCGGATTTTGCCCATCGTTCTAGAGGCTTTCGAGGCAGCATGCCGACCATCAATCAGCTGATCCGCAAGGGTCGCCAGGCCAAGGCGAAGAAAACCGACTCGCCAGCGCTGCAGAGCTGCCCCCAAAAGCGTGGCGTCTGCGTCCGCGTCTATACCAACACCCCGAAGAAGCCGAACTCGGCTCTGCGCAAGGTCGCCCGCGTGCGACTGAGCAACGGGATGGAGGTCACGACCTACATCCCGGGTGAGGGACACAACCTTCAGGAGCACTCGGTGGTGCTGATCCGCGGCGGCCGCGTCAAGGATCTGCCCGGCGTGCGCTACCACGTGGTCCGCGGTTCCCTCGACGCCACCGGCGCCCAGGGACCCAGCAATACCAACAAGGCCGATCGCACCCAGCGCCGCTCCAAGTACGGCGTCAAGCGCCCCAAAAAGTAATCTGCCATGGCACGCCGTCGCGAAATCCCCAAACGCAAGGTCCTACCCGATCCGAAGTTCCGCGATCGGCTGATCTCCAAGTTCACCAACATCCTGATGGTGGACGGCAAGCGCTCCACCGCCGAGGGCATCGTCTACGGCGCCCTCGACGTGGTCTCTGAGCGCTACAAGGCCGAGCCCCTGGATGTCTTCCGCAAGGCTCTCGACACCTGCAAGCCCAAGCTCGAAGTCAAGAGCCGGCGTGTGGGCGGTGCCACCTACCAGGTGCCCGTCGAGGTACGTCAGGAGCGGCGCACAGCCCTGGCCATGCGCTGGCTGGCCCAGTACTCCCGCGAGCGCGGCGAAAAGACCATGGTCGAGCGCCTCGCCGCTGAGTTGATGGACGCCTCCCAGGGTCGCGGCGGCGCCGTCAAGAAGCGCGAGGACGTACACCGAATGGCGGAGGCCAATCGCGCATTCGCGCACTACCGTTGGTAGGAACCCACCGAATTTAGGTCCGACGAGGTCCCGCGGGATACCGGTCGGCCAGGAGCAGAAAACGACTTAATGCAGGGCGAAACATAGACGAGAGCACCACGGTCGCTGACGAAAATCGGTGCCGGCTTTTAGGCACCAACCGCGATGTTCTCGAGACCCTTTCCGATGTGAAGCCGGCCCGAAGGTGGCCGGCGGGGCGGAAAGGGTTTTCTATGTCAGCCAGAACATCTGCCGAGTCGTTGGAGAGAAACCGTGCCCCGCGAGTACCCACTCGAGAGAACGCGCAATATCGGCATCATGGCCCACATTGATGCCGGTAAGACGACGACGACGGAGCGCATTCTCTATTATACGGGCATCAACTATAAGATAGGTGAAGTCCACGACGGCGCTGCGACCATGGATTACATGGAGCAGGAGCAGGAGCGCGGTATCACAATCACCTCGGCCGCGACCACCTGTTCATGGCAGCCTGCCGAAGGTCCGTTTTCCAAGCATCGCTATCGCATCAACATCATCGACACGCCCGGGCACGTGGACTTCACCATCGAGGTCGAACGCTCCCTGCGGGTGCTCGATGGCGCTGTGGCGGTTTTCGACGGCGTCGCCGGGGTCGAGCCCCAGAGCGAGACCGTGTGGCGTCAGGCAGACCGCTACAACGTCCCGCGCATCTGCTTCATCAACAAGATGGACCGTGCTGGCGCCAACTTCGAGCGCTCCCTGGAGTCCATCCGCGAGCGCCTGGGCGCCAGTCCCGTGGCTCTGCAGCTGCCCCTGGGCACCGAGGACGACCACCGCGGCATCGTCGACATCGTGCGCATGAAGGCGGTGATCTTCGCAGACGACAGTCTGGGCGCCAACTTTGACTACGTCGAGATCCCCGACGAGCTGCGCGCCGACGCCGAAGCGGCCCGCGAAAAGCTCTTGGAGGCAGTAGCCGAAAACGACGACGCCCTGATGGAGCGCTACCTCGAGGGCGATACCAGCTTTAGCCCGGACGAGATCATCCTGGCTCTGCGCAAGGCCACGCTGGCGTTCAAGCTGGTGCCGGTCTGCTGCGGATCGGCCTTCAAGAACAAGGGCGTGCAGCACCTGATGGACGCCGTGGTGCAGTATCTGCCGTCGCCGGTGGACGTGCCGGCCATCGAGGGCGTCAACCCACACAACGACAAGCCCGAGACCCGCAAAGCCGCCGACAACGCGCCCTTTTCGGCGCTGGCCTTCAAGATCATCAACGATCCCTTCGTCGGCCAGCTCACCTTCATGCGCGTCTACTCGGGTGAGGTTCAGAGCGGCACCAGCGTGCTCAACAGCACCAAGGGCAAAAAAGAGCGCATCGGGCGCCTGCTCATGATGCACGCCAACAAGCGTGAAGAGATCAAAGACATCTGCGCGGGCAATATTTGCGCTGCTGTCGGACTCAAAACCGCCCAGACCGGCGACACCCTCTGCGACGACAAGCGGCCCATCATTCTTGAAAAGATGGAGTTCCCCGAGCCGGTGATCTCGGTGGCGGTGGAGCCAAAAACCAAAGCCGAGCAGACCAAGCTCGGCGAGTGCCTGCAGAAGCTAGCCTCCGAGGATCCCTCCTTCCGCGCCCACACCGACGAGGAGAGCGGCCAGACCATCATCAGCGGCATGGGCGAACTGCACCTGGAGGTGCTGGTCGATCGCATGAAGCGCGAGTTCAAGGTCGACTGCAACGTGGGCAAGCCCCAGGTCGCCTACCGGGAGAGCATCACCGAGACCGTCAAGCAGGAAGGCAAGTACATCAAGCAGTCCGGCGGACATGGCATGTACGGTCACGTATGGCTCGAGATCGGCCCCAGCGACCCCGGGGAGGGCCTGGTCTTCGAGAACAAGATCATCGGTGGTGTGATCCCCAAGGAGTTCATCCCCTCCATCGAAAAAGGCATCCAGGGCGCCATGGAGCGCGGGGTGCTCGCGGGCTACCAGGTCATCGACGTCAAGGCCGTGCTCTACGACGGCAGCTACCATGATGTGGACTCCTCGGGCCCCGCTTTCGAGGTTGCCGCTTCGATGGCATTTCAGGACGCGGCAAAAAAAGCAGGAATTCGGCTGCTTGAACCCGTGATGGCGGTTGAAGTCGTGGTCCCGGAAGACTACATGGGCGACGTCATCGGCGACCTCAACAGCCGCCGCGGACAGGTTACCGGCATGAATCCGCGAAATAACAGCCAGGTTGTCACCGCAGAGGTACCCCTGGCCACCATGTTCGGTTATTCCACCGACCTGCGCAGCAAGACCCAGGGTCGGGCCACCTACACCATGCAATTTCACCAATACGAGGCGGTGCCCACCAGCATCTCCGACGAGATCGTCGCCAAGATCAAGGGCGAGTAGCGCGACCCGGGCGTGCAACCAAAGCGAGTACTAGAGAAGGCAGAAGAGACTGCTTCTTAGGAGAGAACGACGATGGCAAAGGAAAAGTTCGTCAGGACCAAGCCCCACGTGAACATCGGCACCATCGGTCACATCGACCATGGCAAGACGACGCTGACGGCGGCGATCACGAAGGTGATGAGCGAGACCCACGGCGGTAACGCCGTCTCCTACGCCGACATCGCCAAGGGCGGCACGGTGCGCGACGACACCAAGATCGTGACGATCGCGGTCAGCCACGTGGAGTACGAGTCGGAGAACCGTCACTACGCGCACGTCGACTGCCCTGGGCACGCCGACTACATCAAGAACATGATCACGGGCGCGGCGCAGATGGACGGCGCGATCCTGGTGGTCAGTGCGCTCGACGGCCCGATGCCGCAGACCAAGGAGCACGTGCTGCTCGCGCGTCAGGTGGGCGTGCCTGCCATCGTGGTCGCCCTGAACAAGGTCGACGCGGTGGACGACCCGGACCTGCTGGAGCTGGTGGAGATGGAAGTCCGCGAGCTTCTGGGCAAGTACGAGTTCCCGGACGACGGTCCGGTGGTGAAGGTCAGCGCGCTCAAGGCGCTGCAGCAGGAAGAGAGCGGGGTCCAGAGCATCAAGGACCTGATGGCGGCCTGCGACGAGGCGATTCCGGAGCCCGTCCGCGACGTGGACAAGCCCTTCCTGATGGCCATCGAGGACGTGTTCTCGATCAAGGGCCGCGGCACGGTGGTCACCGGGCGCATCGAGCGCGGCGTGATCAAGGTCAACGAGGAAGTGGAAATCCTTGGCTTCACGGAGCCCAAGAAGAGCGTCGTGACGGGCGTGGAGATGTTCCGCAAGCTCCTGGACGAGGGCCAGGCGGGTGACAACGTCGGTTGCCTCTTGCGCGGCATCGACAAGGACTCGGTCGAGCGCGGCCAGGTTCTGGTCAAGCCCGGCTCGGTCAACACGCACAAGAAGTTCGAGGGCGAGGTCTACGTCCTGAAGAAGGAAGAGGGCGGCCGCCACAAGCCGTTCTTCGCCAACTACCGTCCGCAGTTCTACATGCGCACGACGGACGTGACCGGAACCATCACGCTGCCCGAGGACGTGAAGATGGTGATGCCCGGCGACAACGTGAAGATGACGGTGGAGCTGATCAGCCCCGTGGCTCTGGAGGAGCAGCAGCGCTTCGCCATCCGCGAAGGCGGCCGTACTGTCGGCGCCGGCGTCGTGACCAAGAT
>JAOUOP010000007.1 GCA_029880325.1 Myxococcales bacterium | reverse complement strand
AAGCGATGGCGGCGACCGATGACGTCGTCGAGGCGCTGGAAGCGATTGACGATGAAACGACCGAGCCCGATGTCGCGAGTGACGTCGCGGATGAAGCGATGGCGGCGACCGATGACGTCGTCGAGGCGCTGGAAGCGATTGACGATGAAACGACCGAGCCCGATGTCGCGAGTGACGTCGCGGATGAAGCGATGGCGGCGACCGATGACGTCGTCGAGGCTGCCGAGTCGGTCATCGCAGCCGATCTCGCGGCCGGGGCAATCGTGCCCGGGGTCGACGGTGGGGTCGCGCTCGACGACTCCGCTGAGGCCGATGTCGCTGCCGCAATGCCCGAGGCTGTGATCGAGCAGGCCGGCAGGGTGCCCCCTGTCGGCGACATCGCAGCCGAAGCCCCACAGGACCGCGACGCCACCGACGCAAGGCTCGAAGCTACGACCGACGAGGTCGCCGCGTCGCAAGTCGACGGCGATGCCGCGGGCAAGGGGCTGCTCGAGGCCGCTGCCGCGCAACCCGAGGACCTCGCTGCGGAAGTGCCAATGACGCAGGCTGCCGGCGATGGGACGCTGGCAGAAGCACCCGAGGCCGCTGTGGAAGAACCGGTCTCTGCTGGCTTCGCCGAGGCCGAGGCCGCGGTCGAAACGCCATCGAACGCGGAGGTCTTCGTCGCTCCGGGTGATGCCGAGGTTGGGGCCGAGGCTGGGGCCGAAGCTGTCGATGCGACTGAACCGAGGGAAGAAGAGGACGCCCCGTGAGCTCCAACCGTCCCCGAAAAAAGAAGAAAAAGAAGAACGCTGCGCCCGCGGAACCCTCCGCCCCGGCGCCCGCGCCGGATGCTGTCGCCGAGGCCACCGAGGCTGAAACGGCCGAAGCGGTGACAGGCTCGGAGCAGATCCGAAGGAAGAAGAAAAAGACGAGCACTGCGCCCGCGCCGGATGCTGTCGCCGAGGCCATCGAGGCTGAAACGGCTGAAGCGGCGCCAGATCCGGAGCAGATGCGCAGCGAGGACCCCGTCGAAGAGTCGACCGCGGTCACCGAGGCTGCCGAAGTCGAGCCCGCCGAGGTCTCGGAAGTCTCGGTGGCCGGGGAATCCGGGGAGGCCGCGGAGCCCTCGGAGCCCTCGGAGGCCACCGAGGCTGCCGAAGCCGAGCCCACCGAGGTGGCGGAGGTCTCGGAGGTCTCGGAGCCCATCGAGTCGGCCCCAAGTGCCGAAGCCGATGCGGACGCTGCGGAGTCTGATTCGGAGCCCAGCGACCACAGCGGTGCGCCCGAAGCGGGCGAACTCGAAGGTGACGCCCTCAAGCGCGTGTTGCAGAGCCTGATCTTCGTCTCCGACCGCACCATTACCGCCCTGCAGCTGGCGCGCGCGGTCAAGCTGCGGGTCGCGACGGTGCGCCCGGCGCTCGAAGCGCTGATGGAAGAGCATCGCAGCACGGGCATCGAGCTGGTCGAGGTCAACGGCGGCTACCAATTCCGCTCGGCCGAGGGCAGCGCCCGGTGGGTGCGGGACTTCGTGGCCCAGAAGCCGGTGCGGCTCACGCGGGCGCAGCTCGAGACGCTGGCCCTGGTCGCCTATCGCCAGCCCATCACGCGCCCCGAGGTCGACGATGTGCGCGGCGTGGACACGGGTTCGGCCATTCGCGTGCTGCTGGAGCGGGGCCTGATCAAGATCCTGGGCCGCAAGGACGAGGCCGGCCGCCCGCTGCTCTACGGCACCACGCCCCACTTCCTGGAGTTCTTCGGCATGAGGGGCCTGGAGGACCTGCCGACCCTGCGCGAGTTCACCGAACTCAGCGACGAAAATCGCGAACTCTTCAAGCGCAAAACCGGCGAGTCGGTGGAAGAGGCGCAGCAGGAGATCGCAGCGGCCGAAGAGAGCGACGACGCTGCCGGCGAAGAGGGCGAAGCGGCGGCCGATCAAGAGATGGCCGGCCACGACGAAGATGCCGATTTCCCCACCGAGGCCGGAGGGGATTCCGAGCCGCCCGCCGATGGAGAAGCCGCCCAGGAGCCAGCCGAAGAAACGGACATGGATGCCTCTTCCCCGGACGATGGGGGGGGCGAAGCAGACGTCGCCGGCGCCGAACCATGAGTCCGCGTGGACCGAGCCAGGCCGGGCGGCCCGAAGAGCGGCAGCTTGACCTGTTGGGCGCGATGGCCAATGATCGTGGCCGCGCAGCCGAGGTCGCGACCCCGGCTTCTGGAGGACGGCGCCACGTGGTTTCCCCCGATTTCGCGGGGTAAAATCCGAGCTTTCTGGAATACCTGTTCAGGATGTCTGACCAGAGCGGAAACGGGATCCAGGTTGAGAAGACCATGCTGCCTGAAGACCAGCGCCGTGATCCCCTGATCGGCCAGGTTCTGGATGGCCGCTATCGCATCGAGGCGGCGCTCGGCGAGGGCGGCATGGGGCTGGTCTACCGGGCGGTCCACACGACCCTCGAAAAGCCCCTGGCCATCAAGGTGCTGCGCCCGGAGGTCTCCAAGGACGAACAGATCGTCGCGCGCTTCAAGCAGGAGGCCCAAAGCGCCTCGGCCATCGGCAACCAGCACATCATCGACATCAGCGACTTCGGCGTCGCCCCCGATGGCTCCACCTATTTTGTGATGGAGTTTCTTACCGGCCAGGCGCTGACCGATGCCCTCGAGGAGGGGCGTTTCAGCACCGCGCGCACCGTTCATATTGCCAAGCAGCTGTGCAAGGCGCTGGGCGCCGCCCACGACCGCGGCATCGTCCACCGCGACATGAAGCCCGACAACGTGCAGCTGATCGACCGCGGTGGCGACCCGGACTTCGTCAAGGTTCTGGACTTCGGTATCGCCAAGGTCGGTGGCTCCACCAGCAAGCTCACCCAGGCCGGTCAGGTTTTTGGCACGCCCCATTACATGTCGCCCGAGCAGTGCGCCGGCACCACCGTCGACCACCGCACCGACATCTATGCCGTCGGCATCATGCTCTACGAGATGGCCACCGGCGGGGTCCCCTTCGACGCCGACAACCTGATGGGGATCCTCACCAAGCACCTCTACGAGAACCCGATTCCACCCCACGAACTACCGCCTCCGGTTGACGTCCCGGCCGAGGTGGAGGCGGTGATCCTCAAGTGTCTGGCCAAGAAGCCCGAGTACCGCTACCAGACCATGAGCGAGTTGCTCGAGGACCTGAAGGCACTCGAGGCGGGCGACACCCCCAACGCCGTGGTGGAGCGGGTCGATCGCAACACCGGACAGGCGAGCGTGCCGGGCTTGGACGCACCGGGCAGCGTCACGGTCGGCCTCGGCCAACCCCAGGTGCCCGTCAAGAAGCCTCTTGTGCCCATCGCGATCGGGGCCGTGGTCCTGATCGGGGCCCTTTTGGCTGTCATGAGTATGGGGGGCGAGGAGCCCAAGCCGGAAGAGGCCAACGTGGTCCAGCCGGCGCCTCCGCCCGAGCCGGCGCCCGCCGTCGAGCCGGAGCCGGAACCGGAACCCGAAGAGGCGCCACCGCCACCGCCCCAGGTGGCCATCGACAGCAGTCCGAGCGGTGCGGAACTCTACAAAGAGGACATCTTGCTCGGCAACACGCCGCTGTCGTTGGACAAGCCTCCCAAGGGGGAGAGCACACAGCTGGAGCTGCGCCTGAGCGGCTACGACCCCAAGTCGTTTCGCATCACCTCGCGCACGGGCAACAACCTGAAGCTGACCCTGAAGAAGCAGGCCAAGCCCAGGCCGCGCGCCACCAAGAAGACCAAGGCCCCGTCCACGACGACCACCCCGCCGAAAAGGCCGAGGTCGCGCTCCCAGACCGAGGTCCTGGACCCCTGGGATTGAGCGGAGGCTGCGGGGGTTGGCAAACCGCCGGCCGGGCTCTCGCACGATCATCGCGTGCCTTCGCGAATGATCCGGGTTAGGGTCCCGCCGCCATGCGGCCCGGAGCTGTCCAAGGAAGGCAATTGAGCGTGCAAACCCGCAGGGGAGGGCGGTTCGCGTTGTGGTCCATGCTGGGCCTGCTGGGGGCCGCCTGCGGGCTGGACAACCCGGGGGATCCGCCCCCCGATGGGGAGCTCTACTTTCCCAATGGGCTTGTGCTGGCGGAGTCGGCCGAGGCCGATGCGCCCCCCTATCTGTTGATCGCCAACTCCAACTTCGACCTGCGCTACAACGCCGGCAGCATTCTGGCCCTCGACCTGGAGCGACTGGACGGCGAACTCGAGGGCTGCCCCTATGCCGATGGCGAACCTTGTGTGATCGACAGCGAGCGGTTGGTGACCGGGCAGGCCGGCATCGGTTCCTTTACCAACGGCATGGCCATGTCGCAGGACGGGCGACGCCTGTACATCAACAGTCGCACCGTCGACAGCCTGCAGTTGGTCGATGTGGACACACGGGCCCCAGCGGGCGACATTCTCAGCTGCCCGGACGGTCGCTGCCCGGGGCTGGCCGAGCTTCCCAGCGGCGAGGGGCGAACGCTTCAGTGGCCCGCCGACGCGGTCGCCGTCTATAGCGGCAGTCTCGACGATTGGAACGATCCGCTGCTGGCTCCGGCGCCCGAGGGCAGCTACATCCTGACCGCCCATCGCGCCGGCATCCTGAGCCTTTTCGTGCAGCTCGCCGGTGATTCCACGCCGCGCCTGATCGATGTGAATCAGACCGCCGCCTCGGTGGTCACGGGCCTGGCCCGCGATCCGCATACGGGCCTGGTCTACCTTACTCTGATCAACGGAGCCGGCATCGTCGAGCGCGCCGGCATCGCCTGGCCCACGACCGCCGAGGGCAAGGCCGACATCGAGCACGCCTACATCTTCGACGCGGGCCCCGTGGTGATCGAAGGCGCGGTGCGCACGCCTAGCGTGCGGGCCCTGGTCTTCGATGCGCCCCCGCAGCAAGCCCCCACCCAGGCCTCCCCACAGCCGCAGGGCAGCGACGTGCTTCAAAACGCCTTTTTGCTCTCGAGCGATCCGAGCGCCCTGTTGAAGGTCGAACTCGGCGGCGAGCGCGCCGGCGCCCCCGTCGCCCGCATCGTGGCCATGGCCGAGGTCGGCGTCACCCCTTCGCGCATGGCGGTCGGCAGCGTGGGCGAGCGGCGTGTGGCGGCCATCAGCTGTTTTACCTCGCGCGCGATTTACGTGGTCGACCTTGTGACCATGAGGGTGGGAGCGGTGGTGCGCAATCTCAGCGGGCCTTTCGACGTGGCGCTCGACGGGCCGCGCAAGCGCCTCTACGTGGGCGATTTTCGGTCTTCGGTCGTGCGCATCATCGACCTCTCAGGTCTGGAGGGCGGTCCCGTGGAGTTGGCCGACTCGGCGCAGCTCATCGCAACCGTGGGTGAACCGCGGGTGATCCAGGAGCTGAAGTAATGCGGCTGCCCGCGCTTCTGTTGCTGACGTGCGGCCTTTTGTGGGCGGGCTGCGGAGACGACCGACCGCCTTCACAGGCCGGCAGCTTCAATCGCCCCAACCGCGTGGCCCTGGCCTGCGTCTCGGATGGTGCCGTGGTGCCCCTGGCCAGTTGCCACACCAGCGAGTCCGACAATGATGACGAGCTGGTGCTCTACGCGCTGGTGACCCAGAGCGAGCGCGGCGAAGTGGCGGCGGTCGACACCGAGAGGATCAACGGCATCCTCGATGCGCGCCAGGACATTCCCGGCTTCACCTTCATACCCGTCGGCGAGGTTCCCATCGCCATCGTCGTGCCGCCCGAGCACCCCGAGGTGACCTACGTCGCCAACTACGCGTCGCGCGACGTGTACGTAATGCGCACCGCGACGCTGCTGACACTGGATGATGGGCGCAACGCGGCACTGCAGAAGGTGTCGCTGCGCGCGGCCGACGCCCCCGCCGAAGAGGTCGCACAGTCGCCGGCCGACATGGTGGTGACGCCGGCCGAGGACGCCCTCTTTGTGTCGCTACCCGAGGCCGCAGCCCTGCTGCGGCTGCCCATCGTGCGCTGCGGCGGCAGTGACTCGCCCTGTCCCGACGGCGTGGTCGACGGCATGATCGACGTGGAAGCCATGACGCAGCTCCCGTTGTCGGCGCCCCAGGACGGCCCCACCGATGGCGCTCCGCAGACGCTCGACGAGCCCGAGAGCTACGCCATGATGTGCGGCTACGCCCCGCCGAACGTGGCGCGCAAGGCTTCGCCGCGAATCGTCGCCGGTTCAAACAGCGAGCCCCGTTCCCGTCCCGGCGCCCTCAGCGTCGATCGAGGCTGCGACGCCGAAGGCGCGTGCACAGCGCGCCTGCTGGTGGCCGACGAGGGGCTGCCTTTCATCCATGTGATCGACCCCGATGCCACGCTCAGCTCGGGTGGCGACGCCGTGGTCGAGGCCTACGCCGTGGGCGTGCCCACGCGCGATGTGGTGGCAAGCCCCCGCGTCCCCGTCGGCGTCGAATCCGAAGCCGATGCGGAGACCCGCTACGTTTACGCCATCGACGCCACCGATGGCTCGGTGATGGTGCTGCAGGATGGACGCGTGCTGCGGGTCGACAGCCGGGGCAACGGCGATGATTATCGCATCGCCTTCGACCCCCGTGGCGGCAGCTCGGCCGGCCTGGGAGCGGCCAGCGCTGTGGCCCTGGAGGTGTTGACTCCTGGTTTTGACCCCAAGGCCGGAGCCGCCCAGTATCTCATGCCGAACCTCCCCGACGGCGGCATTCCCGAGGGCGGCAAGGTCCGCGATTACTGCTTCGACGAGGAAAACCCTGAGCTGGACCTGCGGCGGCTGCGCGGGGTTTTCCTGGCGGTGGCCTTGAGCGACGGTTCCATCCGCATCGTCGACGTTCACGACATGGAGCTGGGCGCTTGCCGTAGCTGCAGCCACCGCTTCGAGGTGGAGATCGACAAGCTCGGCGAGACGCCGACCAAGGTGGTGCTCGACGACAGCGCGCCCTGGGTCCCGGCGGTGGGCGATCGCTTGGTGCAGGGCGACGTGGAGGCGGTGGTGGTCGCGGTGGATTTCCAGGGGCGCTTCGAGATCGAAGTGGACGTCGCCGGGCTCGAGGTCGGCGCGGCCCAGGCCGAAGTTCTGGGGCAGCTACCGATTCTGCAGCGCCACATGCCGCGCCTGCGCAACAACCTGACCGAAGACCTGGCACTCGACCGCTACGCCCTCAACCCCGTCGCCTCCTCGCTCGGCTTCGTCGTGGGCTCCACCTCCTACTCGATGCGCAGCGACGGCACCGTCGGCAGTCCGGACGCGCCGGGGCTGGCCTGCATCACCTGCCCCGAAGGCCTGCTCCAGGTCTATCCGGAACCGAATGCGGCGACGGTCAAGGCCCCCAGCGGCGACGACGATGCCGGCGTGGCCGAGCCCGATGACGCTTTCGTGTTCGGCTGCACCGAGCAACACCCGGCCCTGGTCTGCGCCCAACCCGATCCCTGGACCGTGCGCGACGACGAGTGGCGGGCGATCTACGAGGGCGCATTGCCCGGCGCCACCGGGGACCTCGGTCGCTTCGTGGAGCACGCCGACGCCGAGTACCGGGATCTCATCGTCGACTTCGAGGGCGAGGCGGACTTCTGCGCCGCCGGTGTGCTGGGTCGCCACGAGGTCGCCACGGCCTTTGAAGATGCCGACTGCGTCGAAGACGTTGTCCACGAGGCTGGCGCGCCGGACGGGCCCGAGGGCGACCAGCTGCTGATCGTCTCGCTGCCCCCCGAAGAAGACCTGCTGGTCGAGCTCATCGGCAGCGATGACCCCGACACGTTGGCAGCCTGCGCCGCGCTGCGCGAGTCGATGCTGGGCGAAGTCCCGGGCCAGGATCCGCTGCGGGTGGCGTTTCAGATCCTCAGTGCCCACAGCGGGCGGCTCTTCGTCGACCCGCGCTTCAGCAGCGGTATCGAAGGCATCGAGAGCTATCGCGACATCCAGCGCTGCAACGGCAACCGCCCCCTGAGTTACCGCGTGCACACCCGGGGCAGCTACCTGGTGCGCGGTCTCGACGGCGGTCTCAGCCATCGCGTGCGCACCGAGCCAGGTGGCCGCTGTGGCATCGATCCCAGCGCCGATCCCATGCGTGGCGCCCGCGCGCGCGTGGGCTGCACCTATCGAAATCGCGAGATTGCCTTCCGCCTGGGTCATCCCATCGCGCTGGCCTCCGACCGTCCGACGGCCGTGGGCGCGGAGTTCCGGGCCAGCATCTATTCTCCGGCCGGCAGCGTGCGCCACGACGCTTCACAGCGGCGCCTCTCGCCGGTGACGGTGGTGCCGGTACAGCTGCACTACGACCCGGTCACCGAGCGGCTCTACCTGGTGGACGTGCATCGCCGGGGACTGATGGCGATTCCGTTGAACCCGCTTCCGGACGTGGGCACCAACGCGGTGCGGAACTGGAACTGAGGCGCCGCGGTGGCGCGCAAGGCAGCCAAGAAGCCCCGCCGTTCGCCTGCGATGGAGCAGTTCTTCCGCTCCAAGCAAGCCTATCCCGATGCGATCCTCTTCTTTCGTATGGGGGACTTCTACGAGATGTTCTACGAGGACGCCGTGCTGGCCTCGGAGCTGCTCGAGATCGCGCTGACCTCGCGCGGACAGGATGAGAGCGGCGAGGCCATCCCCATGGCCGGTGTGCCCCACCACGCTGCCACCGGCTACATCGCGCGCCTGGTCGAGCTGGGCCAGAGCGTCGCCATCTGCGAGCAGATGGAGGATCCCTCGAAGGTCAAAGGCGTGGTGCCGCGCGAGGTGGTGCGCGTGGTGACGCCGGGCCTGGTGCTCGAGCCCGACGCTCTCGATGCCCGCTCCCACTGCTACCTGGCCTGCGTCTACGCCGAACCCGAGGGCGAGGGCTTCGGGCTGGCGGTGGTGGAGCTGAGCACCTCCGAGGCCCGCGCCTGCCGGCTGCAAAGCGGCGCCGAGCTGTTGGCGGAGCTGGTGCGTCTGGACGCGCGCGAGGTGCTGCTGCCCGACAGCCGCCCCGAGCTGCAACAGCAGCTCTCCAGGCTCCTGCCCGAGGTGGCCTTTCGCGCCACGGCCGAGCAGGACTTCGCGCCCCAAGTGCTGCAAGGGCCGCTGCGGCAGGTGCTCGACGAGGCCGCCGCGGATGAAAGCGGCTTCGGCCCGCTCGAGTGCCGTGCAGCCACCGCGGCGCTCGCCTACGCCCAGCGCTCCCAGCCGGGCGCCGACCTGGACGTCCAGCGCATCGCCCCCTACGACCCCAGCGACCAGCTGCAGCTCGACGACGCCGCCGTGCGCAACCTGGAACTCGTGCGCACGCTTTCCGGCGAGCGACGCGGCTCGCTGCTGCACCTGCTGGACCTGACGCGCACGGCCATGGGCGCGCGCCTTTTGCGCCGCCGCTTGCTCGCGCCGCTGACCGACCGCGCCCGCATCCGCCGTCGCCACGACGAGGTCGAGGCGCTCTGCCAGGACGCCCCGCTGCGCGAGGCACTGCGCGCAGAGCTGTCGGCCATCGGCGACCTCGAGCGACTGAGCACGCGCACGGTGGTGGGCGTGGCCTCGCCGCGCGACCTGCGCGCCATCGCCAACAGCGTACGCGCGGCCGAGCGTCTGCAACGCCACCTCTTCGAGACCGCGGGACGCACCACCGACGACAGCCTCGGAGCGCTGATCCCCGAAGACGCCGCGCTCGACGTGGCCGAGGATCTCGAAGCCGAGCTGCTCGAGGAAGTGCCCCTGAGCAGCGGCCAGGGGGGCATCTTTCGCGCCGAGGCCGACGCGCGCATCGCCGAGCTGCGCGAACTCAGCGCCAGCAGCAAGGAAGTGATCCTGAGGCTCGAGGCCCGCGAGCGCGAGCGCACCGGCGTATCTTCACTTAGAGTCAAATTCACGCGCGTCTTTGGATATTACATCGAGGTCAGCAAGGCACGCCTCGGCGCCGTGCCCGACGACTACCGGCGCAAGCAAACGGTGGCCAACGCCGAGCGCTTCACCACGCCCGAACTCGACGAGCTACAGGCCAAGATCCTGAACGCTGACGAGCGCCTGCGCGCCATCGAGTCCGAGCGCTTCGAAGCCCTGCGTCGGCGCGTGGCTGCCCAGTCGAGCCGATTGCGCCGCCTGGCCTCGGCCCTGGCCAACATCGACGTGGCAGCGACCTTCGCCGAGCTCGCCCACCGCCACGACTACTGCCGGCCCGACATCGACGACTCCCTGCGTATCGACCTGGTCGAGTCGCGCCATCCCATCGTCGAGCGCATGGTCGAAAGCGGCGACTTCGTGCCCAACGACCTGACGCTCGACGTGGAGGGGCCGCGCCTGATGCTGATCACCGGGCCCAACATGGCGGGCAAGTCCACCGCCATGCGCCAGCTGGCCCTGTGCGTGATCATGGCGCAAGCCGGCGGCTTCGTACCCGCGGCCCGCGCGCGCATCGGCTGGGTCGACCGCATCTACACGCGCGTGGGCGCCAGCGACAACGTGGCCCAGGGCGAGAGCACTTTCATGGTGGAGATGCGCGAGACCGCAGCCATCCTGCGTGGGGCCACGCGCCGCTCCCTGGTGGTGCTCGACGAAATCGGCCGCGGCACCAGCACCTACGATGGCCTGGCCATCGCCTGGGCCGTGGCCGAACACCTGCACGACCTGATCGCCTGCCGCACGGTCTTCGCGACGCACTACCACGAGCTGTGCGAGCTCACCCGCAGCCGCAACGGCGCCGTCAATTTCAACGTGGCGGCCAAGGAATACGGCCAGGACGTGGTCTTTTTGCGCAAGCTGGTGCCCGGCGGCGCCAACCGCAGCTACGGCGTGGCGGTGGCGCGCCTGGCCGGGGTGCCCGAAATCGTGCTGGCCCGTGCCCGCGCCATCCTGCGCGGCCTGGAGAGCGACGGCGGCATCCCGGGTGCCCGCGTGGCGCCCAAACTGCGCGCCGCGGCCACGCCGAGCAACCAGCTGGACTTCTTCGAGCAGCCGACCGCGCCCGCCGAGCGTTCCGAGGTCGAGGAAACCCTACGCGGCCTGAACCTCGACCGCATGACACCCCTGGAAGCGCTGATGGCGCTGGCTCGACTCAAGGAGTTGCTAGGTGGCGACACCGACAGTTGAAGCTGGATTGCTCCGCCGCAGCGGATCGCCCATGCTTTAATAAAGCCATGGGCCACTCCCAGGAAGAACCCGAACGCATCCGCGAAGCCCTGCGCCAGGCCGATCAGGCGCTGGCCGAGGCCCTCGACGCGCGCGCCCGTGCTGTGCGCGAAGCGGTGGCCCTGCGCGAGCGCAGCCCCGACCTGTATTTTTCGTTGCCCCGCGACCACGAGGTCATCGCCTACACCACCGAGCGGGTCAAAGAGCTGCCTGCCCAGGCCGTGAGCGCGGTGATGACCGAGGTGCTCAGCGCCTGCTCGGCGCTGGTGGCGCCGCCGATCATCGCCTACGTGGGCCAGGCGGGCGGCTTCGGTCACCAGGCGGCGCGCAAAAAATTCGGCAGCTCCGCCGTGCTGCGCCCGGTCGACAGCGCCGCCGAGGTGCTCTCCGAGGTCGAGCGCGGTCAAGCCGACTTCGGCATCGTGCCCTTCGAGACCTCCCATGACGGTGCCGTGACCGCCACCTTGAACCTGTTGGCGCGCAGCGAGCTGAAGATCAGCGCCGAGATCCCCATCCGTCGCGCCTTCCACCTGATCTCCCAGAGCGGCGAGCGCGATGAGGTGCACAAGATCTACGCCTCCTCCAGCGCCATCGCCGCCTGTGAGCACTACCTGGCCGAGCACTTCCCCGAGGCCACCATCATCGACGTGCGTAACGGCGTCATCGCCGCCGACCATGCCGCCCGCGAGCCAGACGCCGCTGCGCTCACCACCGATCTGGTGGCTACCACCTCCAAGCTGACCATCGTCGAGCGCTCCCTCGAGGACGTGGAGGACCTGGAGACGCGCTACGTGGCGGTGGGCAACGACTTCCCGCCGCGCACGGGCCTGGACCGCACGGCCGTGGCCCTGGCCCTGCACGACGCGCCGGGCGTGCTGATGGAGTGCTTGCGCCCCTTCGCCGACCGCAAGCTCAACCTCTACCGGCTCGAAACGCGCCCGGCGCGCGGCTGGGAGTTCCGCTATTTGATCCTCTTCGAGGTCGACGGTCACATCACCGACCGCAGCGTGCTGGCCGCCATCGAAGAGCTGCGCGGCTCCAGCCGCTACGTGAAGGTCCTGGGCAGCTACCCGCGCAGCGCCTGATCGGCCCCGGCGCCCAGATACAAGGCCCAAGCATTGCGGATTGCGGGGCTCGACCGGGGCCTGACACACTGGGGCATGGTTTCAGCTGCGCTGACGACTCCCTCCGGCCGGGCCCTCGCGGCGGCCTGTCTGCTGTGGGCGCTGGCCGCCGGTTGCGGTGGCGCACAGCAAACCACCCCAGAGCACGGCGGTGCCGCGGCGGCCCAGCCCAAGCCCGAGCCACCCCCCGCGGTTCCCGACGATGCCCTGCAGATCCTGCCCGCCGGCATCGACGGCGTAGCTCGCGCCGACCTGACGACCCTGCGCAAGTCGCCCCACTATCCACGCATCGAGGGCTGGGCCCGCCGCTACGGCTGCCTCGGCAACGACGTCGACCACTGGCTATTGCAGCGCACGGAGCTGCTTGTGATGACCAGCTACCCGCCCAGCGGTGCCGGCGGTGCCGGCGCCAGCCCCTCGACCCAACCCGGGAGCGACCGCGAATTCCTGGCCCTCGCGCGCGGGCGTTTCCGCCCCCAGGACGGCCCTGCGGCACTGGCACTGGCGGCCGATTGGAGCGGTCAGCCTGCCGCGCCGGCGGGCGAGGAGCAGCGCATTCGCGGCTTTGCCGTGTGGCAGAGCGGGCCGACAGCGGTCGCTGTGCTGGGTGAGCGCTGGCTGCTTGCAGGCTCCAGGGCCCGCGTGGAGCAGACCCTGGCCGGCCTGGGCATCACCGGCTTCCAGGCGGTGACCGGCGACCCATGGCTGGCCGAGCGCGGCGGCCCCGCGGAACTGCAGAAGAGCGACCTGGTGGTCCACCACCTACCCGACCGCGAGAGCCTGGCCCAGCTCAGGCGTCAGCTCGGCGCCGTCGGTGCCGGCAGTGTCGGCCGCGCGCTGGTCGAGGCTCCGATCGCCGTCCACGGCAGCGTCGGCGACGACGTCAGGGCCCAGGCGGTGGGACGTACGGGCTCGGCCGAGCAAGCCGCCGCCGCCCGCAAGCGCCTGAGCACACTGCTCAGACAGGCCAGCTTCGTGCTCAAGCTCACGGGAGCGCCCGGCTTCCTCGACCGCGCCCGCATCGAGGCCACGCCCGAGGCCGAGCTGCGCCTGGGCCTGGATCTGCAGCCGGGTGAAGTACCCTCGGTGGCCCGCCGGCTGGAAGCTGTGCTCAACGCCAGCACCCGCCGCTGTCCCGAACCCGATGCCCAGCCGGCCCAGCTGACCTCCACCCAGCAATGAACGCCGGGGGGGTGACTTCGCGCATCATTCGAGCTAATCCCCCGCCATGACCCAGGTGGAGCACGGGCGGGGGTCGGCCGTCGTGGTCGCCATCGACGGCCCTGCGGGGGCCGGCAAGAGCACCGTGGCCCGCGAGCTGGCCCGACGGCTCGGCTACGTGCTGGTCGACAGCGGTGCCCTCTACCGTGGCGTGGCCCTGGCTGCCCGCGAGCGCGGCGTCTCCTGGGATGACGGCGATGCCCTGGGTGCCATGACCCGGCAGCTCAAGCTGGCCTTCGTCTCGGAGCCCGACGGCACCCCGCGGCTCCAGATCGACGGCCGCGATCGCGCGGGCGAAATCCGCAGCCCTGAGATCAGCATGGGCGCCAGCCGCGTTTCGATTCACCCGCCGGTGCGCGAGGCCCTGCTTGGCGTCCAGCGCCAGCTGGGGGCCGCCGGTGGCGTGGTGCTCGAGGGTAGGGATATCGGAACCGTGGTCTTCCCCCAGGCACAGGCCAAGATCTTCCTCACCGCTTCGGCCGCCGTGCGCGCCCGGCGCCGCGTGGACGAGCTGCAGGCCCGGGGCGAGGGCGTCGATTACGAGACCACGCTGGCCGATGTGGAAGCCCGCGATCGCCAGGACAGCACCCGGGAGCTGGCGCCCCTGCGACCGGCCGAGGACAGTGTGCTACTGGATACCAGCGGCCTGCCCTTGGACGAAGTGGTGGATAAGGCCCAGCTCATCGTACAGCAGCGCATGGAGGCTTCTTTGTCCTAGCGCGAATCTGGACGCCGTCCGTTGACAGTCCCGGGGGGCACTGTTAATGTGCCCCGCCCAATCGCCCTAGGCCCCCTTTTTCCTTCAGATCTTTGCGGTCGCGGCCCGCAGAAGCGCCCCGTGACAGCGCCGAGCGCTCGGGGCGACCTTTCGGTCGAGCGCATGATCGACACCTCACTTCGCTTTCGCGTAGCCAAAACCAAGGAATAACCCTCAGGATGACGACAGACCAGGCGACCACCGAACCGAGTGCCCCGAGCGGAAAGGACGGCGAGTCCTTCGCCAGCTTGTTCGAGGTCTCGATGGCCCACGCGGACGCGCTCCGCGAGGGTGAGATCGTGCAAGGCACCATCATCTCGGTCAACCGAGACGCCGTGATCGTGGACATCGGCTACAAGTCCGAGGGCGTGATCCCGGCCAGCGAGTTCGTGGACACGTCCGGCGGCGTCAATGTACAGCCGGGCGACAAGGTCGATGTGCTCGTCGAGACCAAGGAAAACGAGCAGGGCCTGGTCTCGCTCTCCAAGGAGAAAGCCGACAAACTCAAGGTTTGGGACGAGATCAGCGAGGCCTGCGAGCGGGACGAGCTGATCGAAGGCACCATCACCGCGCGCGTGAAGGGCGGCCTCCAGGTCTCCATCCGCGGCGGCGTCAAGGCCTTCCTGCCGGGCTCCCAGGTCGACCTGCGCCCCGTGCGCAACCTGGACAAGCTGATCGGCCAGACCTTCGAGTTCAAGGTCATCAAGTTCAACAAGAAGCGCGGCAACATCGTGCTGTCGCGGCGCGTGCTGCTGGAGCGCGAGCGCAACGAGCTCAAGGCCGAGACCCTGGGCAACCTGCGTGAGGGCATGGTGGTCACCGGCACCATCAAGAACATCACCGAGTACGGCGCCTTCGTCGACCTCGGCGGCATCGACGGCCTGCTCCACATCACCGACATGAGCTGGGGCCGCGTCAATCACCCGTCGGAGGTCTTCAAGATCGGCGACGAGGTCACCGTCAAGGTGCTGCGCTACAACCCCGAGACCGAGCGCGTCTCGCTGGGCCTCAAGCAGACCATGGACGATCCGTGGGAGCACGCCATCGAGTCCTACCCGCCAGGCAAGCGCGTGTCGGGCAAGGTGGTCTCGCTGACGGACTACGGCGCCTTCATCGAGATGGAGCAGGGCATCGAGGGTCTGATCCACGTCAGCGAGATGAGCTGGGGCAAGCCCAAGCACCCCTCCAAGGTCGTCGCCGAAGGCGAAGAGGTCCAGTGCATCGTGCTCGAGGTCGATCAGGAGGCCAAGCGCATCAGCCTGGGGCTCAAGCAGCTGCAGGCTGACCCGTGGCAGGAGTTTGCCGGGCAGTACAACCCCGGCGACGTGATCCGCGGCGCGGTGCGTTCGCTGACCGACTACGGCGTCTTCGTTGGCATCGCCGACGGTGTCGACGGCATGGTTCACAAGTCCGACCTCAGCTGGACCCAGCGCATCAACAACCCCGCCGACCTTTACAAGAAGGGCGACGAGGTCGAGGCCATCATTCTTTCGGTCAACCACCAGGAGAAGAAGGTCTCACTGGGCATCAAGCAGCTCTTCGAGGATCCGTGGATGCGGCTGCCCGAGGTCTACCCCCCGGGCACCGTGCTCGAGGTGCGCGTGAAATCGATCGCCGACTTCGGCGTCTTCGTCGAAATCGAGCGCGGCGTCGAAGGCCTCGTGCACGTCTCGGAGTTCCCCGACACCTGGGGCCCCGATGCCAGCCCGCACGTGCAGATGGGCGACATCGTCAAGGCCGAGATCCTTTCGCTCGACCCGGAGGATCGCCGCATCGCGCTGTCCTTCAAGAGCGCCTTCGAGCAGGAAGAGACCGTCGAGGCGATGAAGTTCATGGAGAAGGCCCGCGAGCAGAAGGCTCGCACCATCGGTCCCAGCGGTGGCGGTGGCGCCACGCTCGGCGACGTCTTCAAGCAGAAGTTGGGCGAGAAGATCGAGCTTCCCAACGGCGACAAGCCCGCTGCTGACGAGGGCGAAGGCGAAACGCAGTAGAAGAGGGCACGGCCCTCGGAGCACTTTCATTGTACCTGCGGGCCGATGCGCTATCGTGACAGCGTAGGCTCATGAGTCCGCGGGTCAGAGAGAGCGTCATCCCAAACAGTGGTCCCGGATCGCGCAAGCGCCGGGCCTGGTTTCTCGGGGTTTCCAGTGTTTTGATGCTGGTTGCCCTGATCGCCTTTCGAGGGGTGTTGTTGCCCTTCATGTTGGCGGTCATCGTCGCCTACGTGCTTTCGCCGCTGGTTGAGTTCGGCGAGAAGCTGCGCTTCGGCTCCTGGTCACCGCCGCGCTGGGCGGTGGTGCTGACGATCTATGTCGCACTGATCGGATTGCTCAGCGGACTGCTCGCGCTGTCGATACCGCGCCTGGCGGCCGAGTTCAGTCGCCTGACGCGCGAAGCGCCACGCGCGGTGGCCGTCGTGCGCAACGAGTGGCTGCCCCACTTCGAGCAGCGGCTGCGGCAGGCTACGGACTTCTACCTGCAGCAGGAGGGGCTGGACGCCGACGAGCCTGCGTCGTCCGAGTCCCAGGTCGCTGCAGGCGCCGCTGGGGGGAGCTCCGGTGGCGTGGAGCAGGCGGCGCTGGAAGACCTCAGCGCGACCGGCGACAAGGCGCCGCCCGATACCGTGGGCATCCAGGTGCGGCCGCGGGCCAACGGCGGCTTCGACGTGCTGCTGCCGGCCGAGGGGCTGCGGGTGGTGCCCCTGGGCGACCGCGGTTTCAGCATCGAGGCCACGCCGCGGCCGACGGAGCAAAAGGCCGACTTCACCGCCACCATCACCGAAGCCATCGCCCGCGCCACCAAAAGCACCGAGCGCACGGCGCTGGCGGTGCTGCAGACCGCCCAAACGCTCATCGGGGCGCTCACCCGCGGCATCTTCGGCTTCGTCATGATGCTGATGATCTCGGCCTATCTGCTCATTACCAGCGACCGCATCTTTGGGTTTCTAAGGTCGCTGTGGCCGCCGGGTCGGCGCGAGGGCTTTGACGAGCTGGTGCGCCGCATGGACGGGGGCCTTGCCGGCGTGGTGCGCGGTCAGCTCATCATCTGCGGCGTCAACGGCATCCTCTCGGGCATCGGCTTTTATATCCTGGGGTTGAAGTACTGGACCTTCCTGACCCTTCTGGCGGCGGTGATGTCGATCATTCCGATCTTCGGCTCGATTCTGAGCACTGTTCCCGCGGTGCTGGTGGCCTTGCCCTCCGGTCCAGGGCTGGCCCTATTGGTGCTGGCGTGGATCGTGATCATCCACCAGATCGAGGCCAACCTGCTCAATCCGAAGATCATGGGGGATGCGGCGCGCGTCCATCCGGTGTTGGTGGTCTTTGCGCTGCTGGCGGGCGAGCACGTGGCCGGCATCGTGGGGGCGCTGCTCGCGGTGCCCGTTCTGAGCATCACCCAGACCCTCTTCCTCTATCTGCGCGAGCTGGCCCTGGGCGTGCCGCGGGCCACCTCGGTGCCGCCGCTGGCGCCGCGGCGGCCGGTGCAGCACGGCGACGGCGAAGCCATTCCCGATCCGGCGAAGTAGGTTTGCTTGCGAAACGGGCGCGCGCCCCGGGCGATTATAGCGCTTCGACTTCGGCGACTACGGCGGTGATATTGTCGCGGCCGCCGCGATGGTTGGCGATGGCCACCGCGCGGTTGGCGGCTTCCTCGACGTCGCCCTCGAGAAGCGCTGCGATTTCGCTCTCGTGGATGTAGCCGTGCAGGCCGTCGGAGCAGAGTAGGAAGCGGTCTCCGATGTCTACCGGGAAGCTGTGGGTGTCGACCTGGACGTATTCCTTGGAGCCGACGGCGCGGGTGATCACGTTCTTTTGGCGCGAGTTGCGCGCTTCGTCTTCTGTGATCAGGCCCTTCTTCAGCTGCCAGGCCACCAGCGTGTGGTCTTCGGTGACCTGCTCGGCGTGGCCTTCACGCATGCGATAGATGCGGCTGTCGCCGACCTGACCGGTGATGGCGTAGCCGGCGCGCAGCAAAAGCACCGAGAGCGTCGTGCCCATGCCCTTTTGATCGGGGTTGGCTTCGCCCAGACCGAAGACCATGTAGGTGGCCGCCTGAATCGCGCTCTCCATCAACCGCAATAGCTTGCGCATGGCCGGCGGGATGGTTTCGCCTGGTTCGTCGTGGTGCCGGGGCGGAATCGAAGCCAGGGCCTCGATGCTGGCTGCCTCGCGCTGAAACATGCCGTGCAGGGTCTCGACGGCTTGCTCGCTGGCGATCTCGCCCGCGTTGTGGCCGCCCATGCCGTCGGCCACGACGAAGAGGCCCAGCTCCTCGTCGATGAGGAAGGCGTCTTCATTGGTGGTGCGACGTCGTCCGATATCGCTCAGTCCAAAGGACGCGGTCTTCACAGGCTCGCTCCGAGATGCCGCCTCACCGCGGCAGGAGAGTATGAGTGTAAAATTCCTCATGGAAAAATCCCACCGTTGCGGGCCGGCTACGGGCCAAAGGCATGCGCTCTTGTGGGGGCTTGTAGGCAGGAGCGCGCTCTCGCGGGGACGGTCCGGCGTGAAATAGCCGGTGGAGTCGCGCGGCCATCCGAAAGAGACCGTGGTAGAGCATCAGCCCGGCTTTCTTCGCGAGCCGTGCAAACACCGATGATCCGAGTCGACATTCCCCAAGCCATCGCCGCCGCCTCCCAGGCGCTGCAAGCCGGCGATCCCCAGGCCGCCCTCTCGGCCCTCGCCCCCCTCATGCCGCTGGTCGACAGCGACCCGGAGGCAGCCGCCGCGCGCCTTTCGCTGTGGCGAGCTCTGCCGGGTCAGCCCGGACTGCGCCAGGAAGTGGGGCGCATCCTCGATGCCTGGCCCGACGACGTGACGCTGATCACGCGCGCCTGCGACGCCCTGATCCGCGATGCCGAACGCATTCCCATCGATCAGCCGGCGCCCGAGGGCGGGTCGGCCCAGCTCGCCGCCGACGCGGCCGAGCGATGTCTTGCGGCCCACGGCCAGGGCAGCCTCGATCCGATGCTCGAGGCTTATCTGTTGGTCAATCGCGGCAATGCCCTGCGCCTGCTGCACCGCCACGAGGAGGCCCAGACCTGTCTGGAGCAGGCGCTCGAGCGTGACGCCGAGCGCGCCGGCTGGTGGTTCAACTTGGGGCTCGTGCACAAGGCCCGCCGCGCCTTTGGCGATGGTCTGAAGGCCTACCGCCGAGCGCGCGAGTTGATGGGCGACGAGCGTCCCCTGCTTTGGAACCTGGCGATCTGCGCCATCGGCAGTGGCAAAGGCGCCGCCGCCGTGGAAGCCCTGCGTGCGCTGGGACATGACGCTCAGTTGACACCACGCGGCATGCCCTACGTGGCCGATCTGCCGCCGCTGCAGGTGCGCGTGGCCACGGTAGGCAGCGGCCTCGGCCCCGAGGGCGTGTTGCCGGAGCGCTCGGTGGGCTTCGAGCTGCTGTGGGTGACGCCGCTGTCGCCATGCCATGGCGTGGTCGCCAGCGCCAGCTATCGCCAGGCTTCGGCCGACTTCGGCGATTTGGTGCTGTGGGATGGCACGCCGGTGGACGTGGTGGAGCACGCGGGCAAGCCGCTGCCGCGCTTTCCGCTACTTGGGATTTTGCGCAAGGGTGAAGAACACATTTTTCGCTACGTCGCGCTGCAGCAGCAGAAGGGTCAGGTCGCTGCCTTTGGCGAGACCCTGCCGGGCGATGGGCGCATCTTCATCCATCGCGAACAGGTGGAGCACCTGTGTTCGCGATGCGCCAGTGGCGAGCACATGCACAAGCACGAGCACACCGCGCCCGAGGAGCACATGCTGGTCTACGGCAAGATCGTGCTGCCGGCCGGGACCGATCTGAGCGCCTGGCGCGAGGCGCTGGGGGCGGCGCTGGCGCGTCATCCCGGCGTGCAGCTGGTGATGCCCGGGCTGCACGAGGCCATCGGCGACTCGCCGGCGGCGGGCAAGGCCCATCAGCTGTGGCGCGGGCTTGAGAAGCGCGGGCAGCGGCTGGAGCAACGCACGCCATGAGCGCCGAGCCGCGGGGAGGGAGGCCGGCAGAGGGTCGCCTGCGGCGCCCGCGGGCCTTCGCCCATCCGCTATGGTGGGCGGCGCTCATCGGCCTTTTGCTCAACGATCACGTGCTCAAGGGCGCGGGGCTTTTGCCGGCGCTACTCACGGGCAAGCTCAGCGATGTGCTGGGGCTCATCGTGCTGCCGCCGCTTCTGTGCCTGGCATTTGACGCACGTCGCGCCTGGAGTCGTCCGGCAGCTCTCGCGCTCAGTGGCGGTGCGCTCGCGCTTGTGAACCTGTGGCCGGTGGCCGCGGCGCAGCTGGAGCTGCTGTACGCCGCGCTTGGCCTGTCGGCGCGCGTGGTCTGCGATGCCAAAGACCTGCTGGCCCTTCCGTCTCTGCTGCTGGCGGCGCCCCTGTGTCGTCCCGCCTTCGCCCGCACCGGGCGTCGTCTGCGACCGATATTCGAGCGCGTCGGCGTCGGCCTGGCGGCTTGCGCCTGTTTGGCGACCTCGCTCTTTGACAGCAAGGGCGACGAAGACGACGCCGCGCCCAATCACGGGCCGCGTCTGGAAAACGCCGGCGAGCAGGCACTGATCGTGATGGTGGCTTCCACCAACGGCGCCGGGGGCTGCCGTCTTTACCGCGACGATCGGGTGGGGATCTTGAGTGAGCACGCCTTCGGCACGCGCCGCGAGCTGATCGTCGACAGCGGCGAGCGCGTCGCGCTGAGCACGGGCGTGGGCGCAGACGGAGAAGGCGAGGGCGGTCGCTGCGGCGCGGCCTGGTTGGTGCTTCCCGACGGCGACGAGCGCCTGATCTTCTGGCGCGATCTGGATGAGATCGACAGCTTCGTGCCCGAGACCGATCGACGGCGCCTCGATCGCCGCGTCGTCGTCGAGGGTGAACCGGGCGCTTTCAAGTGGACCATCGGCGACGACCTGCGGGAGTTTGCCCTGGACGACGCCGCGGAGGGGCCCACCTGCGAGACGCCGCAGGTGGAGCACTCGCTGGGCTGGTCGGCCCTGTCGCAGCCCCAGGGCTTTTTCGAACTCGACGAGCTGCGCTCCGACGACGAGGGCTGTCTGCTGCTCGATCTCTTCGAGCCTTCGTCGGATCCCACCGTCGAAACCCTGCAGCTATGCGTGCCCGAGTGGGCCTTGCCCTTCGAGCCCGGCGATTTGCTGTCGGTGGTGGAAACCCCTACCGGTGATGGCGGGCGGCGCCTGCGCATCACGCGGCTGGTGGAACTGGAGCCCGAGGTGCGGCTGACCCTCGAGGTCGACACCGCCGACTTCGATCCCGACGGTCCAGTGGGCGGCCTTGCGGCGGCCGATTGCTTCGGTGAGCTAGACGCTTGCGGTGCCTACGTTCGGCCCCTCGTGGTCGAGCTGCGCGGCCGCGAGCAAGCGCTGCAGGCTGGCGAAGAGGCCGAGCTCGATGGCGGAGAGGTGCGTGTGCTCATCGGTCCCGTCCGCGCGGTGGGCTTCAGCGCGCCCGAGTGCGACCATCCGCTCGATCTCGTCGGCGGCAGCGCCAGCGTGCTCGTGCTCGAGCGATGAGCGGCGGAATTCTGGCGCCCTGACGCCGATCGTCCTCTGGAATCAGCGCAGCAGAAAGTCATCCATTGGGTGCGCGCCAGGGTGCCTGTCGGCGCGCACCCAATGGATGACTTTCTGCTGCGCTGACCCTTGGCGTATGCTGCCGGGGCGATGGAGCACCTGCTGCCGAGCCAACAAGAGGCCTACGAGGGCCTGCCCGCGCTTTCTGACGCCGAACTCTACGAGCGGCGCGAGAAGGTCTTCCTGGTGCTCTCGGGCATCTTCCTCGGCACCCTGGCGATGCTGAACATCCTCGGCATCACGCGCTTCATCGATCTCTCGTTCGAGTTGCCGGGCATCGGCACGGTTCCAATGCCGCTGGCGGTGGGGGTGCTGCCCTATCCGGTGACATTTTTGTGCACGGACTTTATCTCCGAACTCTACGGCAAGCGGCGGGCCAACCAGGTGGTGTGGATGGGGCTCGTGCTCAACCTCTGGGTGATGCTGATCATCGCCATCGGCGGTGCGCTGCCGGGGCCGCCCGGCGAGGCGCCAGACGGGGTCTTCTTCCAGCTGCGCACGCTGGCCTTCGGCGCCGTCACCGCTTCGATGATCGCCTATTTGGTGGCGCAGCTGGTGGATGTGCAGGTCTTTCATTTCTGGAAGCGACTTACCGGTGGGCGCCACCTGTGGCTGCGCAACAACGGCTCCACCCTGGTCAGTCAGCTGGTCGATACGGTGGCGGTGATCCTGATCACGCACTTCTACGCTCACGCCCTGCCCATCGACGCCGAAGCGGCGCTGTGGCCCCAGCTCTTCACCTTCATCTCCGCCGGCTACACCTTCAAGCTGGTGGTCGCTCTGGCCGATACGCTGCCGTTCTACGTGGGCGTGCGGCTCCTGTGCCCCTACCTGCGACTGCCGCGGCCGGCCCGTCGTGCGCTTGGGGCCCTGCGTACCAGCGAAGCGGGGCAGGGCGCGTAGCGCCGCCGCAGCGAGCAACCTCCACTGTCGCCGCGGCGTAGCGCTGCGTCGCCAGCGCCGACCACCGAGTGCCCCATGAGCCGTCCCCCATCCGAAGAGTCGCAAAACGCCGAGCCGGCCGCCGTACCCTTCGGCCCCATGCTGCGGCGGGCGGCCCCCTACCGTGCCCAGCTGTTGCAGGGGCTCGTCCTGCTCCTGCTCACCAACGCCCTGGACAAATCGATTCCGATGCTGCTCAAGGGCGCCGTCGACGCGCTGACGGTCGGGCAGGTCACGGTGGTGCAGGGCTATGCGCTCGGGGTCGTCGGCCTGGCTGCGGGAATGGCCCTGGTGCGCACCTACTCGCGTATTCGTATCTTCAACGTCGCCCGCGACATCGAATTCGACCTGCGCGACGCGCTGCTCGCCCAGCTGCAAAAACTCGGCCCGGCATTCTTTCAGCGGATGCCCACGGGCGAGACCATGAGCCGGGCGATCAACGACCTGGCCCAGGTGCGCGCCTTCTTCGGTTTCGGGTTGCTTAATTTGGTCAACTCCACGTTGGCCTACGCCGTGGCCCTGACTTTCATGCTCGGCATGTCGCCGGCGCTGACGGGATGGGCGCTGCTGCCCTATCCACTGCTGATCGCCTGTGGCCGCTGGGTGGGGCGCGTCACCTACACCAAAAGTCGTCAGTCCCAGGAAGCCCTGGGTGAACTCTCGGGACGCGTTCAGGAAACGCTGAGCGGGATTCGCCTGATCCGGGCCTACGCCGCCGAGCGCGAGCAATACCGGCGCTTCGAGCAGGCCAACGAAGAGGCCCTGCGCACGAACATGGCGCTGGTCGTCGTGCGCGGACTGATGTGGCCGCTGCTGATCGGCGTCAGCTCCCTGGGCACGCTGATGGTGCTGTGGAAGGGCACGCAAATGGTGCAGGGTGAGCTGCTGAGCGTGGGCGAGCTGGTGGCCTTCGTCGCCTACAGCGAGGCCTTGAAGTGGCCCACCATGGGCCTTGGCTACATCCTGGCGGTGGTCCAGCGTGGGCGGGCATCGTACGCGCGCGTGCTGGAGATCCTGGATGCGGTGCCCGAGGTGCAGGAACAGGCCGGGGCGCGGCCACCGGGGCAAGAGGGCGCGCTGAGGCTCGACGAGCTCAGCTACGCCTACGATGGTCGCAAGGTGCTCGATGGGGTGTCGCTCGAACTCGAAGCGGGTAGCTCGCTAGCCGTCGTGGGGCGCACCGGCAGCGGCAAGAGCACGCTGGCGGCGCTGCTGCCGCGGCTCCTGCCCACGCCGCCGGGCACCGTCTTCGTCGACGGCGACGACATCACGGAGCTGCAGCTCAGGCCCCTCAGGCGCGCGGTTGGCTTCGCGCAGCAGGATCCGTTCCTGTTTTCCGACACCATCGCCCACAACATCGGCTACCGCTTCGACGACCCCGATACGCCCGAGGCCATGGCCGAGATCCGCGACGCCGCGGCCCAGGTCGCCGTGCTCGACGAGATCGAAAGCCTGCCCGACGGCATGGGGACGGTGGTCGGCGAACGCGGGGTGCAGCTGTCGGGGGGCCAGAAGCAGCGCATCGCCCTGGCGCGGGCGCTGCTGAACCGCCCGCGGGTGTTGGTGATGGACGATCCCCTGAGCGCCGTCGACGCCAAGACCGAAGCCAAGATCCTGGAGGCCCTGGAGCGCGCCGGCCGCGACCGTACGGTGGTGCTGATCACCAACCGGGTGGCGGCGGCGGCCCGTTGCGAGCGCGTGATCGTGCTCGACGAGGGACGTGTGGTGCAGCGGGGCAGCCACGCGGAACTGGTGCGTGCCGACGGCCTCTACGCGCGGCTGGCCGCGCGTCAACGACTCGAAGCGGAGCTGCGCGACCTATGAGCGAGTCGTCGACGGCCGAGTGTGACCCGAAGCCCGCAGAGCGGACCCAGGCGAGCGAAAGCCAACGCGCCGGCGCGGGGGAGAGCGTGGCTCCGGTTCAGGCAGGAACCGAAGCCGGGCTCGACCTGCGTCTGGCCAAGCGCCTTTGGCCGCACCTCAGGCCCCACGGCGGCCTGATGTTTGTGAGTCTGCTTACGATTCCGCTGACATCGCTGGCCACGCTCGCCCAGCCCTACCTGGTCAAGCGCACCATCGACTCCGTGCTGGTCGAGCACGACGACGCCCTGTGGTCGTTCCTGATCATCGCCTACGCCGGAGCGGTACTCTTCGAGTTTCTGCTGCGCTTCGTGCAGAACTACACCATGCAGCTGGCGGGCCAGCGCGCCATGGCGGACTTGAGGCGTCGGGTCTTCGGTCACGCCCAACGCATGCGCGTGAGCTACTTCGATCGTACGCCCATCGGCCGCGTGCTCACGCGCATCACCAACGACGTCGACTCCCTGGGCGAACTCTTTTCATCGGGAGCCGTAATGGCTGTGGCTGATATCGTGATGCTGGTGGGCATCGTCGCGGTCATGCTCTCGCTCGACTGGAAGTTGTCGCTGGTAATTTTCGCGGTGCTGCCGCCTCTGGCGGCCGCGGTGGAAATCATCCGGCGCTACGCGCGCGAGGCCTACCGCGACATTCGCACGCGCATCGCCGAACTCAACGCCTACCTGTCGGAGCAGGTCCAGGGCATGCAAGTGGTGCAGGCCTTTGGGCGCGAACAGCCGGCGGCCGAGCACTATCGCGAAATCAACGACGCCTACCGCAGGGCCAACCATCGCTCGATCAAGCTCGACGCCACGCTTTACTCCGTGGTCGAAGCGGTGTCGGCCAGCTGCATGGCCATCGTGCTCTGGTTCGCGGGCGTGCGTGTGGGCCTGCTCAAAGACTCCACGGCGGCGATGGCCTATGTGGGCACGGTGGTTGCCTTTTACCAGTACATCCAGCAGTTCTTCGTGCCGATTCGGGACCTCTCGACCAAGTACACCCTGATCCAGTCGGCCTTTGCATCGGCCGAGCGTGTTTTCGGATTCCTCGACGTCGACGAACTGGAGGGTGACGGGGGGGGAGGTCGGGACGGCGTATTCATCGACCGAGCCCAAGCCTCCATCGAGCTGTCTGGCGTCAGCTTTGGCTACCGGCCGGACACGCCAGTGGTGCGCGACTTCGACCTGGTCATCGCGCCGGGGGAAAACGTGGCCATCGTGGGGGCCACGGGCGCAGGCAAATCGACCCTGATCGCACTGCTCCTGCGGCTCTATGAAACCGACCAAGGCAGCATCCGCATCGCTGGCCGCGACCTGCGCGAGCTATCCCTGCGCGACTTGCGCGGTGCCTTCTCGCTGGTCCAGCAGGACGTCTTCCTTTTGGCCGGCAGTGTCGCCGAAAACGTCGCCCTCAGCAGCGACTGGGACGAAGCGCGCGTGCGCAAGGCCCTCGAGCGCGTGGGGGGGCTTGGGCTGGTCGAGGCCCGACCGGGCGGCCTTCGGGCAAAAGTCGACGAGCGTGGCGCCAACTTCAGCGCTGGCGAGCGCCAACTGATCGCCTTCGCGCGTGCGCTCTACCGGGATGCCCCCTTTCTCATCCTCGACGAAGCCACCGCCAACGTCGACAGCGAAACCGAAGCCCGCCTGCAGGCTGCCGTCGCCGAAGTCCTGCGTGAACGCACAGCCCTCGTCGTCGCCCACCGCCTCTCCACCATCCGCCGCGCCGACCGCATCCTGGTCCTGCACAAAGGCCGCATCGCCGAACAGGGCACCCACGAAGAGTTGCTCGAGCGGGGGGAGATCTACGCCAAACTGCACCGGCTGCAGTTCGGCGAGGGCGGGGTTCTGCCGACCTAATCTGCGACGGCGCACCGGCCCAAGCGCCTCCCGGCCACCCGAGCCCCCAAAAAGCTGCCAGGACGTTTTTTCTCGGGACGTTTTTTCTCGCCGTTCGACGCAGCCGGCCGGGGCCACTGGCCGATACATCCTGCATGAACGCCGCGCCCAAGCCCCCCAAGCGCGCGAGACCCCTGCGCAGGGAGTCCAACGATCATCTGTGGTTTGTCACCTGCCGCATCATCGAGGGGCGCTTCTGGCTGCACCCCATCCTCACCAGCGCCATCGAGCCCCCCAACCACAAGGCCCGCCGCGCCGCCAAGGCCATGATGCGCCACCTGGACAAGCGCCTCGGCAAGCTGGTCGAGCGCGCCAATGCCCAGAGCGGCCCGAACCAACCCAAGCTCACCCTCGAAGACGCCCGGCGCATGGCCCGCGGTCTTATCGGCAGCGCCCTGGCCCGCGCCCAAAAGCACTGCGAGGTCAAGGTCTACGCCCTGGTCGTGATGAGCAACCACCTGCACCTGATCGAAACGTCCTGGAAGCTGGCTGGCTGGCTGGGAGGCCGCTGGAGTCGCCGCGCTCGCGAGCGTACGGCTGTTGCTCCGGCCGCAATACAACCGGGCTCGTATGGCCGGGCAGGGGGCGCTCGAAGCGCGTCCAAGCCCGGGGATCGCCGGCGCAGAATCATTTCAGACGAGCCCTTGGCCCGCTTGCGCGGGCACTCGAACTCGAAGGTGCGATCGCAGCTCGATGTAGCCCCGCCTTTCACCTGCCTGAGGTCCGCATCACGTAGGCCGAGAGGAGGCCTGTCGTCAGCTCGTAAACTCGCCGGGGGAGGGAACCCTTGGCGCGAACAGGAGGTGCCTCAGAACGCTCTGGCGTCACGTTCCCACGGACGACCTTTGGGCGTCACCGCGGGCGATGCACAGGTATGATGCCCACGGCCATTCCCGTACCTGTCGGATATCCGCTCCGATCAAGCGACATCAGCTTGCAGCAAAGCCGCGCGACGCTTCTGCGTCGAAACGAGCACGCAGGTTGTGAGTGCCAGGGAACTCCACACACGCACGCACACCCCCTCCGCATGCCCACCATTGGTCGACCAAGCTGCGCGCCGAACGTATACTAGTCGCTGTCACGGGCAGGAACGTCGAGTGCAGTGGTCACATGACTGCTCTCTCGAAGCGCGATCTATGCAAGACTGCGGCGACTGCAATTCGGAGGCCCTCCGCCTTACCACGCTCAACGCAAGAAAATCGGCTCCGAGCGCGTTTCCATCCGGGGGATCGTCAAACGCGGCGATCGCACGATCCCAAGAGAACTCACGTCCCCGCGCGGGCCGACGCACACGCCTTTTCGCTTAGCCATGGCCAACCCCGAACCGCCCGTCGTCTACGGTAAGTACCAGCTGCTCGAGCAGTTGGCCCGGGGCGGTATGGCCGAGGTTTTCAAGGCCAAGGCCCACGGCGTCGAGGGTTTCGAGAAGGTGCTAGTCATCAAGCGCATCCTTCCCGAACTCAGCGAGAATCCGCGCTTCGTCGAGATGTTCATCAACGAAGCCAAGATTGCGGTGACGCTCTCCCATGCCAATATCGTTCAGGTCTTCGACTTGGGCATGGCCGAGGGCTCCTATTTCATTGCCATGGAGTACGTGGCGGGCTTCGATTTGGCCAAGGTGCTCAAGCGTCTGCGCAAGGCCAAGCGCACCCTGCCACCCGAGGTCGCCGTCTTTATCGCCAGCGAGCTCGCCAAGGGCCTCGACTACGCCCACCGCCGCCGCGACAGCGAGATGCGGCCGCTGAACATCGTTCACCGCGATGTTTCGCCCCAGAACTTGCTCCTGAGTTTCGAAGGCGAGGTCAAGCTCACCGACTTCGGCATCGCCAAGGCGCGTACGGTGGTGCAGGCGGTGACCGAACTCGGCGTGGTCAAGGGCAAGTACGCATACATGTCCCCGGAGCAGCTGACAGGCGGTCAGCTCGATCCACGCACCGACATCTTCAGTGCCGGCACGCTGCTCTACGAGGCCCTGGCCGGCAAGAATCCGTTTCAGGCCGAGTCCAACTACGACACCCTCAGGCGCATCCGCGAGGGCACGCCGACGCCGCTCGAAGAGGCCGTGCCCGGGCTGCCGCTGGACATCGGTCGCATCGTGCGGCGCGCCATGGCCACACGCATCGAGGAGCGCTATCAGAGCGCTGGCGATTTCTACGAAGACCTGATCCAATACCTCTACAGCACCGGTCGCCGCGTCAGCGCGCGCGATGTGGCCGAGCAGCTTTCGGCCCTGCGCGGTAGCTTCGAGGCGCCACCCGAACTCGACCGCTTCGACGAGGTCTTCGACGCGACGGCCTTCGACGAGCCGGCCCACGATCGCACCCGCGTGGCCCGCGGTCGCAAGCCCGCAGGCCGTCCCACGCCACCGGCGCCCGAGGCCCCGGCCGGGCTGCCAGCCTCCGCCCGCGAGCGCACGGAATGGCGCGAAGTCACGGCCATGGTGGTCAGTCTCGAGCGCGAAGAGCCCCTCGCCGACGAGACCCTGGCGCGCCTGGTTGAGCGCTTCGGCGGCACCCTGGCCAGCGACCTGGCGCTGCCAGCAGCGGATGGGCGGCGCCTGATGACGGCGCTCTTCGGCGACAAGAATCCCGACGGTCGCGATGCGGAAAACGCCGCGCGCTGCGCCCTGAAGGTGGCGCGCGCATCCAGCGCTGCGGCGGCGGCGGCCGGCAGCACCAGCAGCGCCGCCATCGCCCTCAGCAGTGGCCGCGTGCTGGTAGACCTCTCGGGCGACCTGCGCCACGACCCGGCCTACGAGGAGCTCTTCGAGCGCTGCCGCGAGTTGGTCGAGCAGACCGGCGAAGGTCAAATCCTGGTCGACGAGGTGGCCGAGCGGGCCCTGCGCGAACGCTTCCGGCTGGTCGAGGCCGGTCGCCAGGCCGAGGGCGCGTTCTTGCTGGCCACCGAGCGCAATCTGTCCGAGGCCAGCGGTCGCTTCATCGGCCGCCGCACGGAGCTGCGCCGCATCGGCGAGTCGCTGGCCGCCGCCAATCGCAGCGAGCTGCAAATCGTGGGCCTCAACGGCGAAGCCGGCGCCGGCAAGACGCGCCTTCTGCTAGAGACCACGCGCCGGCTGGGCCTGGCGGGCCATAACGTGGGCCTGCATGTGGCGGCGCTGACGCCCCAGATGCGCGATGTGCCACTGTCGGCGATCCAGGAGATGCTGCGCGTGGTGCTGGGTGTCGACGAGTTCGATCCCGAGGCCCTGCTGCGCGACCGCACCACGCGTCTGCGCGAGCTGGGGCTGCTGTCGGTGGAGCAGGCGGCGGTGGCCGCGGCCCTGGGGCTGCAGTCCACCGGCCGCAAGCGCGCCAGCCATCGCCCGCTGAAGGCGGCGCTGCTGCGCATTCTGCGCAAGCTGGCCGAGGACCGACTGACCATCTTCGCCTTCGACGGCGCCGAGTACATGGACGAAGACTCCCAGGGCATCGTTGAAGATATGCTGCGCGCCGTCTCCGAGGCGCCCATCGGGGTCTTTCTCTGCTACCGGCCGGGACACCGCCCGCGATGGGCCGACCTGGAAAACTTCGTCGAGGTTCAGCTCGAGCCCATGGACGACGAAGACGTGGCTCGCCTGGTGGCCACGCGCCTGGGCGCCGAGGAGATCCCCTTCGAGCTGCTGCGCGAGATCACCACCAAGAGCGGTGGTAACCCGCTCTACGTGGAGGAGTTCATCAAGGCCCTGCGGCAGTCGGGCGCGGTGACCTTCGAGGATGGCCAGCTCGACTACCATCCGGAGGCTGCCAGCGTCGAAATACCCAAGACCCTGCGCGGTATCGTGGCCTCGCGGGTGGCGCGCCTGGATCCGATCCAGCGTTATTTGCTGCAAGTGGCCTCGCTGGTGGGCGAGCGCTTCGTGGCGGAGATCGTGGCGGCCGCGGCCCAGGAAGAGGTCAGCGCCGTGACCGCCGCCCTGGAGTCGGAGGAGATGCAAGGCATCGTGACCATGCGCGGTCCCGGCGAGCACATGTTCGCTCACGCCCTGGTGCAGCAGGTCCTGGTCGAGGGCATCACGCTGCAGGCGCGGCGCGAGATCCACACCGCCATCGCCCAGGCCATCTCCGCGCTCTATCCGAGCCGTATCGACGAGATGGCCGAGCGCCTGGCTCGCCACTTCGAGGGTGCGGGTGACGATGCCCGGGCGGTGGCCTACCTGGACCGCGCCGTCGATCGCCTGGAGGCCGAAGGCGCGCTCGACGGCGCCCAGCAGGAGCTGCGCCGGGCCATCGAGATCCTCGCCAACGGCGGCGTCGAGGACCGCAGTGCCCTGCTCGAGCGCTACGAGCGACTGGCATCGATCCAATTCCGCAACCGCGACCTCGTGGAGGGCGCCGAGTCAATGGGGCGCGCCATCAAGGTGGCCGAGGCCGCCCGCTCCCAGCGCTACCTGGCCCGTTTCTGCATGTGGCGAGGGCGCATGCTGGCCGGCGCCTCGCGCATCGAGGAGGGCCGGCGCTGGCTCGACCAGGCCCAGCACGTGGCCCGTGGCCTGACCGATTGGGAGATCTCGCGCGACGTTTTTCTTGCGACCGCCGACGCCGACGCCCGCAGCGGCGAATTCGAAAAGGCTGTGGGCTTTCTGCGCGAAGCGCTCTCGCTCTCGCGCGAGGCCGGCGAGCGAAGGGCCGAGCTGAGCTGTCTTTTGCCCCTGGCGCTCACCTACGGGCGCATGGGCGATCATCAGTCGGCCATGGCCACGCTCAACGATGCCAAGGAAGTCGCCCGCGTGCTGGCCGATCCCCTGTTTAACTGTCGAGTATTCAAGCTCGAGAGCCAAATTCACTACCACGCGCGAGATCAGCGCGCCTCGGCGCGCGCCGCCGGCCGCGCCATGGAGCTGGCCCAGGAGGCGGGGCTGCACTACGAAGCCGCGCTCAACGCCCACAACATGGGCGAAGCTTTTTTGCGCCTGGGCGATCACCGCCGCGCGTTCGCGTCCCTGCGCAACAGCTTCGAGGCAGCCACCGAAAACGGCTACACGCGGCTTCAGATGTCGAATATGCGCGCCCTGGGCTTCATCGACGCCACCCGCTTCAATTCCTCGGAAGGGCGCACCCGCGTCACCCAGGCCATCGAGTACGCGGTCGAGCACGATTTCGTCTGGGATGTAATTCAGGGTAAGTATCTGCTGGCCATCGTCGACCAACAGCTGGGCAATCACGATAGCTCGCGCGCGGAGCTGCGCGAGGTCCTGGAGCTGGCGGCCCAGCACGGCCACCGCAACTACACCGAAGATGCCGAAAACGCCCTGCGCCTGCTCGAGCGCGGTGAACCCATCGGCCTGCCGCCCTAACGCGGCGGCTCCTATGACTTCGGCCGCCCCGCCATGCGGCGTTGGCCCGGCCCACAGACCGAGCTTGTGCCAATGGCGCCCTTTCGGTCGTAGAGTGCGACCTGACCGATGGCGACGCCGTCGGTGGCCTGGTGGTTGACCACTTCCATACCGATCCAGGCGTCGACCGGAAGTCGGTGCAGGTAGAGCGTTACGTCGGAGTTGATGTAGGCCAGGCCCCTGTCGCCGCTGTTGGAATAGGGATTGGCCAGGTCCGCGGGAATCGCAGCCCACATGAAGGGCGAAAGCGGCACACCGCCGACCAGCTCGCGGGTCTCGCGCATCCACAGCTGCTTCTTGCCCAGGGTGCCCATGGCGCCCGCAATGGGCCGGACCTGCATCGAACCCATGGCGCCGGCGCGCTCCGGCAGCTCTTCGGGCGGGGGCGCATCCCAATTCGGCGGACTCCAGACCTTGCTGTCGGGATTTTCGCCGCGCAGAAGCCACTGGGAGGTGGCGCGGGCGTAGGAGACGCCTTCGGAGATCAGCTCGGCGTCGATGACCTTGATGCGCTTGCCGTCCCGCACGATGCGGGTCCGAACTTCGATGGGGGCGAAGCCGGGTAGGCGGTACATGTCGACCGTGAGCCGCGCCGGCATGTAGTTGTCGAGTTCGTGGCTGTTCTCGAGCTGAAAGCCGCACAGGGCTACGACCACGCGGCCGTTGAGGGACTTTGGATCCCAGGGCCCCCGGCACGGCGGTTGGGGAATGAAAAGCTCGCCCTCGCGGGTAAAGAACGGCTGCTGGCTCATGGGACCTCGTGTTCGACCACCACCGTGCCGAGCTTTGTGCCGCTCTCGACCAGCTCGTGGGCGGCGACGCTGTCTTCGAGGGCAAAGCGACCGGCGATGTTGTGGATCGCGCCGTCGCTGCCCGCGAACGTATTGACTTCCAGTTGTGCACGCTTGCGGACGACGTGGGGAAGGCTGTTGAGGATCAAGAACTGGAGATTGATGTTCTTGCCCATCAGGGCCGGTACCATCACGGTGGGGGCGCGGTTGCCGGAGCTGGCGTAGGCCGCCCAGCTGCCGTTGACGGCGAGCGCGCGGATGCCCGCCTCGTAGTTTCCGCCGAAGTCGACGTCGACGATGTGGTCGATGCCGTGGCCCTCGGTGAGCTCGCGGGCCTGCGCGGCCACGTCTTGTTCGCGGTAGTTGATACAGTCGTCAGCGCCGCCGCCGATGGCCACCTCGGCCTTGGCGGCGCTGCTGACGGTGGCGAGGACTCGGGCTGCGCCACCGCGGCGTGCCAGCTGCACGGCGTAGTGACCCACGGCGCCAGCCCCGCCGGTGACCAGCACGTTTTTGCCGCGAATGTCGCCGTGGGAGTAGAGGCAGCAGTGGGCGGTCATGGCCGGGATGCCCAGGGTTGCCCCTTCGGCAAAGCCTGTCTGTTCGGGCAACTCGCAGACCAGGTCCTGCGACAGGCAGATGTAGTCGGCGGCGTTGCCAAAGCAGCGTCCGGCGCGGGCGCCGTTGTAGATCCAGACGCGCTTGCCGAGCCAGGCGGTATCGGCGCCCGGACCCACCTGCTCGACCACACCTGCGCCATCGCTGTGGGGAATGAAGCGCGGCACCTGCATGGGCCGCCCGGGCATGCCGCGACGCAGCCCCACGTCGGAGGGATTGATGCCCGAGGCCCGCACGGAGACGCGAACCTCACCCTGGCCCGGCTGGGGCGTGGGCATCTCACCCAGCTCGAGCACATCCCGGGCCGCGCCTTGTTTTTCGTACCAAAGTGCCTTCATGGGAACTCCGCCGGCTGCTCGCTCCCACCTGCTACAGGCGGCGATGATTTGCAAGCCGTTGCGGCGCGAAGGTGAAGCAAGCGCCTTGCGCCTGGCGCGCTACGCAAGCTTCGCGGTAAACGCGCGCGTGAAGCCCTTGGCCGGCAGCTTCTTGGTGCCCCTGGGCTCACGGACGAGCCAGCTCTGGGCCGAGAGCCTGACGCCAGCGGCCGGGGTGCGCGTGAAGCTCACCGTCATGAAGTGCTCTTTGGTGCGGGCCGCCGGATAGCCCGAGAAGAAAGCGGCGGGCTTGGTGCCGACCGTGAAGTCCCTGCTGTATCGCACCGGCTCGCGCGTCCAACCGGCCGGCGTCGCGGCCTTGGGCGGGAAGTGCTTGGGTTTGAGCTCGGGCGTGGCCGTCGAAAAACCGGGCAGTCCCGTCAGGTTCGACAGCGGCGAGGAAACGATCTCGATCAGGCGCCCTCCCTTGGGCCCCAACTCGGAGCTCGCGATGCGCCCGAAGTGCACGTCGCCGGAGAGCACGACCACGTCATGGCCGCTATGCCCCAGGGCTTCGAGCAGCTGGCGGTACTGCTCTTTGAAGCTCACGAGGATGCGCTCCTGTCCCTCCTGCCGCACGATCAACGGCTGTGAGATCACGAGCACCCCCGGGCTGCGCAGGCCGCGCGCCCAGGAAAGCAGTTTGGGAAAGGAGTCGGGGTGCATCATCACGTGCTCGCCCCGGGCCTTGCCGCGATAGGAGCGCACGTCCGCGAAGCAGACGGAGAGATCGTTGCCCAGCTCGAGCGTTTCGACGACCGCCGAGCGCTGGACATTGCGCACGCCATCCTGGGCCGCCTGCTTCCAGGCCTTGCGTACGCTCGGTAGCTTCAGCGCAAAGAGGGTGGGGATCGGCAGATCGTAGTAGGGATAGTCGTTCCAGTACTCGTGGTCGTCGGGCAGCATCCAGGTGCCGCCGCGCGTGAAGATGCTACCCAGGCTGCGCCAATGCCTGGCGTAGTCGTCCGCGACGCGATCCCTCAGCTCCGAGGCCACCGGTGACAGCGAGTCGAAGCCGATGTCCAGGTAGACCTGATCACCGGTCATGCAGGTGATGTGCGGCCGCGTGGCGAGGGGCCCGCGATCGTAGAGTGCGCGGTAGGCGGCGGCGGCGCGGCCGCCGTCCTTGTTGTCGTAGAAGCAGCTCGCCAGCGCGATCGTGAAGGGGCGCTGGCCCTGGGCGGGGAGTCGCCTGGGAAGTGTCTCGAGACGCGCCTCGTTGACCGTCTGCCAGCAGAGCTTTCCTCCGAAGTCGGTGAAGCGCTGAAACTCCACCGTGTAGCGCGTGTCGGGTTTGAGCCCGGTGAACTTCCGGAGCGCATAGAAACGCTGCAGACCGTCCTTGTCCGTGCAGGACACGGGCTTGCTCGGATTCTTTCGGTGGGTTTTCGGAAAAGGGCGCAGCCATTGATCACGGCCGATATTGAAGGTGCGCTTCGCCCCGGCGGGATCGGCAATGCGCACACGCGCCTTCAGCGGCCGCTGCATCGACGTAAAGAGCGTGCCCACCCAGATCTCGGCCGAAGTCTGGCTGACCCGATGCACCACCAACGACCAGCGACTGGTGTCCGTGCGGTGACGGTCATTGTCTTGCGTCATGCAATGCCTCCCCTCAGAGGTGAAGCCAAACGCTAGACGTGGGCACGCGGAACTGTCAAGCGAAGCGATCGCGCCCTCGACATCAGCATTGATGCCGGCGGGACCGGGTATCCGCTGGCCGATGCGCCGTGTCGGACGCCGCGGGCAATCCACCATGGGGTATGGGGGTCCGGCTCACCTCGCATGCTGAGGCTGCAAGCTGGCGCCGAAAGACTGGGGCACTGGCGCGTGCCTCAGCGCCCTTCGCTTTCGAGGAAGAAGTCCGGCACCGTCTTGCCCCAGTGCAGCTGCAGGCCGCAATAGGAGGCTTCGGACCGCAGCGGCGAAAGGTCACCCTCGAAGAGCGCGTCGTGGCGCTGCCGCGCGCCGGTCGCGTCACCTCGCGCGAGCAGGAACAGCGCCAGACTGAGCTCGCCATGGATCGAGTTTACGCGCAGGCGACGCACGGCATCCTCATCCGAGCGGCGCGTCCGCTCTTCGACGCTCGGGTCCAGCTCCCCGAGGCGCCCCGAGGCACGCGTCAGCTCCATGAACTGGTGCTCGTAGGTCAGGCGGCGGCGGGCTTCGGGTCGCGCCGAGCTGTCGGTGTGGAGCCGGATCCCGCGGAGCCGCGAAGTTATCCAGGCAGGTTCTCAAGCGGGAACGGTCGCTGACGTTGGAACACAGCTCCAGCACTTCGGCGCGCACGGCCTGACGCTCGGCGCCGGAAAAGTTCGGCATCCCGGGCCAGGCACGAAAGCAGGGAAGCGCGCAGTGCGTGGGCGGGCGTCGGCATCCGCGCCGGCCAGGTATTGGCTGCGACCCAGTCGCAACAGCACCTGCAATCGACGTTCTGCTTCGGTGCCTGCGCCGTCGACATTGTCGACGGTCGCGAAGTCCAGCGCCTCTAGTCACCGTAGCGCGGTTAACCGGCCGCCGAACTACGCCGCTTGCTCGTCTTCAACCGACGGCTTACCGCGCGCCATGCGGCCGGCGGCGCCCTGCAGGCGTCCCAGCGCCGGGATCAGGCCCGCGATGCGTCCGAGGCCCCGGGGCGGCATGGCGTAGTAGACGCTTTCGTAGGCTCCGGGCTCGACAACGAAGGTCTCGTGCCAGATGCCCACGGCGCCGCCTTCGGCCGAGCGGCGATAGAAGTCGGCCCAGGCCGGGAAGTGCTCACCGCTCTGGTCCTTGGCGTAGGCCAGCAGCTTTTCCTTGCTCTCCCAGTACTGGATCATGGTGCCGAAGCCGGCGGGCTCGAAGCCCAGGAAACCCGAGTCGGGCTTGTCTTGCAGCTCCTCGATCATGCGCGGCATGGCCCGTGCCACCGGCAGCCAGCGGCGCACGTCACGCCAGCGGTTTACGCGCATGCCGATGAGAAAAACCACCACGCCCCCGTGGTGGTCGGCCGTCATCCTCTGCTGCTTTCGACCCTTGGTTTCGCTGCCCTCAGTCTGCTCTTGCATCGTCGTTTCCTCCCGTCGTCGGCGCCATGTTTACAGTGTTATCATTTTGCCCTGGAACGGGCTCGGCCATCAGCCCGCGGTAGGTCGCCGCGAGCGCGTCCCGGGCCAGCTCGCGGAAGCCCGCTTCGTCCATGCTGTCGCCCAGGTGGCCGCTGAGCCACAGGCTGGCCAGGCCGTGGGCGTGGGACCAGACCCCCAGCGCCGTTTCGACCCGGGGCGCCTCGCTGAGCAGGCCCGCGTCCATGCACTCGTCAATGCGGTCGACCAGCATCTGGAAGGTGCCCCGGCGCCGCTCGCGGCTGTCTTCGTCAGTGCGCTCGAGGCCCAGATCGGCGCAATTGGTCATGAACATCAGGGCATAGTCCCGCGGATTGTCGAGGGCGAAGTCGATGTAGGCCGCGGTGCAGAGGGAAAGGCGTTCGAGCGGGTCCTGGCCCTCGAGCGAGCGCATCAGGTAGCCGGCGAAGCCGCGAAAGCCGTGGTCGACGACGGCGGCGAGCAGGGCGTCCTTGTCCTCGAAGTGGCGGTAGATGCTGGTGGCGGTGACGCCCACGCGCGCGGCCACCTTACGCATGGAAAAGCCCGCCAGGCCCGCCTCGACGAAGAGGTCGCGGGCGGCGCTGCGTAGGGCGTCTTGGGTATCAGCCACGTTAACAGCGTAAACCTCGGACCTACAGGCGTCAATGCGAGCGTCTGCCATTTCGGGGCCGCTTCGGGCTGCGCAAGGGGCGCCACATCGAGTAGGCTTGCGCGCCCCGCCCACCCCGCGGCGGTGCGTGTGAAGTACGACCTTACGCGGGCGCCACCGCGCCGCGTCCTGGGAGAGACCATGGCCGACAAGAAACCCGTCGTTGTCTACGCCGCCAGCGGCTACACCGGAAAGCTGACCTGCGAGTGGTTGGCCAAGCTGAAGATCCCGTTCATCGCCGCCGGGCGCAATCAACAGAAGCTCGACGAAGCGGTGGCCGGCTTTGCGGGCGCCGACTGCGAGGCGGTGGCGGTGCCCCATGAGGTGGGGGCGCTGACCGAACTCTTCCGCGGCAGCAAAGTCGTGGTGAACATCTCGGGGCCGTTTTCGAAGCTCGGCAAGGATGTGGTGGAGGCGAGCTTCGAGGCCGGTTGCCACTACCTGGACTCGACGGGCGAGCAGGACTTCATGCTCGACATGCGCGAGCTCTTCGACCAGCGCTTCGAGGATCGCAAGCTGGTCCTGGCACCTTCGACGGCCTTCCTGTGGGCCTTTGGCGCCGTGGCCGCCGAGGTCTGCCTGGAGACCGAGGGCATCGATGACCTGGTGATCGTCAACGCGCCCGCGTCGCTGCAGACCATGGCCTCGCTGCAGTCCATGGCGCGCACGGCCCGGCGTGACGCCTTCAATCTGCGGGAGCGCGCGCTGCATCCCATCGCCATCGGCCAGGTGCACAACTTCCTGATTCCCTTCACGCAGAAGACGCGCCCGGCCCTGGAGATCGGCGCCGGTGAAGCGACCTGGTTTCTGGGCGACACGCGCGTGCGCAACGCCCGCACCTTCTTCGCCAACGCCGACCTGGCGCGTGCCGCGGGCCCCATGAAGGCCATGAAGCGGGCCGAGGCGGTGCTGTCGTTGGAGCGCCTCGACAAGTGGAGCGACGGCCTGATCGAGCGCTACAAGAAGAATCCGGGACGCGAACGACCCGAGGATACGCGCTTCGTGGTCTACGCCGTCGGCGAAGGCAACCACAGCCGCGCCATGTGCGCGCTCTATGGCAGCATGAGCTACGACGTGACCGGCTGGATCGCCGCCGAGTGCGCGCGCCGCACACTCGAAGGCCACGTGGAGCGCTATGGCTACCGCTCGGCGCCCCAGGCCTTCGGCACCCGCGCCATGCTGCGGGCGATGGAAGACGCCGGCATCCGCGCCGACATCCAGGTCGCGGGCTGAGGTTTCAGGCCGGTCGAGCGCGCTACAGGCCGCGCATCCACTCGGGACGCAGCCGCACCTTGCCCGAGAGGGCGCCGTCGATGGCCGTGCAGATGGCCTCGCGGTCGTCGGGTAGGGTGCCGGCCAGGGGCAGGTGGTTGGATGCGTGGTTGGTGCGGAAAACCGCCCGCGTGGGGCGCGCTTCGTCGACGATGATGCGCAGCTCCTCGAGCATGCGGCCCACGTCGGGCAGCTCGAAGAGGCCCTTTTGGCGCATGCGAAAGAGCGGCGTGTTGGGCGTGATGGCCGTGGTCAGGGCGGCGAAGAACTCGGGGTCCATCTCGGTGACCAGGCGCGCGGTGGCGTGGGCGTGGGCCTCGCTGTATTCCTTGCCGCCCACACCGAGCAGGGCGATCACGCTGATGCCCATGCCGGCGTCGTGGGCCAGGCGTGCGGCGCGCACGTGCTCGTCGAAGCTCGCGCCCTTGACGATGCGCTTGAGCACCCGGTCGTCGCCGGACTCGGGCCCGATGTAGAGCATGTTCAGGCCCAGGGCGCGCAGCTCGGCGAGCTTTTCGGGGCCCTTTTCGAGAATGTTGCCGGCGGTGGCGTAGCAGGAGACCTGGCGCAGGCGCGGCAGGCCAGACGCGGCGGTCTCGAGGATCGCGCGCCAGTGATCCATGTCGAGCACCAGCGCATCGCCGTCGGCCACGAAGAGCTTGTCGATGATGTGGGCGCCACGGCGGGCTGCCTCCTGCAGATCCTCCAGGGATTGTTGCAGCGGACGCACGGAAAACTGCTTGCTGCGATACATGTCGCAGTAGACGCACTTGTTCCAGGAGCAGCCGATGGTGGCCTGCAGAATGTAACTATTGGCCTCGGAGGGCGGGCGGTAGAGCGGAGGGACGTAGCGCATGTCGATTTACCGCAGGTAGTCGGCGACCCACTCCCTGGATCGCTCCCAGAGCCGGGCGGCCACCTCGGGATGATTTCCCTCGCGACTGGCGCGCCCTGGCTGACAGTTGACGTAGTAGCGGCCGCCACCTTCGCGTAGCTCGGGATGGGCGGCGCACATCACGCTGGTGGCGGCGCCCTGGGCGGCCGTCTTGGTGAAGGGGCGGCTGAGCTGCACCGCGACGCGCGCCAACAGGGAGTTACGGCCGATGCCGGTGGTGACCAGGGTGCCGGGATGCAGCGAGTAGCCGTGGATTGCGGCGGCGCCGGAAGCTCCAGGCTCGCCGAAGCGGCGCTCGATCTCGTTGGCCATCAGCACGTTGCAGAGCTTGGCCTGGCCGTAGGCGATGTTTTGGCCATAGTCCTTTTGGGTCAGCGGCAGGCGGTCGAAGTCCAGCGTGCGCGGCATGCGATGGGACTCGGAGGAGACCATCACCACGCGCGCGTCGTCGCTCTGTTCGAGCGCGGGCAATAGCAGCAAAAAGAGCAGGAAGTGGCCGATGTGGCAGACCCCCACGGTCTCCTCGAAGCCGTCGGCGGTCTGCCGATAGGCGCCCGGGTAGATGCCGGCGTTGCAGACGAGCATGTCGAGGCGCTCGAGGTCCAGGGCGCGCACCGACTCGGCCACCGCGCTGAGCTGTCCCAGATCCAGGTTCATCAGCTCGCCGCGGCCGCGGGGCTCGTCGGCGTTGCTCCGCATCACCGCGTCCTTGCCGCGCTGGGGGTTGCGGCAGGCGAAGATGACGCGGGCGCCGGCATGGCTGAGGGCGCGCGCGGTCTCGTAGCCGATGCCGATGTTGGCGCCGGTGACCAGGGCCGTGCGGCCCTGGAGGTCGATACCGGCCAGAACCTGGTCGGCGGTGGTCTTGGAGCCGAAGGGGAGGGGGGACACTACTGGGCCGCGGGCGCCTCGGGCGCAGCTGCTGGCGCGGGGGTGGGCGCGGCCGATGGCGCCTCAGCGGCCGGCTTGGGGGCCGGTGCTTCGGCCGGGGCGGGCGCCGCCGGGGCCACTGGGGCCGCCGGGGCTGCGGCCGGCTTGGGGGCGGCCTTCGGTGCCGCCGGACGCTTCGGCGCTGGGGCGGCCTCGGGCTTTTCCGCTTCAGCCGCTTCGGCCTCGGGCGCCTCGGCGGCGGCAGCTTCGGCCTCGGCAGCTTCCTCGCCGGCCGCCTCCGCCGGATCTTCCAGCGCCTGGTCGAGCTGCTCCAGGGCCCCCTGCAGGTCGGCGGCCGGGACCGCCGCGTCGAGGCCGGGCACGCTGGCGGCGTTGGGATCGTCGACCGGCGCCACCGTGGCTTCACCGGCTCCGATGTCGCGGGCTTCCTCGCGCATGACCGCCGCTTCGCTGGCGGCGTCCAGGGCCTTGTCGCTGCTGGACGAGAGGTAGGCCAAAAGCGCCGACAGGAACATGAAGAGCGAGGCCATGATCACGGTTAGCCGCGTCATGAAGTCGCCGGCGCCGGCACCGCCGAAGACGGTTTGGCTGGAGCCGCCCATGGCCGCGCCCAGGCCGCCGCCTTTGCCGGCCTGTAGCAGCACCACCAGGATCAGAAACAGGCAGACCAGGACGTAGAGGACGGTGAGGAAAGTTTCCATGTGAGCTACTCGCGGATGGCAGCCGCACGCACGATGGCGGCAAAGGAGTTGGCGTCGAGTGATGCGCCCCCGACCAGGGCCCCGTCGATGTCGGGTTGGGCCATCAACGTTGCCGCATTGTCCGGCTTGACGCTACCGCCGTACAGCAAACGCATGCCGCTGGCCAGGGCCTGGCCGTGGTCGGCGGCCACTGCGGCACGGATGGCGGCGTGTACCGCCTGGGCATCTTCGGGGCTGGCGGAGTGGCCGGTGCCGATGGCCCAGATGGGTTCGTAGGCGATGACCACCCGGGCGAGCGCCTCCGGATCGAGACCCTCGAGGGCGGCGCGCAGCTGGCCCAGCACGTGGGTTTCGGTGTCGCCCGCCTGGCGCTGCTCCAGGCTCTCGCCCACGCAGATGATGGGCGGTAGCCCCGCCTGCAGGGCGGCGGCGGCCTTCTTGCGCACGGCCTCGTCGCTGTCGCCGAAGAACTGGCGGCGCTCTGAGTGACCGACGATGACGTAGGCGCAGTCGAGATCCAGCAGCAGCGGGGCGCTGACTTCGCCGGTGAAGGCGCCGGTGGCCTCCCAGTGCAGGTCCTGGGCCGCGTGGGTGATGGGGCTTCCACGCAGGGCGTCACGCACGCTGGACAGGGCGGTGAACACCGGCGCCACCACCACCTCGGGGCCCGCCGCATCGAGCGCGCCGTCGGCCAGCTCCGCGATCAGGGCGGCCACCAGCTCGCGCGCCTCGCCCAGGGTCTTGTGTAGCTTCCAGTTGCCGGCCACCAGCGGGCGCCGGCTCTGGGTTTGGCTGTTGCTCATGTGCTCACCGCCTGCAGTCCGGGCAAGACCTTGCCCTCGAGGAACTCCAGCGAGGCACCACCGCCGGTGGAGACGTGGTCGTAGCGCTCGGCCAGCCCCGCCTGGTTGACGGCCGCCACGCTGTCGCCGCCGCCGACCACGGTGAAGCCGGGGCAGTCGGCGCCGGCCCGGGCCACGCCCAGGCTGCCGCTGGCGAAGGGCTTCTTCTCGAACAGGCCCATGGGGCCGTTCCAGAAGACCGCCTTGGCCGGCAGGATCTGCTGGCGGAAGGCTTCGACGCTGAGGGGGCCGATGTCCAGGGCCATGGCGTCGTCGGGGACTTCATGGGTGCGCACGATGAGGCCCTCGGACGCGTCCGGGTTTGCGGCCACCACCAGGTCGCTCGGCAGCAGCAGCTTGACGTCGCGCTCGGAGGCCCGCTGGATCAGGCTGCGGGCCAGGGGCAGGCGATCGGGTTCAAGCAGGCTCCTGCCCATGGGAAGGCCCTGGGCGGCCAGGAAGGTGTTGGCCATGGCGCCGCCGATCAGCAGGGCGTCGACTCGCTCGAGCAGGGCTTCGAGCACGCCGATTTTGTCGCTGACTTTGGCGCCGCCGAGCACCGCCACGTAGGGGCGCGGGGCGTCGCTGCGCAGCCGCTCGAGGGCGTCGAGCTCGGACTGCATCAGCAGGCCCACGCCGCGTTCGTTGAACAGGCGCGGCAGGGCGCTGACCGAGGCGTGGGCGCGGTGGGCGGCGCCGAAGGCGTCGTTGACGTAGACGTCGGCCAGCTTGGCCAGCTCGCGGGCGAAGCCCTCGTCGTCGGCTTCCTCGCCGGCCTCGAAACGCAGGTTTTCCAGCAGCGCCAGCTGCCCCTCGCGCAGGTCGGCGACGATCTTGCCGGTGGCTTCGCTCAAACAGTCGTCGGTGAGCAGTACCTCGAAGCCGCTGAGTTCAGCCAGGCGCTGGCCGATGGGCTCGAGGCTGAGCTCGGGGACGCGGCGGCCCTTGGGGCGGCCTGCGTGGGAGGCCAGCAACAGGCGAGCGCCGCGCTCGGCGGCGTGCTTGAGCGTGGGCAGCACGGCTCGGATGCGGCTGTCATCCTGGACGCGGCCAGCCTCGAGCGGGACGTTGAGGTCTACGCGCAAAAAGACCCGCCGGCCCTCGATGGCCAGGTCTGCGATGGAGCGGATGCGGGTCGACATGGCGCGGGTCCCTGCTAACTCGGCGCGCCCTTCAGCCGCGCTCGGAGATGTATCGTGAAAGCTCCACCATGCGATTGCTGAAGCCCCACTCGTTGTCGTACCAGCTCTGGACCTCGACCAGGTCGCCGCCGACGACCTGGGTCTGGTCGGCGTCCACCACCGACGAAAGCGGGTTGCCGATGAAGTCGGTGGAGACCAGGGGGCGCGGCTCGAAGCCAAGCACGCCCTTGAGGGCGCCTTCGCTGGCCTGCTTCAGGGCGGCATTGACCGCGTCGCGGTCGGTGGCCTTGCCGACGTGGGCGGTCAGGCAGACGATGGAGACGTTGGGCGTGGGCACGCGGATGGAGGTGCCGTCCAGCTTGCCCAGCAGGTGCGGCAGCACCAGGCCGATGGCTTTGGCAGCGCCGGTGCTGGTCGGGATCATGGAGAGGGCGGCGGCGCGGGCCCGGCGCAGGTCCGAGTGGGGCAGGTCGAGGACCTTTTGGTCGTTGGTGTAGGAGTGCACCGTGACCATATGGCCCTTGAGCAGGCCGAAGCTCTCATCGATGACCTTGGCGATGGGCGCCAGGCAGTTGGTCGTGCAGGAGGCGTTGGAGATGATGTGGTGGGCGCCCGGGTCGTAGGTGTCGAGGTTGATTCCAACGCAGAAGGTGCCGTCGATGTCGGAACCGCCGGGAGCGCTGATGATCACGCGCTTGGCGCCCGCCTGCAGGTGCAGCCCGGCTTTCTCCTTGTTGCGGAAAAGGCCCGTGCACTCGAGCACGATCTCCACGCCCAGCTCCTTCCACGGCAGCTTGGACGGGTCGCGCTCCGACAGGATCGGAATCGTGGTGTCGCCCACCTTGAGCGAGCCGTCGACGGCTTCGACCTGGGTCGAGAGGTTGCCGTGGACCGAGTCGAACTGGAGCAGATGGGCCAGGGTTTGGGCGTCGGTGAGGTCGTTGATCGCGACCAGCTCGAGGTCGTCGACCCCACGCGCGAGCAGCGCGCGGGTGATGCAGCGTCCGATGCGTCCGAAGCCGTTGATGGCGATTTTTGTGGCCATAAGGGTGGGTCCCGCCTTTCGGGCGGCGGACGCTAGCACCATCGGGCACGATTTTCGATGGCCTGAGGTGGGGAATTGTCACCCCTGTGGCTGATGGGCAGCTGGCGCCCACTTGCCGCCTGGTGCGCCGCTGCGGGACAATCGGCGGGCGACAAGGAGCCTGCCATGCGAGCCATCATTGCAATCCTGGGGCTGACCCTTACCCCGGTAGCCGGCTGCGGCGACGACGGAAGTACCGAGGCCGACCGCGTGGGGGTCGCCGCCGAGTGCATCTCCAGCGACGACTGCCCCAACTCGGAGCTGCAGTGCCTGACCCAGTTCAAGGGCGGCTACTGCGGCCTTACGGGCTGTGCGGCCGACGCCGACTGCCCCGCTGGCGCCGCCTGCATCGCCCACGTGGACGGCAAAAACTACTGCTTCCGCGTCTGCATCGAGAAGATCGACTGCAATCGCAATCGGGCCCCGGACGTGGAGGCCAACTGCTCGGCCAACATCGACTTCGCCCAGGGTGGCAAGGGCGGCAAGGCCTGCGTGCCGCCTTCAGGCTGAGGGCGTTTGCATCGACGCCGTGCTGGCGAAAGGGGGGGGGCGTGATCTCTGCAGCGTGCGGTTGCAACTCGACCGCTTGGGCGAGAGTGTTGCGATATAGCCAAAATGGCCATGTTGAAGATGAACGTGCCGCGATCGGGCTGTAGATCGCGCTGATGCCCAGGTCGTGACTGCACGGGACGCGTGTTTTTCCGAGGCCATTGTGCAACTCGGCGGGGCATCTACCCGAGTTGAGTTGGCAGGTGCGTAGCTTGCCTGACCCGAGCTGGCGTTTGCGTTCGAGTGGCGTTGTCAACGATGGGAAATCCCGCGGTAAGCGGGCACGCTCACTCTCAAGTTTCCGACAGGGCGTGCCGTCCTTGAACCAAGCGTCGGGATCTTCAGACCATGTACGCAACCGAAAACAGCAAAATACTGATCGTCGACGACAATCCCGCCATTCACGAGGATTTTCGCAAAGTCCTGGCGCCGAAGAATCAGACCAACCGCGAGCTTGATCGCATCGCAGCCGAACTCTTCGGCCACGAAAGCGAGAGTGAGCCGTCGGTTTCCTTCGAGCTCGACTCGGCCTACCAGGGCAAGGACGGCCTCGCATTGGTGGAGCAGGCCGTGGAGGCCGGGCAGCCCTATGCGTTGGCCTTCGTCGATGTGCGCATGCCGCCGGGCTGGGATGGCATCGAGACCGTCTCGCGCCTGTGGGAGGTGGATTCCGCGCTCGAAGTCGTTATCTGTAGCGCCTACTCGGACTACCCCTGGAGTCAGATCGCGAGCCAGTTCGGGCGCACCGACCGGTTGTTGATCCTCAAGAAGCCCTTCGACGGAATCGAGGTGGTGCAGCTGGCTCACGCCCTGACCCGCAAGTGGGCGCTGCAGCGGGCCGTGCAGATCCGGGCCGAGCAGCTCGAGGCGCTGGTTCAGGAACGCACCCTGGAACTGCAGGCCTCCAACGACCGCCTGGCCCAGGAGATGCACGAGCGGGAAAAGATGGAAGCCGAGCTGCGCTTGGCGCAAAAACTCGAGAGCGTGGGACAGCTGGCCGCGGGCATCGCCCACGAAATCAACACGCCCATGCAGTACATCAGCGACAACACCCACTTCCTGAAGGATTCCTTCGACGCGCTGATCGAGGTGGTCCAGGCCTATCAACCCGTGATCGATGCCGCCGACGGCAGCGACTCCGAGCTGGTGCGCTACGCGCGCGGAGAAGCGGATTCGGCGAGTCTCGACTATCTGCGCGAGAACGTTCCCAATGCCCTGGACATGACCCTCGAGGGCATCAACAACGTCAGCCGCATCGTGCAGGCGATGAAGAATTTCTCCCACGCTGGCAGCGACGAGCTGGTGCCCACCGATCTGAATGCGGCCCTCGAGGCCGCCGTGACCATCTCGCGCAACGAGTGGAAGTATGTGGCGGACGTGGAGATCGACTGCGACGAGAGCCTGCCGATGGTTCCTTCACTGGGAGCTGAGATTCATCAAGTCTTCCTAAATATTATCATCAACGCGGCCCACGCTGTCGGCGACGTGGGTCGGGTCAACGGCGGCAAAAAGGGGACGGTTCGGGTCGCTTCGCGGGTGGTCGGCCCCTACGCCGAGATTTCGATCGGCGACAGTGGCACCGGTATCCCCGAGGCCGTGCGCGACAAGGTTTTCGATCCATTCTTTACGACCAAGGAAGTGGGAAAGGGTACGGGCCAAGGCCTGTCGATCGCGCGCAGCGTGGTGGTCGACAGACACGCCGGTCAGCTGGACTTCGAGTCCGAGTCCGGAAAGGGCACGACCTTCTTCATTCGACTTCCTCTGGAGAGGCATGCGTCCTCGGAAGATCATGGCCGTTGAAAAACCTTCTCTTCGTCGACGATGAACCTCGGGTCCTGTCCGGGCTCGAGAACTTGCTCTTTTCCTTCCGCAGGGAATGGAAGATGACCTTCGTCACCTCCGGGGAGCAGGCGCTGGAGCGGCTGCGCGAGGATACCTACGACGTAATCGTCAGCGATATGCGCATGCCGACCATGGACGGCGCGACGCTTCTGGCACATGTGAAGCAGCACCACCCCAACGTGATCCGCATCGTGCTGTCGGGCCACTCGGAGTTGGAGGCGGCGGTTCGGGCAATTCCCATGGCGCATCAGTTCCTGAGCAAGCCCTGTGACCCAAAAAAGCTAAAGGATGTGCTCTCGCGGGCGACGAGCCTCGAGCAGATCATCGAGGACGCCGTGGTGCGCGAGGTACTGGGATCGCTGCAGGAGCTTCCGGCGCGGCCGAAGATTTACACGGCCCTGGAGCAGCTTCTGCGCGATGAAAAAGCCCCGCTGTCGCGGGTGGCCGAGCTGGTGGAGCAGGACATCGCCATTTCGACCAAGCTGCTGCACATCGTCAACACCGCGTTTTTCTCCCGCGGCCGCAGCATCAGCTCGGTGCGCGAAGCGGTGCCCCGACTGGGCGGGGTCTTCGTAAAAAACCTGGTCCTGGCAACCGAGGTTTTTCGCTCGGGCCCGCAGTGCCAGGTCCCGGGGTTTTCCATCGACGCCCTGCACGAGCACAGCCTGCTCACCGGCGCCATCGCTCGGCGTCTGCTGGAGATGCTGGGCAAGGGGAGGTGGGCCGATGAGGCCTTCCTCGCCGGCACGCTGCACGATCTAGGCAAGCTGGTGCTGGCCAGCGCGCAGCCCCAGCAGCTGGCGGCCTCCCTGCAGGGTAGCGTGCGCGAGGGCAGGCCCCTGTCGGACATGGAATACTCGCAGTGCGACGCCGGTCATGCCGAGGTCGGGGCCTATCTGCTGGAGCTTTGGGGACTGCCCTACGCGGTGACCTGCGCGGTGGCCAACCATCACCGCCCCGGTCGCGTCGAGGAGGGGAGCTGTGAGCTGCTCGGCTTCGTGCACCTGGCCAATGGCTTGGCCCATGAGGTGGATGGAAACGATGTCGAGGGCGCGTGGGATCGGGCCTATCTCGAGCAGCGCGGGCTCCTGGCCCGCATGGACGAGTGGCGGGCGGTGGCCGCCGAGGTCGCGGAGGGCTTGAGGGAAACGTGAGGAAGTGGGATGGCGCGTAGCGACGACCAGGGCGTGGTGCGTCGCGTTGAGGTTGGCGAAGTGTTCCCGGCGCTGCTCCGGGTCCGGCGCGATGACGACGGCCGAGCCGTGCGCACGGCCCGTGAGAGGCCCCGCCGGGGCGCGACCATCATGCTGAAGTTGCCGCAGACGCCGAGCGCCCAGGCGGTCCAGACGGTGCAGTAAACGAAGTGAATGGGTCGCACATGGCAGACAGCTCGGAAGATGGCACGGGTACAACGATGGCGGAGACCGGGCGCGAGGTGGCGCAGCTCACCGCGGTCGGAGTCAAGACAGTGCAGCCGCAGCTCGAACATTTCTCGGCCCGCGTGCTCGTCTCTTTCGCCTTGCTCGACATCGGTTTTCAGCCGCTGATCGCTTCGGGATTTTCGTTCATGGTCGGTGTGGATTCGGAGAGCTTCTTCGGACCCGGTACCTGGCACTTCATGCGCGCGGGCATGGTCGGCACGTTGCTGTGGGTCGCGGTGGCCTGGCGGATGCTGGCACCGGTCCAGGCGTGGTTGCGAACGGCGAACGCGGGCGCAGGGCAGAACGGGCTGCAATACGCGGCGCGCCATGTGGCGCGGCTGCCGTTTTGGCTTGGGGCGCTCTGGGTTCTGAAGTGGGTCGCCCATGTGGTGTTCCTACTGCTCATGCACGATTTGGTGTGGACTTGGACGCAGGCCCTCTTCGTGATGGGGGTGTGTCTGGCCCCATGGCCGCTCGCCCATGCTTTCGGCACGTGGATCGTGGCCCCCGCGCAGCGCGCAGTGTGGGCGGTCGCACCGGCGAACCTGGCGGTGCCGACCGGCGCGGGTGAAACGCTGCGGTCGGAGCTGGTCATGTACGGGACGGGTCTGTCGCTCGGCCCCGCGTTCTATCTAGCCAGTCTTGCGCTGGCGGCGCTGGATAACGGAGCACCAGAGGATGCGCTCTATGCGCAGCTGGTCGTCTATTTGGTACTGGTCGTGATCTACGCCCCGCTTTGTTCCGCACTGCTGGCGGCGACGATTCACGCGCCGCTTCGGCGCCTGCTCGCGAGCACGCGCCAGATCGCCGGCCAAGCCAGCTTCCTGCGCACGACCGCGATTCCCGTTGAACGTCACGGTGAGATCGGCGAGCTGGTCCAGGTCAGCAACTGGATGGTCAAGCGCGTTGCGCGCGCCGAAGAAGAGCGCGCCGCGCAGAGCGAGAAGCTGGCCGAGGCCAACGACTCGCTGGAGCGCCGCGTGCAGGAGCGAACCGTCGAACTCAAGGCTCGCATGCAGGAACTGCAGCAGACCCAGGTGGCCATGATGAGCATGGCGCACCAGGCGGGCATGGCCGAGGTGGCGACCGGGGTGTTGCATAACGTGGGCAATGCCCTCAACAGCGTCAACGTATCGCTCGGCTGCTTGCGGGAGCTGACGTCGACCGGTGACTCGGGGACCATGGCGCGCGCAGTGCAGCTCCTGGTCGGCCAAGACGATCCGGCGAAATTCCTGGCGGAGGATCCGCGGGGCACCACGACGCTCAAGGTTCTGCGCTTGGCCGCGGACGAAGGTGTGCGCTGCCAGGCGCAGCTGGTTCAGGAGATCGAGCGCCTGGCGCGCCATGTGGGTCGCATCGAAGTCAGCGTCAGTCGGCAGCAGGCCGTGGCGCGGGTCAACCCCGTGGTCGAGCGGCGCTGTCTCACCGAACTGGTGGGCGAAGCGGTGGACATGGTCAGCGCGTCCTGTGATCGCCATCAGATCGAGCTGCTGTGCGAGTGCGAGTCCGGCGTCGATATCGTCACCGACGGTCACAAGGTCGTCGGTATCCTCGTCAACCTACTCGCCAACGCCATCGACGCCGTCAAACCGCAAAGTGAAGAGCGCCGCCGCATCACCATCGAGGCCAAACGCCGGGATAGCGCGCTGGTCTTTGCGGTGCGGGATAGTGGCGACGGAATCGCACAGGACAAGCTCGCGTCGGTTTTTCAGTACGGCTTCACCACCAAGGCTCACGGACATGGCTTCGGCCTGCACACCAGCGCCTGTTCGGCTAGACAGCTCGGTGGTCAGCTGGCCGTCGACAGCGCCGGTGAAGGGCAGGGCGCCACGTTTAGCCTGATACTTCCGACGACCCTGCCCGAAGCTCTCGACAACTCCAACGGGCCCGCGTCGATGAGGGTCCCATCGGCGCGAGCCAAAGCGTCGTAAAACGATGGCGCGGGTCGCTTCGCTCGACGCGCGAGGTCAACCGGCGGTGGGGGCGAAGGCGATCACGCTGTAGGCCACACAGGCGCGCGGGCCGAGATTGTCGTAGCCGTGCTCTTGGTCGCCGCGGAAGACACCACATCGATCGCCGCTCGAGCACCACTGTGTCGGCGCCTGGCAGCGCAAGTGCTTGAAATCAGGGGACTCAGGAAGGCGTCCATGCAGCAACCTACGGCGGAGGTCGCTGTCTGGGCCTTGGGGCTGAAGGGGCGCCGTTGTCGCGGTGGCAGCACGGACACCGCGGTAGCCACGTAGCAATGACCCGGGCGATCGCCCTTCGAGCCGTGATGAACGAGTCGTGAAAATGACGCTCGGGGCGAGCCGATGTGCGCACGGGCTCGATGCGGTCCTACGCGCTGCACAGCCCTACCTCGAGACACTCCCGGCCCCCGACGAAACACTCCTCTTTCCTGCCCATATCGTCTCCGATATCCTCAAATCCACCGGGCCCCCAGCGCGCTCGGCACCCCCGTAGCCTTGCGGACTTTCGCGGCAGAACGTTGGGGATCACGACAGAAAGAGGTCTGACGCCCTTTTGCCTGCTGTGGGCCAGGCGGCTGGCGAAGGCTTCGCACTCTGCCCGAACCGAGCCTGGTGCCTCCCGCACCCGCAAAACAAGCCCGCCGCTCTATGGCCCCCCGGAGCTTTCCGCCAGGGCCCCACCGCGGTCGGCGTGAAACTCCTTGAGCGTCTCACCCGCTTCATCGCTAATGGGCGCGTTGTTTGCCGGCGGCTCTGGTAGCGCTTCGTCGTCAGCACCTCCCGCCCAGAGTGGCGCGGCTTCGATGTAGACCTGGGCATTGCGTACGGCCTTGTCGAAGTGCATCAAGGCGTCGTGGGCGCGCGCCAGGAAGAAGTAGAGGGCTGGATGCTCCAGGGTGAAGGCGGGGTCGGCTTGCAGGGTGGCTTCCAGGGTGTCGATGGCCTCGTCGTACTGGCCGGCCCGGTAGTGCAGGTAGCCCCGCAGGTAGCCCATGGGCGCGCCCGCGTGTTGCAACAGGGCGCTGGGTAGGGCGCTCAAGGCAGTGACGGCGCGCTTGGGCTCGCCGCGGCGCAGCCAATCGAGGGCTTCGGCGTGGCCGCGGCTGAGCTGGCGTTTGGTGCCGGCGTCGAGCTCGGGGTCGAGCTGCTCGGGTTTGGGCGCCGGAAAGCTGACCTTAGGCGTGTTGGGCTTGTCGCCCAGTACGCCCCAGATGGCGTGGGCCTGCTCGATGGGAGATGCCGAAGCCGCGCCGGGCTTGGTTTCTGCCTTCGCCCGTAAGCCACCGGTTGGCGCAGCCGGCAGCATGGCCACGAGCGCACCGGCCTCGCGCGTGCGACCGTGGGCAAGCAGCGCGATGGCTTGCTCGGCGACGTCTTCGGGCTGCCAGTTGGGGCCGATGAGCTTGTCCTGCAGGCGACCGTAGGGCCACTCGTGGTGGTAGACCGTGCGCAGGTAGCCGCGATAGCGCTCGAAGCCGATCAAGTCCCGCGGGGCGGCGAACTCGATGAGCGCGTTGTCGTCGGTGTTGAGGGGCAGCGGCTCGCGGCGGCAGCCCGGTGGCTGGCAGGCTTCGGCGTTGGTGGCCTCGGGGATGGCTTTGACGCGACCGGTTTTCTTGTCCTTGCGGTACTCGATTTGGGTGAAGCGCATCACCTCGTCGCGGTCGGAGAGCAGCACCCGCGCCAGCACATCGTAGGGCGAGTGGATGTAGGCGCGTTCGAGTTCGGCGATGACGCCCGGCTCGGCGAAGGCCCGGCGCAGGCGGCCCAGATCCAGTGGCAGCGGCGAGTCCGAGCCCATCAGGATGGTGTCGCTCGAGAGATCCTCGGCCGAGAAGACCACCACGTGTTTGAACTGGGAGGCAAAAGTCCGATAGATAATCTTCACGTTGCGCGGGCTCATCTCGTAGAGCTGGACCCACTGGCAGTAGATGCCATCTTTGGCCAGGCGCGTTTTGGCCACCCGAAAGTGATCGACCGTGAAGAGATCGGAGACGCCCGTGATCCAGGGGTTGCTGGGCTCGCTGATGATGACGTCGTAGCTCTGATCGCTGGCGGCCAGAAAGTTGCGGCCATCGTCGTTGTGTAGCGTCAGGCGCGGCTCTTCGATGTAGGGGTAGTCGGGCAGCGTGTACTGAAGGTGGTTGACGTCGGCGAAGAAGCGCGAGGCGTCGACCACCGAGCGCTCCAGCTCCATCACGTCGGCATGCCCGAGCGGAAATTGCAGGGCTGCGCCCACGGTGACGCCCGAACCCAAACCCACGATGGCCACCTGCAGATCGCGGGGTCCGGCCGGGTGCAGCATCAGGGGCAGCGCCGAGACCATGATCTGGGTGGGCATGTCGTCGCCGTTGCTGGCTTCGACTTTGCCGTTGTTCTTCAGCGAGTAATGCCGGCCCCAGCGTTCGACGCTGACGGTGGTGGAGAGGCCATCGTGGTAGTAGACGAGGTCGGGTTCCCCCCAGGCCTCGGCGTCGAGCACGTCGCGGGCCAGGGAAATACGAAAGACGCCCAGCGTCATGCGCGTGAGGTTCCAGGTCAGCGGCGAGCCGGCGGCGGTCAGGACGTACAAGAGCGCGATCAAGGCCGGCACCGCGGGCGCCAGCAAGAAAGCGGCGCGGCGCTCGGCCGAGGCCCCAGCGGCGGCGCCCGCAGCGACCAGCACCAACGCCAGGGCCATCAACAGGTTGAGCGCCATGGCCGCGTGCAGCGTGGCCTGCATGCCCAAGGCCGGCATCAGCACGAAGCCCGGCAGCCAGGCGCCGACGATGGAGCCCACGGTGTTGCCCGAGTAGACCAGGCTGACCTCGCGCCCAATGCGCTCGCCGCCAGCGCTGAAGACGCGCAGGGTCAGCGGAAAGATGGCACCCATGCCCAGGGCCGAGGGCAGCACGCACAGGCCCGAGGTCACGAACATCAGCGCCATCACGCGGTCGACGTGCTCGCCCAGGGCTTCGTAGAGCGGTACCACCATGGAGGCGAAGGTCAGCGAGATCTCGTCGGCGAAGAGGTCGCTGACGAAGGTGGCGGCGGCGATGTAGAGCTGGCAGGCGGCGAGCAGCAGCAGGTCGCGACCGCGCAGCAGCGTCAGCACCAGCAACAGCGCCGTCACGCTCAGCACCACGGCCAGCAGGATCCAACCCAGGCGGCTCTGGTCGTAGACGGCGACGACCAGGGCCGTGGTCGCGGGCAGCGCAAGCAGGAGCGGCGCACCGCCATGGCCCGCGCCGGAGTTCTGGGTGGCATCGGCATCGAGCAGGGCCAGCTGCTGCACGCGTTTGCGTCCGGTGCGCAGCGACAGCCCGATGGCCGCGAGCGCGAGCCCGCTGCTGGCGGCGTAGGCGACGAGCCCATGGCGGATGGCCAGGGGCAACAGGGCCACGGGCGTGGTCAGGGCGGCGACCAGGGCGAGGCCGCCGAGCTGGCCGCGCGCACGCGTTGCCAGGTGCGAGGCGATGGCGCTGCCGCCCGCAATGCCGACCAGAAAGGTCATCAGGATCAGTGCGAAGGCGTAGACCGAAGCGCCGATGGTATTGATCAGGGCGCGCGACCAGACCACTTCGTAGGCCAGCGAACACAGCCCCGAGACCGCGAAGCACAGGGCGGCCACCAGGCGGATGGAACGCGGGTAGGGCGCCTGGGCCGGAAGCTCGACCGGCGCCTCGCTCGCGTCGTTTGCGGGCCTCCGGGTGGCGGCGGCGCCGGCGGCGGCCGGCAGGTAGCGGGAAAGGGCGAAGATCAACGCCGCCAGCGAGAGATTCATGCCCACGGCCGTGAAGTTGGCCGCGCGCACGCCGAAGTTCGGCATCAGCACGAAGCCGGCCAGCAGCACGCCGATGACGGCGCCGGCGGTGTTGACCGCGTAGAGCGTGCCCACGCGGGCGCTGGCGCTGTCGGCCCGTTCACTACTCGAAACGAAGTGGCGCGACAGCAGCGGCAGCGTCGAGCCCATCAGCGTGGTCGGCACGATCAGCACCGGCACGATGCACAGAAAGCGCGCCACCATGAAGGCGCCCGACTCGGCGCCCAGCTGGTGGCGCAGGGCTGCGTTGACCCACGCCAGCCAACCGTCGGGACGCACCAGCCAGGGCACGGCCAGGGCGAAGACGGCCACGCCCAGCTCGGCCCAGGCGTAGAGCTGCAGCGGCTTGCGGATGCGGTCGGCGTAGCGGCCGAAGAGAAAGGCCCCCAGCCCCAGCCCGCCCATGAAGATCGACACCACCGACGAGATCGCCACCGACGACGAGCCGAAGACGTGGTGGAGCATGCGGCTCCAGATCATCTGGAAGATCAGGCTCGAGGCGCCGGAAAGGAAGAACGCCAGATAAGGAGCGAGCCGCATCGGCTGCGGTGATCGGGCACCGCGCCCGCGCTGTCAATTCGAAGCCGCCCAGGGGGGCGCCAATTCAGCGGGAAATCGCGCATACTGCTCGCCATGGTGCGCACGGGGGTGTTGTCGCTCGGGCTGTGGTTGGTGTCGGTGCTCGGCCCGGGCTGCGTGCCCTATGCTTCGCCGCCCGTGGTGATGCACCTGGGCGTCGGCGGCCTCGACCAGCGCGTCGGCGTAGTCGACGACGAGCTGAAGCAGGCCGGTCCGGTGCCCAGTGGCCGCTTCGAGGTCTCGCTGCGGCCGCTCGCCCCCTTCGACGCGCGCTCCATGCGGCGCTTCGACCTGGGCGTCGGCTACGTGGCCGATCTGCCCTATTGGCGCAGCGCCTACCTGCACGCCCTGCAGCTCCAGCTCGAGGGCTACCCGTGGATCGCCGGGGGCGTCGGGCAAGCGCGCCTCGGGCCGTATCTGGGCGCCGGTCCCCTGTGGAGCACGGGGCCGGGGCGCGACGCCCTGGGCTTTGGTCTCGACGCCGGTGCCGTGGTGGAGTGGAGCTTTCGCCGCGACGGCCCGCGCATGGGAACCGGCTACAGACCCCAGCATCGGGGCGTCTCCTTCGGTCGCGGTGGGGTGGGCTTTTTCCTCGGTGGAGGCCTCAGGCGGGTCGGCGGCGAAACAGCGTTTGCCCTGGCCGGCGGCTTTCGCCTGCGGCTGCCGCTGGCGGCCGGCATCGCCTGGTCGGCGCTGCCCTGAAGCACAGCGCAGCGCAGCGCCCCCGATCGGCAGAAAAGGGACATTGTCTTTCAACCGATGGCCCGCCCACCGCTTCCATACAGCAATGCCATCTCACGTCGAAGCTCCCCCTTCGCCCGCGAGTGCGTCCGCCGTGGACGGCGTACTGCGTCAGGGCATGTCAGAACCTGCCCACAGAGCCCGCTGCGGCTTTAGCCCAATTCGGCCTGGTCGGGGCAGGGCCATGCTCATCTCTGCGTTGGTGCTGCAGGTTTGTGCAGTCGCCTGCAGCCATCGTCTCAAGGGGCCAAAGGAGCCTACCGTCGAGGAGGATGAGCTGACCTATTGCGGCGACGAGCTGCAGTCCTTTGTGATCCATGGCACGAAGCTTAGCCCCATGGTGGTCGACGGAGCCACCAAGGACGCGCGCATTCAGATGCCCGAGGTCTGCTTGACCCGCGTCAGCGGCGCCGACGGTGAGACGGTATCGGACGCCGAGCCCATCTGCATCGCCGATGAAGACGTGGAATGGGTCTCGCAGACCGAGTTGCACTTCACCACGCGCGCCAGCCTGGGCCTGACCTCGGGCGAGTACGACGTGACGGTGACAAACCCCGACGGAACCCGCGCCGAGGGAGGCCCGATTCGGCTGACGGTATTGGCCGACGGCCTACTGGTCTTCTGGGCCGACCCCGGCGTGGTCTACGACGGCATCGCCACGCAGATCACGGTCTACGGCGTGAATCTGGGCATCGTCGAGGCCGTGGATTTGGTCGAATGCGAGGGCGGGGCCGAGGTCAACCTGGACTTCACCGCCGACCCCGACCGCAACAATCGTCTGCAGGCGATCGTACCGGCGGGCGCGGCTCCCGGCACCTGTTCACTGCGAGTCACGAGCGCAAACGGCTGCCAGGCCACCCTCGTCGAAGGCGTGCGCGTGACCGATACGGTGGAGCCGAGCCTCCTGGCGGAGATCGACCCGCGCTTTGGCTTCAGCGACGCCCCGACACCGGTGACCATCAGCGGCAGCGGCTTTGCGCAGGTGCCCCGGGCCTACCTCAATCCAGTCGATCCCGGCCCTGGCACCGTTGCTAGCACGCTCAGCTCGGTGGCCTTTGTCAGCGGCGATAGGCTCACGGGTGTGGTGCCCTCGGGACTGCCGGTCGGCAGCTACGACCTCATCGTGGTCAACCCCGACGGCAAGGTGGGCATCCTGGAAGCCGCATTCCAGGTGACCGCCAACGCCCCGCCTGTGGTCGACAGCGTCACCCCCAACTACCTGCGCAACGACGGCATCAAGACCATGACCGTCGATGGCGAAAACCTCGCTCCGAGCGCAGTCGCCGCCCTGTGCCGCTCTCCCGGCGGTGGCGAGCTGACCCTCGATGGGCAACTTATCGATGGCGGTAGTGCCAGCAGTTTCGACTTCACGCTCGACGTCAGCTCCCTCGACCAGGGCACCGTCTGCGTGGTCACCGTGCACAACGCCGACGGTAGCTACTTCGAGTACTCGGCCATCGGCATCGCCAACCCCTCATTGAACCTCAACGAGTTCTCCTCGGGGCCCGAGATGACCCGCGCGCGGCGCGCCCCGGCGGTGGCAGCCGCCCGCGTCACGCGCGCCGCGCGCTTCCTCTACGCCATCGGCGGCGACGATGGCAGCCCTTCGGGGGCCACGGCCTCGGTCGAGAGCACGCCCATCGACATCTTCGGTGAACCCGGCACGTGGTTCGAGCAGCCGGTGTCGCTGCCGGGGCCGCGCACGCTGGCAGCCGTCGCCCGCATCGGCCGCTACCTCTACCTCGTCGGCGGCAATGACGGCTCGCAGCCCACGCGCTCGGTCCTGCGGGCCCAGGTGCTCGATCCGCTGGCGGCGCCGGCGATCACCGACGTGGCCGCCCGGCGCGCCGAACAAGGCGAGGGCATCGGCAGCGGCGTTTGGTACTATCGCATCAGCGCCGTCATGGCCGACGACGATCCGTCCAATCCGGGCGGTGAAACCCTGGCGGGCGATCCCCTGGCGATTACGCTTTCCGATCGCATCGAGGGGGCACTGGTGCCGACCCTGATCTGGGAAGCGGTGCCGGGCGCCAAGGGCTACCGCATCTACCGCAGCGAAAGCGGCGAGCAGGCCGTGGGGGAAATCGAGCTGCTGGCCGAGGTGCAAGGGGGCGACATCACCTCCTACGAAGACACCCGCACGTCCGGCTCCCTCGAGGGCGGCTCTCCTCTGCCCCTGGGCGCCACGGGCGTCTGGATGGCGCTGGGCGAGCTCTCCGAAGCCCGCGAGGCTCCCGGATTGACGGCGGCACGCGATCCGGTCGACGCCTCCCTCTGGCATCTCTACGCCATCGGTGGTCGCGACGGCTCGGGCGCGCTGGCCAGCTGGGAGCGACTGGGCGTCACGGTGGCGGCCGACTCCAGCCATCAGGCTGCTTCGTCGTGGGTCGGTGGCGGCGGCGCACTGTCGGCGGCGCGCTCCGAACTCAGCGCCTACGCAGTCACCCACGTCGAAGCGGTGCAGGTGCCTGCGGGCGTGACCTACGTCTACGCCGCTGGTGGTGCCGGCTCGTCCAATGTCGACGTGGCCGAAGTCGTCGCCGGCGGCGATTTGAGCTGGAGTGAGACGGTCTCGATGACGCCGCCGCGCGCGGGCTACGCCGGTGTTGCCGGTGGCGGTTCGCTTTTCGCCTTCGGGGGCGCGCAGTCGGCGCCCAGCGATGGCAACGTCAAGGCCGAGATCGACCCGGGCAGCGTTCCCGAGCTGATCAACTGGAATAACGAGGGCGTGCGCCTATTGACTCCCCGTTATCTCGCCGGAGGCGCCGTGGAGAGCGCTTTCATTTACGTGGTGGGCGGCAGTACCTCGAGCGGCGCGACCGCGAGCATGGAGAAGACGGTGCTATGATGGGACGGCTTGCATACTTCATCGCAGCGTTGGCATCGGCGCTTCCCGCCAGCGGCCTGGCCCAGGAGCAAGATGCGAGTGCATCGCTCGCAGTCGACTCGGCCGGGCTGTCAGCGCCCGCGGGCGATGCCGACGAGGGCATCCCCGGAGCGCTGGTGGTCGGCGCCGAAGTGGGCGCGATTCTGCCGCAACCCTTCAGCGAGCTCGGCACCCACGTGGCTGCCGGTCTCGAACTGGGTTACCGCCTGCCATTTATCGATCAGCGCCTCGAAGTCTTCGCCTCGGGCGCCTATGCGCCGCCGGGCAACGCCTTCGAGGAGCAGCGTGACGAGGGCACCTACGACGCGGAGATCCTACAGCAGGAGCTGACCTTCTCGCTGGGTCCGCGCTTTCGCTTCCTCGAGCGCAAGAGCGCCTTCAACGCGAGCCTCGCGGCCGGCGGGCGCATCTTCTTGCTGCGCACCTACTCGAACGGCACGCGCGACGCTCAGGCCTTTGCCGAGTTCGAAGAGCAATCGACCCAGCTCGGTTTCTTCGTGGCGCTCGGCTGCGAGTACGCCGTGGGCCCGGGCGCACTGCTGCTCGACATCGACTTCGGCTACGCCAAGCTCGAGCACACACTCACGGGCAAGAGCAGCGCGGCCAACATCACGCCCACACTCGGCTATCGCTTCTATTTGCTTTGATCCAATGCGATGCGCAGGCGTGACAGCGCGCGCGTATGCGTGCGGCTGCCCCAGGACTTGGAAACGCCGATCTCCTTGCAGATGTCCTCGAGATGGCGGCCCTCGAAGTAATAACCGCGGATCAGCATGCGCTCCCTCTCGGGTAATCGCTCGACTTCTTCGGCAACGGCGGCGCGGCGCTCTGACAGCATGGCCGAGCGTTCCGGATCATCCCCCTGGTCGTCGGGGTCCTGACCGGCCGCCTGCGCCAGCGCGTAGGCGGTGGTAACGCGATCCAAGGTGGCCTTGATGGCGCCGAGGGCGGCAGCGGCGTTGGGAGCGGGCTCTGAGGTGTTGGGCGCCTGCGCTTCGGCGCTCGTATCCAGGGCCTCCAACGCTTGCATCCGAGCGTGGGCGCGGCGCGGCATGTGGGCCATGCGACGCACGCCATCGATGACAGCGCCGCGCACACGATAGTAGGCGAAGGCCTTGAAGGGGGTGCCGCGGCCGGCGTCGTAGCGCTCGCGGGCTTCGAGCAGACCCGTGTAAGCATAGGAGAGCAGATCCTCGTGCCCATCGCGTATGCCGAGCTGCACCAGGGTGCGCGCCACGATGTGGCGAACGAAGTCCTCGTATTGATGGATGAAATCGTCGTCCGTCATGCCCCGCGATTCCGCGCCCGATGATAGCCGGGAAGAAAAACTTTGCGAGCCAAGTCGGTTTTTCATGGAACCATGCGCCCCAGGAGTGTAAGCCCTCCAGCTGTGTCAAACTCCGAGCGAAGCGGCGGACCGACACTGGCGAAGTCACGGGGGGCACCGGAGAATGGAATCCGGTCAACCGATGCTTTCAGCGAGCTGCTGAAGGCTTCGGCCCGCGAGCCGAGCGCTGCGCAAGGGTTGGCGCTGGCCTATGCAGCACTCGGCATCGAGTCGCGGCTTCGAGTGATCGACGCGGTGGTGAGCGACTCGGCCCGCGAGGGCATCTGCTCGTCGTCGGTGCTGGCGTCCCTCCTCGCGGTCGAGGACGACATCGCCGTAGCGCGACGCATCGCCTCGGAGATGTCTGCGGCCGGAGACGAAGGTCTGCGCTGTGCTGAAGCCGACAATAAGGCGCTGCTGTGCGGCGATGGTCACAGCGGCAGCCTGGTCGTGCTGCGACCGCTGCACGGCCACTTCCTGGAAGCGCTGGGCGTGAGCTGGCGCGATGGCGAGGGCATCGTCGAAGTCTTCTTCGAACCGATCACCACCACCGCGGCCGCCGAAGAACGCGCTTGCACCCTGGCCGACGGGGGCGACCTCGAGCGCATCCCCGTCAGCTTCGCGGTCGACCTCTTGACCCCTGTGATCTGGAATCATCGCCGACGGCACGGCAGCGTACCCGATGTGCTGCAGCGCTTCGCCGACCTCTTCGCGGCGCCGAGCGAACCCTGAGGCGGGGCCCGCCGCCCGGTTTGGGGCAACGGGCTTGATACGCGGCCGCTCTGTCAGAGCTTGTGCAGTGGCACCAAGCCGCCGGGGCTTCCGGCGGGTCGATGTCCTGGGGTGGGCTGGGACTCGCCGTCCAGGGCCGCAACGGCCGCCGCTGAACGCTCGAGGCCGGCCGCCAACGCTTCCTCGCGTGGCAGTACCTCGACGATGCGCGTGGTCTTCATGCACACGGCCTTGTTGATGTCGATTTCCCGTTCCACGAATGATTCGAAGGAGCCGTAGCCCTTCACTTCGTAGAGGCGCTCGTTCTGGATACGCTGCAGGATCAGGCCGACGTCGAAGAAGGTCTTCTGCAGCGAGCGCTTGAGGCCACTGATCTCGTGGGTGGCACTCGATAGCTGCGCGAAGCGCGCCTTGAGCTGGTTCTTGGATTCGCCAGCCTCGCCCTTGGCCTGGGCCTTGGGGGCCTTGGGGGTCTTGGAGGCCTTGGTAGCCTTGGCAGCGCTGGCTTTGCCGCTAGCTTTGCCATCCGGGCTGGGAGCCGGATTCGGCTCGGCGGGGGCGGCGGTTTTCTCGTCCTTGCTGGGCATTGCGGATTTACCGTTTTTCTCGGGCTTGGCGGGTGGGGCCTTGCTCGGCCTGCTGGTCTTGGTGCCTCGAACCTCGCCTTCGGCCGCGACCGGAGCCGACTGAGCCGACTTGGCTGGCCTCTTCGGCGTGGTCTTGGCCTGGCCCTTGCCCCCTGCCGTCGGCGTCGACTTGGCGGAGGCCTTGCTCGTGGTCTTGGTCGGGGCTTTGGTCGGGGCCTTGGAGCCGCTCTTGGTCGGACTCTTGGAGGCGCTCTTCCCCGAGCCCTTCTCCTGTTTGGCGGCGGTGTTCCGCCCCCCGGATTTATTTACTGATTTTGCCATCTTCCCCCGCTAACCTCGGGTCGGTGACACCGCGGAAAGAGCCGCGGCAGGTGCGATTGGGCGCCACTTCGGAGCAAGGCAACGGGGCGCTTCCGGGGGCCGCGGCGGCGCCCGTCGTGCCTTTGCTTCGTGGCCTGGCGAGGTCAGGACTCGCCAGTGGAAGGTAGAAACGAGGTCCGGTGCCGGTGCGGATCGGAGAGGCCCGATTGGCTTTGCTCGCCAAGCGTCCTGGTGGCCGTAGCATCCTTTATCGCGGGTGTAAAGCTGCTGCGATGTCGGATAATGTGGGTAATTCCGCGTGTTTGCGCGCCAGAAGTCAGCCCTCAGCGAGACTCTCGAAGGCTGCGTCGATGGCGGCGCGCAGGGCCGGATATTCGGTGGTGTGAGGGTATTGGGGGAACTCGGCGATGACGTTGTTCGGAGCCCGGAAGAGGATGCCCGCGTGGGCCTCGGCCAGCATGGTGGTGTCGTTGTAGGAGTCCCCCGAGGCGACCACCTGGAAGGCCAGGTCCTTGAGCGCCGCCACCGCCTTGCGCTTCTGGTCCTGCTGCCGCAGCCGGTAGGCCTCGATGTGGCCGTCGGCGGCGACCTGCAGGCTATGGCAGAAAAGGGTGGGCCAGCCGAGCTTGCGCATGAAGGGCTCGGCGAATTCGTAGAAGGTGTCCGAGAGGATCACGAGTTGGTAGCTCGCGCGCAACGCCGCCAGGAAGTCGGCGGCACCGGGCAGGGGCTCCATGCCGTCGATGACTTCCTGGATTTGGGGCAGGCCCAGGCCGTGCTCGTCCAGGATGGCCAGGCGGCGGGTCATCAGCTCGTCGTAGTCGGGGATGTCGCGGGTGGTCAGCCGCAGCTCCTCGATACCGGTGCGTTCGGCGAAGTTGATCCACACCTCCGGGATCAGCACGCCTTCGAGATCGAGACAGACGATTCGCATCGCAGCGTTGCTCTCTTTTTTGGCTGGGTGGTGCTCGGACGCCGCCCTAGGGCTCGAGCCCGTCGGTGTCGAAGAAGGGATCGAGGTCGTCGCCCTTGGGCGTCTCGAGCAGGGCTCCATCGGGGCCATCGCGGCGCACGATGAAGGTCTCACGACCCATGACTTCGTTGTCCTCGCGGGCGACGACGGTGACGTAATTGATCCCGGGGCGCAATGGTACGGTGGTATCGAACGCGGCTCGCTCGGGGGATCCATCGCTGCGGTTGCTCAAGTAGTAGACCTTGTGCGGGCCGACGAAGATGTAGAGGTCGCGCACGATACGATCGTCGGTGGCCTGACCGCGTACGCGCAGGGTGGGCTTGGTGGTCACCAGGGCGCCGCCGTGGTCGACTTCGACGTGTGGCGGGCGGTGGGCGATGACGTCGTCGACGCGCCCGCCCGCGGCCGCCGCCGGCAGCAGATCCTGCTCGTGGACCCAACCGGGGCGTCCACCGCCCAGATCGACCCGCGTGTACTTGCCGAGGCGGGCCTGGGCCGGCAGTGCGATGGCGGCCTTGGCCACCCGGGCGACGACCTTCGCGTCGCTCTCCGGGCTTTCGAGCACCGCCGCGCCGGCGCGGGCGTTGACGGGCCCCGTGGCCTCCGCCGGACGCCTCTCGGCACCGGGCGCCTCCCCAACCGGCACCTGGAACTTTTCGCCGGCGCTGACCTGCATTACGGAATCGCCGACGCTAACCTCGAGCTTGGCTTCGGCCTCGGTGAAGTCTTCCAGCACCTCGAACTTGAAGGCGACCATGCGTTCCTGGCCGGCGCCGAGCTTTTCCAACTGGAAGCGCCCCGCGTGCAGCAGCACGCCGCGCCCGCTGACGTTGCGCAGGTTGGCGACGGTCTCCTCGCTGACACCCTTGCCGGTGTTCTTGATGCGCAAGTAGACAGTGGCCATTTCCCCGCGCTGTACCTTGCCGTCGCCATTGCCACGGGCGTCGTCGGCCACGTGCAGCGTGTAAGCGAACTGCGGTGCGTCGATGGCGTGCACCTGGGTGCGGATCTCGGCGCTCTTGGGGGCGTGGCCGTGGGCTTCGTCGAACTCGACCTTGATGCCGTCGGCGCGGTCGCTGAGGGTCTTGGGCAGCACGCACTCGCGCTTTTTGTCCTCGTCTTCGCTGCGGCAGACCCCGAGCGTGGTGCTCCAGCTACGGCGCTCGCCGGGGGCGAGCTTGCCGAAGATCAGCTCCCGCTCGTGGAAGAGCCGGTTGTCGCTGTGGGTGACAGCGCGCAGCCGATAGAGGGGCGCCTTGCCCTTGTTGTGCACGCTGACGCGCAGGTCGAAGGCCTCGCCAGCGCGGCCGATGTGGTCCTTGCGGTTGGTGCTGACCTCGACCTCGACGTCGCTTGCGCCCTGGTCTTCGCCCAGGCTCCAGTCGACGCCGAGCTTGGCGAGCTCGGCCTCGGCGCGCGTCATCTCCTTGGACACGGTGGCTTCGATCACGGGCTCGGCGTCGCGTAGCAGCTCGCGGCGGCCGGGGCGCGTGGCCAGCGAAAGCAGCTCGCGGGCGAAGCGCGTGAGGAACTCGGCCTCGCGCTCGTTTTCCTCCATCTCGTCGGGGCTGGCCTCGCGCAGGCGCTGGCGCGTTTCCTTGGGCAGATAGTAGCGCAGCACGTGGCTCGGCTTTTGCCCGTCGCGGGCGCGCACGTGGGTGAGGTGCGCGGTGAGGTCGGACTCGCGCAGGTATCCGCTGTGGCCGTGCAGATCGAGGTCGTCCTTGTCGACGGTCATGGGCTCGATCTCGATGTCGGGAACGATGCCCACGCTCTGGATCGAGATGTCGCCGGGGGTCAGGTATTGGGCGATGGTGAGCTTGAGCGCCCAGCCGTCGGTGTCGTCGCTGTAGAGGACCTGCACCGAACCCTTGCCGAAGGTGCGATCGCCCACAATCAGGGCACGGTCGTGATTCTTGAGGGCGCCGGCCACGATCTCGCTGGCCGAAGCGCTGCCGCCGTTTTGCAGTACCACCACCGGGTAGAAGGGCTGGGTGCCCTCGCTGCGCGCCAGCTTGCGTTCACGCTTGTCGGGGTCGTTGCTGGAGGTGGTGACGATGGTGCCGCTCGAGAGGTAGGTATCGGCGACGCACACCGCCTGCTGCAACAGGCCGCCCGGGTTATCGCGCAGGTCCAAAACCAGCCCGCGCATGCGCTCCTTGTGCATCTTGCGCAGCGCCGCTTTCATGTCGTCGCAGGTGTTGGACTGGAAGTTCGAGATGCGCAGGTAGCCGATGGCATCGCTGAGCATGCGCGACTCCACCGAGTCGATGTGGATCACCGCTCGCGTCAGCTCGAAACGGCGCGGCTTGGTGAAGCCCTTGGCGCCTTCGCGCACGATCCACACCGCGACCTTGGAGCCCGGACTGCCTCGCAGCCGCGAGACGGCTTCCTCGAGCGGCATGTTGAGCGTTGACTCGTCGTTGATTTTGACGATGCGGTCTTTTTTCTTGAGCCCGGCACGGAAGGCGGGCGTGCCCGGCATGGGGCGGATGATGGTCAGCTGCCCGTCGCGAATCGAGATCACGATGCCGAGCCCGCCGAACTCGCCGCGCGTGCTCAGCTGCATCTCCGAGTACTCCTCGGGGGTCAGCAGCACCGAGTGCGGATCGAGGGTGCGCAGCATTCCGTTGACGGCCGCGTACTCCACGTCGCGCAGCTTCACGTCTTCCTGCTGCAGGTTCTTCTGCAGGAACTTGAAGATGTCCTGGAAGCGCCAGGTCAGAGACCAGGGCGAGTTGACGTCGTCGGCGCGAAACTCCTTGAAGACATCGTTGACCTGAAGCCGGAACTTGGGATCGCCGCGGTCGTAGTGCACCAGCACCGGCGGGATCACGCGCTGGATGGCGTTGAGGCCGGCCAGCAGCATGTTGCGATGGTCGATGCGCTCGGGTTCGACGTAGTTCTGGTTGACCTTGGTGATGACCGTTTTGAGGACGCGCACCTCGGATAGGTCGTAGGGCACCCGACGCTTGGCGGCTTGCGCCCGGGGGGAAGTATCAATGTCGAAATCGAGGCCGTTCTGCTTGGGCCACACGAAGGTGATGCAGGTGGCGGCGCCGATTGCGAAGATGGCGAGGGCGGGTCGAAGCCAGCGATTCATGGGATGTGGAGCCGAAGGGGGAAGGGAAAAGTGGGGCGCGACTGGCGAAGGCGGCGGGGCTTTTGACGCGGGACGACCCGGCTGGCCGTGATGCAGCTTAGCACTACTGGATGCGCGACTTGGTGGCTGATCGCCCCCAGACGGCGCATTTGTGGGCGGCTCTGGAGGGGTAAAGTGAGCGCCCGCGCGGTTGCCTCGACCGGCGGCCGGGTTCAACATGCGCCCGCCCGGGCGCCATCGGCCCGGGCGTCTGACCATGCCGCTTCCCTACGTACCCACCGGGGCCGTCCCCGAGCCCGTCGTCGAACTCTGCCGTCGCTTTCAACAGGCCGGCTTCCGCGCCTGGGTGGTCGGGGGCAGCCTGCGCGACATCCTGCTCGACCGGCCCACCGGCGACTGGGACCTGGCGACCAGCGCCACTCCCAAACAGGTGATGGGCATCTTCGAGCAGGTGATCCCCACCGGCATCGACCACGGCACCGTCACCGTGCTCTTCGGTGGCGAGCCCTACGAGGTCACCACGCTGCGCGGAGAGGGCGGCTACAGCGATGGCCGCCGCCCCGATCGGGTCTTCTTCATCGACGATATCGAGGGCGACCTGGCGCGGCGGGATTTCACCGTCAACGCCCTGGCCTTCGACCCCCTGGATGGGGGCCTCATCGACCCCTTCGGGGGGCTCGCGGACATGGCCATGGGGCGGCTGCAGACGGTGGGCGTGGCCTCCGAGCGCTTCTCCGAGGACGGCCTGCGCGTGCTGCGGGCCGCGCGTTTTGCGGCCACCCTGGAGTTCCAAATCACCGATGATACACAGGCGGCGATGACCCAATGTTTGGATGTCTTCGCCAAGGTCTCGCCCGAGCGCGTGCGCGACGAATGGCTCAAGGCATTCACGGCGCGCGCGCCCTCGCGGGCCTTCGAGGTGATGCGCGCCACGGGCATCCTTGGCGTCACCTGCCCCGAACTCATGCAGCAGGTGGGCTGCGTCCAAAACAGCTATCACGCCCACGACGTCTGGACCCACACCATGGTGTGCATGGACGCCTGCGAGCGCGGACCGATCCATCGGCTGGCGGGCCTTTTGCACGACATCGGCAAGCCGGCCACGCGCCAGCTGTCGGACAAGACCGGCGACTACACCTTTTACGAGCACGAGCGGGTGGGTGCGGGCATCGCCGAGCGCTGGCTGCAGCGCTACCGCTTCTCCAACCATGAGCGCGACCAGGTGGTCGACCTGGTGCGCCACCACCTGGTCTGTTACACGCCCCAGTGGTCGGCAGCGGCCGTGCGGCGCTTCATCAAGCGCGTGACGCCGGAGCGCATCGATGACCTGCTGGCGCTGGCGCGGGCCGACGCGCTGGCCAAGGGGCGCGACGTGGGCGAGGAGCTGCAGCAGCTCGAGGAACTGGCCGAGCGTGTGCAGCAGGAGCTTGCGGCGGGGGCGGTTCTGGGAACGCGCGACCTGGCGATTTCGGGTCGCGACGTGATGCAGCGGCTGGGCATCCCGCCCGGGCGACGCATCGGAGAGATCCTCGAAATTCTACTGCAGCAGGTGCTCGACGAGCCGGCGCTGAACCAGCGCGAGCGGCTGCTCGGCGCGGTCGACGCGCTGGGGAGGGGTGAGCCCTGATGCACTCCGCGGCCGACTCCGATCCGGAGCTGCAGGCGATCCTGGCGCGGCCGGGCTACGTGGACCTGCACAGCCACTACATCCCGGCGGTCGATGACGGGGTGCACACGCGGCAGGAGGGTGTTGAGCTGTGCCGCGGGCTCTCGGGCATCGGCTTCGGCGCCATCGTGGCCACTCCCCACATGCGCACGGCGATGTTCGACAACGAACGCATCGAGCTGCAGGCCCACTTCGCCCGCTTTCAGGCGGCCTGTGGGCGCGACGAGGGCATGCCCGCCCTGGGACTCGCGGCCGAGCACTTCTGCGACGACGTTTTTTGGGCGCGCTTCGAGCGCGGCCAGGTTCTGCCCTATCCGGGCGAAAGGGCGGCGCTGATCGAGCTGCCCGTCGATGCCATTCCCCTGGGCCTCGAGGAGCGGGTCTTTCGCATGAACCTCAAGGGCGTGCGCCCGGTGCTGGCCCACCCCGAGCGCTACGCGCCCCTCTACAGCCGCACCGGCGCCATCGAGCGCCTGCTGCAGCAGGGCGTGCTGCCGCTGCTCGACGTGATGAGCCTCGAGGGCAAGTACGGGCGGCGCCCGCGCAAGGCCGCCGAGCGCATGCTGGCCGAGGGCGTGTATTACGCCGCCTGCAGCGACGCCCACAAACCCTCCGACGTGGCACGCGTGGCCGAGGGCATCGCGCGCCTGCGCAAACGCGTGGGCGAGGCTGAAGCCGAGGCCATGCTCGACGAACGACCGCGGCGCATCCTGCGCGGCGAGGTGGACCGATGACCGCCGCCAGCGAGCGCGCGCTCGGGACCTCGGAGACCCAGCGCGCGACTCCGGCGAAGAAGCCCTCGCTGCTCAGGCGCATCGCCCCCAAGCTGCTCATCTCGATGGCCCTGGGCGCGCTCTTCGCCTGGTTGGCCGAGCGGGGCGGCGTGCCGCTGTGGCCCGAGGCCGCCCTGTGGGCACGCGTGGAGCCGCTCGCGGTGGCGGGCTACCTGGTATCGTTGCTGATCCTGCACTTCCTGCGGGCCAGCCGTTGGCGCTTTCTCATCGCGCCGGTCCAGCACGTTCCCATGCGCGACGTGGTGTTGCTGAACTGGATCGGTTTCTTCGCGATCTTCGCGCTGCCGCTGCGCCTGGGCGAGCTGGCGCGGCCGGCGCTGACCAAGTTGCGGCACGGCATTCCGATCTCGGTGGGCCTGGGCACGGTGGCCGTCGAGCGCGTGGTCGACGGGTTGATCACGAGCCTGTGCGTGGCCTGGGCGTTGCTGGTGCTGGATCGGGTCGAAAGCAGCGACCCCATCGCGACCCACCTGCCGCTCTACGGCTACGCGGCGCTGACGCTCTTCGGCGCGGCATTTGCGGCGCTGGCGGCCTTTCTGTGGCAGCGGCGGCTGGCGGTGCGGCTCACGGAGGTGACCCTGGGCTGGTTTTTGCCGAAGCTCGCGCACACGCTTTCGCAGAAAGTGGCCAACGTGGCCGACGGCATCCGCTCCATCGGCGATCCAAAGCTGGCGGCCGGCTTTCTTTTCGAGTCGCTCTTGTACTGGGGCTGCAACGCGGGCGGCGTGTGGCTGCTCGGCGTCGGTTGCGGGCTGCCGATGGAGCCCGGGCATGCGGCGGCGGTGATGGGGGTTTTGGCGATCGGGATCCTGTTGCCCACGGGGCCGGGCCTCTTCGGCAACTTTCAGCTGGCGGTGGCGGCGGCCCTACGGCTGTACTTTCCCGAATCGGAGGTGGTGAGCGCGGGGGCGGTCTTCATCTTCCTGCTCTACCTAATGCAGTCGCTGGTGATGGTGGTCGCGGGCGTGATCCCCCTCTACGCCATGCAGCTGCGCATGGGGGACATGATCGGGCTGCCCGAGGAAGGCGCGGCGGGACCGCCGGAAGCCTCAGGGCCCGCTCGGGGCTAAGGGCTCGCTCGCGGCCCCCAAGCTGGCCGAAAACTTGGTCGCGAAAGCGGATGCGGGGCACAAGGGGAAGGTGTTGCGAGCACTTTGCTTGGCTTTTGCCCTTCTTCTGGCCCTGGCTTCGCCCGTCGAGGCCCGCAAGGCCCAGGTCTTTCAGTATCCGCTGTCGGTGGTGTGGAACGCGGCGGTGCGCCTGATGCGCGTGGACCTGCAAAGCCCGATCGCCGAAAAAGACCGGCAGGACGGCTATTTCCTCTTCGACTATCCAAATGGCGCGAAGTCGGTTCCCGGAAGCGTGGAGGTGGTCGAAGTCAACGGTGGGGTGCGCGTCACGGTGCAGGTGCCGAGCCTGCCGAGCTACGTCGAGCGCATGATGCTGGACAAGCTCGCCAGGAAGCTGCGCAAGGAATTCGGCAAGCCCGTGGTCAAGCCGGTGGCTGCGCCGGAGAAGAGCGACGAGGGCGACGAGGGCGACGACAACAGCGAAAACAGCGGCTCTGGGGCCGACGACGCTCCCGACAGGCAGTCCGCGTCCGAATCCGAAGCCTCTGGCTGACCGATTTTTTTCTCGTTTTCCGATACCGGCGCGCGGCTTGGCCGATATCGGAAATGATGATCCCCACGCGACACGGCGTCGGAGCGCTCGGGCTGTTGGTCTGCGCGCTGTCGCTGGCCGCCCTGGCCCAGCGACAGCCGGTGCCCGCAACCAGGTCTGGCCCAACGGCGCGGCAGACGACAGCAGCGGATCGGCCTGCGCCGCAGCCGGCCCAGGGGCGCGCGCTGGCGGCCCTGCGCCGGGGCGAAGCGCTGCAGCTCAACTGCGCCAACGCCGCCGAGCTGCGGCTGCTGCCCGGCATCGGACCTCAGCTGGCGGCCCGCATTGTCGAGGATCGCACGCGCAGCGGGCCGTTTGCGGCCGTAGGGCAGCTGGTGCGGGTGCGGGGCATCGGACCGGCCAAGCTGGCCAAGATCGAGAAGCTCTTGGAGGTCGCGGGGCCGCCGGACGCGGACTGCCCGCCGGGACCGGCTCAGAGGTCGAAGACCCAGGAGACGGCGCCGGAAGCCATGAAATAGAAGGGATCGCCGCCGAGATCGGTCAGGCGCAGATGGGGCCGGAGCGCAAGGCCCAGGATCAGCGAGCGCGACAGCAGGTAGTCCAACCCCAATAGCGCGTGCACGGCGGCGTCCAGGCGTTGTTCCGGAGGGTCGGCCGTGGTGTCGGGATAGCGCCGCAGCATGGCGTCGGCGCCCAGGCCGAAGACGGGCACCAGCTCCAGGATGTCGATCAAATAGAGCAGCTCGCCGCCGACAAGGCCCAGCTGCATGGTCGGACTGGCCGGATGCAGGGCGGCGCCGAGGCGCGCCCGGGCGCTCCAGACGGCGCTCAGGCCGACACTCGCCTGCAGCGCCAGCAGGGCGCCGTGGGTGGAATCCCGATCGCCGGCCGAGAGCGCGTAGCCCAGATCCAGGCCCACGGTCAGCTGATCTTCATAGGCGCGCGCCGGGCTTGCCCGAGACAGGAGCAGGGCGAAACCGAGTAGGGCGAGGGCGGGAGTAGGGCGGGGCATGGGAGGCCGCGGCCGAGGGTAGCCGACTTCGCCGCGGGCATGCTGCGATTGACTTGGGATCGGCCGAGTGTAGTATTCGCCCGCCGCGGTCGCGGCTGTGGCACACGGCCGACGGATCGGTCGCGATACAGGGCAGAAGAAGAAGGCGTTTGCGATGGCAACGGGGCCAGCCGAGGAGCAAAAAGGCGGCGGGCGCAAGGCGGATGCGGCCAGCCGCGTAGCCGCGCGGCGTGCAGCCAAGGCAGCGGCGAAGGCCGCCAAGCGCGGAACGGCACCACTGATGGCCGAGGCGGTGGCCGACGGCGTGGACACGGCGCAGTCGTGGTACGGGCAGAACTCGCGCGTGGTGTGGACCGGGCTGGGCATGGGCACGCTTTTGGCCCTCGGATGGCTGAGCATCGGGGCGCACATGCAGAAGTCGGCCCACGAGACGGCGGCACTGCTCGAGAGCGCGGTCGACGCGGCGCTGGCGCCCATCGTCGGCACCGACAACCCGACGCCCGACGCCGAAGACGCCGAGGAAAGCTTCGGCAGTGCCAGCGAGCGTGCGGAGCAGGCGATCAAGCGCTTCGAGGCGGTCGTCGCGCGCGATCCCGACGGGCCGGCGACCTCGTGGGCGCGGATCGGACACGCTGCGGCGCTGCTCGAGCTGGGGAAGGCCGAAGAGGCGCGCAAGCTCTACGCGCAGGTGCTCGACGGGGCCGACGACGACATCTACCTGCGCTGGCGAGGGCTCGCGGGCCTCGGCTTCGCGCTCGAAGCCCTGGGCAAGCAAACCGAGGCCGCCAAGCGCTTCGAGGAGCTGGCCGCGCTCGAGGGCGGCGCCTTCCGGCCCCTGGGCGATTACCACCGGGCGCGCATGCTGGTGGCCGAGGGCAAGCGCAAGGAAGCCGCTGATTTGCTCAAGAGCCTGAGCGAGGACGAAGCCAAGCGGCCGCCGGAGCAGGGCGCGCGCTTTGAAAGCGTGATGGCGGACGTGGCCACATTGATGAGCGAGCTGGGGGTGGGCGAAAAAACCGGCAACAAGCTCAGCGCGCAGCTGCCGCCGGTCGGCCCCGAGGGCGGCGGCAATCCAGCGCTCACCCAGGAAATCATCGACGCCCTGCGCAAGCAAATGGATGGCGCAGGCGCGGGCGAAAAGCGCCCAGGCGGCCTGAGTAACGACATCGTCGACGCGCTGCAGAAGAACGTCGAAGCGGGCGGCGGTGGCGCCAAGACGATCCAGATTCCGCTGGGCAACAAGCCCGAAGCGCCCGAGCCGCCAGCGGGCGAAGAAGCCGCGCCCGAGGCGGCTCCGGAAGCGGCGGACGAGGCCCAGTGAGCGACCGCCGCTGCGGTCGGAGCTGCCGCGGCCTCGGGTGGCTGCTGCTGGCCCTGGTCTTCGCGGGCCTTGGAGGTGGCGGCTGCGGCGGCCTCGGCGGTCCCCAGGCGCTGGCCTGGGTGGACGACGAGCACACGCGAGCGGCCGGGCCGGGCTTCAGTGTGCGCTGGACGCGAAGCTTGCTCGACGATCGGCGCGCCACAGCGGTGCCGGTGGAGCAGGCGGCCCCCGCCATCGACACGATACGTGGGCGGGTCTATGTGGCTTCGACGCGGGGCACGATGTTGGCGCTATCCCAGTCGGGGCGCGAGCTGTACCGGGTTGAAGCGGGCGCGGCGCTCGAAGCCGAACCGACGCTGGATGCCGAGCGCGGTGAACTCTACCTCGCCACAGTCACCGGCACGTTGCTTTCGCTGCGCGCCGAAGACGGCAGCGAGCGCTGGAAGGTGGAGCTGGGCGAATCGTTTTCGCGGGCTGGCGTGCTCGAAGCCGACGCCATCTACCTGGTGAGCGACGTCGACGCCGTCGTCGCCTTGTCGCGGTCGGACGGCTCGGTGCTGTGGCGCTACCGGCGTGACGAGCGGCCTGAAGGCTTTGGAATCACCGGCCACGCCGGGCTCGCGGCGGCCGAGCGACGCGTCATCACCGGCTTCAGCGACGGCACCGTCGTGGCCCTCGACAGCAGCGACGGCTCGGTGCTGTGGCAGACCGACACCTCCGCGGACCTGGACGACATCCCGATCACGCGTCGCTTCGTCGACGTGGACACGACCCCGGCGATCAGCGGCGATACCGTCTACGTGGCCTCGTTTTCGGGCGGCCTCTACGGCCTCGAGCTGGCCAACGGCAACATCCTCAGCCACGACGCCACGCTCAAGGGTGTCTGGGCGCTGGCAGCTTCGGCAGACGAGCTGATCGTAGCGTCGGCGGAGCACGGGGTCGTCTGCCTGGACTTGCCGCGTCGGACCATGCGCTGGCGGCGACCGGTCGTGCGCGGCGCGCCCGGCCAGCCGACGCTCGCGCTCGAGCGCAAGCTGGTCTACGTGCCGGAATCGCTGGGCGGCTTCCTGGCGCTGTCGCTGGTCGACGGCCGCGAGCGCGGCCGCCTGGAGACCGCCCATGGCATCACGGCCCCGGCGGCGCTGGTCGATGGCCGCGGCTTCGTGCTGTCCAACGGCGGCACGCTGTACGCGATTCAGTACTGAACGGCGCGTCCCGCCGCACTTCGACGCGCCGGGACGCGCCGGAGCACCGGGACGCGCCCGCGCGAAATCGGCGTCGGGATGGCCACGGTCGCTCGCTGGCCCGGTCCAGCGCCCATCTAGTTTACATAATATATCTTCTGCGAAGTACGAATCGCGGCCCGATCGGCGAGACGCCCGTGCCGTGCGCCGCGCGAACATCGTCCTCACGGGAAAAACTGGCCTGCGAAAACGTCCTGCGAAAACGTCCTGGCAGCTTTTCCTTCCAGCCCCGTGCTTTCGGCGAAGGTCTGTCCGCAGCCTGCTCTGAAGCCGTGGCCTCAGTTCGCGTGTCGATGATCGGCGCCGCCTGTGCGCCAGCCCATTGCTTCAGGGCTGGGCATCGAAGACGACTCGCTCGACGAAGTCCCGAAATACCGTGGCGTGTGCCTCGAAACGATCGGCATCGTTGGCATAGCCGAGCAGCAGATACGCCGGTATCTCCGGCGGATACGCTCCCTTGAGTTCGGTCATGAGTCCGGCATCGACCATCACGATGCGCACACGGGTGCGAGGCGCATTTTCGTCTGCTTCGAGCTGGTTGAGCATCGACAAGGGGTTGGCCGCCTGCCTACTCAGTTGGCAGCGCAGCAAGCATCGTATCGACCCCGATCATCGGCTCAGCACTCCCGCCGAGCACATCTAGTCGGTTTCGAGCTGCTGTTCGACGACGACAACCGCCTCGATCAGCAGACCTTCGTCGGCCGCGACCGCGAGTTCGGCGCGGACGTCGCTGGGCAGGGATAAACCGTGCTCAGCGGGCCCTTCCGCGAAGGCCAGCTCCCGGTCGGCCAGGCGCATGCGCCGCCGGCCGCCTTCCGCATGTACGCGCAGGAGCAATCTGCGGGCGCGCCCTTGTCCCGCGCCCGTCGCAGCCGGTAGCCGCAGGGTGGCGCCGGCAAGGGGTCGGCAGCCGCGCGGCTGGCAGCGCCAGTGCCCACCGCGCAGGGCACGGCTCCGCGCGATTTGGCCACCGTCGCTCGCGTTCGGCCCCAGCGCACCGGCTTGAATCAGTAGCCCGACGGCATTCGGGATGCTGCTGCCCGCGCTCAGGTGGCGCTTGATGAGCATGGCGGCGCGGGGGTCGTTTCGGGCTACCAGGGCCTCGGCTTCGGCCTGCCGCGCTGCGGCGTCGCTTTCGCGCGCCAACGTTTCGACGAGCAGGTCGGCAGCGCCCTGCCCCGGCATTTGGCCCAGGGCCCGAGCCGCCGTGGGCCGCATTTGCGGTTCGCCGAGCAGCTCGCCCAGCAGTTCCAGTTGTCGCCCACCGCCGACCCGTGCCAGCGCCATCACCGCCTCGGTCCGGTCGCGCGGCTCGAGCCCGGCGTGTTTGGCCGCGTCGCGTAGCAGCGACAGTCCGTCCGCGATGCCCTGGCCCGCCAGGGCCTGCGCGGCCCGCAGCCCGATCGTCTCGCCCATGGGCGCCTCGCCCGCGCTCAGTAACCCGCGGACCTGTGACACGGCCTTGCCTTCGCCGAGCCGCAACGAGGCTACCGCCGCTTCAGCACGCACGGCCGCGTCCAGGTCGTGCTCCCGCAGGCGCTCCAGCAGGGGAGCGGTGGCGGCCAGCCCCAGCTCGCCCGCGGCCCGCGCCGCCCGGGCACGCACTTGCGCTCGCGCGTCACCCAGCAGCGGTACCAGCTCCGGCCCCACCTCGGGGTCGCCGAGCTGTGCCCGGGCCAGGGCCGCGGGCAATCCCTGTGCGGCCGCCCTGGCTTCGGCTTCGACCGCCGGCAGCGAGGCGAAGAAGTCGCGCAGCCCGGCCTGCAGCTCGGCCAGCCGCTGGGGCTCCCGCGCGCTCAGGTCATGACGCTCGTCGGGGTCGCGCCGCAGGTCGAAAAGCACGCAGCGCTCGGCCGATGTCCGGCAGATGGCTTTGTGGCGACCGTCGTGGGCCATCGTCCACGCACCCACCGTCGCGTAGGCCAGCAGCCCCGCCGGAGCGTCGGCGCCGGCCAGCAGCGCGCACAGGTCGTCGCCGCGCATGGTGGCCTCCCGCGCGATGCCCAGCGATGCCAGCAGCGTCGTGGCGATGTCGGGAAGCTCCACCGGCACTTCGACCATGCGTGCCAGGGCCACCCCGGGCGAGGACCACAGAAGCGGCACCCGCACCTGCTCTTCGAAAAGCGTGGTGCCATGGTAGAGGCCGCCGTGTTCTTCGAATTCTTCGCCGTGGTCGGCGGTCACGATTACCGTGGCCCCCGGCCGTGAGCTGCGAAAGGTTTCGACCAGCCGGCCCACGGCCCCATCGACGGCAGCCACTTCTCCGTCGTAGCGATCACGCGCCGAGTCGCCGCGCGCGAAACCCGCCGGCGGCTCGTAGGGTTCGTGGGGCTCGAGTAGGTGCACCCAGGCGAACACGGGCTTCCCACCGTCGAGCCCCTCCAGGTAGTCGCGCAGTTGCTCCACCCTGCCCTCCGCGTTGGCGTAGTCGATCACGGCCTGCGCGAAGCCGAAGCGCGTTCGCCGGAGCCAACCGAAGTTTTCGCCGTCGACGTTGAAGACCGCCGGTGGGAAGAAGGCCGCCGTGCGGTAGCCGTGGCGCCCGAGTTGTTGCGCCAGGGTGCTGTGCCGTTCCCCGATTCCAGGTAGCGCCATCAGTGGTTCGAGAAACTTCCCCGTCATCAGGCCCGCGATCGCGTAGGAGGTATTGGGCGTCGGCGTGTAGGCGCGCGCGAAGACGACCGACTCGCGCGCCAGGCGGTCCATCTGCGGCGTCAGGCCCGCGCCGCCGTAGGCGCCCAGCCGGTCGGCGCGCAGGGCGTCGACCGTGATCAACAGGATGTCCCGCCCGCGCAAGTCGATGCCGCGCCGGGCCACCGCGTTCGGGGCCGCCCGTGGCGCCGCTGACGCGGGCGGCCGCGATGGGGCAGCCGCCGCCGGCAGCGCAGCCGTCAGTGCCCACGAGAGCTTGCCGCCCAGGGGCGCGCCCAGTTCCGCGCTCAGCCGCAGTCCAGGGGCGCTCGCAAGCCCCCAGACCCCCATCGCTGCAGCGGCCGGCACGATCCCGGCGAGCAGCCAGGCACCCAACTTCGCCACCGGGCCCGACCGGGCGCGCTCCGGCCACGCCACGCGCACCGCCAGTAGCGCGCAAGCCACCGCAACCAGGGCGAGCCCCAGATGGTAGACCGGGTAGAGGCGCCGCAGCGTGTACATGTCGAGCAGCAGCGCCGCGAGCCCCACGAGCGACAGCGCCGCCGACCAGCGAGCCCCCTGCCCCCGTCGCGTCGACGCCAGCACGGCCGCGGCCAGTCGCGAAAGCAGCCACGCCAGGACCCCGCCGACGGCGATCACCGCGAGCGCCCGTCCCGGCAGCTCTCGAACTCGGCGACCGGCGGTCAGCGCCCACAGCGCCAGCGAAAGCCCCGGCCAGGCCATCGACAAGACCAATCTGCGTAGCTTCACGTCCACCAGCGCCCCATCGCACCGCGCCAACATCAGCAGCGCCTGTCCTGCGGCGCCGAACAGGCCCGTCGCTCCGACCAGCACCGGCAACGACAGCAGCCCGTAGTGCAAGAGCTGCCCCTCCGAGGCGAAGAGCCGCCGCTCGCTGTAGGTCACCAGCCCGAATTCGACGGCGCCCAGGCAAAGCCCGGCAAGCGCCGAGCACGGCCACTGTCTGAGCCATGGGCCGATGCCTACGCTCGTGAGTTCCGAACTCACCGCTCGCTGCGGATCTTCTCGATCGACAGGCCGTCGAACGCCGGGGCCGCCGCATCGGTCCCGGCCGCGAAAACCGTGACGCGCAGCCCCCCGACTTCATAGACGCGCGTGACCGCCGGCGCGATCTGGGCCGCAAAATCCGCCGGCCGCGCCGCGGGCACGGTCGATGCCCCCGGCTGTCCGGCACCCTCCAGTGAAACCTCCAGCGGCGCCATGGTCATCTCACCACCGGCTGCGCCTTGCGCGGCATCGGCCGGACGGTCTCCGAGCTCGACCTCGCGGCCCTGCCTGTCGACGCCGATGGCGTCCATGACCATGTCGGCCTGGCCTTCGGGCTGCTCTTCCACGAGCATCCGGCGTACTTCTTCGGGGCTGGGGCCACCGGCCGCGGTCGCTGCCGGACTCAAGCGCCCGTTGTGAACCACGTTGGGCGGCGCACTCGGATCGATGGCTGTGACGTCGGTGATCTCCCCGCTCTCCGGAATCGCTGGCAGCGGCAGCTGCGGACGCGCAACCTCGCCCAGCTCCTTGACCGCGCCACGCGCGGCGAGCATCTGCTGCACCTGGGCGAGCGCCCACTCGACCGCCCGCGTGCGCTCCAGGGGCTCGGCGTCGATGACAGGTGCCCGCTGCTCCAGCTCGCTCCAGCGCGAAAAGCCCCACGCGGGCAACAGCAGGTCGGCGCGCTGCAGCCGTCCGCCCTCGACCCACAGACGCAGCGTCAAGCGCATGGTGCGCTCCAGCCGCGTGCCGCCAGGAATCGGAACGCCAAAGGGGCTGCCGTAGTACTTGACGCACTCCTGTGCCGTGCAGCGCGGGCGCGGGATGCGTCCAAAGGCCAGCGAAAACTCCGGGTTGGACCCGGCCACGTCGCCAATCGCGCGTCCCCAGCCTTTCAGCTCGGCAAAAGATCGAAGCCAGTAGCCGACGAAGCGGGTGATCCAGGTTCTGCGCAGTTCGGCATCGCGCTCTTTGCGGGCCTGCACCAGCGCCTCGGCCTGCACGCGCGCGCGCTCCCGCTGGGCCTCGATGCCCTCGACCACCGCCAGGCGTTCGCGCGCCTGGGTTACGAAGCGCCCGTCGGGAAAGGCCGCCAGGTAGAGTTCGAGGCCCTTCCTGGTCGCACGGTGGGCGTCGAAGGTCTCGGCATCCCTTTGCTCGCGCTCACCCTGCACCTGTGCCGCGTAGGTACCTTCGGGATGGCGTTCCATGTAGCGGCGCATGGCCAAAAGGCGGGCCGGCTCGCTCGGAGCGAGTCGAATGGCTCGGTAGTCGGCATAGTCAGCTTTGGCCACAAAAAGCACACAGCCGGCAAGCCACGGCAGCATGGCCGCCAAGAGCCCCCACAGCAGTCGCCGCTTCACGGTCCGCTCCCGGCATCGCTGTCGTTGCTGTCCTGGCTCTCGCGCACCGTGCACAGGGCCTCGCGGTTGCACGTCTCGAGTTCGTCCTCGGGCGTCTTTACCGTGCCCTTGGCGCGCAGGGCGTTGAGGCATGCGCGGGCCTGGCGTTCGGTGGGCCTGCAGTCCGGCCGCCAGACGCGTCGCTCGCATAGACTCAGCGCCTCGCGACGGCAGTCGTCGCGCGCCTCGTCGGTCAACTCCTTGCGCAGCCAGCGGCGCACGCAGACCAGCTCCTCGCGCTCCTTGCAGTATTCGCGCAGGTCGACGAAGCCGTCGAGGTCTTCGTCGCAGGAGCCCACGGCCCCCGGCGTCGGTCCGCCCAAAAAGGCTAGCAACCCCAGGCCCAACGCAGCGCGCCGCAAGAGAGGGTGACGGCGACTCATGGCAGCATCTCGTAGTCGATCAAAAGGCCCAACTCGGCGCTGACGGTGGGGTGAACCTGCGACTCGGCGCCGACGAAGAGATCGGCGCCGAGCTCGCCGTAGAGCCCCAGGCCGGCGGTCAGTTTGTAGGCCAGGCCTGCGGCCAGCTCCACCCCGGCGCTGAAATCGCCCGTTAGCAAAAACGGAAGCCCCACGTGACCAAGCGCGACCACATCGAGGCTGGCGTCATAGAACAGCAGATAGCTGGGCATGACCAGGAGCTGACTGGCGGCCCCGACCGGTTCGACGTAGCCTCCCTCGGCCGAGAGGTTCAACGAGACCCCCAGACCGAGGCCATGGCGCAGTCGCAGTGGACCTGCAAAGGCGTAGCCCAGCAATATGTCGCCATAGAGGGGCGCCACGTCATCCTGCGCAAAGTCCACGTTGCGCGTCAGCCGCAGCGGTGCACCGACGCTCAGGGTAGCCAGGGTGCGACCGGGCATGACGCGCTCCTGGGCGCCCGCGCTCGCAGGGACCAGCAGCGCGGCCAGCAGCGCGGCAATGGGGCACAGGCTCAATCCGAGCCAGGCTGCGCCAGCGCGCCCCTTGGCCTTCGTCTCCCGCAAAAGCCCCAGGGTCGATCCCACACCACAGCGCCGTCCCCGGCGACATGCGCGCCTGGGAAAACTTCCGGCTGGTGACGAGGAGTCCAAAACGAAAAGCCTTGCAGAGCGTGATATAAGCCCCACGTGCTTCGATTTCTAGCAGGATTTCTGGCCGCTTCCGCTCTCTGGGGCGGATTCCTCTACGCCTACACCCAGGGGCTGCTCAATATCGATCTCGAGCCCCGGTCCGCCGAAGACGCCGATGCCGGCGTCGAAGAGCTGCCGCTCGAGTCTGAGGAGACCACCAAAAAGGGCAAGCGCAAGCGGCGAGGCAAGCGTAATAAGAACGGCACGACCAGGCGTTACAGCGGCGAATCCCTGAGCGGCGACGATCTGGGCGGGCCCGACGATCGCCACATGGATCCGACCGCGGCCGGCGGCGAGGAGCAGCTGCGCGGCTCGGAAATCGAGCAGGGTTTCGACAGCGTCTTTCCCAAAGTTCGGCGCTGCTTGCTGCTGTTGGCCGACGACGAACCCGTGACCGGCAAGCTCATCTTCGGAATGCGCATCTCGGGCGCAGGTCGCGTGGAGCGGGTCAACCTGAAGGGGCCGAGCGCGATCACCAAGACCGAAGCGGGTGACTGCATGCGCAAGGCCGCCAGATCGATCCAGTTCCGCTCCTTCAACGGTCCGGACATGCTGGTGCACTTCCCCATGACCCTGGAGTGATGGGGCCGACCGCCGCTTCGAGCGACGCCTTCGAGGCGCCAGGCCAGCACAAGCCCGCGGGCGCCGAAAACTCACGGCTCCTGCTCCACCACGGGCTTCTGTCGCTGGCCACGGCGCTGACCTTCTCGCGCGCCCTGCCCTACCCCCTGCAGCGCTCGTGGGACGACGGTCGCTTCATCGTCGACAACCCCCTGGTCCAGGAGATTTCGCTCGCCAACCTGGCGGCGATCTTCGCGCGACCGCACTTCGAGGCCTACCACCCGCTGCACCTCTTGTCCTATTGGCTGGATGTGCCCTGGGTTGGCCCCGACGGGCCGACCCTGCATGCGACCAATCTGCTGCTCTGGATCGCGACCGCCAACCTGCTGCTCATGGCCCTGCGGCGCATGGGCCTGTCGGCGCCCGCTGCCCTCATCGGCGCCCTGCTATGCGCGCTGCATCCGGCGCAGGTCGAAGTCGTCAGCTGGGCCACGGGACGCAAGGACATCCTGGCGATGGCCTTTGTCGCCGCTGCCATGGCGCTGCACCTCAGGAGCGAGCGCTTCGGCGATCGCCCCGCCTGGGGCTCCCGCGCCTGCTACCTGGCCGCCCTTCTCAGCAAAACCACGGCCATCCCCCTGCCCCTCGCCCTGCTCGCCATCGATCGCGCTCTGATCGGTCGCAGCTTCGGCAAGAGTCTTCGCCATCAGCTGCCCAATCTGCTGATGGCCACCACCGCGGCAATCGCCGTGGTATTTCAGTGGCGCCATAACCAGATGTTACGGGGTGGCGAGGCCGGGGCGCTGGCCACCGTCGAACGCTTTGTAGCCACCGTCGGCCACCAGCTGGCGACGGCGCTGTGGCCCGCCGCCAACTCGCCCATGTACCACTCGCACGGCCTGAGCGCCTCGCCTGTTGACTGGCTGTTGACCTCCGGTCTGCTACTGCTCAGCGTCGCCGGACTGCGCGCCCGGGTACCGGGTCCGGGCTTGGGCGCGGCGCTGGCGCTCTTTTTCTTGCTGCCGGTGAGCAACCTCGTCCCCATGTACTTCCCGCTGCAGGATCGCTACCTCTCGCTGCCGCTATTGGGCCTGGCCCTGGCGCTGGCGAGCGCGCTCGACGGACCCGGTGGCGGCAGCGGCCTCCTGCGCCGGGCGCCGGTCTGGCTTTCACTGCTGGCTGCGGCCGCCCTGGCCCTGCGCAGCGTCGGCTACCAGGCGGTCTGGAGCGACGAGCTGCGGCTCTGGGGCCACGCGGTCCACACCCGACCCGACGCCTATTACGCCTGGATGAAACTCGGAGAGCTGCGCCGCGACGCCGGTCGCCTCGACGGCGCGGTCGCTGCCTACGGGCGCATGGTGCAGCTGCAGCCGCGCATCAAGCTGGGGCATGCGGCGCTGATGCAGGCGGTGGTCCTGCGGGATCAGGCTCGCAGGGGCGACCGGGCCGCGGAGAGCGCTCAGGCTGAGGTCTTCGCAAGTCGCTACCACGCTGTCCTCGACAGCGCCCCTGGACTGCGCCCGCTGGCTGCAGAGATGCTCGTGGCGGGCTACACCGATGCCGCGTTGCTCGCCCTCGAACGCGCGCTTCAACTCGAACCGGTGGCGGATGAAACGCTCGAGCGGGCGGCCGCGATCCAGTTGCAGGCCGGCCGCGCGAAGGTGGCGCGCTTCTATCTGTCGCGCATGGGCCGCCCTCCGCGCGACCCGAGGCTGCAGGCGCTCACCGCCCGGTCGAGCGATGGCGCCCACTGACGGCGAGCCCCTACTTGTGCACGACGCGCGTCCGTAGTTCAGCCTCGATGCGTCGCGGCTGGCCCCCCTCGAGCAACGTCAACTCCAGCGTGCCGCGCACGCGAAAGGTCGCGGACAAGCCCGCGCTCTCGACGGGCGTCGCCTCCCGGACCTGCAGTTGCCCGTCCACGACCGGCGAGGGACGGCCGGCCCCGGGCATGCGCAGACTCGAGACGCGGGCGGGGTCGTGACTGGCTGCCCGTACCGCCAGGACATCGCCCCGGGCGAGCAGGGCGTCGGGAGTTCCGCCCTGCCCGGCGCCACGTTGCCCGGCCGGAAGCTCGAAAATGAGACTGAGGTCGGGCCGCTCGCGCCCCAACAGCCACAACTCGCGCACCAGGATGTCATCGCCGATGAGTCGCGGCAGGGTCCGCACGATGGCATGGGCATCGTGGACCGCGAAGGCGTGGTCGCCGCCGCCGCTCCACTTCACCTCGAGTTGCCCTTGGGCCTCCGATTCGTTAGCGACGACCTCGTAGTCGATGTGCGGGGTCGCGGCCCAGTTCAGTGCCGCCAAAAGCCCCAGCGACAGTAGCGATAGCGGCAGCAGGGCGCGCAGTGACCATCCAACCCTGGCCAGGCTGCCGAGAACCGCGCTTAGGGCCAGTGTGTGCAGTAGCAGCGAAACCCGGGATGCGCCCCCGAGCAGCACCGAGTCGCCCAGGGCCAGGCCCCCGTAGAAGAGGCCACCGGCGGTGGTGAGGGTCAGGGCGGAGAGGGCACGGCCGCCGATCTTGCCACTGTCCACCGCGGTGGCTTCGACGCGCTGCGGTCGGGGCCGCGGACCTTCTTCGCGCGCCGCATCGGTCGTCGAGCGCCGGACAACGACCGCCGCAGCTTGTGCTGGGCCGCGCTGGCGCCGGGTCGACCAATAGCTGTCCTGCTTCTCGGCGGCTTGCATCGCCGCGCTGCGCGGCCCCTTGGCGCCGGCCGCCCGCGGCGCCTGCATTCCACCCGGCGGCAAGCCTGCGAACCCGGTGGGCAGGGCCGGCAGTGGTGGCAGATCCAGGGCCAACTGCAGCGCGGGCTCGGACGCGGCGGGTTTGGTTGTCGGGTCATTGAGCACCGGCTCGGCTGCGGCCACAGGGCTCACAGTCTCCGCTTCCGCAACCGAGACCGCCGCCTGCGGCGGTGCCGGATCGGCCACCACATCGGGAAAGACGATTTCGGCGCTCGGAGCGGCCCGCTCCACGATCAGCCCCGCAGGCGGTGCGCGCGACGGGCGCGGCAAGCTCGCCGTTGCTTCGACCGGGCCGGGCTCGGCCGCCCGCAGCGCGACCTCGGCACCGATTTGACTCAGGGCTGCCACGAACTCCATGGCCGCGTCGCGACTGGCGCCACGCTTGACGACCAGCGGTGCGCGTTGCACGACACTGCGCGCGGTCGCAGGATCGATTTCAAAAACGTGGGCGACCGCCGCCACCGCCCGCTCCACGTCACCGGGAAAACCCAGCACGTGCACGTCGAAGCGATCTCCGTGCGCGTCCACCGCCCCGGGGTTTTGCTCACCTCCATCGCGAGCGCTCACAGGTGCTCCCACGGCATTTCCTGCGCAGACGCCCAGGCTTGTTGTCCCCTTCGATAGACTTCTCTGGCCACCATGTCAGCCACCTCTTGGCCCAGAAACGACCTGGCAGGACCGTTCTTGATAGCGGCATCCACGGCCGTCTCGGCTGCTCTGGCGGCAGCCTGGCCAACGGCTGCCGCGCGCTCCAAGGAACAATTCATGTAGGATCCGCCCATGCCGTCGAGAGTCTTGGTCGTCGACGACGAGACCGGGCTGCGCGAGATGCTGCGACTGTTGCTCGCGCGCCACGGACATGTAGTCGAGGTCGTGGATGGCCAGACCCGGGCCGTCCAGAAACTGCAGCAGCCGCAGGACTTTGACGCGGTGATCACCGATCTCTCGATGCCCGATGGCTCGGGCATGGGCGTGCTCGAAGCGGCCAAGCGCATCGACGACTCGATCCAGGTGATCATGATAACCGCTTACGCGACCACAGAGCAGGCCGTGCAAGCCATGCGCGAGGGTGCATACGACTACATCCAAAAGCCCTTCAAGAACGACGAGCTGCTGGCGGTGCTCGAAAAGGCCCTCGAAAAGCGCGAGATCGTCACCCAGAATCGCGCGCTCCGGGCGCGTGTGCGCGACGGGTACCGCTCCGGCAATCTGGTGGGCAAAAGTGCCGCCATCACCCGCGTGATGGATCTCGTCAAACGCGTGGCCGATGCCCCGACCAGCGTTCTGGTCACCGGTGAGAGCGGCACGGGCAAGGAGATGATCGCGCGCGCTTTGCACGAGATGGGCCGCCGCGCAAACGAGCCCTTCGTGGCGCTCAACTGCGCAGCCCTGCCCGAGCAGCTTCTCGAAAGCGAACTCTTCGGATACGAGAAAGGTGCCTTCACGGGTGCCGACCGGCGTTCGGAGGGCCTTCTGCGCGCCGCTGGCTCCGGCACGATGTTCCTCGACGAAGTGGGCGAGCTACCCCTAGCCCTGCAGGTCAAGCTGCTGCGCGTACTGCAGGAGCGCCGCGTGCGGCCGGTCGGCGGTACCCGCGAGGTCGCGATCCACTGCCGCGTGGTGGCGGCCACCAATCGCGAACTGGAGCAAGAAGTGGCGGAAGGTCGTTTTCGGGAGGACCTGTACTACCGCCTGAACGTGATCAAGCTCGCGCTGCCGCCGTTGCGCGAGCGGCCAGAGGACATCCCCCTCTTGGCTGAACATTTCTTGATCAAACACGGAGCGATCCAGGACAAACGCTTGAGCTTCGCCCCCGAGGCCCTGCGCTGGCTGGCCGAGCAGACCTACCGGGGCAATGTCCGCGAGCTGGAAAACCTGGTGGAGCGGGCCGTCACCCTCGCCCTGGGCAACCGTCTGGAACTGGCCGACCTGGACCCGGAGGCGTCGGCCTCGGCCGGCGGCAGCCCCTTCGTGTTGCCGGCCGAGTTGCCGACCGACGGATTCGATCTCGACGCGCACCTGGCCCACTTCGAAGAACGCGTATTGCGCAAGGCGCTGGGACAGTGCGGCGGCGTGCGCAAGGAGGCCGCGCGCCTGCTCGGCATGAGCTTCCGCTCCTTCCGCTATCGACTGGCGAAATACGATGGGAGCGTTGGCGATGAATGCGACGAAGGCAGCGACTGAAGCCGGAGCGCGGCGGAGCCCCTCTTGCACCCGGGGTAACGATACTCAACACTCGTGGTCACGGGAGGCGCGCATGGTGCCAATAGGTCGTAGGTTTCCACGCAAGCAGGCTCGCAGTGGCTACAGCTTGATCGAACTGATGATCGTCGTCGCGATCCTCGGCATCCTGGCAGCCACCGCCGCCCCTGCGTTCATGGGCTACATCCAGCGCTCGCGAACAGGCGAGGCGGTGGAATTCCTGGGGGCCATCAAGCTGCGTCAAGAGGCCTACCGGGCCGAGTTCGGACAATATGCCCAGGTGGGAGGCTATACCACGCCTTTGGCCACAGGCGCGGACGGCTGGGCTCCCGGCAGTGCCACGAGGATGAAGGACGGTATCAAGGCCCAGTTTCCCGATGGGGTCCACGTGGCCGGATGGAGCCAGCTCGGCGCCAGGCCGGCGGGTGCCGTGCGCTTCGGCTACCACATCGCAGCGGGCACGCCCGACGACATCGCCTCGCTGCCAGGGGTCTACGGTTTCAATACCCAGCCGGACTTCTACTTCATCGCCCAGGCGACCTCCGATCTCGACGGCGACGGAACGCCATGTCTTTTCGAGGTCATCAGCGCTGCGCGCGGGGTCTACTACCAGCCCGCACAGGGGTGGGAGTGAAATGCGCCTGAAGTATGTGATGTCGGAAGCTGGCGACATCCCCTCCGCGCATGCATCGCCAATTTTTGTCACCCAACTCGGGAGCGGGTGACAAAGCGCGTCGCCGGCCCGTCTCGCAGGGGCTGATTTCCGGATAGAAAGCGCCCTGCTCTCCTGGCACGCAAACTGCTTGTTCGAGTTCCCACGGAACCTCCGTGGGCTCGCTCAGTAGCCTTCGGAAGCTGAGGCGACGGCTCGTCGCCGGAAAGGCGCGAACGACTGCACCATGGCAAAGCTACTCAAGAAGAAATCGGGCTTCACCCTCATCGAGCTGATGATCGTCGTCGCGATCCTCGGCATCCTGGCAGCGCTGGCGATTCCAGCGTTCATCAGCTACCTGCGGCGCTCCAAGACCGGTGAGGCATCCGGCAACCTGAACGCAGCGTTCAAGAATGCTGCGACCTACTACTCTCTCGAACGCGTGGGCAAGGGCCTCGCTGACAATACGATGAACACTTCTTGCACCGTCGGCCAGATGACCAACAACCCGACGGCACCCGCGTCCAGCAAGCAGGCATTCCTTGTGACTGAGGTCAACGCGGCCGCGCTGGGCTTCAAAATTTCGGACTACGTCTACTACTCCTACGCGATCGACAGCGGAGCGGGCGGAACGGCAGCGAGCGCGTGCGGCAATGCGAGCAACACTGATTCTTTGTACACCTTCCGGGCGCAGGGCGATCTCGACGGTGACGGGACCCTTAGTACCTTCGAGTTGGCGGTCGGCACTGACGCGGACAACCAGCTCTACCATGCGCGAGGTATCTACATCGACAACGAGCTCGAATAGTCTCGACGCGCGGCGTAGAGCCAAAGCGCTTTCCGGTGCGCCCGGGGAGCGCTTTTTTTTTCTCCGCGGCCAGGCTGCGACGACATAGACTTCTTCCCGCGATGTCGCACCTCGGGAAAGTGCCTCTGCGGCAGGCATTTGTGGTCGTCGCAATCGTATTGCTGGCCGCCCCTCTACTGCAGAAAACACGCCTGGCCGGACAGAACCATTTCGGTCGGGCGCAGCGCTACGAAGACATTTACTATTTGCCTCCGCCGGACTGGCTGGATGTCCTCTCCCTCGGGCATCGTGAGGCCCTGGCCGACCTGTTGTGGCTGCGCGCCCTGATCTACTTCGGGGACGAGGTCGTCAACCGAGGTGGTCTACATAACCTCCACAACTACGCCGACGCCATCCTCGAACTCGATCCTTTCTTCCGGCGCGTCTACACCTGGGTTTCTGCCGCTTCCCTGTATCGACCGCTTGCCAATACCGCTGCCGATGCCAGGCAGGCCATTGCCTATCTGGAACGCTCGACCCGCTACTTTCCCGACGATGGCGAGCTCGCCTGGGAACTCGGCGCCAGCTACGTGTACGAACTGGTCCCTTTGCTCGACGACCCAGCGGAGATTCGGGAAGCTCGGCGAAAGGGCCAGGAGCACCTTGAACTCGCCGCCCTTCGCGGAGCGGGCCCCCCCTGGCTGGCCTTGAGCAACAGTACCCAGCTGGGCCGACTCGGCATGCGGCAGCGCCAAATCGACCACCTTCAAGAGATCTACGGGCAGATCTCCGACCCACAGCTGAAGAAACAGGTCGAAGCGGCACTCGCCAGCCTCGTCAGCCGACAACACGCCGAGACCATGCGCCGCGCCCACGACGAGCTGGAACTTGAGCGCAAGGCTAACTTTCCATTCCTGTCGCTTGCCCTCTATCTCCTCGTCGGCAAGCGCTTCGACCCACAGTCATTGGCGATCCACGCTTTTGATCCCGCCGCCGAGCGTACGCAGCAGGACCTCGCTCTGCCGCCGTGACGCATCCACGACCTCTGCCCGCAGGGACCGAGGCGCGGTATTCCACGGCCGGTTCGACAGCCGGCCGGCGGACGCCTATCTTCCGCCGCCGATGGCTTCCAAGTCAGATTCCGCTTCCAGGCGAGCCCGCCGCGGTTTGACCATGGTAGAAACCGCCCTGCTGGTCTCGGTCCTGGGCGTCGTGTTCGCGGTGAGCATTCCGACGTTCCTGAGGGCCCTGCGCTCGAGCAAGATCGCCGAGGCGCCGCGCGAGCTGCAGCGCTTGCATCTGTCGGTGCAGAGTTACTACGGCACCACTCACCGCCCGACCGAGGACGGCCCGATGAGCTTGATGTGTCTGCCGCCGGGCGCGGGGCCGACACCGGCCCAAGCCAGCATGGACCCGGTAGAGGTACGCTTCGCGGAAGCCCCCGATCCGGAAGGCGCCACCTGGCGGGCCCTGGCCTTCGAGCCGGACGAGGCCATCCGCTTTCGCTACAGCTTTCTGCCGAGCACCAGCGGCTGCAGCCTTGGCGGCAAGGCCGGCGACGAGCCGGTCAACGTCGAACTACGGGCGGAGGGCGATCTCGACGGCGATGGCAACCACAGCCGCTTTTCCCGCCATGTCGAAATCCACGACGGCAACCTCGAACCCTCACCACTGCTTTCGGTCGACCAGCGCGTCGAATGACCCGAAGGGGAAGGCTCAGGGGCTCAAGTTCAGGATCTTGGTCACGACTTCGCCGTTCTTGACGTTGACCTGAATCGTCTTTTCGAGGCCGAAGTCGGGGTTGCGGAAGGTGACCGTGTGGCGACCTGCGCTGACCGTGATGGCCATCTGCGGCGTGGTGCCAATGAGCCGGCCGTCGACGAAGACCTTGGACCAGGGGCGCGTTTGCACCCGCAGCGTGCCGCTGCCGCTGGCCTTTTCGACGGGAGGCTTCTCTCGCGGTGGAGGGCGCTTCACCATCGGAGCGTCACGCTTCTGTGGTCTGGGCCGCTCGACCTCGCCCCGGTCGCGTTTATCCTGGTCGTTCTGGGCCGCCGCGCTGGGGATCAGTCGGGCCTGCGGCAGGTCCAGCACGGTGCCCGGCGTCACGTGTAGCGAGCTGCCCCAGGGTGCGAAGCCTTCGGCCTCGAGCCGGATCTGATGGTCTCCAGGGCTGAGATCGATGACCCTGAGCGGGGTGGTCTGCGGAAGCTTGCGGTTGTCGACGAAGACCGCGGCGCCCGGCGGCTCCGAACTGAGCGCGAAGCCGGACTCCAGTAGCTCGAGCTTCACCGGCGGCAGCTGCATCATCTCGTCGGGCTGCAGCTCGAAGCGGCTGCTCCAGGGCCGGTAGCCGGTCTTGCTGACGACGATCTCGTGGGGCTGCTTGGGCACCACCTCGCCGATCACGAATGGGCTCGAACCCGTCACCGGAACGCCGTCGATCGTGACCGAGACGTCGCCCGGCGTGGTGCTGAGGTGAACAGTGCCGGGTGTGGGCGGCCGAAATAGCACCAAACCGACGACAATGATGGCGACGATGGCTGCCACCGCGGCGCCGGCCACCACCATGGTCCGCCGTCGTTCGCTTCTGCCCGCGGCGGGCATGCCCATCTCAGTGGGTAGGCCCGGCTGGGTCATCACATGGCCCGGCCTCGGGGTGTCGGCGAATGACGGTGCGGGAGCGGGCGCAAATCCCGGTTCGGGCCTCGCCGGGGCGGGGGGGACCGGATGCCCGAAGTGCCCCGCCTGGGCGTTGGCGTGGCCCACCGGAAAGCGTCCGGACCCGGGGCCCAGAGCCAGGTCCCCCGCATTGACGGCCATCAGGGCTGGCTCCGAGTCATCCTCGGGGCGATCGTAGATCTGGGTAGACAGCTCGTCGTCGTCCCAGTCCATGCCGACCTGGGCCGGTGGACCGGCATTGGCCTGGGGGGGAAGTCGGGGGTTGTTCGGAGGGATCGAGCGATCGTTGGGGATGAGCCCGGGCACCGAAGGCGCCTGGGCGCGCGCGGCCGGCATGCCCAACAGCGTCGATTTGCGCGGCACTCCGGGTGCGCTCGGTGGCGACATCATGGGCCGCGCGGGCGGCGCGGGTGTCTGCGGGCGCGGCGCGTACTGGGGCGCCTGGGCGCGCGGCTGGGAGGCGTAGTCGGGCTGCAGGTTCAGCGCACTGACGGTGCTAACCTGATCGAGTTCGTCGAAGGCGTTGAGCCCGGTGGCTGGGTCGTTGTGGACCACGTTGAGCGCCGCGTACTCCTGGTCACGCGCGCTCTCCCGCTGGATCTCGGCGGCGAAGACCCGGTGCATGTACATGCTCAAGTCGCGGCGACCGAAGAAGTTACCGCTGCCGTACATGAAGGACTGCAGCTCGTCGTGCAGCTGCATGGCCGTCTGGTGACGGTGGTCGCGGTCGCGCGCCAGGGCCTTGAGCACGATCTTCTCGAGCTCATCGGGAATGCGCCGGTTGTAGGTGCTGGGCGGCATGATGTCGACGTTGCGCACCTTCTCGAGGGTCGCGAAGTCGCTCTCGCCCACGAAGAGTCGCTCGCCGGTGAGCAACTCGTAGAGGCAGATCCCCACGCCGAAAATGTCGCTGCGGCGATCGATCTCCATGCCCTGGACCTGCTCGGGCGACATGTAGCCGAACTTGCCCTTCAAAATACCGGCCTGGGTCTTGCCGGCCTTGCCCGCGGCCTTGGCGATGCCGAAGTCGATGATCTTGACCTCGCCCTCGTAGGAAAAAAGGATGTTTTGGGGCGAGACGTCGCGGTGGACGAGGTTCAAAAACGATCCGGCCGCGTCGCGCTTGTTGTGCGCGTAGTCCAGCCCCTCGCAGACCTTCATGATGCCGTAGCAGGCCATCGGCACCGGCAGCTGCTCGCCCCGGGAGCGCGCGCGATTGAAGATGGCGCGCATATCTTTGCCGTGAACGTACTCCAGGGCGATGTAGTAGCTACTGTCGAATCTTCCGAGATCGAAGATCTGGGCGATGTTCGCGTGCGTCAGCTGCACCGCGATCTTCGCCTCGTCGATGAACATCGTGATGAACTCTTCGTCCTCGGCGATGGACGGAAGAATGCGCTTGACGGCCACCATGCGTTCGAAGCCCTCGACGCCGGTCGCCTTGGCCTTGAATACCTCGGCCATCCCGCCCACGTTGATGCGTTCGAGCAGGTAATATTTTCCGAAGGGAATCGGTTGCTTCACGGCTGGCTCTCGTGCCGCAGGGTCGAGCCGAAGACGTCCCGTATCGGCAGCTCGAAGCCCAAAACACTATGGGATCGTGCGGTTTTCGGTCAAGCGGACACACACCCACCCGGTGCACCGAGGTCGGAGCCCGGGGGACGCCTGGCCATAGTAGACGCGGGGCCAGGTCCTAGGCAAATCCCAGTGCCATCGCAGGGCGGGTCGGCGGCGCTTCCGGATCGCTCAGTTCCCCGGGACCGGGGCGCCGCCCGTGGCCTCCTCCACCACGTCCTCGGGGGCTTCGAAACGCGGCGGGCCCTCCGGGAAATAGCGGACGCGGCGCCCCTGCATCCAGCCCCAGAAACGATAGGGCCGCGGTTTGACGTCTGGGTTGAGCACTTCGGCCGCCGGGCGCCCTTCGGCCCGCAGGGCCAGCGCCCCGGGCGGGACTGCCTCGAATTCGGTCTCGCCGTCGACCGCGACCAGGCGCTGATCGGCGGCGAAGATCAGGCGTTCGACGACGATGGCCTCGCGCACCCGGACGCGCAGAAGGCGCGCCGCCAGGGCCCCCTCCGGCTCGCGCGCGTCGACCTCGCCGTAAACCAGGAAGCCGTCGGGGTCGATGCCGAGCGCCGCGCGTGCCGATGGCACGGCCCGCAGGGGCGGCCCCGAGAGCAGCGCCGCGCCGGGGGTCAGCCGTTTGCTCGGCACCAGCCGGTGGCGCAACAGGCTCGCCGGGCCCCGCTCGCGCGTCAGCGATAGCGCCGCCGGCACCGGACCGGTGTCCGCGCTTGCAGCCTGGGTTCCAGCGGGCGCAGACGCGACCAGGTAGGCCAGCGCCTCGCCCTGCGGCGGCTCGGCCTCGGCGGATTCCGCGGTGCCGGGTTGGGCGCCCTGGGCATTGCCGGGCGTTTCGTCGGGCCAAGCAGCTGCCGGCGTGGGCAGCGCCCGGGTGGCGTCGATGCGCACCAGCCAGGCGCCTCCGCCGTCGACGCTTCGCAGGCCGGCGCGCGCGAAGGCATGGGGCCAGCCGGCGTGGGGCAGCCCGCTGGTCTCGAAGGGAATGCGGCGGGTGCCGAGGCGCAGGTCGGGGCCCGGCAGCACCGGCTTGAGCGTGAGGTAGAAGAAATCGCGCGGGTCGCGCTGCACGTAGCGCGGGAAGCGCAGGGGCGTCATCGTGCGCACCGCCTTGCGGGCTCGAAGAAGCGGGGCGCCGGCCTGCGGCGTCTCCGGCATCGGTCCCTCATACTCGCTTTCGAGCAGGGCGCGCCCCAGCGGCGCCTCGCCCTGCTTCAGGGGGCGGTAGAATTCGAGTCCCGTGTGGCGGCTGTTCATGTCCAGATGCAGCCCACGCTCGCAGTGCGCCGCCAGCATCGCCTTGCCCAACTCTTCCGGGCCCATGGACTCGCCCCATAGATAGGCCATGTGACCATCTTTGGTTAGGCACAGGCCGGAGCGATGGATGTAGGTCTGCTCCTCGGCCCACACCGGCGCCGCGCCCCACCACCACCGCTTCCAGGGATTGTAACGCCCGCCCTCGACCACGCTGGTCAAGTTCTGGCGCATCGCCACCATGTCTTCGGGGATTTGGCGGTTGGCCCGCTCCTCGTCCCAGCCACCGCGATCGACGCCGCCCCAGGAGCCCATGGCCACGCGGCCGTCCTCGTAGACCGCCACCGTGCCCGCGTAGGGCTTGGGCGGCAGGTACACGCGCCCCTCGGACATCATGCCGAACTCGCCGTGCATCGCCTGAAACCCACCATTGAAGCCGGCCACCAGTCGCGAAACGGTCTCGGAATCGCGGGGGATCATGCCGCTGCCAGTCTCGCCGGTGGCGCTCTCGGGCTCCTCGGTTCCCATCGCGATGTGCAGCTGGACCTGACGCGGATCCCATATCGTGTAGTAGACGCGGGTGAAGTCGCGCTCGGGATCGACGCGCAAGAAGGTCTGGTAGAACGCGGGGGGCGCATTCGGGTAGGCGTTGACGAAGGGGTCGTCGACGACTGGCAACCAGCGCCCTTCCCCGCGCACCGTGCCCGGCAGCTGTGGTTTCAGGGCCGGCGGTGGCCACCCCAACTCGGGGTCAGGCGCCGTGAGCAGGGCCTCGCGCTCGGGGCTCAGATCGGCAACGGCCAACGCCTCGCGCACCTCGGCTTCGGTGTCGACGCCGACGGCGCCGTGGTAGGCGCGGTTGGCACGGTCGGTCAGCCCGAAGACCACGTGCTCCAGCCAGGCCACCGGCTCGGCGCCGACAAAGGACAGATTGCGCACCGTGTCGACCAGCCAGGTGAGCGTGCCGGGCATGCCCTTGCCGGGGGTGCTGGCGCGCAGTCGCACCTGGCCGTCGACGGGCTCGAGCCTGTCGGGATCGATCTGCAGCGTCTCGCCGTCGGCATCGATCGCGAAGTAGTTGCCCTCGACTCCGATGCTCAACTCGACCGCCGCCGGCACCAGCTGGTAGCGCCGCCGCCCGAATCCCCGGTAACGGCCGCTGTCCTGCAGGTTGGTGATGGCGTTTTGGAGCTTGGCCCTGAGGGGCCAGGCCGCCGTCAGCACCGGCTCTTCGCCGCCGGTATCGAGTACGATCACCGCATCGTAGAGGTCGCCCACGCGCACGCCAAAGGCCAGGTGGCGCCCCAGCAGCGTCGGCTGGGTCTCGGTCGCGCTGGAGCTGCGCGTTAGATTTTTTACGAAGAGCGCGTCGAGCACCGCCCCACCCCGGCTGGCACGGACGTCGGCGTAGTAGAGATCGGGCAACTCGCTGCCGCGCTGGGCGAGAAAAATCGCCGGTCGCGTGCTCAGGGCCGAGGTTCTGGGCCCGAGCCAGCGCACCGAATCGGCATCCACGCGCAGTCCCTCGCGCTCCAGGAAAGCTGCCAGGGCCTTTTCCAGCGCGCCGGCGCGCACCACCGCCCCCTGGGTCACGCGCCACAGGGCGAAGCCGACCACCAGTGCCAGCAGCAGCGCGAAAAGACGCATGCGTACGCCGAGCGGTCCGCGCAGCCGGCGGCGGACCGGAAGCGCCGCAGCGGGCGCCGTGGCGGCGCTGACCGGCGCTAGCTCGGCCACGGCTCGCGCTCCCTTTGGATGTGCTTGAGGTTCATGCACGCCACCGCGATTTTCGACAGGAGGGACGACCTGAACGGATGAGTCAAATTAAGAGAGTCGATACCTGCGGCGCGAGCAAGCGCTCGCGATCCTACAGCGTTCGGACGCCCGCGGGTGGCCAGTGGGGAAGAAATTGCGGAGGCTTCCCCGACATGTCGGAACGAGGCCCCCGAGCGCTGCGATGGATGCTGCCGTGGCTGCTGCTGCTGCCGTTGGGGCTGATTGCGGGCCGGGCCCGGGCAGCTCCCCGCGGGGGCGCCGGTGGGGGCGTCGGCAGCGTGGCCGCCCTGCAGGCGCAGCTGCAGGGGTCCGACCCACAGGCGGTGCGCGCAGCCATCGATGGGCTGGTGGCGCGGGCCGATGCCCGGGCGGTCGCCGTGCTCGACGCTTTTTTGCTCCAGGGCCAGCCCGACGCCCTCAGCGAGCATACCCTGCGCGCGCTGGCGGCCGCCAAGCGGCCCGACAGGGCATTGCCCCCGGCCCGTGCACTTCTGCAGCGCATGGCCCGCCATCGCAGGGCGGCGGTGCGTCAGCTGGCGCTCGATGGGCTGCTGGCCATGCCCCGCCAGGGCACCGAAGCCGAGGCCGCCATCGAAGCGGCGCTGGCCTTTGCCGTGGGCGATAGCGACGCCGGCGTGCGCGGACGGGCGGCCCGGGGCCTGGGCCTGCGCGGCGCCCGGGCCCAGCTGCCACTGCTCTTTCGAGCCCTGGACCGCGGCGTGCGCGAGGCCGCGCCAGCCATCGGACGGCTGGCCGACGCAGCTGCCACCGCGGGCTTTCACGAGCGTCTCGGCCGCAGCCCCATCGACGTCATGCTCTCGGGCTACGAACAGCTGCTGCTGCGCGCCGACCTGGACGAGCCCCTGAAGCTCGACATCGTGGCGCGGCTGGGCGAGGTGGCCGGGCCCAGCGTGAAGATCTTTCTCGAGCGCATGGCGCGCACGTTGGACTTCCGCGGCACCCGCGATCTGCGCCATGCCGTGGTCCAGACCGCCCGGCGCATCGACGACCGGCCCGGTCACCAGGGCAAGCGCATCGAGCTTTCACCCGGGCGCAAAGTGCCGTCCGGAAGGACGGAGCCGTGATGGGCGCGCGCGGCGCGATCGCGGGGCTTGTGTTGACGCTGCTTTCGCTGGCCGCCGGCTGCGGCGCCGGCATCAAAGCGGCCTTCGACACCCGCTTTCCGGACAATGCCCCCAAAAAGACGCGGGTGGCCCTGGCGCGCCTCGCGGAAGCTGAGGGGCGAGCAGGCGTCGAGGCCGGCGTCATTCCGATGACCACGGCGGGCGTAAAACCCGAGCTGCTGCTGGTCGAGGGTCAGAGCGGCCAAGTCCGCTGGCGGCGGGCGCTTTTGGCCGACTCGCGGCCCCAGCTGCTGGGAGACCTGGTGGTGGTCAGCGCTGGCGGCCGTCTCGAAGCATTCGATGCCGAGAGTGGCTTGACCCGCTTTGGTCATGACCTGACCCATCCCATCTGGCTCGGCGCCGCGCGTGCCGGCGATGTGGTCGTGGGCGTGGGCACGACGCGCACCGGCAGCGCCGCCGAGACCCGCTCGCAGATCATCGCCCTCGATGCGCGCGATGGCCGCCTGCTGTGGTCGCATCAGGCCGATGGCGCCATGGGTCGACCCGCGGCCCAGGCGGGGCTCGTCGCCGTACCCTGGCAACGCCAAAGCGTGGTGCTGCTCGACCCCCAAAGCGGACGCGAGCTGGCGCGCCTGCGCAGCCGCGACGATGGCATCGAGTGGGTACAGCTACGTGACGGCAAGCTGCTCTTCGGCGATGGGCGCATCTACGTCGTGGGTGCCGGCGACACCTACCGCGGGCTGCGTTCGGGTCCGGTCACGCCCCTCTCACGCCCCGCGCTCGAGCTGCCGGGCGCGCCGCGGGGCGAGCACAGCGCCTACCAGCCGCGCCCCGGCGCTCCCAGCGCCCACGGTCGCGTCGATCACGTGGTCGGTCTCGAGCAAGCGACGGCGGGGGTGGCCAGCGCCCATGGCCGCCAGTACGGGCTCTTCTACCGCCACGTCTTCGGCTTCGACGCGGCGGGAAAGTTGTTGTGGGCGCGGGCGCTACAGCACGATGCGGTGGCGGCGCGCTCGCTGGGCGCAGGGCTCTTGGTGGTCACGGCCACCGGCGAGGTGCTGTTGCTGGCCGCCGCCGACGGCCGCATCCAGCCGCGCTTCGCGCTGGCAACTTCGATAGCCTCGGCCAATCTCGAGCACGCGGGCGAGCTGAGCCCGGACGGGGTGCCCACGGCAGCCACTGCACCGTCACCGGAGCTGCAGGTCATGTTGCGGACGCTGGCCCTCGACACCGACGCCCGCACCGTGCCCGCCCGTCGCTTCTCCGTGCGCATGCTTTCGGCACTGCCCGAGCCCAGCGCGACCCGCGACCTGCTGCAGATCTACGAGCATCCGAGCAGCCCGCCGGAGTTGGATGACGCGGTGGCCGCGGCGGTGCGTGAGCGCACGGCGGGTTCGATCCACCTGGTGGAGGCCCTCGACCGCCGCTACGACTTTATCCAGGACACGCGCCCACCGCCGTTGCCGATGCTGGTGCCGGCGCTGCTCAACGCCCAGGAACGGCGCGCGGTGCCGCTGCTGATCGAGCGCATGAACGATCACGAGACGCCGCTTTCGAACCTGCCAGCGGTGGTGCGGGCGGTGCGCGAGCTGGGCGATGCCAGCGTGGTCGAGCCGCTGATGGCGCTGTTGCGCAGCTACCGGGCCGACAGCGCCCTCGCCCAGGTCCCGGAGGTCTTCGACGAGGCGGCCCGCGGCGTGCTGCAGCACGGAGGCGAGAGCGGACCCGAGCTGCTGCGCAGTCTGCTGGACGACGGTCGCGCATCGAGGGCCCTCGGCGACACCGTGGCTCGACTGCTGGCGCCCGCCGATCGGTCCCCCGTGCAGCGCGCGGACGCACCGCCGCCGCCGCCACCCGCTCCGCTTCCGGCCACGCTCGCTGGTGACGCCATCGCGCGAGTCTTTGACGAACACGCCGCGCAGCTCAAGCCGTGCATCGACGGGCTGCTCGCGCGCAGCCCCAAGCTCGCCCAGATTCGCTTGGCTTTCATCGCCGAGGGCGACGGCAGCATCCATGCCCTCTCCTTTCTGCCCGACGACCCTGAGCTGGTCGCCTGCATGGTCCCGCAGATCTCGGCCTACCGCTTTCCACGTTTCCGCGAGGCCCGCACCGTGGCGCGCCACGTGATTCGGATCGGACCTGAGACAAGGCGCGTTCAGAACGTTGCCCGGAGCGCTCCGGCGACGCCCACCGGCCCCTGGTGGCAGGCCCACGTCAGCGCCGGCTTCGACCGCGAAGGCGGTTTTTCCGCACGCCCGTGGTGGCAGCTGCAGAGTCCGCTCGGCCCGGTGATCGATCCGGTCGCGACGCCAGCGCCCGCCATCGAGCGCTTCCCCGACGGCGCACCGGCCGAGCCCGCCGCGGTACCACCCGAGCCGCAGCCGACGGCTCCAGCCGGCGATGCCTGGTGGCAGCCGGTCGAAGATGCGGCTACCAACTCCGCGCAATGACACCCACGCGGCTGAAGGCGATCAGGCGCTTCGCAGATGCTCCTGCAGGTGCCGTTCGGCGGCCACCAGGTCGCCCATGACCTCTTCGGCGACGCGCCGCAGGCCTGGGGGCGCATCGGCGTCGAAACCGTCGGGATGGAGATCGCGGGCCAGACGCCTCAGGGCGCGTCGCGCCGCGCCGGCGTTCGCGTCGGCGTCCAGCTCGAGCAAGCTGTGGGCATCGCTGCCGGCCCGCAGCTGTCGGCGCTTGCGTAGCAGCAGTCGATAGCGTTCCCCGGATACCGCAGCATCGGCGTCGCGCAGAAATCCCAGACGTTCGGCAGCGACGAACAGGCGCTCCACCCCCGCCGAGGTGATGGCCACATCGAAGCACACGCCGCCCTGGAGCACGCGCATCAACTCAGCGTTGGAGCCGTCGGACTCGAGTGCGCCCAGGGTGCTCTCGCCCCGCTTGGTCAGCCGAACGCGGCGTCCTCGGAGGCGCTGGGCAATATCTCGGCGGTCGCTGTCGGAGACCTGGGCCGTGAGCGCATCGAAGACCACATCTGCGATTGTTGGCCAGCTCGCGTCATCGATCCCGGGGCCCTGCGCCGGCACATGTTGAAAGCCACTGCGAAGCTGCTCGCAGGACAGCAACGCCCGCAGCTGCTCCTCGACCTGCAAGCGCAGGGCGCGATCGATGGACTGGGCGCTGGCCAGGCCGTGGCGAAGCAGCCAACGACCCGCGGGCAGCTTCGCATCCGGCGATGCGTCGCTTTCATGATCGGCGCGCAGTGCCTCGAGGTGGGCGGCGGCATCCAGCTGGCCGGCTTCGATCAGTGCATCACCCAGGGCTCGCGCAGCTCGAAACGGCCCGTGCAAGCCCACGATCCGTCCGTCGTTCAGCACCAGGCCCGAGCGGCCCCGTTCGCAGTCCACCCGCACGATGCCACTACAGCGCGAGCGTCCCAGTGACAACAGTGCGCGGCAAAAGGCAATCGCCGACTGTGACCAGGGGCCCTTGTCCTCGCCGCAGCCTGCCTCGCGCATGCCATCGGCGTAACGGAGTCTCGATCGGCGGGCAACTTTTGTGCAGGCCGAAGCTGGCGTCAGTAGCGGGGATCGCTCGGGACCAGCGCCAGCGTGGTTCGGATTTCGCCGTAGCGCTGGGAGATCGAGCCAGGCGCCACACCGTAGCGGCGTGCGATGCGTCCCTGGGTCAGGTTCTGCAAACCGTCGAGCTTGGCGATGGTGTACTCGACCGCGGCGGCGTGAACCTCGGGCTTGGTCCCACGTAGCTCGCGCTCGCCCCGGAAGTCGAGCCAAAGGGCGACCGCGCGACGGATCTCCTGGCGGCTATAGCTGGCTTCGCCCATGCGCTGCCACAGCAAGCGAACCACGGGGTCGTCGCCAGAAACGCTTTCACTGGGTTCGCTGCGCTTGTCCATCGCGCTTTGACGCAGCAGGGTGCCCGGGGAGTCCTGTCCCGGCGCGCCGCGGTCGATCCAATCGACGAGCAACTTGTGCTCGGCGCTGTCGGGTGCGGCACGCAGGGCGTGCAAGGCCAGGGAGCGAGCTTCATCGAGCTCGCCCAGCCGTGCCAGGCAGTGCGCCAGCGAGGCGGTGATCTCGTCTTCGTCGGGCTCCAGCTCATGTGCCAGCCGCAGGTGACCTATCGCCGCTTCGGGGCGATCGGCGCCCACGTCGAGCAGGTGCCCCAGGTTATGCCGATACCAGGGGTTGTCTTCGCAGTCTTCGAGCGCGCGTTCGTAGGCGCGCGCGGCGGCGTGAAAGTTTCCGAGCAGCGCCTGGCACAACCCCATCAATGCGTGCACGCCGTCGTCGGCGCCGCCGTGTTGGATGAGCTGTCGAAGGTGAAGCGCGGCGCGCCACGGCGAGCGCTCCAGCCGAAGCTCTGCCAACTGCCGGTGTGCGAAAAGGGCGTCGGCGCTGCCATCTTCGGCGCTCTGTACCAGGCGCTCGAGCTGCATCAGCACGCTGGTGCCGCGCGCTCCTGCGGTCAACGCTTCTTCCACGCGCTGTCGCAATCCTTGGGAGCTGTGACCGTCGTTTGCCATCGGCGTACGACTCATATCGCCAAGTGCCCAGTGTCGCAAGTCAGCGCTTGCGCAGCAACGCGATCAGAAAACCTCCGAAATAACGCAGAGGCGAATCCAATGCGACGCGCTCGACTGCGGCGAGCACGGGTGCGACGACGGGAATGCGATGCACGAAGGCCGCCGGCGTGACCACGCGCACGCCGCGGAAGCCCTCGAGTTCGACGCCGGTGGGCAGCCAGTGTTCGATCGCGCGCGGCGAGTCCCAACGCGTATAGACGTCGGCTTCGGTGCGGCCGTCGCTGATCGGCTGTGGACCGGCCAGTCGTTTCGCGGCGTAGCGCAAGCTCCATGGATTGTAGAACTCGAGCACCATCTGTCCGCCGGGCTTGGTGACGCGCGCGATTTCCGCCAGCGCCGATCCGATGTCCGGCACGTGTGCCAGTACCTTGAAGCTGCACACCAGATCGAAACTCTCGTCGGCGAAGGGCAAGGCCGTGGCGCTTCCGAGCACGCCTTCGAGCCCGCGATCGCGGGCCATGCGCAACATCCCGGACGAGAGGTCGACGCCGCAGGCGTATTGCGCGCGCTGGGCCAGGCGCTCGAGGATCAACCCCGTGCCGCAGCCCACCTCCAGCACGCTGCGGCCTTCGCATAGGGGCAAGACCACATCGAGTTCGAGGTCGTCGATGAGGGCGTGGTAGCCGCGACTGCGACCACGCTCATAGCCGCGGCTGAAGTCATCGTAATAGGCGCGGCTTTGGGCGTCGGAGGGTCGGCTCATGGTCGTCGCTTCTACTAATTCCAGGGAATGGCTGCGCCCCACATGCCGCGGCGGCGGGCAGAGCCTACCCAAGTTCCAGCTAGCTCGCCACTGAAGTCTCGATGCGATGGACGGCCCTTCCCAGGGCGTCGTTTCCGTCTCGACCCTTGGTTGCGGCGCACGGAAAACGCAGCCATTTGTGGACCTCACGGCGGAGAGCGATCGGGACGATGCCCGCAGACCAATCCGCAGGCGTGTCGAGCTACATCGAGGGCCCTTGCGCCGATGGGCCGAGCAACTCGTCGTAGAGCTGCTCGTAGCGCTGCGCCATGATGTGCGGGTGGTAACGTCCGAGCGCGGCCCTGCGCGCGCGGGCGCCGAGTTGACGGCGAGACTCGGCATCGTCGAGCAGCGCTTGGAGCGCGGCGCCGGTCGCGTCCACCGAGGTCTCGACCACGCACGCGGCCTCGCCTTCTGCGAGTTCCTCGGCGGGTGTGTCGCGCGCCACCAGGATCGGACGCTCGAGGTACATCGCTTCGATCAGCACCAGCGGCAGATCCATTTTGGCGTAGAGCGTCTCGCTCGGAAGCATCACGATGTCGGCGCAGCCGAGCAGTTCATGAATGCGCCGGGTTTCTCCCAACCAGCGCACGCGCTCGGCGATGCCCAGCTCGCGAGCCAATGCGCGCGCGCCCTGCTCGGCCTGTTGCGCGCGCGGAGTCTTGGCGCGGCAGGCCATCACCAATGTCACATCGCTTCGAGTCAATGCAGCCAGCGAGCGCAGGCTCAGCTCTGCACCCGAGGAAAACTCCAGGTCACCGGGATAGACGATCAGCGCTTGTCCAACCGGCAAGTCCAGCTGCCTTCGCGTGTCGTCGAGCCGATCGGCAGCGATCGGCTCGAGTGGTGCGACCGCCGGGGCGATGCGACGCACCCGTTCGGGCGCGAGGCCGGCTTCGAGCACGCGCGCTTCGGTGGCCTGCGAGAGCACGACCGAGCGGTCGGCGAAGAGCAGTGCGGGCAAATCACCCGTGTCCGCCGGGGCGCTGCAGATGGTCTGCACCGTGGGCGCACGCCGCAGGCGCGCTGCAGCGTGGCAGACGCGCGAGGAACGGGGGTTGGGCGCGAAGAAGAAGTGCCAAAGGTCGGCCTGGCGTCCCAGCAGCAGCCGCTTGAGCACGCGCGCGTTGTCTGCCAGGGCAGGCGCGAAAGCACCCGAGCGCGCGGGGTAGACGGCCTCGCTCTCCACCCCCGCGATCGCCGCGGGCTGACCGGCCGCGCCCATCACCAGCGGGCGATAGCGCGTCATGCTGGAGGCCAGGTCGCGCACCAGATTCTTGCTGCTGTCGTTCCAGGGCGGCGACACCGGCTTGGATACCATCAGAACGCGTTGCATGGCGGAATGGGGCGCTTTGCGAAGCTCCGAAGGGAGCGTCCGATTCTTGAGGGACAAGGTGGAGACAGAGTGGCGACAGAACGCGGACGTGGGCTCGAACCCATGCACTCTAAAGGACCGTTCGCGAATCGAGAACAGCCATCGCGCGTCGCCCCCGGTTTGAGGCCGCTTTGCGCTGCTCGCAAGGAGAGCTACCCTTGCTGCATCACGCCACGCGAGCATCTGCACAAGCAGCTTCAAAGTCGACCGCCGATGACCGATCGCAACTCCAACCGCCCCTCCGCCGCGCCGCCGGGACGACGCGCCTCGGTGCCGCCGCGCGAGTCTGCAGCCGGAGCGCGCAACGAAGAAGAGGCGATCGACGATCCGCTCGACCCCGACCCCCGCCGCGAGACGCGGCGGCGTTCACATGATGACTACGATCCCAGGCCGGGCCTCGATCGTATCCTGGCCGAGCTATTGCGACGCGGCGTGGAAGCGGGACGCGGTCCGCTGGAGAAGGTCGGCGAGTCGTTCTTCCCCCGCGACATGGCCCATAACGTGGTCAGTCAACTGGGAGATTTGCGCAGCGGCGTGGTCAAGGCCGTGGCCCAGGAAGTCGGCCATTTCCTGCGCGAGGCCGATATCGCGTCGGAGATGCGCAAGGTCCTGTTGGGCCTCGACGTTCAGGCGGAGTTTCGGCTGCGTTTCCACGAGCGCCCGGACGGCAGTCTGGACACCGAGATCAAGGTCGATCGCGTCAAGACTGGCGGCGATTCCGGCAAGTAGCGGTCAGCGCCCGCCCTGGGACTGGCTTCCCGGCACCTGGATCACGCCGCCGCGAACAGGCACGTTCGGCAGCGGTGGCAGGCGCGCGCTGTCGGGCATCCATTTTTCGAGCCCTCCGACCACCTTGCGGATTTCGACTTCCTCGATCGCCACCGGCGCCAGCGGTCGATAGGAAGGCGCGCCCTGCTGCGGTACCCGCGAGATCCGCTGCACCAGCGTGATGGGCTCGCACTGACCGAAGATGGTCGAACTCTTGTCGAGCTGGGGCGCCGGTCCTTCGGTAATGAAGAACTGCCCCTGGTTGCGATTGGGGCCGCGGCTGGCGGCGCAGAGCTGGCCCGGGCGGTCGTGGCGCAGCTCGGGATGGACCTCGTCGGGGATCACGTAGCCGATCATGCCGTCGCCGGTGTTTTCGTGGTCGCCGCCCTGGACCAGGAAGTCGGGGATTACGCGGTGGAATTGCGTGCCCGTGTAGTAGGGGCGCGCGGTCCAGGCGAGCTTGTCGGCATCCCAGAACTTGCGCTTGCCGCGGGCGAGCCCGACGAAGTTTGCGACGGTGCGAGGCGCCTTGTCGGCGAAGAGGTCGCAGTAGAACTCTCCCATCGAGGTCTTGATGCGCGCCACCAAGGTGCCCTTGCCGCGCAGCCCCTTGGTGGCTTCCTTCAGGGTGAACTCTCCGCCGTGGGGATCGGGTTCGGTCGGCGGCGTCACGGCACGCCAACCGGCGGGCGTTTTGACGGTGATGGCGGTCTCCTGGCCGTCCTTGGTGCGCGCGCGGATCACCTGGTAGCCCTCGACCTCTTCGGTGCCGGGATCCTTGGGACGTCCCGCCGTGGCTTGGGTCGAACTCTGGGCCGCTTCCGACGCCGCACTGGCGGGCGGCGCCTGGGGTTCGGGCTCCGATGCTTCCCCGGGTTCCGGCGTACGTCGACAGGCCGCCCACAGCAGCGCCAACGCGAGCGCCGCCCGCGCTGCGCCGCGCGTCATGGCGCCCCATCGGGAGGCACGAAGCCCTCCACGCCCACGAAAGCGACGGCGGTGCCCGTCGCAAGACCGTGCTCCCGACTGAAGCCGGCGTTGACCTCGAGCACGTACTGCGAGTGACCGTCAACCGAGCGCGAGTCGTCGGTGAGCGGCTCGGCGTTTTCCACGATGCCTACGATACGCAGGTCGCTGCCGATGAAGATCATGTCCAGGGGGACGTAGGTGTTGCGCATCCAAAAGCTGAGCGGCTTCTCCTCTTCGAAGAGAAAGAGCATGCCCGCGTCCGGCGCCAGCTGCTTGCGATACATCAGGCCCTGCTGGCGTTCTTGCACCGTGCGCGCCAGCTCCACCGTGACGCGGACCAGGGGGTGCCCCGGCGGGCTCAGCTCCACGGTAGCCAGTTCCGCTTCCGGCTCCGCGGCGGCGGGCGCCGACGTCGGCTCGGGCGCGCTCGGACGCGGCTCTGCGGCCTCGGTCAAGCCGCCTGCGTTGGAACAAGCGCCGAGGGTGACCAGGAGGCTGAGGCCAAGCACCGTGGCTTTCGAAAAAGTCGCGACTGCTATCAGGCGTTTCGAGGTCACCAACGCGGTCTCGGTGCGCTGCTTCATGGGGCGCGCAGACTAGCATACAGCCCGCGGCGAACAAGACGGCGCCCCTGGGCGGCCCGGCTGCGCAGGCGCCCTCGTGGGGTGCAGCGGCGCGCGCAAGACATGGCTGCGCGTTGCGTCATGACCAAGCGTTATAACCAAAAGCCATCACCCATTCGGCGCGTCCCCCGATGGCCGACCGCTGGCGTAGCTCTGTCCGTAGTCGGCGGCGGCGGCAAAGCTCGAGGTCGCGCTCAAGCCCACCAGCAAGGGCAACCATGCCTCGAGTTCGAGGGCCAGCGCCGTCATCAAAAAGAAGAGACAAAAGGTGGTGGCTTTGCCGGCGAAGCGCGACTGCATGCGCTTGAGATCATCGAAGCGGCGTCGCATCACCACCGCCGCCGCCGTCGACACCACCACCCCATCGCGCACCAACAAGACGCCGAGCTGCCACAGCGGCAATCGCGCTTCGAGCGTGAAGGTGCCCAGGGCCGAGAGCGTAAAGAGCTTGTCGGCGACGGCATCCAGGATGCCCCCCTGCCAACTGGTGACGGCGTAGCGGCGCGCCAGGTAACCATCGAGGCCGTCGCTGATGCCGGCGCCGACGATCAGCCACACCCTCAGCGACTCGGGCACGAAGGGAAAGACCAGCGCCACGACGATCCGGGCCGCCGAGATGGTGTTGGGCAGGACTCCGATGATGCCGGCGGGTTTGCTCCCGTCCATGTGCTCCACGTAGGCCCAGGGGCCCGCGCAGCCACGGCTACAACAGCAGCCGGGCCAGCGCGATCACGGGCCTGAGTGTCCCCCGCATCAGCGAGCGCAACCAGGGACGCGCGTCGATCGCCTGCGCCAGGGGTGGCGCGTGGGCGTAATAGGCGCCCACCAGTGCGCGACCGGGGGCGTGGGGCATCAGGTAACGGTCGCGCACGCCGCGCAAGATCCCGACCTCCCGGGCCAGGGGCGTGCCCCAGGCGGCGCTTGCGATGACGCAGGGCGAGACGGTGGCGAAGGTGCGCTCGGTGGTCGTCACCTGGGCGACGCTGATGGGGCCGCTGCGGTTGAGGATGTCACGGGCACGTACCGCGACGTGATAATGGGTCAGGGCGGCCAGGTCTCCGATCTCGGTCTCGATGGCCTCACCGGCAGCCACGTCCACCGGTAGCATCAGCGATACAGCCCCCTCCGCGTCCTCGGTGGCGGTCTTCGCCGGTCTACCGTCGCGGATGAAGCTGGCTTCGTCCTCGATGGGTGCCTGGCTGACGCGCACTTCGTAGCGGTGCAGGGGCCGCTCCGATTTCACGGCGCGGAAGCGCAGCACGATCCATTCATGGGAGTGCAGCCCGTCCTGGTGCTGCTCGATCTGCAGTCCGCGCACGGGCCCGATGGGACCGTCGAGCCGGGCCTCAGCGCTGGTGAGGATCACCGCCTCGTCGCCGTCCTCGCCCTGCCGGTCACGGAGGGGTTCTTCCTCGGCGGCGGGCTCCATCGCCCCGTCGCGACTGCCAGCCCCTGTGCTGCCAGTGCTCGTCTGCCCCCCCGAAGCCTCCGCTGCGGTGTCCCCCTCCATCGCGGGCTCCTGCCCCGGATCCGACCCAGGGGTGTCGCCGGACCTGGGCTCGACAGCACGGTCCACTGGCGTCGGCGCCTCCTGCATCCAGGGCGGGGGCTCATCGCTCGGGGCAAATGCCGTAAAGGTGGTGACCTGGAGCCGCAGGCGCCCCCCGCCCTGCCCCGCGCGCAGCCGGTCGGCCCCGCTGAAGGGCGCCCCGCTCGGATCGTCGCTGAGGTCCGAAGGCGAGTGCACGCGTCCGTAATCCTCGTCCCAGACGTGCCAAGAGGCGCGCCCCACCGGGGCGGCGGCCGCGTGGCTGGAGCTTCCCGCTCCGCCCAGCTCGAAGGACACCTTGTAGAGGGCCGACGGCTGGCCGCGATAGGGGTAGCCGTAGGTCATCGCCCAGCTATCCCACTTGCCCGAGGGCAGACTCGGCGTCGGATAAACGGAAGCGTCGAAGCTCCCGTTGTAGTCGCCCTCGACATTGACCTCCGCGAGCAGCGCGTAGCGACCCGCCGGCCAGTTGGTCGGTACCGTGAACAGCACGCTCTGCTCGACTCCCCCCGGGGGTGTGGCCATGGTGACGGCGTCGATCTCGGGCATCGCCTCGCGCGCGTGCTGGGCGAAGCTGGCGACGTCGGCGTGGTCATTGCTGCAGCCGCCACAGGGCGCCAGATCCATGCGCGGCGGATACCAGGATTCGAGTCCCAGCTGCGCCATCCAGGAACTGTCCATGCGCGGATCCTGGTAGGGCTCACTGTAGCCGCTCTCCACGTCGGCGGCGCCGACGTAGCGCCCCTTGTCGCTGGTAAAAACGCTGGCGCAGCTCACCGCATCGAGGGCGTCGCGGCTGGTGGTGTCGCGGTCGAAGGAGAGGCAGAAATAGGTGTCGGGGGAGAAGTCGGTGCTGGTACGCGAGGCGAAGCCCTCGGAGCTGCGGTCCTGGAAGATCACGCGTTTAAAAGGCGCTGCGCCCACGGCGCCCGCACGGCGACGCCCCCAGATCGGCAACACGCCCTCGCGGCGGCCGTAGGGCCAGCGGTAGCCGCTGTTCATCTCGGAGGCGCCGGGCCGATTGCCGACGCCGCGGTAGGCCACAGCCTCGGTCAGACCGATGGTGGTGATGAAGTTGCCGGCTTCGTCCTCCAGCCAGATCGCGATCTGCGCGCGCGGCGCAGGGATGAAACCCACGTCCAGCACGGCCCCCGACTGGGCCGAGGCTGGCGCTGCGACGGCGCTCACAAGCCACAGCGGGAGCAACCCGAACCACGGCGCCAGCGCGACGCGCCGGGCCGCTCGCCGCGATGGATGGGCACAGCCGGACACGCAGCGTAGCGTAGCCGCTCGAGTCCCACGGATCGAACGGCCGCGTGGCTTTCTTCCCTGGGGCGATGGCGAAAGACCGCTACACTCGCGCCCATGGCCGAACGCGGCATGGTCTTTCTCCTCGGCGGCGGGCCGGGCGACCCCGAGCTGATCACCGAACGCGCCCGACGTCGCCTGGGCGAAGCCGATCTGGTGCTCTACGACGCCCTGATCCACCCGGAGCTGCTAACCCTGGCGCGCCCCGGGGCCGAGCTGCAGTTCGTGGGCAAGCGCGCAGGGCGGGCCTCCGAGCGCCAGGGCGAGATCAACCGCCGCATGGTCGAGGCAGCCCTCGCCGGCCGCCGCGTGGCGCGTTTGAAGGGCGGCGACCCCTACCTCTTCGGTCGAGGCTCCGAAGAGGCCGAAGCGCTGGCCGCCGCCGGCATCGCCTTCGAGGTCGTGCCCGGCGTGCCGAGTCCGCTGTCGGCCACCGCCTATGCCGGCATCTCCCTCAGCCATCGCGAGCTGGCCAGCTCCATCGCCTACGTGACAGCCACGGAGTCGCCCGACAAGGACCAGAGCATCCACGATTGGAGCAAGCTGGCCACCGCCACCCAGACGCTGGTGATCTTCATGGGGCGGCGCCGCCTGGCGGCGCTGATGCAGACCCTGATGGACCATGGTCGCGCCCCCGACTGTCCGGCGGCCGTGATCGCCTCGGCCTCCCTGCCCAGCCAGCGCACGGTGGTGGCCACGGTCGCCACCCTGGCACACGAGGTGGAGGCCGCCGACCTGGGCACCCCGGCGCTGACCGTGGTGGGCGAGGTGGTGCGACTGCGCGAGCGGCTGCGCTGGTACGACAACAAGCCGCTTTTCGGCAAGCGCGTGCTCCTGACCCGGCCGCGCGCCCAGGCGGAAGCCATGGTGCGCGCCCTGCGCGACGCCGGCGCCGAGCCCCTGTGCGTGCCGGCCATCGCCATCGAGCCGGCGCCGGACACGGCGGCGCTTTCGGATGCGGTGGCCCGGGCCGCCGAACACGACTGGATCGCCTTCACCAGTGCCAACGCCGTGGCAGCTTTCTTCGACGAGCTGGAGCGCTCCCAGCGCGACGCCCGCAGCCTGGGCGGCGTGGGCCTGGCCGCCATCGGCAAGGCCACCGCCCAGGCCCTGCGCGACCGCGGCCTGCGGCCGGACCTGACGCCCCAGGCGCAGCGGGGCGAAGGCCTGGCCGCGGCGCTGATCGCGGCCCATGGCGGCACTCTGGAGGGCGTGCGCGTGCTGCTGCCCCGCGCCGAGCGTGCGCGTGAGGCCCTGGCCGAGGCCCTGGTCGCCGCCGGCGCCCAGCTGTTCGTCGTGGCCGCCTATCGCACGGTGGCCGCCGATGCCGACGATCTCGCCCAGCTGCGCACACTGATCGAAGCCGGAGAGCTGGATGTGGTCACCTTCACCTCCGGCTCCACCGTGGAGCACACGCTGGCCGCCCTGGGCCCAGCCGGTCCCCAGTTGCTGGCCAAGATCACCCTGGCCTCCATCGGCGAGGTCACCACCGAGGCCGCCACGCGCCTGGGGCTGTCCATCGACATCACCGCCGAAGACACCAGCGCCGAGGGGCTGGTCGCCGCCCTCAAAGCCCACTTCCAATCCGATTGAGGCCCCCGACGAAGGGCCGTAGAGGACTGAAATCATGCCCTACCCCGAACGCCGCCCGCGCCGCCTGCGCACCACCGAGACCATGCGCAGGATGGTGCGCGAAACCCAGCTCACGCCCTCCGACCTGGTGCTGCCGCTGTTCGCCATGCCCGGCAAGGACCAGCGCAACGAAGTGGGCTCGATGCCCGGAGTCTTCCAGCTCTCGGTCGACCAAATCGTGCGCGACGCGCGCGAGGCCCACGACGCGGGCGTGCCGGCCGTGATCCTCTTCGGGCTACCCGAGCACAAGGACGGCGAGGGCAGCTCGGGCTGGGACCCCGAGGGCCCGGTCGCCCGCAGCGTGGCAGCGCTCAAAGACGCCATGCCCGAGCTGGTCGTGATCACCGACGTCTGCATGTGCGAGTACACCGACCACGGCCACTGCGGAAAGCTGGTGCGAACCCGGAGCGGCCGCGTCGAGGTCGACAACGACGCCACCTTGGAGCTTCTTTGCAAGGAAGCCCTGTGCCACGCCCGCGCCGGCGCCGACATCGTGGCTCCCAGCGACATGATGGACGGCCGCATCGGTGCGATCCGCGATGCCCTCGACGGCGACGGTTTCTCCGAAGTGGCGATCCTGAGCTACGCCGCCAAGTACGCCAGCGCTTTCTACGGCCCCTTTCGCGACGCCGCCGACAGCGCGCCCAAGGAAGGCGACCGCCGGGGCTACCAGATGGACCCCGCCAACGCCCGCGAAGCGCTGGCCGAGGTCGAGCTCGACCTGGACGAGGGCGCCGACATGGTGATGGTCAAACCAGCTCTGAGTTATCTCGACATCATCACCAAGGTGCGCGAGCTGAGCGACGTGCCGGTGGCCGCCTACAACGTCAGCGGCGAGTACTCGATGGTCAAAGCCGCCGCCGCCGCCGGCTGCATCGACGGCACGCGGGTGATGCTTGAGATCCTGACTTCGATCAAACGCGCGGGCGCAGATCTGATCCTGAGCTACCATGCGACCGAGGCAGCGCGGGCCCTGGGCGGCTGAAGGCCCCAAAAACCACAGCACAGGGCCTCGATGAGCCACGCCAGGAGCGCATTTTTCCTGCGACCTGCGATTTCCGCGCCTGATCCCTAAGCATTGCGGGGGACCATGGGCGTCCAGGAGGACCCGATCGGGCCGCTCAAGGGTCCCAGCGTCATCTGCCGCACATGTAGGGCGTTGCCCCCAGTTGCCGAGGGGACGGAAGCAGGGTTAAGGTCCGCGGCGTATCGGCGCGAATGTGCGCCCCACTCTCTTGGAGCCGAGACAAATGGAACTCAAGCGTGAAGACTTCTTCAAAGCCCTGTTCGCCGTCAGCCTGATGGGTGCCGTTGCGTGCGGTGGCTCGGAGGCTCCCGCGGCATCTGCCGACGAGGCCACCGAGTCCGCCGGCGACGAGCTCTCCGAGGCTGCGCCCGAAGAGGCTGCTGCTGAGGAAGAGGCCCCTGCTGAAGAGGCCGCTGCCGAAGAAGGCGCCGGCGAAGAAGGCGGAGCTGAAGAAGAAGCCGCCGAATAAGGCTTGATCAGTAAAGCCCAGGCGTTGCGAGTGCCAACGCGTCACATGACGCGCCGGCGATGCTCGCGGCGCCTGGGCTTTTTTTATGCGGGAGAGCGGGGGGATAGGTGCGGGAACTACAGCACCAGTTCCGCCATCAAGCGCAGTGCTTCGGGCTGGCCGGTACCCAGAAGCATCGAGCCCACATGATGGTTTTTGCCCGCGTCGCGCCAGCGATCGATCTCGCCGCGAATGCGGTCGGCCGGTCCCACGAGCGCAACCTCGTCGACCAGCCTGTCGGGCACCAGCGCCGCGGCTTCGGCCTTCTTGCCGTCCAGGTACAGGTCCTGGATCTTGCGGGCCTCATCACCGTAGCCCAGTTGCGTGGCGTAGGTGTTGTAGAAGTTCTTGCCGCGGGCACCCATGCCGCCGATGTAGAGCGCCATCATGCCTTTGACGGGCATGCGACAGGCGTCCAGATCGTCGCCCACCACCACCGTGACGAAGGGGGCCACGTCGAAATCGGCCAGCCCCTTGCCCCCCCCGGCGCGCGCGAGGCCCTCTTCGATCGCCGGGGCGAAGATGTCGTAGCGCTGGGGGTTCATCCAGATCGGGAAAAAGCCGTCGCAAAGTTCGGCGCTCATGGCCAGCGCCTTGGGCCGCAGGGTGGCGGTGTAGAAAGGTATCGCGCCCTCGGGGTGCAGAATGCTCTTGAGCGGCTTGCCCATGCCGCTGCTGTGCGCGCCCTTGTAGGGCAGCTGGTAGTGCTCGCCCTCGAATTCGACCGGGGCCTGGCGCGCCAACACCTGGCGCATGATCTCGATGTACTCGCGAAGTCGCGTCAGTGGCTTGTGATAGGAGGCGCCGTACCAGCCTTCGACGACCTGGGGACCGGAGGGGCCGAGCCCGACGATGAAGCGATTGCCCGAGAGGTGCTGCAGCGACAGGGCGGTCATCGCGGCCATGGTCGGCGCCCGCGCGGCCAGCTGCATGATCGCCGTGCCCACGCGGATGCGTTCGGTGCGTGCCAGAACCCATGCGGCGGTGGTCACGGCATCGGAGCCATAGGCTTCGGCCGTCCAGCAGGAGTCGAAGCCGAGCGCGTCGGCCTCCTTGATCAGCTCCATCGGCAGGCTTAGATGACGCCCCGAGTAACCCAGTACGAGTCCTAGCTTCATGTCTGCGACCTCATCGTCGGTGGTGGTGGTGGTGGTGCCCCTCCCTTACCATGCCTGTCCCCAAACGGGCAGCAGCGGCCCAACGTGAGCGCATCGCCGCCGGTCGTCGCCCCCGTGCGCTTCGAGGTGGATCGCCGCGATGAGCGCCAGCTGGCCTGGTTGCGCCTCGGTGCCGCGCTCCTGTTGCTCGTCTGCGGGCTGTGGCTGCTGTGGCTACCCTTCACCCTGCCGCGACTGGTCGGCCTTGCGGGCCTGATCTTCGCCCTGCGCTTTGCAAAGCTGGGCTTCGCAGGCCTGCGCGCGGGCGACGGGACTTTGTCCACGCACTATCTGGCACTCGACCGCGACGGCCTGCGTTTGGCCGAGGGCGGCCCGCCGCGCTTTGTGCCCTGGAGCGACCTGCAGGCCATCGAGACCGACGAAGACCGTCTGGTGCTGCGCCTGCACGAAAAGGGCGGCGACGTCATCGAGGTCGAGCCGCGCTACCCCGACGTGGGTCTGGAGCAGCTGCGCGAGGCCATCGCCGGGCGCTGGCGAGCCGTCACCGAGACTTGAACGACGGCTGCACGAGGCGGCCTGCTTCATGCGGGCAAAGGGCGCGCTTCGAGCTACAATGGGGGCGGATCATGGCCAGGCCCCCCGACTCCGACTCCGAGACCGGCATCATCACGCGCACGCGCACCCAGACGCGGCGCAAGCTCGCGCGCCCGCCGCGTTACAAAGTGCTGCTTCACAACGACGACTACACCACGCGGGAGTTCGTCGTGGAGATCCTCAAACTGGTGTTCCATCGATCCGAGCCCGAGGCGGTACAGATCATGCTGCACGTCCACCATAACGGCGTCGGCATCGCCGGGGTCTACAGCTACGAGGTGGCCGAAACCAAGGTGCGCACCGTGGAAGCCATGGCCCGTGCCCGCGACTACCCGCTGATGCTCAGCATCGAACCCGAAAGCGCAGGAGGCAGCGACGATGCCCAATGATGGCCCCAGCATTTCGCGGGCGCTGCAGGAGTCGCTGCGCACCGCCTACACCAAGGCCGAGCAGTCGCGCCACGAGTACGTGACCCTCGAACACGTGCTGCTCGGACTGCTCGAGGATCCCGACGTGTGCGAAGCCATCGAGGCCTGCGGCGGCCGCGTTGCGCGCCTGCAGAGCGCCCTCGGGGACTTTCTCAGCGAGGCCATGGAGGCACTGCCGCCCGAAGTCGACGTGCAGGTGCAACAGACGCTGGCCGTGCGCCGCGTGCTGCAGCGTGCGGCGATCCACGTGGTCTCGTCCGATCAGGACGTGATCCACGGCGGCGCCGTGCTGGTGCAGCTTTTCAAGGAAGAAGAAAGCGAGGCGGTCTACCTGCTCGAGCGTGAAGGCCTCAACGTCTTCGATCTCAAGCGTTTCATCTCCCACGGCGTCGTCCCCGAGGGCAGTGGCGACGGCGCTTCGCGGCGCCGCATCGGCCCCGGCCGCGACGAAGATGCCGAAGGGCAACCGGGGCGCTCCGCCCGGGGCGGCGACGACGACGACGATGAGCCCAGCGGCGATCCCCTGGAGCTGTTCACCACCGAGCTGGTCCAGCTCGCCGCCGACGGCCAGATCGATCCGCTCATCGGGCGCCACGACGAGCTCGAGCGCACCATGCAGGTGCTGTGTCGACGGCGCAAAAACAACCCCATCTACGTGGGCGAATCGGGCGTGGGCAAGACCGCCATCGCCGAGGGGCTGGCGCTGGCGATCCATGAACAACGCGTGCCCGAGGTGATCGCCGGCGCCCGCATCTACTCCCTCGACATGGGAGCGCTACTGGCGGGGACCAAGTTCCGCGGGCAATTCGAGGAGCGTCTCAAGGGCGTGATCTCGCGCCTGGAAGAACAAGAGGACGCGATCCTCTTCATCGACGAAATCCACACCATCGTCGGCGCTGGCGCCACCAGCGGCGGCTCCATGGACGCCAGCAACATCCTCAAGCCGGCCCTGGCCACCGGCAAGCTGCGCTGCATCGGCTCGACGACCTACCAGGAGTACAAACACATCGAGCGCGACCGCGCCCTGGCGCGCCGCTTCCAGAAGATCGAGGTGGGCGAGCCCAGCGTCGATGAAGCCGTGGATATCCTGCGTGGCCTCCAGAGCCGCTACGAGGAGCACCACGACGTCCGCTACGACGACGACGCCATCGAAGCGGCTGCCCGCCTGGCCGCCAAGCACATCAACGAGCGCTACCTGCCCGACAAGGCCATCGACGTCATCGACGAGACCGGCGCCTTCGATCGCCTGCGCCCGGGTGCCGAACGCAGCCGCCGGGTCACCACCGACGACGTCGAGCGCGTGATCAGCAAGATGGCGCGTATTCCGGAAAAGAGCGTTTCGTCTTCCGATCGCGATCGCCTGCTGCAGATCGACAAGGACCTCAAGCGCGTCATCTTCGGCCAGGACGAGGCCATCGAAAAGCTTGCCAGCGCCATTCGCCTTTCGCGCTCGGGCCTGCGCAATCCGGACAAGCCCATCGGTTCGTTTCTCTTCGCCGGGCCCACCGGTGTGGGCAAGACCGAGCTGGCGCGGCAGCTGGCGCGGGCCATGGGCATCGAGCTTCTGCGCTATGACATGAGCGAGTACTCCGAGCGCCACACGGTCTCGCGCTTGATCGGCGCCCCGCCCGGCTACGTCGGCTTTGACCAGGGCGGCCTGCTCACCGACGCCGTGCGCAAGCACCCCCATAGCGTGGTGGTGCTCGACGAGATCGAAAAGGCCCACCCCGAGCTCTTCAACATCCTCTTGCAGGTGATGGATCACGCCACCCTGACCGACAACAACGGTCGCAAGGCCGACTTCCGCAACGTGATCCTGATCTTGACCACCAATGCCGGCGCATTCGAGATGAACCGCGGCCGCGTGGGCTTCAATGCCAACGCCAAGGCCCCCACCTCACGCCGCGACCTGGACGAGACCAAGGTCAAGGGCGCCATCGAGCGCACCTTCTCGCCCGAGTTCCGCAATCGCCTCGACGCCTGGATTCTCTTCCACGGCCTGAGCCATGAGGTCATCCTCAAGGTCGTCGACAAAGAGATCGCGCTGCTCGAGGCCCAGCTCGAGGAGAAGAAGGTCCGCATCGAGCTGAGCCCCGCTGCCCGCGACTGGCTGGCCGAACACGGCTACGAGCCGGCCTTCGGTGCCCGCCCAATGGCTCGCTTGGTGGAGGAGCAGATCAAAAAGCCGCTGGCCGAGGCGCTGCTCTTCGGAGGCCTCGAGCGCGGCGGCGTGGCGCGTATCGAGTGCGCCGACCGCGTCAGCAGCCCGGAGGGCGAAGCCAAAGCCCAGGCGCTGACGGTGACGGCGCTGCCGCTCGACGCTTCAGCGAGCCAAGCGGCAGCCGACGAGGAAACCGAAGCCGAAGCCGAAGGCGCTCAGGATCCAGCGCAGAACTCGTCGTAGTCGATGTACTCGGTGATGGTTGGCTTCTCGCCGCACACCGGGCAGTCGGGATCGCGTCGCAGCTTCAGCTGGCGGAACTGCATCTGCAGCGATTCGTACATCAGAAGCCGTCCCACCAGGGGCTGACCCTGGCCCAGGATCAGCTTCACCGCTTCGGTGGCCTGGATGGTGCCGATGATGCCGGGCAGCACGCCGAGCACGCCCGCCTCCGAGCAAGACGGCGCCAAATGCGGCGGCGGCGGTTCGGGGTACAAGCAGCGGTAGCAGGGCCCCTGCTTGGGCACGAAGGTGGTCACCTGGCCGTCGAAGCGAAAGATCGAGCCGTGGACGACCGGGATGTTCTTCCAGATCGAGGCGTCGTTGACGAGGTAGCGGGTGGGGAAGTTGTCGAGGCCGTCGACGACCACGTCCCACTGCTGGTCGAAGACCCGGTCGATGTTCTCGCTGGTCAGCCGCTCTTCGAAGGCGATGACGTTGACGTCGGGGTTCAGGTCGCGCAAGCGCTCGCGCCCGCTCTCCACCTTGGGCACGCCGACGGTGGAGGTGCCGTGCAGAATCTGGCGTTGGAGGTTGCTGGCGTCGACCACATCGGCATCGATCATGCCGAGGGTGCCGATGCCGGCCGCGGCCAGGTAGAGCGCAGCCGGCGATCCGAGGCCACCTGCGCCCAAGAGCAGCACGCGCGACTTGAGCAGCTTCTCCTGCCCGGCCTCGCCCACCTCGGGCAGCATGATGTGGCGCGCGTAGCGATCGAGCTGGGCCGGCGTGAGATCCGGCGGCGTCTCCATCGGATAGCGCATGTCCTTCCAGCGGATGAAGCCCGGGTTGGCGGACTCCACGTTGCTGTAGCCAAGGTCCATCAGGGCCTTGGCGGCGAAGGCCGAACGCGTGCCGCCGGCGCAGTAGGCGACGATCTTGGCGTTCTTGTCGGGCAGCCGCTGCTCGGCCTGCATCTCGAGAAAACCGCGCGGCAGAAGCACTGCGCCCGGGATGTAGCCGGCGCGCGCTTCTTCCTTTTCACGTACATCGACGAAGACGTAGTCCTCGCCTGCCTCGAGCCGACGCTTACACTCTTCGAGGGACACTGTGACAACGTGTTGCTTGATGTCCTGAAGCAAGTCGGCGTAGGTCTTCGCCATCGGGCGACCTCCTGGTCCGGAAAGGGGCTGGCAATATGGGGGGCCGCAAATGGGTCGTCAAGCGGCGTCGAGGGTTACCGCCGTCCCCGCGACACCCGCGGCTGCGCCGGCCCGCGCCAGGCTGCGACGCAGGCTCGAGCGCGCCCGATGCAGCCGCGACATCACCGTGCCCACCGGGCAATGCAGGGCCTGGGCGGTCTCGCGATAGCTCAGATCGTCGACCGCCACCGCCCATAGCACGGCGCGATATTCCGGGCGCAGCGCCGCCACCGACAGGGCCAATGGCTCGCTCAGTTCCGCCGGCTCCGCCGCGGCGGGTTCTTGGTGGGCTGGCCCCAGTGCCGCCTGCTGCCAGGCGCTCTCCAGCACTTCGCGTTCCCGGCGCTGGCGCCGGTAGCCGCTCGAGAAGGTGTTGAGCAAAATGCGGCGCAACCAGGCGCCCATGCTGCGCTGGGGGTCGGCCCCCGGCGCCACGCTGAAGCGACCGCGGTGGCGAAACGCGCGCAGCAGGGCCTCCTGCACCAGGTCGTCGGCTGCGGCCGGACAGCGCGTGAGGCGCAGGGCCTGGCCGCGTAGGCCGGTCAGCTCGGGGGCCACCAGGTGGCCGAAGGTCTCGGGGGCAGCTGCGGTGGAGGATTGGGCGGCGCTCATGCTTCAGATTGAAAGCAACCCCCGCGCCAATTTTGCAAGACACCAAAATCACAGGTTTTTTTGGCGTTCCGGTGCCAGTGGGCCTGCCATTTTGTCGCGCGTCCCCCGCGACCATCTGACAGCCTGTCAGGCTCGGCATTGCCGCAGCGCCTGCGGCAGCCGCGCGGCCAGCTCGGAGGCCAAGAGGCCGCGGTCGTCGACAGCGGCCAGTTCGCCGGCCCGCGCGTGCAGTTGCACGGCGCTGGCGGCGGCCCGGTGCGGCGTCAGGGCGCCCCCGTCGACCGCCAGCATGGCCCCCAGGGCACCGGCCAGCACGTCGCCGGTGCCGGCCACCGCCATCGCCGGGCTGCCGGCGCCACAGACCCACAGCCGCCCGCCAGTGGCCACCAGGCTGCCGGCGCCCTTGAGCACCGCGGTCTGGCCCGAGCGCGCCGCCAATGTCCGGGCCGCAGCGTAGCGGTCGGCCTGCACTTCGGCGCTGCTGCGGCCGAGCAGGCGTCCCGCCTCGCCCGGATGGGGCGTCAGCACGCGCGCGGCCGGCGCTTTCTGCAGCGCCTCCAAAGCGCCATCGAGGGCGGTGAGCGCGTCGGCGTCGACCACCATGGGGATCGCCAGCGACAGCGAGAGCTTGCGCGCCAGGGCGCGCCCCCCTGCGTCCAGGCCCAGGCCGGGCCCGATGACCACGGCGTCGACGCCGGCAGCCAGCTCCCGCACCGCCGCCTCTGCCTCCGCCGCATCGGCGGGCAACCCCAGTGTCATCAGCTCGGTCACCTTGGCGTCCAGGGCTTCACGGGCGGCACCGCGGGCGGCCAGCGTCACCAGACCGGCCCCCGCCCGCAGCGCGCCCAGTCCCGCAAGCTGCGCCGCGCCCGTACGCCCGGGCGATCCGGCGACCAAAAGCACGCGCCCGGCCTCGCCCTTGTGGGCGTCAGCAGCCCGCGCCGGTAGCCATCGGGCCACGTCAGCGTCCTCGATCAAGCCGAAATCCGGCTCCCCGCTCGCGCCCGCGCCCAGCGGTGCACCGATGGAGGCGCAGTGCAGCTCGCCGGCGAGCGCCCGCGCCGGATGCTGCAGGAGCCCGGGCTTGTAGGCCGCGAAGGTCACCGTCACAGCCGCCCGCACCGCCACGCCCAGCACCGCGCCGCTGTCGGCATCCACGCCGCTGGGCAAGTCGAGGGCCACCACCGGCGCGTCCGCGGCGTTGATCGCTGCCACCGCCAGGGCCGGCAGGCCGGCGATGGGCCGATCGAGGCCGGTGCCGAAGAGGGCATCGACGATCAGGCTCGCGCCTTTCAGCTCGGCCTCCAGTTCATCGGCGGCGTCGCTTCCGGTGAGCACCCTGCGCTCGGCCCCCATGGCTTCGAGAACGTTCCAGTTGATGGCCGCGTCGCCGGTGACGCGCTCGGGGGCGCCGACCAGAAGTGAAAGCGGCCGATGCCCAAGCAGGGCCAGATGCCGCGCCACCACCCAGCCGTCGCCGCCGTTTTGGCCATGACCGCCGACGATCACCACGCGTTCGAGCTGTCCCAGAAAGCGCCGGGCGATGCACTCAAAGGCACCACGACCGGCGTTTTCCATCAACGCGATGGACGGCAGCCCCAGCTGCTCCACGGCGTCCCGGTCGACCTTGCGTACCTGCTCCCGGCCCAGCAGGGGGATCACAGGTAGCGCTCCTCCCGCAACTCGCCGAGCGACGAGCGCGCGCAGTGCTTGCAATAACCGATGGTGTAGAGGTGCTCCAGGGCGGCCTCGGCAGCGGCGCGCCCCTCCTCGCTGACGCGCTTGTCGCCGTCGGAGAGCAGCGCCAGCATGTCGTCGAGGATCGCGACAACCTGGGTGCGATGCTCGGCGAAATAGGACTCGCGCACCTGCTCCAGTTGCCGAGGGAAGATCAGATCGTGATCGATGCTGTCGCCGGGATGGTCGATGGCATAGGCCGCCACGGAGTTGATCAGGTTGCGACGGAACTCTTCGGCGTCGGACTCGGCCACGTCCAATGCGCTCTCCACGCGGCCCATCAACCCCTCGTCGGGCTCGACGTACTTGCCCGTCACGGGATCGAGCAGCCGCTCCTTCTTCACCCAAGTTGAGATATGGCTGATGTAGCGCTCGAAGAGTTCGCGGTAGCGCGACTCCTCGACCAGGCCCGTGCTGGCGCGCACCTCACGGTCGAAGAGTTCGATCCAGTGCTTGCGCACCTGAACGATGAAGGCACCAGCGTCGAGGAAGCCGTCTTGCGGCGCGTGCTTGAGGAATTCGTAGTCGCCCCGCGCGCACAGCTCCGAAAGCCGCGTGAGCACCGATTGGGGCGAGAGGCAGGGGTGATGGGGGTCCTGGGCGGCATCGAGCACGACGGTGCGGATCTCGCGCGGCGAAGCCCCTACCGACCCCTCGTACTCGGAGCGTCCCTCCAGCTCGGAGACCACCTCGCCCAGTCCCGAGCGCAGCACCTTGGCCTGCTCGCTGTCGAGACGCCGCGGGATATCTCCGTCGGCGTAGAGACGGGCCTTCTCCATCGGCGTCAGATCGGCGGCCACCTTACCCAGGGCCGGTGACTCGTAGTGGTCGACCTGGGCCGGCAACATGCGCGTCAGCACCGCCCACAGGGCGGCCATCTCGATGCCATGTGGCGCCACATGGCATCGCAGCTGGGGCACGATCTGGGCGTCGTAGATCTGCTGCTCCTGGCGATAATCGACCAGGTAGCCCACCTGCAGCATCGACAGCCGAGCGCGGAAAGAGTCGTACTCCGGGTGCTGGCGAAAGGCCTCGAGATGCCCCTCGTTGGTGCTCGCCAACAATACGGAGTTTAGCGTTAGCACCGAGACCGAAAGCGCCACCTCACCGCTCTCGATGGCCAAGAGCAAATACTTCCAGGCCTCGAGCGGGCGCTTGAGCAGGTCGCTGTATTCGATGAGTCCCGCCGAGCCGTCCACCAGCTCGCCCTGGGTCTCGTAGAGCGAGAGCGACGTCAGCGCCGCCGGCAGCGCTGCCACCGAGCGGTCGGCCGTGATCTGGCGCTCACCGGCGTCGACCGCCATCTGCGGCCCGATGGTCACGGCGCCCGTGCGATAGCGCCGGGAGATGTAGAAGCGCTCGACCTGCACGTGGGCCAGCACGCGGCGCAAATCCCCGCCATAGCTCGCCAAAAGCGCGTCGAAGACCTCGGCGTTCTTGCGTCCCAGCCGCCCATGCCAAAGCCATTCGGGCGGCGCATCGTCGATATCGGCTTCCGTGTAGATGCGCTCGATGAGTGCGCGCCGTTCTTCCAGGGGCAAAAGCAAGAGCGGATGCTCGCGCAGCTCGCTGACCAACTTGGCCTCGACCTTGTCGGCCTCCAAATGCGCCAGCGACTCGCCCGCCCGCCCGCGTCTTCCGGCGCTACCGAAACCGATGGAACGCTCCTCGGCGCCGCGCGCGAAGACCCAGCTGAAGCGGTAGAGCGCGCCCTCGTCGGTGCCCGAGTAGCGCTCCAGCGCCCGCATCAGGCAGGCCGCGAAGGTGCTCTTGGCGCTGCCGTTGGGCCCGTGCATCAAGAGCAGGCGATTGGTACGCCCCTCGCGTACGAAGTTTTGCAACGCGCGATAGAACTCGTTTTGAAGCGCTTCGTGCCCCACCAGGCGAGCGCGTGAGGGCGGCGTCCGGGCCTGCTCATCCCGCACGTCGGGGCTCTCTCCGTCGACGAAGCGCTGGTCGAAGAGCTTGAAGCGGCGCACCGTACCGCCGGGACGTGGCACCTCTTCGACACCGAAATAATCGAAGCAGTCCCGCAGATAGCGCGCGGCGTCACGACTATGACGGAAGGGGTGGGAGACGACCTCGTTCAGATAGTCGTCATAGGACAGAACGCGCTTTTGGGCCTGGAAGCGAGTCTTGACGGACTCGCCCAATTCATCGAGGAGGGGGCGTGTGTCGCTCATGGTTCGGGCGCGCTCAAATGGCGCCTGAACGATCCTAGCTCCCGTGTCGAAATAAAGCGATCGGAACGGTGACTAGATGTGCTCGGCGGGAGTCATGATCCGCTCTCGGGACCGCTACGGCGCCAGCTGCGGCGTCCGGTCCCCTTGAAATACACGGAGTATTCCGGCGGAGGCCGTCCTTGCATCTGGCATCGTATCGACCCCGATCATCGGCTCAGCACTCCCGCCGAGCACATCTAGTCCACGGCAACGTTCAACGCGAGCGTGCGCTCGTCGGGCACGCAAGTCTCGGGCGTGCACACGGCGAACTTGACCAGCGCCTCGATGCGATGCTCGCCGGCTTTTTCGCAACTGAAGGGCACATCGAACTTGGCCTCCTTGTCGCCGAAGCTGGCCGCTTCATCCTTGCCCAGCGTCTGCTTGGGCAAGGTCATTCCGTCGCTGCCCTTGAGGTCGATGCTGATCGGGTATTCCTGATTGATGTGGTACTCGCCGCGCGGCTTGAGCGACAACTGGGCAGTCCCCAGCTTGCCGGCAGCGTAGGTGCCCACCGGCGACAGCTGCATCTCGAAGCTCGGATCCTCGGCCTTGTCGCTGACCTCGGCAGCCGGCTTGGCCGCTTCCGCCGCGGGCTCCGGCGCCTTTGCTTCCGGTTCGGCGCTCGGTGCGGCGGCGGCGGGCGGCTCGGTGGGCTCGGCCGGGGCCTGTTGCTGACCCGAACAGGCCAGGGCCGCGATGGCGAGCGCGGAGGTGAGGTGGGTGAAAGGTGCGGCGTTCATCGGCATTTCCTCTGTGTGCACTGGGAGCAGAGCGGTATCAGCGCGCCTCCCGGACGATCGTGGTGGCTTCGATGTGAGAGCCTTCAGCCTGAGCGATGCGGTCGAGGGTGGCCTGGGAGGGGGGCGAGAGATGGAAGTGGTCGCGACCGGCGCCATCGTCGGCCACCCCGCGCAGCAGAAAGGCGACGAAGCGCCGCTGCAGCAGCTGCGACCCGTTGCGCTCCACGCTGGGAAAACCGGCGTCGGACTGCAGCGAGGCCAGGCTCAGCTCCCTGGCTTCGAGTTCGCCCTTGAGCACCCTGAGCACCCGCACCATGATCCGATAGCTGGTGTGGCGCCCGGGGTCGGTGTCGGTGCGCACGGCGCTCACCTCCACCTCCACGATGCTGTCGGCATGGCCCAGGCGCTCATCGAGCTCGGCCTGCCACTGGTCGAGCCAGGCGCCCTGCAGACCCGTGGGATCGGCGATCAAATCGACGCCGTTGTCGAAGAGCTGGCGCTGCCGCAGGTCGAGCTGGGGGCCGGTGCGCACGGCGCCCTCGCCGCTTGCGCAGCCGAACCCGGCCGGAGCCAGTAAAATCAGCAGAAACGCGGCCCAGGGGAAACGAACCGCGCGGCAGCCATGGTGCAAAGCGCCGCGAGTCATGGATGACGAAGCTTCATGCCATGGGCCGGCGGGGGCGTCAAAGAGCTCATTCCAGGGCCGCCCAAAGTTGCACAAGGTCCGCGGGCAAGGGGGCGCTCACGGAGGTGGAGCGGCCGTCGATGGGATGCTCGAAGCGCACTTCATGGGCGTGCAGCGCCTGTCGGGGATGGCCCAGTCGGGCCACCAACTCCGGCGTCAGGCCGGTCTCGATCTGTTCCAGGAAGGGCGCCTCGCGTTCGGGACCGTAGAGCTTGTCGCCCACGATCGAGTGGCCCACGGCCGATAGGTGCACCCGCAGCTGGTGCTGGCGGCCGGTGCGTGGCCACAGCTCCACCAGGCTGTGGCCGGCGCGGCGCTCGCGCACGCGCAGCTCGGTCTGGGCCGGCAACCCGTCGGCTTCGGCGATCTCCATCAACACGTGTAGCCCGTCGCGCACCGGCGCCATCGGCAGCTCGATGCGCGTGAGCGCGTCGTCGACCTCGCCGCGCACGATCGCCAGGTAGGTCTTCTGCACGCGATGGCTCTCGAAGGCCATCTTCAAGCCACGCTCGGCCTGGCGGCTGCGGCCGCAGAGCACCACCCCGCTGGTCTCGCGATCGAGGCGGTGGGCGATCGACGGAACGAAGTCGCCGTGCTCGCCGTAGCGCTCGCGCAGGCGGTAGGTCAGCGTGTTCTTGTGGTAGGTCGCCGTCGGATGCATGGGCAGGCCCGGGGGTTTGTCCACCGCCAGCACCTCACCGTCGTCGAAGAGCACGCCGAACTCCAGCGGCACCTCGGGCTCTTCGAAGCGCTGGCGCACCAGCAGCACCACCTCCCCCTCGCGCACGATCTCGCTGGGGCGCCGGCGGCTGCCGTCGGCGCGGTGGGCACAGGCGCGCACGATGCGCTGGGCGCGGGTGCGCGACAGCCGCGGGATGCGCTGCTGGATGAAACGATCGAGGCGCAGCCCGGCGTACTCCGGGGGAACCGCGTAGCTCAGGACCACCGAGTCCGGGTCACAGCCCGGGGGCACAGGATATTGCAGACGCTGGGGGCGTTGCTGCGGCGGCCCACGGCGTCGCCGCCCGCCACGGCCCTGCCCTTCAGCGCTCAAGCCGCCTTGACCACGCGCCCCGAGCGAATGCAGCGGGTGCAGGCGCGCATCTTCTGCACGCGCCCGTCCTTGAGGGCCCGCACGGGCTGCAAGTTGGGCTCCTGCCACTTGCGGGTCTTGATGTTGGAATGGCTCACCTTGTGGGCGCGTTGGCGTGCCTTGCCGCAGAAATCGCAGGAAAATGCCATGACTCAGCCTCGTAAAACCGGGCTGGCCATGTAGCAAAGCCGTCCGGCGGTGGCAAGCGGGAGCTGCATTACTGTGCATTCGAGACGACAGTGTGGTGAGCGAGCGACAGGCGGAGCGACTCGCTCGCGGCGCAAACTCCAGGCTGGTCCCGGGTTGCGTGCGGTACGTCTTTTGCAGCTGCCCCTCGCATGGAGCGGCAGCGGAGGCGACGCGGCCCTCGGCCGATGGGTTTGTGGGCGCTTCCAATGCTCGCGGGCTGCTTCTCGACGAGCATCGCCCAGATGCCCGAGGCCCTGCCGGCGGGCGAGGGGCAGTTCGGAGTCGGCGTGGGCCTCGCGACCAGCAGGCGCAGCGAGCAGGTGGCGCTGGCTCCCGAAATCTCGGCGCGCTACGGCGTGGTGGAGCGCCTCGAGCTGGCCGCCAAGACCAACTTCACCCACGTCGAGGGCCAGCTCAAGGGGCAGCTCATCGACGGCGATTTCGACCTCTCGCTGGCGCTGGCGGCGGCCACGTCCAAGGACCCGGACACCGATAGCATCTTCGACGAGGACGCGGACCACTTCGACCGCATGCTCAGCGGTCGCGCCTTGCTATTGGCGGGCCAGCGGCTGGGTTCGGGGGTCGACCTGGTCGTGGTGGGCTCGGGGCTGATCGGAAAACGCTCCGCACGGGAGTTCGGCTACGGCCAGGCCTGGCACGGCCGCTTCGCAGGCGTGGGTGGTGGCGTCGGGATCCTGCTGCGGGGCCGCGCCTGCTTCATGCCCGAGTTCGTCTTCACACGCATTGTCGCAGGCGCCGCACCCGACTTCGTCGAGTCGCTGCGTCAGGGCGATGTGATCGTGCAGGTCGCGCTCACCGGAATGGTTGGCGGCGGCTGCAGCCGCGCACCCCCGTGATGCGCCTGCGGCCGGGCCCCGGGCGTTGCCGTCGCCGAAGGGATCGCGCATGGTTCGCCGCGAAAGGACTGCCACCGTGCTCGACATTGCTCTGATCCGCGAAAATCCGACGAAGGTGCAAGAGGCGCTGCTCAAGCGCATGGACGGGGTCGACTTCTCGCAGCTGCTGGCCTGGGACTCCGAGCGCCGCGCGATCCAGACCGAGCTGGAGGGCAAGCGCAGCCGCCGCAACGAGGTGTCGGCCGAGATCCCGAAGCTGAAAAAGGCGGGTGAAGACGTCCAGGGGCTGTTTTCGGAGATGAAGGCCCTGGGCGAGGAGATCAAAGGCCTCGAGGCGCGCCACCAGGAACGTCAGGAGCAGGTCGACGCTTTCATGCACAGGCTGCCGAACCTGCCCGACGCGGACGTGGTCGCCGGCGGCAAGGAACATAACCGCGTGCTCGACACCTGGGGGCAAAAGCCGAGCTTTGACTTCGAGCCCAAGGATCACGTGGAGTTGCTCGAGTCGCTCGGCATGGTGGACTTCGAGCGCGGCGTGAAGCTCGGTGGCCGTGGCTTCTGGATCTACCGCGGCATGGGCGCACGGCTGGAGTGGGCGCTCTTGAACTTCTTCGTCAGCCGCCACCTGGAGGCGGGCTTCGAGTTCATGCTGCCGCCCCACATCCTGCTGCCCCAATGCGGCTTCACGGCCGGGCAGTTCCCGAAGTTCGATGAAGACGTTTTCTACCTCGAGAGCGAAGCGGAAAAAGAGCGCCACTTCCTCTTGCCCACGGCCGAGACCGCCCTGGTGAACCTGCACCGCGACGAGATCCTCAGCGAGGCCGAGCTGCCGCGAAAGTACTTCGGCTACACCCCCTGCTACCGCAAGGAGGCCGGCAGCTACCGCACCCAGGAGCGCGGTACCGTGCGCGGCCACCAGTTCAATAAGGTCGAACTCTTCTTTTATACGCGCCCCGAGGACTCGGACGTGGCCCTCGAGGAGCTGCTGGCACACGCCCAGGGCCTGGTGCGCAGCCTGGGCTTGCACCATCAGGTCTCGCAGCTGGCCGCCGGCGACTGCAGCCCGGGCATGGCCAAGACCCTCGACATCGAGGTCTGGATCCCGAGCATGGGTGAGTACAAGGAGGTCAGCAGCGCCTCCAATGCTCGCGACTACCAGGCCCGCCGCGGCAAGATGCGCTTTCGGCGCGAGGGCCAGAAGAAAAACGAGCTGCTGCACACGCTCAACGCCTCGGGCCTGGCCACCAGCCGCCTGGTGCCGGCCATCGTGGAGCAATTCCAGCGCGCCGACGGCAGCGTCGCCGTGCCCGAACCGCTGCAGCAGGCGATGGGCACCGACGTGCTGACGCCGGTCGCGCTGGCGGCGGCGAAGAAGCCCGCGACCAAGAAATAGGCCCGGCGGGAATATCTCTGGCCGCTGCAGGCGTATCCTTGCAGCGTGCCCCCCTCCCCCCGGACGCCCAGATCATGGCCCACGCTGCTGGCGGCGTGCGCAGCCGGGGCGCTGGTGGCCGGCGCGCTGTGGGATCGGGGTCCGGAGTTTGGGCGCGGGGAGGCTGCCGGCGTGGGCACGCGTGCCGGGACGGCTACGGCCGCCGACAGTGCCGGGCCTGACGCAAAAACGATACCCAAAGGCCCCCATGCCCTGAAGCTTCGTGTCATTGATGATATGGGCGCACCGATCGCCGCGGCCCGCGCCTTCGTCGAGCGCGTGGCGCCCAGCGCGTCGGCCGTCGTGTCGGCCGTGGGTGACCCCCGGGGCGCCATCGTCTTCGCGCGCCTGGCCGAGGGGAGCTATGGCATGCGTATCGAGGCTGACGGTCACGAAAGCGTGGCGATCCCGGAGCTGCAGCTGCCGGCCACCGAGCCCATCGAGGTGGTGCTGCAGCGCACCGCCTCCCTGCGCGGGCAGGTACTCGACCCCGACGGCCTGCCCGCCGCCGACGCCGAGGTCACCCTTGCCGGCAGCGGCGTGTGGCCCCCCCGCAGCGTGCGCACCGACGTCGATGGGCGCTTCTCCCTGGAGCCCCTGCCGAGCGGCGTCTACGAGCTGCGAGCGCGCAGGGACGCGCTGACCTCCGACCCCGAAGAGGGCCTGACGCTGGAAGCCGCCTCTGAGCTCGAGGTCGTACTGCGGCTCTACGAGGGCTGGCCCCTGCAGGGCCGGGTGCTGGATGCAGCCAGCGGCACGCCCCTGCCCGCGGTGCGCGTGGCGTTGGCCGAGGAAGCGCTGTCGGCCAGCTGGCAAGTGGTGGAAAGCGACGCCGACGGGCGCTTCGAGATCCCGGGCCTGCGCGGGGTGCCCCATCGCGCCATCCTGACCCGCGATGGCCACGTGAGCCTGCACACCGAGGTCACCCCCGGCGACAGCCTCCAGGAGTTCACCCTGCGCCAGGCGGGCAGCCTCGCGGGGGTCGTGCTCGATCCCGACGGCGAGCCCGTGGCCGGCGCTGAGCTGGAGGTCCTGGGCACCACCGACGTGGGCAGCCCGCTGCACCTGGGCCCCGGCGCCGATCGCTTCCGGCTCGACTTGTTTCAGACCCGGCGCAGCGAGGCGGTGGGCGAGCCGGGCGCGCCCCTGCGCGACAACCTGGGCGTCACCTACGGACCGGTGCCCAGGATCCCGCTGCTGCCCGACAGCGCTCCGCCGCTGGCGTCGCCGATCGTGCCGGCCGGCAGCGCAGTGGTTGCCGGCGCGGTGGCCGGCGAGGCCGAGGCCGCGGTCGATGATCGGGCCTTCGGAGCCGACCCCGGCGTCGACGCGCTGCTGCTGTCGCTTCGCAGCGGTCCCGACGGGCGCTTCCACATCGCCGGTCTGCCACCAGGGCAGGTGCAAGTGGTCGCCCGCCACCCCGGCTTCACCAGTGCCCGCGGCCCGGTCCAAACCCTGGTCGCCGGCGCCCATCTCGAGGGGCTACGCCTGTCGCTCGGGCGCGGCGGTCGCATCGAAGGCGAGGTCCGCGATGGCCGTGGCGCCGTGGCGGCCGGGGTGCGGCTACAGCTGACCACGCCCGATGAGCCACGCCCGCGCATGGCCGTGAGCGGCGCCGCAGGTGAGTTCGCCTTTGACGCCCTGGTCGGCGAGGTCAGCCTGACGGCTTTCGCCCTGGGGCTGCCACCGCTGCGACAGAGCGTCACCGTGGTCGCGGGCGAGACCCGCGAGGTCGAGCTGGTGCTACCGGGACAATCCCTCAGCCTCCATGGACGCGCGGTCAACGCCCGCGGCTTGCCCATCGCGAGTGCCCTGGTGCACGTCCGCGCCCTGGACCCCGCCCACCCGCTCACGCGCACCACCGTCACGGCGGTCGATGGGCGCTTCCTCGCGGGCGGACTGCCGGCGCCGCCCTACGAGCTGCACGTCGAGCACTCCGAGTACGCCAACCTGGTGCGCGAGCTGGTGGAGCTGCCGAGCTCCGAGCTGGAGCTGACGCTGCTGCCGGGCGTGCGCCTCAGGGGCAGCGTACGCGACGAACACCAGCGGGCGCCCCTGGGCGCCGCGCGCATTACCCTGCAGGCCCAGGGCAGCGCTGGCGCCGCTCGACTGACCCACAGCGGTATCTCAGGCGAGTTCGGATTTGCGAACTTGACCCCCGGTGATTACACGCTCACCGTCGAAGCCGACGGCTACGCCACCGAGGCACGACCGCTGCACATCGCTAGTGACTCGATGGCGGAACTCGAACCGGTGGCGCTGCGTCCTGCCGGAGCCCTCGAGGGTGAAGTCGTCGATTCCCTGGGCGCGCCGGTTTTCAACGCCGAGGTCACCGCTGGCGAGCCCGCCGATTGGGCTGCGGCCGCCCGCACCGACTACGCCGGCCGCTTCGAGTTGCGCGGGCTTGCGCCGGGCGACACCTGGCTCAGCGCCCGCCATCCCGAGGGCGGCGAGGTGCAGCTCGAGACCGAGGTGCGCGTGCTCGAACGGGGCCGGGGCCTCCTGCTCCGGCTGCCCGAGCGCGTCACGCCGGAGGCAGCGCCGGCGCCAGGTCCGCGCGAACGCATCGGCGTGGCCGTGGCGCTCGAGGGCAAAATGAGCGGCGTCGTCGTCCGCGCGGTCCTCGGCCCCGCTGCGCGCGCCGCGGGCCTGCGCGCGGGCGACAGGCTGGTCAGCATCGACGGCGAGCCGATCCTGGCAGCCTCCCAGGCCCGATCCATGTTGCGCGGGGAGCCCGGCAGTCGCGTCAGCCTGGGGCTGCAGAGGGGTGCCGGCAAGCGCACGGTGAAAGTCGCGCGCGAGGCCTACGTGCCGACCGAAGACTGAATCTGGCGGCCGCGCGAACTCAGGCCGTCTTCGCCAGAGCCCGCGCATTCTCGGCGCCCGCCAGCATCAGCGAGCTGATGGCGCCATAGGCGTCGGTCCAGGCTTGTGCAACCTCATCGGTCCAGGCTTCACCGGCGACCTCGGCCAGGGTGGCCAGCAGGCTCTCGCCGACCCAGCCGTACATCTCGTCAGTCACCTCGTACTCGAGGTGCTTGGCGCCCATCGCACCGAGCGTCTCGCTCAGCCAGGGCGCATCCTCCAGATGATCGACCACGGCCACCAGCGCTTCGGTCAGCATCTTGGCCTGCTGCTCGCGGGGGCGGCGATGAAACATGGGGCGCGCCTGGGGATAGCGCTCGAAGAGGATCTCGTAGAAGCGCGAGGTGAGATCCGGGGCGGTCTCGACCACCAACTCGAAGCTAGAGCGTAGGACATCGACGTTCAAACCCATGAATTCAACTCCTCAGCAAACCGATGCGATCGACGGCCGCATCCACCTCATCCCATCGACCGCTGAGTGTCCAACTTGATGGGGGCTTGACCTTTTTCGGGGCTGGCGGCGATCTTTCGCACGCGACGGGCCCTGTCGCAGGCCAGGCCGCATCGAATCACCCGGTACGATTTGCCCACCATGCCCCGCATCCGCGTATTCATCGCCGCTTCCCTCGACGGCTTCATCGCCGGCCCCAACGACGAACTCGACTGGCTCGATGTGGGTCGAGGCGCCGAAGACACCTTCACTCCCTTCATGCGTGAAATCGGCGCGCTGCTGATGGGGCGCCGCACCTACGACGTGGCCGCGGGCTTCGAGGGGGACTGGCCCTACGGCGACACACCGGTGCTGGTCGCCACCCATCGGCCGCTCGAAGGGGCAGCACCCAGCGTGCGGGCCGTCGAAGCCGAAAGCGTCGACGGCTTGCTCGACGAGGCCCAGCGCGCAGCCGGTGACAAAGACGTCTACCTCGACGGCGGCGCACTGATCCGGGCGGCCCTCGACGCCGGGCGCATCGACGAGATCACCGTCACCGTCCTCCCCATCATCCTGGGCGCCGGCTTGCCGCTTTTCGCAGCTGCGCTCGCTCGCCACACGCTGGGACTCGAGAGCAGCCGCGAAATCGGCGCCGGCCTGGTGCAGCTGCGCTACCATGTGGGTGAGTAGAGCGCACGGGCGATGGCGAAACCCGACTATGACGGCGGTGGCCGGGTCAACCTGATGGCGTCGCTGCGGGCGGGGCTGGGGGCTTGAGCCAGCGCGTACCCGGAACTCGCACTGCTGCCGGGCTCGCGTCTGAGCGAGGCGCGCACCCTGGTCCTGCTCCTGATCGACGGCCTGGGTGCGGCCTATTTCCAGCGCCGTGCCCGTCGCCTCGGAGGACTCCAGCTCGGCTCGATCACTTCGGTCTTTCCCGGTGCCACCTGCCCACATCACCGCCGGTTGTGTACGCCCGGCCCCCACGTCGAGGACAATGCTGAAACGTTGCGATCCGTCCGGTGATTACATCGTGTTCGTAGTACAATGATTGCGATGCCTCGAACCAACGCGTTCATCCCAACCACGAGGGATCGAGCCAGCGGTGGCTGATCGCACCTGTCCCAGCTGCGGTCGCAGCGGTCGCAAGGTCACGGCGACCACGATCGAAGCCCTGGTCGAGACTGCGCGACTCGAGACCCTGGCCGAAAGGGATGGGTTTCACTTCTGCGCGAGCCCCGATTGTGACCTGGCGTACTTCGCTTCCACCGCAGGCCAGTCCGTCACGATTCCAAAGCACGCCCTTCGCGTGCGCATTGGCGTCAAGGAGAGCCTCGAGCCGCGGCCGATTTGCTACTGCTTCGGCTTCACCGCCGAGGACATCGCCGCCAGCGCCATGCCATCCGCGAATGGAGCCCGGGCGGCCGAGGTGATTCAGGAGCGCTGCAGACGCGGTCTGGATCGCTGCGAGGTGGAGAACCCACGCGGCGCTTGCTGCCTGGGGGATGTGCAGCGCATGGAGGCGGAGGCAGCAAAAAAGGCCGCGAGTTCCGCAGCGGCGTCGAAGGGGAGCGAGTGCTGCCAGCTGACGCCCTCCGACACCTGCGCCGGAGCCAAGCCACCTGTGGCCGCCGGACGGGCCGTGCATGTGGTGCGCAGCGCCAACCCGATCAGCGACGAGGGCACTGCGGCGCTGGTCGAGTCCGACGAGTACCTCGGATGCGGCTTGCAGGTCGAGTTGCGGGTGACCGACGCGGTCGCCGATCCCATGCGACTGACCGTGCACTGTCCGGACATCGGAGAGCTGGTCGAGCTACAGCGCTGCGGTGGCTGCCCCGAGAGCGTGCGCCTCGAGATCGACGACAGTCAGCAGCGCATCCAGCTCTGCTGCCGCAAATTCTGCATCGCGTGAAGCCAGCCGCCGCCCCGCGACGACACGCAACAGCGCTACTCCGGCGCGGCCGCTGCAGCGCGAGCGAATAGGTTGTCGTCGCAGCACGGAGGCGGGCCGCCCATGGCCTTCATCATGCCCTCGATCTTCAGCGCCGTCTGACGCTCGGCATCCGATACCTCTGCATCGTGCAGGGCCCGCCAAACGAACGCGGCTGCCTCGATGAGTTCCGCCTGAGTCGGCTCGCTGATACCGAGACGATCGAAGCGCTCTCGATGGGCTTTCAGGTACTGCTCGCGGCTGAGCGGCCCCTGCTGCCTGCACACCGCGACCGCGGCCTGCACCACCTCGGGCCGATTGGCCAGATTGTCCTGAAGTTGACCGTGAACTGCAGCAACGACCCCGTTCAGCTCGTCGATTGCGCCTGCCGACAGCGCCATCAGAGCCCAGATCTCGCTGTGCCGCTCCACCAGCTGTTCCGTGGATTTCATTGGCCGATCCTAGCATTTCGGAATGTCTTCGAAACAGCCTGCCTATTGAAGCGTTGCACTCGAGACGACCCCACCTCGCTGCCCGCCCCTGCCGCCGCCGCAACCTGCCATTCCGCAGTGGCGCCCTTGGAGGGATCTTCCCCGGCAGCGGGCGGCGAGCACGCCGCCGAGGTCCAGCGACGGCGCCACCGCACGCACGCGTGCTATCCTGCTCGCCCGCTTGCACGGTGAGGTCTGTGAAGGGGGCGCCAACACTGATGGAGCATCGATTCTGGAGCATCATGCGCGGCCCGGTCCGCGTGGGGACGTGTGCGATCTGGCTCGCGCTCGGGCTCGCTGACTGCGCGGGGACGCACGCCGTAACGCAGGCCGCCGAGGGCGAGTGGTTCCTGGCCCAGACGCCGCGCTTCGAAGTGCTGACCGACGGCGACCCCGAGGTCGCCGCAGACCTGGCGAAAGATCTGGAGCGCTTCCACCTCGTGGTGATGGCCAGGACGACCGCCACGGAGCGCGAGGCCGCGCCGCCCCTGCGCATCTTCCTGGCCCACTCGCGCGGCGACTTCCGCGCCCTCGGCGGCACGAAGAACGCCAGCGGCATCTTCTACAGCTCCCACCGCGGCAACCACGCGATCATCAACATAGCCGCGACCAGCGACTGGCAGACCAGCCGCAACGTCCTCTTTCACGAGTACGTGCACTACGTCATCAGCATCGGCGGCTCGCACGTGCCCAGCTGGTACAACGAGGGCCTCGCCGAGTACATGTCGACGACCGAGTTCGACGACGAGGGACGCTACACGGTGGGCAAGCCGTCACCCGGCCGCATGGCCGGGCTGACCTTGGGCCAGTGGGTCCACATGCGCCACGTCTTGGAAGCCGACAACATCGGTGAGCTGCACCGCAAGACGCGCGACACCTACGCCCAGGCATGGTGCGCCATGCACTACCTGTCGAGCACGTCGACGCTGGCGGGGCAGCTCGGCGAGTTCCTGCGCCTGTGGCAAGCCGACGTCCCGAGCGAGCGGGCCGTGGAGCGCGCCTTCGGGATGGACATCAACGCCTTCGACCGCATGGTGCGCACGTACGCCGGGCGCAGCAGCTTCGACTACCTGCGCATCGAGCCCGTGGTGCCGCTCGCCATCCCGCGGGTGGACGTCCGGGGCCTGCGCCCCGCGGAGGCGCACCTGCGGCTGGGTACGCTGCTCCTGAACACGCTGGGTCCGACACCGGCCGCGCTGGAGGTGCTCGATCGGGCGCGGGCGCACGAGCCGGACAACGGGCTCGTGGAGACGGCGCTGTCGCGGGCGCACTGGATGCGGGCGGAGCTGGCCCGCAAGGAGCAGCGCCAGGCCGACCTGGACAGCGCGCTGGTCGCCGCGGCGAAACACCTGGAGCGCGCCCAGGCGCTGTCGCCCGACGCCGCAAACGCGCTCACGATGACGGGCAATCTGCACCTGACGCGAGCGCAGCTGCTGGACGCGCGCGGCGGGGGCGACGAAGCGGTGCAGGCCGAGCTGAAGCGCTCGCGCAACGCCTACCGCAAGGCAATCCACGCCAACGACGCCCTGGCCGAGGCGTACTTCGGGCTGGGCAGCAGCTATTTGGTGCGCGATTCGGGCTCGAAGGAGGCCGTCGTGGTCCTCGAGGCGGCCGCTTTCCTGGTGCCGCGCGCCCCACAGGTAGGGCTCACGCTCGCCACCGTGCTCATGGGGCGCGACCAGCACGAAGAAGCCATCGCACCGCTGCGCAACGTGCTGTCCACGACCAAGAATGACAAGCTCCGCGCGGTCGCCCACGCAATGCTGGACAGGATCGCGTCGAACACCGCAGCCAACTGAAGCCTCGCATAACCCGGGGGCATCCCGGTCAATTGCGGAGGCCGCCCAAGGGAGCCGCTGCGCATTCCATCTCGCTGCACTTCATTGTGTCGCCGGAAAACCACTCCCGGTCATAGCCGGCACCGTGGGACACCGTGGGGCACTTTGGGGACGGCCCTCGCGTCTTCGGTGCTCTAAATCCTTTTCGACCAATCCAAACTCCGAAGACGCGAGGGTCTGTGCCTTTTGCAGGAACCCTGCCGTGTTGCAAGGCGCCAGGGTCGGGGGGACTGGGTCGAGCAGCGCGGTTTCGTCGCCCAGGCGATCCGTTTTGAGGAGCGCCGGCCTTGCATCGGCACACTCCGCCGCCGCGTCGATGGAGCGCTCGCCCGTTTGCGTGCGCCAACCTCGCAATGGTCAACCCGCCATCAACGGGCAAGCCGTCGGCAGGCGCGCGAGGCCCACCGGAGCCCGCGCCGCCGCTCGGGCCGATCCATCTGTAACAAATGACTACGGGAGGGGCAGCCCGGAAGCTAGAGATGCGCCTACACGGCACTTTGGCCAACAACCGAGCGAGCAACGAGGGGAGGAGACCATGCAGGCGATTCGAAGCGATGTCGAATACTTCGCGGACATTGATGAGGTCTTGGGAAGGTTTACGGAGCGTTTCTTTGGAAACGGCTACCGCCAGGTGCGCCAGCGCCTCGGCGAGGTCGTGATCGACCCCGAAAGCGCGAGCGCCCACGCCTCGTGCCGCATTGTGTATCCAGAAAATTGGTCAAAAAAGAAGAACCGAGAATTGGTTCCTCACCTCAGTAGCATCGACGCTTTCATCGTGGCGGTACGAGTCGCCGAGCTCTACCTGCGTGACGCTTGTGGGCTCTCGGAGGCAGATCTGGCCGCGTCCTGGATGCGGCGATGCAAGCTCCGCGCGGGGACGTCGCCGAGTGTCGACCTGGGCGCTGTTCCCGTTGGAATGCGGCACATCGACACGCGTGCAACGAATGCTTCCATTTGTGGAGCGAGCTCGAGATTCAGGGTCTCCGTCGGAACCATGGAGGTCGAACTTTGCCTGGATCATCCCCCCCTCGCAAAGGTCTCCCCGACACCACGAAGTATGCCGGAGGAGCGGAGCGATGCGCAGAACGAACATCGCTACTACGGCCTGGCCTATCGCGACACGACGGTGCGAATACGGGACCTATTGATCGATCCGCGTCAGCCGCGGGCACAAGCGCGGGTCGGCCTTACCAGCCCTCCTACCGTACGATTGGGTTTGTCGAGCAACTACCTCCCGTTTGTGTCCTTCGTCGATGCCGTCGTCAGCGTCGCGCAGGTAGCCCAGGCACTGCTCTATCGCCAGGACGGTATCGATCGCCAACGAAGTCATAACCTGTGGATGCGGCGCATTTCATTCGAGTCGCCGAGTCCGCGGACGCGCGACGCGGAATTTTCAATGGAGACGTGGATCGAAAAGACCCAGGTCTTGCGCGTCCGCGATCAGCGCTGGCGGACCGCGGACTTTGGACTCACCTATCCGGGCGCAACAGCGACATACAGCCTCGCCCACCAGCTGCCCGAAACCTCCCTCACGACCGATTCCACGACAAAAAACGTTCGTCTGCGAACCGGGGAACGATGACGCATCGGCCAACGCTCTCAATGGCAATGGGATTCAAATGACATCGACTACCGAAAGCCTTCGACTCGCCGTGTCCGGCACCTACTCGAGCGGCAAGACCACTACGACGGAAGCACTGTCACGTTGGGTGAACCTGCCGCGTACGCAAGCGCGAACCATGCGCGAGCTGCTTCCTGAAGCAATTCCGGGCAAGGCGCTGGAAGATTGCAGTCCATCGGAACTGTTTCAGCTTGGCATCATGCGGCTCACGGAGCGGGTCGCACGGGAGGCCGCGATGGAAGGCTCGTGGGTTTCCGACGGCTCCTCACTGCATGAGTGGGTCTACGGCAAAGCGCGGCTCCAGGCCGGCATCAACCCCAACGACGGCGTCTTGCTTCGAAACGCCAAGCGGCTTGCGATGCTGCCCTACCGGCGCTTCGTCGAAGAGGTCAACGACGCATTCGGTGCGGTGGCAAAGCGGCACGCCAAAAAGACCTACGGCACTTTCATACACCTGCCAGTCGAATTTCCGTTGACGCCGGACGGCCATCGCCCGGTGTCGGAGAAATTTCGACGTCTGTCGGACGAGCTGCTCATCCGCACCCTGCGCGAGCTCGAAATTCCATACCACATCGTCTCCGGCACCATCGAACGGCGGCTCGAGCGCATCGCGGAAATCTTCGACTTGCAGCCGGTGATGCCGCTGACGGCCGCAATCGAAGACGCGAAAAAGGAGGTCGCGCGCCTTCACCGCGCGATCGAGCACGACGCTCAAGTCGCGGCCCTGCGAAGGCAAACCATGCCCCTGTATCTGCGGATCAAGCAGCACCTCTCCACTTGAGCCGCCCACTACTGCACGCGAACTCACAATAAACCCTCTTTCGAAGAAATGGTGGATTTTGATGAAACACGGTCTCGGCCTCTGCCTATCACTTCTTTGCACCAGCCTCGCTCTCGGGCACACCCGCTCGGCCGTAGCCGACGAGAGCAACGTGTGCAGGCCGCGCCGCCAGGCGTGGCCCGTGTCGGGCTTCGATCTCGCAGGGACAGGCAACAACCCCTACGAAAATTGCTTGAGTCGAGCGTCGATCGAAGCGCTGCTGGTCGAGTGGGAGTTCGACTCCGCCCGAGCCGGTCGCAACGTGGCTCCGATTCACGCCACGCCGGTAATCAATCGCCAAGGCACTGCGTTTGTCGGTGACATGAGCGGAAGCTTCTTCGCCATCGACAACGACGGCGAACTCGCCTGGGCGTTTCGCACCGACCCCCCTTCGCTGGCCCTGGCAGCCTTGATTCCTGCCGAACTCGGCCCACCTACGGCGACCCCTGTTCTCGGAGCCGCTGCTTTGGCCAAAACTCGCCCCTACGTCGTCGTGGGCGATGCCGCGGGAGAGATCTACGTACGTCATCAGCGAACCGGGCAAGAGATTTGGACGCGCCGCGGGCTAAACCCCAATCCAGTCGGAGGCGTCGCGGGAAATTCCGTAACGATCGTTGGCGACACCGTTTTGATCGGCATGGCATCACTCGAAAACTACGCGCTCGTGCTGGCCTCGGCCGGAATCCCGCTGGAGTGCTGCACGCATCAGGGCGCATTGATCGCCCTCGACTTGGAAACTGGCGAAGAGCGTTGGCGATTCGTGGCTTCTGGCGTTTCAGAGCTGCTTCCCCCCGAGCTGCTTCCCTTCACGTATGGGCCCTCCGGTGCCGACATATGGTCGCAGCCCACCTATGACCCCGAAACAGACACCGTTTTCGTGAGTACGGGCCAGAACTTGTCCCCCAATGCCCTGGGGCAGGGCACGCCGACCAGTGACGCGATCATCGCGATAGACTTCCAAACCGGGGAGCCTTTGTGGATTCGGCAGTTCACCGAAAACGACATTTGGGTCGTTGGCGTCGAAAACCCGGAGCCGACGACGGGCCGCATGCTCGACATGGACATGGGTGATGCGCCCAAGCTGTATACGCTACCAGACGGCCGCAAGGTCGTTGGGGCGGGTCAGAAGGATGGCCGCTATCACGTCGTCGACCGAACCACGGGCGAACTCGTCTCCAGCACGGCGCATATCGTGCCTCGAAATGCCCTGGGAGGCTTTCAAACTGGAGGTGCATATGCAGATGGCATGGTCTTTCAACATGGCATGCACAGCGAGAGCGGCCCTTCCGACTGTGCGTCCGGCCCGTGCCTCTATGAAGGCTTCGAGGGTCGGGTGATGGCGCTGACGGCCGACGGCCGTGATGAACTTTGGACACTCAGCATCCCTGGGTCCCCCGTGGTCGGAGGACTTTCGATCGCAAATGAGCTTCTCTACTTTCAGTCGCCAGTGGAGGAGCTACAGCCGCTCGCCGATGACCCGGCGTGGGGGCTGTACGTGGTCGACAGTGTCGACGGCAGCGTGCTTCAGACCGTTATGTTTCCGGGCCGAGCCGTGGGAACGCCTGCAGTCGTCAATGGAAAAGTCTACGTGACGAGTGGCAACGTCGCGCTGGCAGCGTATTCGATCGTTCCGCAGGGTTCTGTCATTCGGCTGGGTCTCGGGGAACCGTGCGAGCCGTAGGGATGCGGCGACGAAGCTCGTGGAGGATGCAACGATGCAAGAAGAAGATAACTCGAATACGAATGTCCTTGTGACAGGAGCCAACGGATACGTTGCCATGCGCTGCGTTGCGCTGCTGCTCCAGCAGGGCTACCGCGTGCGTGGCACCGTCCGCAGCGCTTCGCGCGCCGAGAGGGTCCGGCGCATCTTGCGACAGCACTCGGACCTCGATCGGCTCACGCTGCTCGAGGCGGATTTGACCCAGGACGACGGCTGGCGTGACGCGATGCACGGCTGCAGCCACGTGCTGCATGTCGCCTCACCCGTCCCTTCGGCTCCGCCGAAGAACCCGGAGGATGTCATCAAGCCGGCGCGTGACGGCACGCTGCGAGTCCTCAAGGCCGCGGTGGAGGCCGGCGTCGAGCGCCTGGTGATGACGTCATCGACCTCTGCGATTTTTTATGGGCACGTGCGTGATGGGTCGCGAGTGTACGACGAGGAAGATTGGAGCCTGCTGACCGACGAAGTCGGTGCCTACGAGCGTAGCAAGACGCTTGCCGAACGGGCCGCGTGGGATTACGTGAAAACTCTTCCCCCCGAACGGGGCTTCGAGTTCGTTGTGTTGAATCCGGGCGTCGTTCTCGGTCCCGTCTACGATGCTGAGTTCAGCATTTCAGGAGAGGTGATCCGAAAACTCTTGACCCGTGAGCTGCCGGGGTGCCCGGCGCTAGGCTGGGCGCTGGTCGATGTGCGAGATCTCGCCGAGGCCCACTTGCTCGCGATGCGGAGTCAGCAGGCCCCCGGCAAGCGCTTCGTGCTTGCCACCGAGCATGTTCCCCTGTCGCGCATCGCCGCGATTCTCGCAGAGCATCTCGAGGATCGAGGGTTTCGGATACCCCAGAGAAAGCTTCCGGACTGGTTGCTGAGGGTCGTAGCGCTGTGGGACCGAGCAGCTGCGCTCACGGTATCGGAGTTGCACGAGCGACAGGACCTTTCGAGCGCACGCGCAGAAAGTATTCTCGGGTGGCGCTCGCGAGGCGTCGACGCCATGGTGATGGACATGGCGGAAAGCATGATCGATCTCGGCATCGTCCCTCCGCCTCGAGCGACCAGAGCCGCGTCTCGAAGAGCTGTGTAGGAGGCGCGGCTCGAGTTCGTCACGCTGCGGGCGGGTGGCGCTTCAACTGAGAGTCTCGGAGAAGGCGCCCCCGCTCCTGGCCCCGGCCCTGGCATCGGCGCGGGTGGCGCCGCGCATGGACAGCCCCAGACGCCGGAGGTCTTGTGCCGACTCCACTCCAAGCTTGCGCAGGGCTCGACGCTGGTGGGCACTTACATTCGAGCGGCGCAAGCCGAGCTTGGCGGCGATCGCTTTGTTGCTATGTCCGAGCTCGGTGAGTTCAACAACCTGGCGCTCACGATAGGTGAGTCCGCGAGGGTCACGCGTCGATGGCACGCCGCGCATGGCGACGACCAGATGGCTGCCGACCGCATCGAACTGCTCGACACGGGAAAAACCGCCGCACAGCAACTGACGCCACAACATGAGAGCTTCGTCGGGCTCGAGTCGACGGGTCCGGGCGCGATCGAGTTGTTTTGCCACGGCGCGTAGGCGACGACGCGCGTCGAGTTCGAGCATGCCTTCGCGGCTCTGAGGACAAAGCGGAGCCAGCGGGTCGCAGGCTTCCGAAGCTTTCGTGAGCATGCGTCGCAGCCAATAGCCGGCACAGATGTGGGGTGCGAGCCGCCCCCAGATTTGCCGCACCGAGCGATGCACTGTGGCGACGCTCGATCGCAGGCCGGTGAAGACCAGTTGAGTGCCGGCCTGATCTGAAACGAAGGCGCGGACCGCGTCCGCCACGCCGATGCCGTGGAGCGGGTTCTCGGCGACGACGTCCTGCTGCCGTGGCAGTACACTCGACATGGTGATGAGCGGAGCCTCGGGAAACAGCAGACAGCGGCGTGCGCGCGGACCCATCGACTGGAAGAGCTGCCTGGCCGCCGCCGAATAGCCGGGGGGCGTTCCCTGCTGCAGCACGGTCGTGCCGCCGAGCGATGCCCAGGAATGCCCCTGGCCATGGGTCTGCATCACGCAGACCTGGTAGCCAAGGCCCTGATCGAGCCCAAGTACGTCCCCCAGCTTCCGCAACCAATCCTTCTCGTCGCCGTCCAGGCTATAGGCCGCTTCGACTACCGAGATCGCATCGAGCTCGTCCATATCCGATCAGCTCCTTGCCAGGGCCGCCGCGAGGTGCACCCGCGAGGAAACCCCGAGCTTTCGTAGGATCGACGCGACTTGATTGGCCACGGTGCGCCGCGACGTACCGCGCTGGCGAGCGATATCCAGATTGGATCGTCCGGCCAACAAGAGAGGCAAGATTTCCCGCTCCGCAACACTGAGGTGCTTGGGCGGTGGCAGCTGCGGACTCGGAAGGCAAAAGACGACAAACTCATACTGGCCGATGGTGACCATCGTGGCCTGGAGGGTTAGAGGAGGCTCGGGCGAAGTGTCCATCATAGGGCGCCTATCTCGGAGTGTTCATGCGGGCGTGTGCAGCCGTCGGGGGGCTTCGACTCGGGGTTTTGGCAAGCGCTTCTGTTCCTGGCCGAACGATCCGGCGGGGTCACCTCCAAGCGCGAACTCGCGTTCGTTTCAATGCGAGCGGCGCTCTAACACTACTGTGTCAGGGTAGCGGAGGAAGATCACGCCGGGCAGGGGATTTGTAGGGTTTGGCGGACGTCGACGGCAGGGTGGGCCCCTTCCGAGACGGCCGACGAAGCCTACAAATCCCCTGAACAAGCGAGGGCCGCCGCTACCCTGACACAGTAGTGCTAATTCCCCCCGTCGTTGCTCGACCGTGTTGATGAGGGGCGTTCCAGTCGCTGCATCCGCACGCCATGCTTGTGGTATTAGCTCGCGCGAAGTCATCGGTCGATAGCCGCAATTGGCTGCTGCGTTCGATAGATTTCCCCACTGCCCAAAATCAGCCTGAACGTTTGGGCCCCAAACAAGCGCATGTTGCAGGCGATTTTCACAAATCTCTTGCGTTCACACGCTCGCGAAAATGCTCAACGCTCCTCCTGGTGCGCCTGCGCTTTTCGCGAACCCCTGATTTACAACGTCTTTGCGCAGCTCATCCTCCGCTTGCGCTTGTTTAGGGCCCGCCATTCCGCAGCGAGCGGCTGTGTGCGGCGTGGGGACTTGGCAACCAAGGGTCAACTTCGAAGACGTCGCCAGTGCCCCGCCGCTCAGAACTCGCGTCGAATGCGCAGCAGGTCCGACAGTGGACGGTGGGCCCTGAGCACCTGGTAGGCCGGGTCGAGCAGCAGGTCTTCTTCGCGAATGCGGCCTTCGCGATAGGCCTGCTCCGCCTGCTGCCAGCGCTCTTCGATGTCGGCTTCGTCGTCGGTCTCGATGGCGGTCGGTCGCGGGGGCACTGTGGCCGGGGCCGCGCCGTTGCCCATCAGATAACGCCTCACCGACGCAATGTGGTCGATTTCCGCGCCGTCGTCGCTCTGCTCAGAGAGCTGATCGAGCAGGCGCAGGATCGGATCGCGCGGATTGCTGACAGCGCCCACCTTGCCGAGCATGTCGGCCACCCGCTCAGGCGAGGTCTCGCGCTCGCGCCAACGCGATGCCGGGGCGTGCGCACACAGGCGCCGGGCCGCTTCCAGTCCCTCGTCCGGAAGCCTGAGCAGCGCCGCGAGCTTGAGCGCTTCCCAGTCGCACCAGGGCTGCGACGGCACACAGCGCGCCGCTTTCAGGTAGGCCGCCAACGCTTCTTCGGGCTGACCCGCGCGGCGCAGGGCATGGGCGACGGTGGCGTGGGCGACCGAGACGTCCGGCTCGACCGCCACGTGGCGACGTCCGCTGGCCAGGTAGCTGTCGAGGTCGAAGACTTCGGCGCCGGACTGGTCCGACCACTGGGCCACGCTCATGCGACACCAGCCGGAGAGGGTTCTGTGCACCAGCCGGGCCTGGCCGCCCTCGAGCTGGTAGTCCACCACCGGCCAGGTGTCGGCGACCGGTCCGGCGCTGCGATCGAAGGCCAGGAGCGAGCCCTCGTCGGTGCGGAAGTAGGGCAGGAGCAACTCGGGGTCGTCAGGTCGCGAGCCGAGCTGCTGGGCCAACTGGGACAGGGCACCGAGCACACTCAACTCGGGGACAATGGGCTCGGCGGAGCCGTCGGAGCCATCCAGTGCCCCCGCGCGCAGGAGCTGGCCGCTGGGCAGCGCAGCGCCGTTGTGGCGGGACAGCAGCAGCCGCAGGTCGGTGGGCAGGGGCGAGGCGATCACGTCCTCGACGGCCGCCAACTGGGCCAGCGTGGCCCCCGCCTGCTGTGCGGCCTCCGGATGTCCCGAAAACCAATCGACCATATCCTGGATCCCACGGTGCATCGCTGCCCAAAAGATACCAGATTCCGGAGCGAAGCCGGGAAGTGGCGAGGGTGTGGGGAAGTGGCATACCCTGCTTTGATGCTCGTCCGTTTCATGCTCAGCGGCTTGCTCGTCCTGGCGACGACCATGGGCGCGCACGCGCAAAAGGCCGAGCCGCCCGCCCCCCAGTCCAAAAATGCGGACGGCGCGCCCGACAACGCCGATCCCGTGGGCCTCGATGTCAGCGAGGCCATCCGCCTGGCGCGGGTGGAGCTCGATGGGATCGAAGCGGGCGACGAAGCAGCGCCGGAGACCAGCCGCTCGCCGATCGAGCTGGGCGCCCTGCCGCCGAGTTTGGAAACGACGACCGATTCCACAGGCACCATCCGCCCCGCCGCCGCCGCGACGATCGCCCCCCCCTCCACGCGCCCCGGCGGCCCACAGCTGCAATGGCTCGAGGACGTGGTGCTGCCCGACATCCCCGTGCGCTGGGATGACCGGCTGATCGAGATCCTCGACTACTACAAAAACGATCCCCGCGGCCGCCAGCACGCGCGGGCCTGGGTGCAGGCCTCCGGGCGCTACCGCGCCATGATCGACCAGGTGCTCGAGGAACACCGCCTGCCCAAGGCCCTGCTCTATGTGGCGATGGTCGAGAGCGGCTTCGATCCGAGCGCCCGCTCACCGGCCGGCGCCGTGGGCCTTTGGCAATTCGTCACGCCCACCGCGCGCGACTATGGCCTCGAGGTCGACCGCTGGATCGACGAGCGCATGCATCCCCGCCGCGCCACCGAGGCCGCCGCCGCGTTTTTTGAGGACCTAAACTCGCAGCTAGGGTCCTGGGAACTGAGCCTGGCGGCTTTCAACATGGGCTACGGCGCCCTGGTCCGCGCCATCCGCAAGTACAACAGCAACGACTTCCAGGTGCTGTCCGAGGTCGAAGCCGGTCTGCCCTACGAGACCGAGGTTTACGTCCGCAAGATCCTGGCCTGCGCCATCGTGGACCTCAATCGCGAGCGCTTCGGCCTCGAGGAGCTTTCCCTGAGCGAGGCCAAGGAGCTGGTCTCCATTCACTTGCCGGGCGGCACATCCCTCGGGCGCATCGCGCGCGCCGCCGGCCTCTCCCAGGACGAACTGGCCGCCCTCAACCCCGACATCAAGCGCTCGCGGCTACCGCCGGACGAAGACAGCTGGCCCGTGCGCATCCCGGCCGACAAGCTCGATCGTTTCAAGGGGCGCTGGAAAAACGCCCCGCCCAGCGGACCCAGCCACGGGGTCCACGTGCTGCGCTTCGGCGAACGCCTGAAGGACGTGGCCGAGATCTACGGCACCACCGAGAGCAAGCTGCGACGCCTCAACCGCCTGGAGGACGACGAAGCCATGCGCCCCGGACGGCGCCTGAAGGTCCCCGATGTGGCGCCGCGCAGCGAAGCCGGCGACGACAGGCCCGAGGCCAGCGTCGTCGGCGTGCCCGAGCGCCAGTTCGAGTACAGCGACCGCCAGCGGGTCTTTTACGAAGTGCAGCCGGGCGATCGCCTCGCCGCCATCGCCGAGCACTTTCAGCTCGGTCTCGACGACCTGCTGCGCTGGAACGATGTCACCACCGACGCCAAGCTGCAGTCGGGCATGTGGCTTCAGCTCTTTTTGCCCACGGACTTTCCGCTCGAGACTTCGGTGGTCTGGCGCGCCGACCAGGTGCGCCCCCTGGTGGTCGGCAGCGAGGCCTTCCTCGACCAGCGGGAAGCCGAGCAGCATCGCGAGCGCATCCGCTACCAGGTGCGCGAAGGCGACACCCTGAAGTCCCTGGCCGAACGCTTCGAGCTGTCGGTGGGGTCCATCGCACGCATCAACGGCTTCAGCACCCGCGAGCGCCCCGAACCCGGCAGCGAGCTGGTGATCTACGTGAAGCGCGAAGGCGCGGCGGCACGCAACTGACGGCGGCGACGCCAGCTGCGCAAGCGTGTAGAATCGCGGGCCAATCGGGTCCGACAATATGAAAACGATCGCAGCGGCGCTGGCCGAAATGATGCCCCACTTTGAGCCCTTGGGGGCCGAGCGCCGGCAGCTGCTCGCCGCCCAGGGCGCCGTGCTGGCCGAGGACGTGATCGCCGGAATAGACCTTCCCGGCTTCGACAACAGCGCCATGGATGGCTACGCCGTCCGCCACGCCGACGCGACCGAGGCTGGCGCCACGGGGTTACCCGTCGCAGGCGAGTCGCGCGCCGGAGGCCCGCCACCGGGACCGCTGTCGCCCGCCACCGCCATGCGCATCTTCACGGGCGCACCGATGCCCGACGGCGCCGACACGGTGGTCATGGTCGAGCAGACCGAGCTGGTCGCTGGGCGCCTGCGCATCGCGCGGTTGCCGGACGCGGGAAGCTTCATCCGTCGCCGCGGCGACGACCTCGGCGCCGGTGCCGTGGCATTGGCACTCGGCAGCCGCATCGGCAGTGGAGAAATCGGCCTGCTCGCGGGCCTCGGCGTGGGGGCCGTAAGCGTCTACCGCAGGCCGCGCGTGGCCATCCTCGCCACCGGCGACGAGCTGCGCGACATCGGTCAGACCCGGGAGCCGGGCACCATCGTCAATAGCAACACCTACGCGCTGGCGGCCATGGTGCGCGAGGCTGGCGCCGAGCCCCAGGTGCTGCCCACCGCCAACGACGACCTCGAGGTCATCAAGGCCTCCTTGCGGCAGGCGCTCACGGCCGCCGACCTGGTGCTCACCACCGGCGGCGTCTCGGTGGGCGCCTACGACCTGGTGGCCGAGGCCTATGCCCAGGTCGGTGTCGTCAGCCATTTTTGGAAGGTCGCCATCAAGCCGGGCAAGCCCCTGCGCTTCGGCAGCTGTGGTGGCGTGCCGGTGGTCGGCCTGCCGGGCAACCCCGTCAGCGCCATGGTGACCTTCGAGGTCTTCGTGCGCCCGGGCATCCGGCGCATGCTCGGCGACCTTCGACCCTACCGGCAGCCGGTCACGGTGGAACTCACCCAAGCGTTGTTCCACGACCCCGGACGCCTGGAGCTGGTGCGCGCGCGCCTCCGTCACGAGGCCGGGCGCCTGCTGGCTGAGCCCCATCCGCGCCAGGGTTCGGGCTCGCTGCCGAGCATGAGCGGCGTCGACGCCCTCGTGATGGTCCCCACCGACTGCACTCGCGTGGCGGCGGGCGAGAAGCTCTCGGCCCTGCTGCTGTCGGAGGCGGCGGCCGGCAGCCGTGCGACGCCGCCATTCGCCTGACGCCCCTGGCTCACGCTGGACGCGATTGCGCGCGCCCGCGATCCGTGGGATCTCATGGATATGTCGACCACGGGGCCAGCGGCCACCGCCGGCGCGGAGCCCGAAGCGACGCCGGGCCCCGGTGAGGGCTCGGCCGCCCTACCCGCCCTGGCCGCCGTGGGACTTCGCCTGCGCCTGCAGCGAAGCCTCGAGCGGCTGTGCGACTTCGGTGCCGCGGGACTCTCGCTGGCCGCGCTCGCGTTGATCGCAGCGCGCCTTGACGCGACTTGGCCAGCCGAGCCCGTCTTGCTCCTGGGCCTCGCTCTGCCGGCGGTCGGCCTACTGGTGGGCCTATTGCGGCCGGTGCCCGCCCAGCTGGCAGCGCGCTCCCTCGATCGCGCCATGGCCACGCGCGACCTGGCCACCAGCGCCTGTGCCTTCCTGGACATCGAAGCAGGCCAGCGCAGCCGCTTCATGCAGGCCACCATCGACAGCGCCCGCCGCCACCTGGCCCGTGCCGAGCCGGCCCAGGTCGCCCCCTACCGGCGACCGCAACGTCTGCTGCTCTGCGGCGGCCTGGCCACCGTCTGTGCGGCCCTGGCCCTCTTCGAGCCGGCGCCACCCGAAAGCCCCAAGGCGCCGAGCCCCAGGGCCGCTCCCCGCCGCGGCGCCCTGCTGCATAGCGACGATCTGGACGCTTTCCGCCGCGACGTCGACCCCATCGCCAGCCAGGCCCAGGGCGATCCCGAAACCCGCGCCCTGGCCCAAGAACTCAACGCCATCATCGAAGCCATGGGCGAGGGCCGCCTCGACCGCGCCGAGGCCATGCGCGCCCTGCGCGAGCTACAGCGGAAGCTCGAGGCCGAGCGCGGCGAGCAGGAGCAGGCCGCCCTGCGCGAGGCCCTGGCCGAGCTCGGGCGCAGCCTGGACCGCCCCGGCGAGACCCAGGAGGTGGCCGACGCTTTCAAGTCCGGCCAAGCCGCGCGCGCGCGCGAGAGCCTGGAGACGCTGGCCAAGGAGCTGCGCGACAAGAAGCTCAGCGCCGCCCATGCCAAGCAGCTGCAGAAGCTGCTCGAACGCGCCGCCAAAACACCGGAGCAGGGCCGCCAAAAAGAGCTGGAGCAGAAGCGCGACGAACTCGAGCGCCTGCTGAAAAAGAAGCGCAAGCAGGCCGAAGCGAGCCCCCAGGAAAAGCGCCTGCTCAAAAAGCGCCAGCGCGAACTCGAGCGCCTACAACGGGAGGCCCAGGAGATGGCGCGCAAGAACGAGGCCCGCCGCAAGCTCGATCGTCTGCGCCGACAGCTCGCCGAAGCCGCGCGACAGCTCGGGCAGAACAACCGTCAGGGCGGCTCCGAACACCTCCAGCAGGGCGCTCAGCAGTTGCAGGGACCAGCCGGAGAGCAGCTCTCGGAGCGGCAGTTGCAGCAGCTTCAGCAACAACTCGAGCAGCTGCGCCAGCTGCTGAGCAAGCAGGGCGGCCAGGGGCAGCAGGAAAATGACTCCCAGTCAAAAGGCTCCGGTGCCGGCAAGCGCCCGGGCGGCGCTGGCGAGCGCCTGACCCTGGGCCGCTTCGCCGGACTGTCGCGCGGCAAGAGCGGTCGCCCCGGAAGCAAGGGCGGCGAAGGCGGCAAGCCCGGCGAGTCAGGCGAGGGCGAGGGCGAAAAGGGCACGCTGCTGATGCCGGGCAAGGGCGGCAAGAACGGCAGCGAGTCGAGCCTCTTGCTGCCCGGCGCCCAGCAATCCGATCGCCCCGGCAGCATGACGGCCCTTTCGCCCCAGAGTGGCGCCGGCGAGGGCGGCACCTCGGAGTCCGGCCCCAAAGCCACCCAGCTCGACGGCAAGCGCGTCGATACGCGGGTGCAGGGCCAGCAGGGAAAGGGCCCCAGCCGCAGCGAGGTCATCCACGAGTCGAGCCGCCGCGGCTTCGCCAGCGAGACCTACCGCAAGGTGCACGCCGAATACGGCCGCCACGCCCAGAGCGTGATCGAGCGCGATGAAATTCCCGGGGGCTATCGCTTCTACGTTCGGCGATACTTCCAGCTGATCCGTCCCCGCGAGGCAGAATGACGACTGAACCCTCCCCCGAAGAGATCGTGGCCGACTTCGCCGCCAAGGTCGGGCGTGTGCGCGAAGAAGTGGCGCGCGTGATCGTGGGCCAGCGACCGATCATCGACGGCGTGCTCACCTGCCTGTTGGCCGGCGGCCACGCCCTGCTCGAAGGCGTGCCCGGGCTCGGCAAGACCGCCCTGGTGCGCGCCCTGGCCGCCGCCCTCGACCTGCGCTTCTCGCGCATCCAGTTCACCCCCGATCTGATGCCCGCCGACATCCTGGGCACCACCATGATCACCGACGACGAGCACGGCCGGCGCAGCTTCAGCTTCCAGCCCGGCCCGCTCTTTGCCCATATCGTGCTCGCCGACGAGATCAACCGCACCACCCCCAAGACCCAGAGCGCGCTGCTCGAGGCCATGCAGGAGCACTCGATCACCGTCGCCAAGATCACCCACTCCCTGGAGCAGCCCTTCTTCGTGCTCGCCACCCAGAACCCGCTCGAAATGGAGGGCACCTACCCGCTGCCCGAAGCCCAGCTCGACCGCTTCTTCTTCAAGCTGCACGTGGAGTTTCCCGACCACGACGAGCTGCACGCCATCCTCGACCGCACCACCGGCACCCAGGCCCCCGAAGTGAGCCCCGTGCTGGGCCGGGACGATATCTTGCAGATGCGCAGTACCGTGCGTCAGGTGGCCGTCGCCCGTCACGTGCAGGATTTCGCCGTGAGTCTGCTCGAGGCCACCCACCGCGATCGCCCCCTGGCCACAGCGCTGGTCAAACGCTACGTGCGCTTCGGCGCCAGCCCCCGCGGCGCCCAGGCCTGCATGACCGCGGCCCGCATCCGCGCGCTCTTCGACGGGCGCTTCCACGCTGCCATCGACGACGTGCGCGAAGTGGCCAAGGCGGCGCTCAGGCACCGCATCATCTTGAACTTCGAAGGCGAGGCCGAAGGCATCACCAGCGATCAGGTACTGGACGAAGTGCTGCGAGAAGTGCCTTCACCGGGGTGAGGTGACTCAATTGCGCTGGCCACTTCGCAATCGCCCCACCGCGCCGGAGGCGACCGGCCGGGGCTCCGACGGGGAGCTCTTCGACGAGGCATTCCAGAAGCGCCTCGAGTACCTGGCCCTGGTCTCGCGCCGCATCTTCAGCGGCCAAAGCCGCGCCGAACGCCGCTCCCGGCGCTCGGGGACCGGCGTGGAATTCGCCGACTACCGCCGCTATTCGCCCGGCGACGACATCCGCCAGATCGACTGGAACGTCTATGGCCGCTTCGATCGCCTGGTGCTGCGCCAGTACGAAGAAGAGGAAGACCTCTCGGTCTACATCCTGCTCGATTGTTCGGCTTCCATGGGGCTCGGCACGCCGAACAAGCTCGCCTACGGCAAAAAGCTGGCCGCCGCCCTCGCCTACGTGGCGCTGCACCACCTGGACCGCGTCTCGATCACGGCCCTGCGCGACAGCGGCGTCGAGCGCCTGCCCCCCACGCGCGGCCAGCAGCGCATCTTCACGGTCTTCGACTTCCTGCGCCCGCTTGCGGCGACGGGTCAAACGAAGCTGGCCGATGCGGTGGCCACCTTTGTCGCCCAGAACAAACGCCGCGGCGTCGCCATCTTGATCAGCGATCTCTACGACCCCCAGGGGTTCGAGCACTGCATCAACGCCCTGCGCTACGCGCGCTTCGAGACCCACGTCTTGCACCTGCGCTCGGTCGCCGACGCCGAGCCCGCGATTCGCGGCGACGTGGAGCTCATCGACGTGGAGACAGGTGAGAGCCGCCGCGTCACCGTCACCGACAAGCTCTTGCAACGCTACCGGCAGCGTTACCAGGACAGGCTCGAGGGCATCGAAAGCTTCTGCGTGCGCAAGCAGGTGGGCTACCACGGCATCGACACCGCGACGGCCCTCGAAGAAAATGTGCTGCGACTGCTCAGGCGCGGAGGCCTCGTCACCTGATGGTTTTCACCGGTTTGAGCCTGATGCAGGTCCTGGCCGTGCTGGGGCTGGCCTCGGCGTTCACCATCGCCATGTACATGCTGCGGCAGCGCCGGCGGCCGGTGCCCGTGCCCTTCGTGGGGCTGTGGGAACAGGTGCTCGGTGACAGCCGCAGCAATCGCCTCTTTTCGAGCCTGCGGCATCTGCTGTCGCTGCTGCTTTCCCTGTGCATCGTCGGCGCGCTGGCCCTGGCCATCGGCGACCCGCGTCCCGAGGGCTTCGACGAGCGCCGCGAGCATCTGGTGATCCTGCTCGACATGGGCGCCAGCATGGCCGCCCGCGACGTCGAGCCCAGCCGCTTCGGCGCCGCCCTCGAGGTGGCCCGCGCCCACTGCCGCTCGGCCGGCCCCGGCCGCGCCGTGCTGCTGGCCAGCTACGACAGCGCCCCCACCCCGCGCACGCCCATGGTCGAAGACCCCCAACAGCTCGAACGCGCGCTCGAAGCGCTGACCCCTGGCGCACGCCAGAGCGACCACGACGCGGCCCTGCGCTTCGCCCTCGACGTCCTGCGCGGCAAAAGCCGCCCGCGCGTGCTGCTGCTCTCCGATCGTGCCCGCCTGCGCGACGACAGGCTCGGCAAGGAACTCGAGCGCGCTGGCATCGAAGTGCAGCATCGCGTCTTCGGCACGCGCGGCCGCAACCTGGCCATCACCGCCTTTTCCGCCCGCCGCTATCCGCTCGAGCGCAACCAGAGCGAGTTGTGGCTCGAGATCATCAACACCTCCGAGCGCAAGCAGCGCGTGGAGCTGCAGCTCTTGGGCGACGGCCAGCCCATCGACGCCGAGAGCCTCGAAATCGACGCGCGGGGCCGCGTGCGGCGCGTCTACGACGACATCACGGGCGTCAGCCAGAGCCTGGAAGCGCGCCTTTTGCACCCCGATGCCAAAGGCGACGACCTCGCCCTCGACGACCGCCGGCACGCGCTTTTGCCCGAGCGACGCCGCAGCCGCGTGCTGTGCGTGACTGCCGGCAATCGCTACCTCGAGGCCGCCCTGCTGCTCGACGAATACCTGGACGTCGATCTCGTGCATCCCGAGGCCTACGCCGGCACCGAGGGCTACGACGCCGCCATCTTCGACGCCACCCTGCCGCCAGAAGCGCCCAGCGTCGACAGCCTCTACATCCACCCCGCGCCCTCGGCCGCGGGCGTTTTTGCCCCCTTCGAAGTGCTGGGCGAGGCCGAGCGCCCCTTCTTCGATCGCATCGATCACAAGCACCCCTGGCTGCGCCACACGGCCCTGCGCGACGTCAACGTGGGCCGCGCGCTCAGGCTCAAGCTCGCGCCCGGCGACCGCGCCATCGCGGGCTCCGGCGGCGTTCCACTGTTGGTGAGCGGCGAGCGGGCGGGCAAGAAGATGCTGGCCATCGCCTTCGACATCCGCGACAGCGACCTGCCCCTGCGCGTCGCCTGGCCGCTCTTGTTGCTCAACGGTATCGATCTCTTCAGCACCCAGCGCGACGACTACCGCGACACCCATCACGTGGGCCGCTTCGTGGAACTCGAGGTGCCCGAAGGCGACAAGAGGGCCAGCCTGCGCACGCCCTCAGGTAGCCAGCGGGAGCTGGTGACAGCCAACGGCCGCACCGGTTTCATGGCTGAAGCGCCCGGTTTCTACGAACTTCAGCTCGGCGACAGGCGACAGCTGCTGGCGGTCAACCTGGAGCCGGGCTTCGATCATGAACTCACTCCCTCGGGCCAGCTTCAACTGACGGGTCGAACAGTGCCCACACCGGCCCGAAAGCCGACACCGCCGGGAGAGCCGCCCTGGGCCCTGCTCGCGGCCCTGGCCCTGGGCCTGTCCATGCTCGAGTGGATCACCTTTCATCGGCGGTGGACGCTATGAGCCGCGCGCGCCTGCTCACGGGGGTCGCGCTCTTGGTGCTCGGCCTCGCCCTGGGCTCGCTGCTGGCCTCCGCCCTCGGCAACGCCCCCCGCGCCGTGCCGGGCTTGGGTGGCCACTTCGAGGTCCTCGACCCGGCCTATCTGGGCGCCATTGCGGCGGTGCTGCTGCTCGCCTGGGCCAGCCACGGATCGCTGGCCGATCTGCCGCGGCCCCAGCGCCTGCTCTCACTGCTGCTGCGCGCGCTGGCCCTTTCGACCATGGTGCTGGCACTGGCACGGCTGTCGCGGGTAGAAGACGCCACCCGCATCAGCGCGGTGATGCTGGTCGACGTCTCCGACTCGGTGGGCGACCCGGACCTGCAGCGGGCGCGCGAGCTGGTGCAACACGCCGAAAAGGCCCGCGGCGGCAACGACCTGCAGCTGGTCACCTTCGCCGCGCGCCCGGCGCGCGTTGCGGCCCCGGAGGACGGAAGCCTCGCCCAGGCCATCGCGCGCCAGCCCGGCGGCGGCTCCGAATCCAACCTGCAAGCGGCGCTGCAGCTGGCCTACGGGCTGTTTCCCGCCGGCCACATCAAGCGCGTGGCCCTGCTGAGCGACGGCCTGCAGACCCGCGGCGATCTGCTGACCGAGGTCTCGCGTGCCCGCGGTTTTGGCGTGCGGCTCACGCACCATGCCCTTGCGGGCGGCGCCCCCCACGAAGTGGCCGTGCGCGAGCTTTCGCTTCCCGACGCGCCCCAGGTCGGCCAGAGCTTCGACGTGCGCGCCACGATCTTCGCCAGCAAGCCCGGCAAGGCCCGCGTGCGCCTGTACCAGGGCGAAGTACTGGGCGGCCTCGACGCCGTGCGCGAGCTGGACCTCGCGGCAGGCGACAACAGCGTCAGCTTTCGCTCAGTGCTACGCGTGCCGGGCCCGGCGCGCTATCGCATCGAGGTCGAGCCCCTGGGCCCCGACCACTTCGCCGAAAACAACAGCGTGACCACCACGGTCGTGGCCCTGGGCCGTCCCCGCGTGCTGATCGTGGACTCGGCGCCGGCCCAGGCCCGCCACCTGGCCGACGCCCTCGGCAGCGGCGAGTTCGACGTGGACGTGCTGCCGCCCAGCGCCCTACCCCGCAGCCTGGGCGAAGCGGCGCGCTACGACTTCTTCATCCTCTCGGACGTGCCCGCCGAGGCCGTCGGCGCCGAACCCATGGGCGTCATCGAGCGTTACGTGCGCGACCACGGGGGCGGCTTCATGATGGCCGGCGGCGACCAGAGCTTCGGCCTCGGGGGCTACCAACGCACGGCCATGGAGCGCCTGCTGCCAGTGCGCATGGACTCCCAACGCCGTCGCGACGAGCAATCGTTGGCGCTGGCGCTCGTCATCGACACCAGTGGCTCCATGGCGGGCATGAAGATGGAACTCGCCAAGGATGCGGCCAAGGCGGCGGCCGAGGTGCTGGGGGCTTCGGACTCCCTGGGGGTCGTCGGTTTTTCAAGCAGCCCCGAACGCAAGGTGCGCATGCAGAGCGCTCAAAATCGCCTGCGCATCGGGCGCAACATCGGCCAGCTCATGGCCCGCGGGGGAACCGCCATCTTTCCCGCTCTCGACATGGCCTTTGGCGACCTGCTCGGCGTACGCGCCCGCGTCAAGCACATGATACTTCTAACCGATGGTCAAACCCAGGAACAGGGTATCCCGGAGCTGGTGCGCGCCATGCGGGCCGAGGGCATCACCATTTCCACCGTGGGGCTCGGCACCGACGTCAACCGCAGTCTCCTGCAGGAGTCGGCCAACCTCGGCGGCGGCCGCGCCTACTTCACCAACGACCCCCACAACGTCCCGCGCATCTTCACGCGCGAGACCACCACGGTCGGCAGAAATAGCGCCGTCGAAGACCTGATCGCGGCCACCCCCATCACGCCCGCCGACTTCCTCAAGGGCCTGGACATGGGCAGCGCCCCCTACCTGCGCGGCTACGTGGCCACCGAGGCCAAGCCCACCCCGGCCCAGGTGATCGTCGCCAGCGACCTGGGCGAACCACTTCTGGCACGCTGGCGCGTGGGTCTGGGCTGGTCGCTGGCCTGGACCTCGGACATCAAGTCGCGCTGGTCCACCGACTGGCTGCGCTGGCGCGGCTTCGCTCGCTTCTGGGGTCAGCTGGTGCGCGAGCACATGCGCCGCAAGCACGACACCGAGCTGCCCCTGCAGGCGCGCCTGGAGCGCGGCGAGGTGGTGGTCGTGGCCGACGCCATCGGCCCCGACGACCGCTTCATCAACGGCATGGAATCCACTCTTACGATCGCCGACAGCGGCGGCGGGGGCTTCGAAGAACGCCATGCCATGCGACAAACCGCGCCCGGCCGCTACGAAACCCGCTTCCCCCTCGAGCGCTATGGATCGTTTTCGCTCTCCGCCCTGCACCGCCTGGACGGCAGGACCGCGGGCATCGGCCACGCGCGTCTCGACCGTCCCTACCCGCGCGAATACGCCGCCACCGAAGCCGACCTGGCCCTGCTTTCACGGGCTTCGGAGCTGGGCGGCGGCGGCCCCCTCGACGTGGAACGGCTCTTCGACCGCCGCGGCGAACACGTACGTGGCCATCAGGCCCTATGGCCCCAACTGCTCCTGCTCACCATCGCATTGCTGCTGCTGGATCTCTTGCTGCGGCGCTTGCGACTGTGGGACCGGAACTTTCGCTCAGGTACGCAAGTGTGAGACCTTCGCTTGCGTCAGACTTGACTCCGAGGCCGCTGTGACTATCTTGCTGCGCTCCTCGTATCCCAGGGGTATTTCGCGATGAAGAAGAGTGACCTCAAGCGCTACCGCAAGATCCTTGAGGAAAAGCGGGAAGCGCTGGTTTCGAACGCTCGAAGCCTGAAGGCTGAGCACATGACGGTGGACACCGACGATCTGCCGGACGAGATGGATCTCGCTGCGAGCGAAGGTCTGCAGTCCTTCCAGTTCCGGCTCCGCGGTCGCGAAAAAACCTTCCTCTCGAAAATCGACTACGCCCTGAAGAAGATCGACAGCGGCGAATTCGGCACCTGCGAAGATTGCGGGGAGGACATCAGCGCCAAGCGACTCGAGGCCCGTCCCGAGACGAAGCTCTGCATCCGCTGCAAGGAAGACCAGGAGCGCCAGGAAAAAGACTTCGCCTGAGCGGCCTCAGGCCCCAAAGGTGATCTGGACGTCCACGCTCTTGGCGGCTGGGGCGTCTTCGAACTTCAACCGGCGCAGCTTGCGCTCCACGCACTTGGCCCCGCGTTCGTGGGCCACGGTGCTATTTGTGACCTTGGGCGAGGCCTCACCGCCCCGGCGCAAGCGCAGGCTGACGTCGATCTGACCGGCGGGTGACTTGCCGTCCTTTTCGGCACGACGGCGGCAGTCGAGAAAGGCGGCGAAGTTGTCGCGCAGGGTTCGCAGCGCGACCTCGACCGCGGGCATCGAGTCCTTGCCCACGACCACGAATTCCAGGCGCCCGGCGGGCTCCTTCCAGCGGGCCTCGAAGCCGCCCTCCGGACGCTCTGCGACCTCTACGCGATCGGCCGCGCGCATGTGCTCGACCATCTCGTCCTGGCCCTCGGCACGGCTGTTGGCGAACTCCAGCGACACGATCGCGGCCGCGGGCCGGTCGACCCCTTTGTAGCCAGCTCTGCGAAAGACCTTTTCCACGCACTTGCGCAGGTCCGCGTCGCTGCCCCCGTTTTCCTTGACCTCGAGCCCCACCTTGGCCCCTGAGGCCAGCGAAAGCTTGATGGCGAAGGAGCCCACCGTGGTGGGCCGCTTTTTGACCAGGTCTCGATAGCAGCTCTTGACCGCGCCCATCTGATCGCCGACGGCCTCGGTCAACTGCTGCAAGCGCTCGTTATTAGTACCAGCAGTCCCTTTGATACCCAGCTTCACATCCGAGCGCACCTGGATGGCGGCCTGACCCTGGCCCATTTGACTTTGCCCCGAGGACTGAGCCTGGACCGAAGCGCCACCGCCGAGCAGCAGCAGCAGGGTCGCAGCCGCCAGCGCGGCCATCGTGTGGGTTACCCATGGAGTACTCATGCGATCACCTGTCCCTGATCGGATCCGGAGTTGGCCTCTGGCGGAGCCTCGCTCACTCCGGGCCGCCTGGAGGGTAACTCCAGGGTAAAGACAGTATGCCCGGGGCGGCTATTCATGCGCACCTCCCCGCCGTGGTCCGAGGCCACCTTGCGCACGATGGCCAATCCCAGCCCTGTTCCCTCAGGTTTGCCATGTGAGGTAAAGGACTCAAACATGCGACTGCGGATCTCTTCGGGCACACCCGGCCCGTCGTCGCGGCACTCGATGAAGAGCCGACCATCGGCGACCGAGGACACCGCGAGGCCGATATGCCCGCCGCCGGGTCCCAACGCCTGGGCGGCGTTGCGCACCAGGTTGTGCACCGCGCGCGTCACCTTGTCCTGGTCGAAATAGGCAGTGCCCCGGTCGGACAGCTCCAGGGTCAGCTCCACCGGCCGACCGTCCAGCTCGGCCCGAAGCTGCTCGGTCAGGGTCTGAAAGAAGGGCTTGAGGTAGACCTTGCTCACGAGCAGCCGGCGCTCGCCGCGGGCAAAGGCCAGGATCTCGCCGGTCATGGCGTTGACCGACTCGACCTGGCGCAGGATCGACTCGCCGTAGCCGGCCAGCTCGGAGGCATCCGGCTGCTCTCGCAGGTAGCGCGCGTAGCTCGAGATCACCGTCATCGGGCCGCGCAGGTCATGGACCACGCCCGACAGCAGCTGCCCAATGGTCGACAGCCGCTGCTCCTGGGCCTGGCGTGTGCGCGCCCGGGCCAGATCGATGGCAGTCGAAACGTGACGGGCGATCACGCTCGCCAGCTTCAGGTCATCGTCGGTAAAGGCCGTGTTGCCCGAGCCCTTGTTGAGAAGCTCCAGGGCCCCGCGCCCCTGCAGCGTCGTCAGCGGCACGCACAGCACCGAGCGCGGGTGGTAGCCGACCTTCTTGGCGATGCCGCTCGAGTGGCGCGCATCCGAGTGCACGTCGTTGACGACCTGGGGCTTGCCGTGGGTGGCGACCCAACCGCAGATGCCCTCGTCGGGCGCCACCTTCAGGCGCTTGACCGCCTCGGGATCACCGCCAACGGCCGCCTGAAAGCGCAGCTGGCCACCGTCGGCCTCCGACAGCAGGATCGATCCCGCCTCGGCGCCCGAAGCATGGATGGCGCGCGCCAGGGCCCCCTCGAGCAAGTCGTCGAGCTGCTCGGCGCTGGCGGAGACCTGGGCGATTTCGAAGAGCACGTCCAGCTCGCGCACCTTCTGTTCGAGCTGCTCCTTGGTCTCGAGCAGCTCCATGTTCTTGCCCACCACCGACACGAAGAGCTTGTTGTTCTCCAGCGAAACCGCCACCAGCGACGCGATCGACGACAGCAGGGACTCGTCCTCGAGCTTGAAGTAGTCGGAGCGCCGGTTGAGCACCTGCAGCACGCCGATGGTGCGCCCCAGGGGGTTCTTCACGGGCACGCAAAGGGCGCTGGTGGTGTGATGGCCCGTGCGCCGATCCCACTCCGAATCAAAGCGCACATCCCGATAGGCGTCTTTGACGTTCAAGGAGCGACCGTTCTGGGCCACCCAGCCGGGCAGCCCCTGACCCATGCGCAACCGGATCTCTTCGGTGCCACCTCCCCGCGTGCAGCGCGACCACAGATCCTGCCGCTCCTCGTCGACCACGAAGAGCGTGGCCTCGTCGGCATCCATGATGCTCTTGATGCGCCTGAGCAACGCCCCGAAGAGTTCATCGAGTTCCAGCGTCGAAGCCAGGGTTTGCGCGATCTCCTGCAGTGCCCGCAGCTTGCCCTGCTCGCGCGCGAGTTCCTCCCGGAGTTCGGACTCCGTTTCCGCCATGCGCCCATTGTCCCACATCGGCGTGCGTGGGCAAATGGCGCTGACCTGGAAACGGTTTTGCGTGTCCGCAACGCCCTCCGGTGCCAGCGTGCTGCAGTCGACTACGGCCCTGCGGCACGACCTTGAACGCCCGGTTCCGCGACCTCAGAAGCCCTTGCGCATCTCGGCGATGTCGCCGTGCTTCAAGTCGGTGTCCGAGCGGGTCACCAGCGCGATCGTGGTATCCTTGCGGACCTTGATCACGCGCAGTTCCGCAACCACCTCCTTGGGCAGCGCATCGGGATCGTAGGGCGGCGCATTTTCGATGCTGCCCAGCTCGCGGGTATCACCGGTCAGGTCCCGAGATTGTTCCAGCCACTCGTCGCCCTTGCGCACGACGAAGAAGCGATTGCCGGGCTTGATGCCTTGCCCCTGGCCCACGTCCAGGAACACCACGTTCTGAAAGCTCAGCAAACTCCGGGGACGCACGGTCGCGATGATCCGCGCCACCACGTTGGCGGTGTTGCGCTGCGGCTGCACCAGGTCGAAGCGACGGTCGAGTTTGGCCACCAGGTAGCCGCGCTCGATCGGCTCCAGCGCTTCGGTGATCACGCCACGGCCGACGCGCGTCTTGCGGTCATAACTACGGATTACGGCCAGCCCCTGAACGCGCACGAGTTCGCCCTCTTCGTCGGGGTGCCGCTCCCAGTCCTGCAGCCGGCGGAAGATGGTGAACTGATCGCCCGCTCGAACATTCTGCTTCTCTTCGAAGCGAATGTAGACCTGATCGCTCGGCGAAAGCATCATGTGCTCTTCGTTGCCGCTTTCGATCTGACCGATGGTTTTGAGCGCCTCCTTGTCGAGATAGCCCGAATCGCGCAGAAAAACCGTCTCCGGGGTCCAGGCGCGTCGCGGAACCACGATGGCCGGCGCCGCTTCGGTGCCCGCCAGTTCCCCCGCGGTCGCCGGACCCGGCTGCAGCGGACCGCCCGCATAGCCGCCTGCGCCGGGCCCGCCGCCGGCCCCAGGCGCCAGACGAATCTCGTCGAGCGGATAGATCCAATGGGGGTTGGTGATCTCGGGGTTGTAGGACCACAGCTGGGGCCAGTGCCAGGGATCGCCGTAGTAGTGCCCCGAAATATCCCAGAGCGTGTCGCCGTCGCGAACCACATGCACGTCGCGGCCGGCAGCATGCGCGCCACCCTGCCCGATACGATATCCGCGCCCTTCCTTGATGGCCTGCTGCAGCGTCGCCGGCCCCGCCTCCTCGTCCTCTTCCTCTTCGAACCCGAAATAGGCTTCGTAGTCGTCGGAGCTGTCCTGGGCTGCGATGGAGCCGGCGCTCGGCATGCTGAAGGCGACGGCCAACATGCACATGCAAAGAAGGTATTTCCTCATGATGAACCCTCCCGGGCTGCGATGCGGGCGGCATCGCTATTGGGGTACTCCGTGCGGACCCGACGAAAGTGCGCGGCCGCCGTCTCGGAATCGCCGAGCCGCAGGTGGCATAGACCGATCTTCAGAATCGAATCGGGAAGCTTGGAACTCTTCGGGTGGCGCGCCACCAACGCCTCGAAGTCGGCGAGCGCGCGCCGATAGGAGCGCAGGGCATAGTGGCACTCACCGCGCCAGTAGAGCGCCCGGTCGGCCAGGGTTCCCTCCGGCGCGGCCGTGAGCAGCTCACCGAAGCCGACGATCGCTTCCTCGTAGCGCCGCCCGCGCAGATGGCCCAGGGCCACGCGATAGCGGGACTGGATCTCGACACCTGATGGGGCTTGCTCGCCGCTGAGGCGCTCGCCGGGCAGCGGTACCACGGGCAGACGAGTTGAAACGCCCGGTGGAGGCTCGGGTAGGACCAGTGGTTCGAGGACCTTGGGAGCCGGCGGATCGACCTGCACGCGAATCAACGGCTGCTCGTCCATGTCCTCGCCCACCTCGCGGTCGCCCTCGTCGCCGTCTTGCTCGCGATCCTGGCGGCGTCCCTCGCCGATGCGCACGGTTTCCCGGGGCTTGCCCGCCGTCGCCTCACGGAAGCTACGCCCCTCGAGTTCCAGCAGCGACAGCCGCGTCTCCAACTCCGTGATGCGCTGCTCCTGGGCCACGGCGCGCGACTCGAGCCAGCTGAGCTTTGCCCCTGCGCCGTCGGTCCCATTTGCGGTCCGGGCCGTGCGCGGCTCGACCTGGCTCGCCGTCGAGCAGCCCAGGGCTGTGGAGCACAGAAAACTCAAGACGATCGGTCGCATGGGAACTGGGCCGCGGCAAAACCGACTCCACGGCCCGGCTATCGTAGGAAGGCGCCCGCCCGGGGGTCAAAAAAGCCGTCGGCGGCCATTGGGCCTTTGGCCCATGTCCGCAAGGTGCGAAGCTTGCCCCGTGGCCACCGTCCCACCGCTCGGTCCCGGCTTGACCCAGCGCCGCCTGCGGGTGGCCGACGCCGACGTGGTGCTGCTTCGAGCCATCCTGGAGGCCTACGACGGCCTGGCCCTGATCTTCGGCAGCGGGGACGGTACTGTTTCGGTGATCACCACCGGGGCCCAACAGGCCGCCCTCGACGCCCTACTCGGCGAGCTGCGCGACGAGCTGGCGGTCGTGCCGCTGCCGGCAGCCGAACCCGGCGCCTGACGGCGGCACTCACCTGGGCGCCGCTTCAGAGTTCGCCGTGCACCCGGTAGACTTGCAGCGGCTGGGCCTTATTTTTCACGTGCACCGGCGGCAGCTCTTCGGCCCGGAAGTAGTCCTTGACCCGCAGATAAGTCGCGCGGCTGATGAGGATCTCACCGGCGCTGGCGGCCGAGCAAAGACGGGCCGCCGTGTTGACCACATCTCCTATGACCGTGTACTCGAGCGCGCGGCTGCTGCCGAGGTAGCCGGCGACGACCTCGCCGGTATTGATGCCGATTCCGATCTCCACCGGCTCATCGTTACGGGCCACGCGCACGCGATTCCACTGCTCCAGCGCGCGCAGCTGCCGGACCGCCACGTGCACGGCGCGGACCGGATCGTCGGGATGGCTCACCGGTGATCCGAACAGGGCCATGATTTCATCGCCCACAAATTTATCCAGCGTGCCCTCGTGGTCGAAGATCACCTCGACCATCAGCTCGAAGTACTCGTTGAGCATATCGACGATCTGCTGGGCGCTGCGCCGCTCGCTCATCGCGGTAAAGCCCCGGATGTCGCTAAAAAAAACCGTGGTCTCGCGACTGTGGCCGCCCTTCTCCACCTCGACCTCACCGTTGACGACCAGCTCGGCGATGGCTGGCGACAGCAGGCGCTCGAAGCGCTGGCGGGTCAGCGCCTGCTGCTCGATCTTGCGCGCGTAGAGACCGTTCTGGATGGCCACCGCCGCCTGATTGGCCAGCGCCTGGGTCAGCTGCAGGTCCTTGTCGGTGAAGGCGTTGGCGGCCACCTGGGAGTCGAGCACCATCACGCCCAGCAGCTGCTCCGAGTAGATCAGCGGCACCGCCATGCTGGAGCGAATACCCTGCATGATGATCGACTGGGCGCCCTTGAAGCGCTGGTCCATCAGCGCATCGCTCGAGAGCACGGCCGTGCGGTCGCGCAGCACCTCATTGATGATCGTGGTCGACAGCGCGACCTCCTCGGTGCCGTCACCGCGCTTGGTACGCACGCAGCTGGGCTGCAGGTCGCCGGCATCGTTGAGCAGGAGCACGACGCCGCGATCCACCGCCAGCACCTCAAAAGCGGTGTCGAGGATCTTCGTCAGCAGCCGGTCCACATCCAGCTCGCCAGCGATGGCGCGCGTCAGCTCAAAGCTCACGCGCAGCTTTTCGTAGTCCGAGCGCAGCGCCGCCTGGTCCTGGATCAGCCGCTCGGGCACGAAGTTCTGCGCCGCCTGCTGCGCCAGCTTGGCGCGCACGTGGCTCTCGACCATGCCCGGGGCCATCGTGACACGGCCGACCGGGGGCGCGGGCGAGGGCACCGCGGCCAGACCCGTATTGGCGGCCACGGCGGTCGCGGTGTTGGCGGCTGCTGCGGTCGCGGCGTTGGCGCGCGGGTCAACAGCGGCGTTGGCGCGCGGGTCAACAGCGGCGTTGGCGCGCGGGTCAACAGCGGCGGGCTGGGGCGCCGCGCTCATCTGCGGTGCTGAATTCATCTGGGGCTGCGAGACGCCCCCATCGCCCACGTAGATGATCTTGGTGGAGCCCAGACCAATCTCATCGCCGCGCCTGAGCGCCCGCTCCCCCTGCACCCGCTGACCGTTGACGTAGGTCCCGTTCAGGGAGCCCAGGTCCTTGAGCACGAAGCCGTTGCCGACCTGGATGATGTGGCAGTGATTCTTGCTGACAATGCGATCGAGGATCTGGATCGAATTGTCAGGATGCCTGCCCAGGGTGTTGTGGGCCTGGAGCTGGGCCGAGCGCTCCTGCCCTTCAGGCGACACGATCCGCAGCATGGGCATGGCAGAAATTGTACGGCACGCCCGGCAAGAAAATCCACGTTGCAGTGCCGGAGCGCTCCAAAAAGACGGCGGTGATGCCCCACCTGTAGGAGGTGCTCGTCAGCGGTTTTCAGTTGATCTCGCCGCGCGAGGGCGGCACGGGATGGACCCCTCGCCGCGCCAGTCTCCGGGCCAGGCTGTCGGAGCCGGACTCGAGCCAGCGCTGGTAGAGTCGCAGCAGCTCTCCGTCGGTGCGCAAAGATGTGCGCTCCCTCACCTCGTCGAGCACGCCCCCCATCTCCCTAAATCGGGACGCCAGCTCGGCGAAGACCCCACCGCCGCGCACGCGCACGACAGCCCGGTAGGCGCGCCCGCCCATGGTCTCGACGTACTCGGCGGTCAGGCCGCGGCGCTCGAAACTGTCGGGGAGAAAACCGTATAAAAAGAGGGAGGTGTCGCCCAGCTCGCGCAGACGCGCCTCGCGTTCGCGACCCGCCACCGCCAGGGCCCGCTCCAGCAGTGTGACCAGGGGAAAGCCCAGTCGCGCCACGAGCGGCCCGTTGGCGAAGCCAGCCATCAGCTCGACCAGATAGTCGCGGGTGGCGTCGGCGGTTTGCACCCCCTGGGCGCTCAGCGCTTCTGACAGCTGCGCCTGAAAGAAATCTCGAATGTTGGCAGAGGCGTCGATCGCCGCCATCCAGGCTCCTTCGAGGGTTCACCGGACGCCACCGCCGATCTGGCATTTGGCGCCCAAGTACTCGACATTCTAGCGCTATCACGGAATGCGGGCAACGCGCACAATGGCCCGTCGCTGACCCTTGACTGGGCCGTGGGGCTGGTTATGTTTCGCGCGCCTCACCGGAATTTCCGGGCGGGCATGCGAGTTTATGGGCCGGAGCACACGCCGGCAACGATATCGGAGGAAGGTTCAGATGCGCATTCGTCCCCTCCAGGACCGTGTCCTGGTTTCCCGGATTCAAGAGCAAGAGAAGACCGCCGGCGGGATTATCATTCCCGATTCGGCCAAGGAAAAGCCGGCCGAGGGCAAGATCCTCGCCGTCGGCAAGGGCAAGATCCTCGAGGACGGCAGCACCCGCAAGCCCGAGGTCAAGGTCGGCGACCGCGTGCTCTTCAGCAAATACGGCGGCACCGACATCACGGTGGACGGAGAACAACTACTCATCATGCGCGAGGACGACATCCTCGGGGTGGTGCAAGAGTAAGCAAGCGAGGGCCTGAGGCGCTCGTCGCCAGCCCGAGGAGTCTTTGAAATGGCAGCCAAAGAAATCATTTATGATACAAATGCGCGCGACAAGATCCTCAACGGGGTCAACGCGTTGGCCGACGCGGTCAAGGTCACGCTCGGGCCGCGCGGTCGCAACGTCGTGATCGAGAAGAGCTTCGGGGCCCCCACCGTCACCAAGGACGGCGTCACGGTGGCCAAGGAGATCGCGCTCGAGGACAAGTTCGAGAACATGGGCGCCCAGATGGTGCGCGAGGTCGCCGCCAAGACCTCGGACGTGGCCGGCGACGGCACCACCACCGCCACGGTGCTGGCCCAGTCCATCTACCGCGAGGGCTCGAAGATGGTGGCCGCCGGCCACAATCCCATGGAGCTCAAGCGCGGCATCGAGGCGGCCGTTCGCGCCGTCACCGACAAGCTGAGCAAGCTCTCCAAGCCCACCAAGGACCCGCGAGAAATCGCCCAGGTCGGCACCATCAGCGCCAACGGCGACGAGACCATCGGCAACATCATCGCCGAGGCCATGGAGAAGGTCGGCAAGGAAGGCGTGATCACGGTCGAAGAAGCCAAGGGCCTGGAGACCACCCTCGAGGTGGTCGAGGGCATGCAGTTCGACCGCGGCTATCTGTCGCCCTACTTCGTCACCGACCAGGAGCGCATGGAAGCCGAGCTGCAGGACTGCTACCTGCTGCTGTGCGAGAAGAAGATCTCCAACATGAAGGATCTTCTGCCCGTGCTCGAAGCCATCGCCAAGCAGGGCAAGCCCCTGCTGATCGTGGCCGAGGACATCGAGGGTGAAGCCCTGGCGACGCTCGTGGTCAACAAGCTGCGCGGCACCCTGCACACCGCTGCGGTCAAGGCCCCGGGCTTTGGCGACCGCCGCAAGGAGATGCTCAAGGACATCGCGATTCTCACCGGTGGCCAGGTGGTCAGCGAGGACCTGGGCATCAAGCTCGAGAACGTGACCCTGAGCGACCTGGGCACCGCCAAGCACGTCACCATCGACAAGGAGAACACCACCATCGTCGACGGTGGCGGCAAGAAGGCCGACATCAAGGGCCGCATCGACACCATCCGTCGCCAGGTCGAGGAGACCTCCAGCGACTACGACCGCGAGAAGCTGCAGGAGCGGCTGGCCAAGCTGGTCGGCGGCGTCGCGGTCGTGCGCGTGGGCGCGGCGACCGAGGTCGAGATGAAGGAGAAGAAGGCCCGCGTCGAGGACGCCCTCAACGCCACGCGCGCCGCGGTCGAAGAGGGCATCGTGCCCGGAGGCGGCACCGCCCTGCTGCGCTGCCAGTCGGCCCTGGCCAAGCTCGATGTCTCTGAAGAGCAGGCGGTGGGCGTGAGCATCGTGCGCCGCGCGCTCGAGGAGCCCATTCGGCAGCTGGCGAACAACGCCGGTGTCGAAGGCTCGATTGTGGTCGAAAAAGTCCGCACCACCAAGGGCGCAGCCAGTGGCTACAACGCCGCCACCCACACCTACGAAGACCTGATCGCAGCAGGTGTCATCGACCCCACCAAGGTCGTGCGCACCGCCATCCAGAACGCTTCGTCGGTCGCGGCACTGATGCTAACCACCGAGGCGATGATCGTGGAGAAGTCCGAAGACGGCGGCGGTCCGGCCGGCATGGAGATGTAGTCTCCAGCTTGGTACGGCCAGCGGCAAAACGCCGGGTCCGAATCGGATCCGGCGTTTTGCTTTCTTCCCGGGGGCAAAGCCGAGGGGGCAAAGCCGGGCCAGGGCGGGAGAGCGGGGCCCAGCAAGCTCCTATGACTCGATCAGCGCGAAGACTTCACGCAAGCGCTCGGCGCTGATGGCTTCGTCGCTGCCGAGGCTCGAGCGCAGGGACCGGAGCGCGTTCTGCACGGCGGAAAAGCGGCTGCGGCTGCGTTCCAGCTCCGACGAGGTCCGGCTCAGCTCAGCGCGCCAGTGGTCCACCGACACATCGCGATCCTCCAGGGCCGCAGCGCGCCCCGTTTCGGCTTCGGACAGTTGCTTTTCGAGCACGGCGATGCGCTCGTCGCGGGAGGCCACGCGCCCCTCGAGCTGGCCCAGGGTCTCGAGTTCGACTGCCACACCCGGCATCGTCGCCTCTTCGGCCCCCTCCGGCGCCTCCTGGTGCAGCAGCTCGGCCAGCGACTGGGAGAGGCTCTCAAAGGCGGCGCGGGTCTCGCGCAGGGTCTCGCTCAGGGCGCTGATCTGACGCCTGTGGCCCACAGTGCCGCGCTGGGCCGCATCGCGCTGGGCCTCCAGGGTTTCCTCGCGGCGCTGGGCGTCTTCTTCGAGCGCCCGGATGGCCTCGCGCAAGGAATCGACCTCCGCCTGCAAACGCCGGATTTCCTGCTTGCTGCTGGCCGCCTCTGCCGTGCTCTGGGCGAGCTTGGTCGCCAGATCACGCCCCTTGTCGCTCTCCCGTGACAGCAGCCGATCGAGTTCCGCGCTGCGCGCCTCGAGACTCTCGCGCTCGGCCTTGAGCACTCCCAGCTCGGCACGCGCCGCGCCCAGAGCCTCACGGTCCACGGAGTTCGCTTCCACCGCCCGCACGCGCTGGCGGGCGAGTTCCAGCGCCCGCTCCGACTCCTGCACCCGCGCCCGCAGCCCCGCGATCTCTCCGCGCAGGGTTTCGGCTTCGGCTTCGGCGACCGAGCGCGACAGCTGCTCGACGCTGGAGCGCTCCTTGATCAACGACAACTCAAGCTGCTCGCGAAGGTGCCCTAGCTCGCTGGCGCGCTTGCGCAGCGCTTCGCGGGCTTCCTGCAAGTCCTGCTCGGTCAGCATCAGACGGGCCTCGGCCACATCGCGGGCTTCCTCGGCCTCCGCGAGCGCCGCCTTGAGGCCGCGGGCGGTGCCGCTGAGCCGGGCCTGCTCGAGCTCGACATCGCGGTCTGCCGGCGCACTGGCCGCCGGTGCACTGGCCGCTGGCGCGCGGGCCGCCGCATGGAGTCCGGCGATGCGCGCCAACGCCTCGTCCAGCTCGAAGCGCAACTCGGCCCGTGCGACCTCGGCCTCCAGGGCACGCGCCACCGCCGCGTCCGCCGCAGCGCGCAGCTCGGCGTCTCCGGCTGCGGGGGGCTCGGCCTCGCCTTGAGATGCCTCACCCTGGGACGCATCGGCGGCGAGGGCCTCGAAACGCCCCTGGGCCTCGACGAACAAGCGGGAGAGACGACCGACCTCGCCCTGTGCCTCGCGCAGGGCGCGCGAGCGCTCGGCCAGCAGCGACTCCAGCCGCGACACTTCGGACTCGATCGACTCCGATGCATCGCTTGCCGACATCGGCTCGACACCGGTTTCGCGCACGACGGCAGCCTCGGGCTGCGGCAGCGGATTGGCTCCTGGCGATTCGGAGGCGCTTACTTCGGACGGCGGACCGGACATCGGACTCTCCTCCCGAGAGCTGCCCATCATCGCGTAAAATGATGATCGGTGCCATAGCGATTACGCTGCAGCTCGGGACGGCAGCGCCATTCAGAGCGCGGCGGCCGCTCTGCTCGCGTGTGGAGCCACCGAAACGGTCGCCCAGCGGTCATGCTACAAGCGCCGCACGGAGCGGCCTGCAGACGCCCGGGGGCCCGCGAAGAAAGAAAGCCTCCCGCGTGGCCCGGCGCCAGCTTCTGCTACGTTGCAGCCGATCATGAATCGCACCTCGCATAGCGGCGCCCAGGGCGCAGGTGGTGCCATCGCGGACTACCTCGGCAGCATCAAGCGCCGCGCCGGCCTGCAGCTCCTCTTGCGCGCCTTGCTGGCTTGCAGCGGTCTGGCCAGCGTGCTCTTGCTCGCGCTGGCCACGATGGCGCCAGCGGTGGTGACCCCCGGCTACGCGCGCCTGAGCCTGCTGCTCTGCGGCGCTGCCGCCCTTGGTGCAGCGCTGTGGCTGTTGCGCCCGCTGTCGCGGCTGCGCGGCTACGGCGGCTGCCAGCTGGTTGCCGCCCACCGCCCGTCGTTGGCCTCGGCGCTCCAGAGCGCGCTCGAGTTGGCCACCCGCGGCCCGGGCCACGGCTCGCCTGCGCTGGTCGGGGCCCACGCCGCGTCGGTGCGTGCGGCGCTTTCCGAGTTGCCGCCCGAGCGCGTGGTGCCCTGGCGCGGTCTTTTGCAGCCCGCTGCCCTGGCCGGAGCAGCGGCGCTGCTTTTGAGTCTCGCGTCGTTGGGCGCCAGCGCTTCGCTGCGCGAGAGCCTGGGCGCCCTGCTCTCCCCCGCCCAGGTGCGCGCCGACGGCGTGCACCTGGCGCCCGTGGTCAGCTCCCTGCAGGCGCGGCTGATCTACCCGAGCTACCTGCAGCGAAAGGCCCAGCGTCTCGATGACCCCGAACGCATCGAGGTGCCACGCGGAACCACCATCGAGCTGAATCTGCAGGCTCGCATCGCCGCGGACTTCGGCGTCGTGGTGCTGGGCGAAAGCCGCGTGCAGCTGCGCGCGCTCGGTGAACGGGGCCAGCATCGCTACCAGGCGCGCATCGAGGCCCGCGAGGACAGTGAGCTGGCGATTCGCTTCGAGAGCCAGGGACGCTGGTACCAGGACAGCCGAGCGCGCTCGCTTTCGGTGGTCGCCGACAAGCCCCCCACCATCGCCATCGACGCTCCGCGCGACGGCATGATCGTGGAGGCCGAGCTACCGCTGTCGATCCGCTACCGTGCCCACGACGATCACGGCCTGGCCACGCTGGAACTGGCGGTGCGGCTGCCCGATGGCAGCGAGGAGCGCAGACGACTGTGGGCGGCGCTGGCGGCCGACGGTCCGCGCACGCAGCTCGACGACAGCCACGAGCTGCTACCAAGCGAGCTCGGTGCCCGACCCGGGGATTTGCTGCTGCTGTGGCTGGAGGCCACCGACGCCGACTCCGTCGCCGGCCCAAACCTGGGCACCTCACCGACCCTGGCGCTGGAGATCGCCTCCGAGGCCCAACGCCTGTCGCTACACGTGCCGAAGCTGCGCCAGCTGCTGGACGGCGCCCTCGATGTGCTCGCCGATCGCCTGGAGCAGCCGCCCCCGGAAGATGCCATGGCGGCGCGCAAACGCATGGCCGAGTTGCACGTGGGGGAGCTGGCCTTCACCGAAGCGCTCAGCAGCGTCATCGACAGTGTCGACGCGGCCCCTGCCACAGCCCCCATCGACACCGAGCAGCTGCGCGGGGCGCGCAATCGCATCCGGCGGGCGCTGCGCCGGGAGGACTCGCTCCATCAGGGAAGTGCTTCGAGCCATCCCCTGCGCGTGCGCCTGGACGGCGAAGTGGTCGAAGAGGAGGAAGAGGCGGTGATCCTGCTGGCCGACGCCGTCGCAGAGGCGCTGGTCAATGAAGCGCGCCAGCTCAGCACCGAGCTGGGAGAGCTTCAGGAAGAGATCGAGAAATTGCTCGAGCGCTTCAAGAACGAACCCAGCGCCGAGGGCAAACGGGCGCTGCTGGCCGAAATCGCCAAGGCCCAGCGCCGCCTGCGCGAGCTGGCCCAAAACCTTTCGCGCCTGGCCAAGCGGGTGCCCAGCGAGTTTATCAACCAGGAGGCAATTCCCCAGAGCAACGCGCGCAGCAGCATCGAAGAGCTTCGCAATGCCGTCGAGGGCGACGACCTGGCGCGGGCCGAAGAGGCGCTCGCCGCCCTACAGGAACAGATCGAAGAGCTGCAGTCGCAGATCGAGGGCGGCGGTGCGCGCTTTCGCGAAGCCCACTTCGGTCCGCGCGATCGGGCGCTGGCCGAGGCCCGCCGCGAGCTGGGTATGATCGGCGAGCAACAGCAGCGACTGGCCGAGCGCAGCAGCGACATCGTGCGCGACGCCACCGGGCGCGTGAAGGGCCAGGGTGCCACCAGCACCGAGAGTATGCGCGAGCGGGCCGCGGCCCTGGAGCGGCAGCTGGAGGCGCTCCAAAAAGACGCCCCCGGCGGCATGGAATCGACCCTGCTGGGACGTGCGCGTGACCGCCTGCGCGACGCCCGCGACGCGCTGCAGACGGGGGACCTGGCCCAGGCCAGCCGCAACGGACGGGCCGCCGAGCGCCACCTGGACCACGCCGCCGCCAGCATGAATGCCGAAGCGCAGATGTTTCCCGGGCACAAGGGCGAGACCTGGGAGCGGGCCGAGCGGGCACAGCGCGCCTCGCAGGGGCTGCAAGCTCTAAACCAAGAGTTGGATCGGGCAACGCCGCAGCTGGGCGACCACCTCAGCGAAGGACAGCGCGCGCGCATGCGGGGCGACGCCACTTCCCAGAAAGAGACGCGCGGAGCCGCCGAACGTCTGCGCCAATCCCTGGCCCACGGCCCCGACAACAGACCGCTATCGCCCCAGGCCGAGCAGGCCATGGGTGAGGTATCCGATGCCATGCAGGCCGCCGAGCGCGCGCTCAAGCAGGGCAAGCCGCAACAGGCCATGCAGGCGCAGCAGGAAGCCTCCGACCGCATTCGCGAGATCGACGAACGCCTGGCCCAGCGCCAGCAGGCGGGCAGCGGCAGTCAATCCGGCGAAGGCCGCGAAGGTGAAGGCCGCGATGGCCAGGTCGACGGCCCCGTCGAGATCCCCGACGCCGAAGCCTTCAGCGGCCCGGTGGAGATGCGTCGCAAGCTGCTCGACGCCATGCGTGAACCGGGCCCCAGGGGCTTTCAGGGGGCCATCCGGCGCTACTACGAGGAGTTGCTGCGATGAGCTTCCAATTCAAGCCCTGGCTCGTCGCACTATTGGTCGTCGCCGGGCTGCAGCTGCCCACCCGGCGCGGCGACGCCGAGCCGAGCGCCAAGCAGCAGCTGACCGAAGCGGCCGAGGCCATCAGCGCGCTCGAACTCGATCGCGCCGAGCAGCTGCTGGCGAGCCTCGACGAGACCAGTTCGGGGCAGGCTGCGGCGCGCTTCGAGCGGGCCCGCCTGGCGTTCCATCGCGGTGACTATCGCCTGGCCTATGATACGGCCGCGGGGGCGCTCGCGGCGGGCACCGAAAAGCAGCAGCAGCGCTGGCAGGGATTGGTCGAGTTGTATCGGGCGACCGAAGAAGTCACGCGCGACTACGTGGAACTCAGCAGCGCAGACGGCCGCTACCGCATTCTGCACCCTTCGGGCAAGGACGCGGTCCTGGCGAGCTACGCACTTGAAGTGCTGAGCGCCGGCGACCGCGTGCTGCAGGAGGTCCTGGGCACGCACCTGCCGGGTCCGGTGCGTCTGGAGATCTACCCCAGCCCCGATACCCTCGCCCAGCTTTCATCGCTCACCGTCGAGCAAATCCGCGCTACCGGCACCGTGGCCCTGTGTAAATGGAACCGACTCATGATCACCAGTCCGCGGGCGCTGGTGCGGGGCTATCCCTGGGCCGACACCATCACCCACGAGTTGGTGCATTTGGTGCTCTCGCAGATGACGGCCGACCGCGCGCCCGTGTGGCTTCAAGAGGGCACGGCCAAGCTGCTCGAGCGCAAGTGGCGGGACCGGGCAGCCGGCCTGCACATGGATCCGGCCACGCGCGAGCTGCTGGCCGAGGCGCGCCAGGCCGGAAAGCTACTGACTTTCGAGCAGATGCACCCCTCCATCGCCATGCTGCCGTCCCAGGACGACGCCGCCCTGGCCTTCGCGCAGGTCTCGACCTTCATGGACCGCTACGTCCGCGACCACGGTGAGGCGGCGCTGCGCCAGGCTTTGCTCTCGGTCAAAAACGATGTCGATGCCCGCAAGGCCCTGGCCGACGCCGCCGGCACCAAGTTCCAGCAGCTCGAAAAGACCTGGCAGGCCGGCCTGCCCAAGTCCGAGGGCAAAGGCGCCGCCCGCCGCCTGGAGCTGCGCTTCCGCGAGGGCGAAGGCCCCGCCGACGAAGCCTCCGAAGTCAAAGAGAGCACCGCCCGCCGCCACCTGCGCATTGGCGACCTGCTGTGGGATCGCGGCCGCAGCCTGGCCGCCGCCCTCGAGTACGAAAAAGCCCATCGAGCCGACCGCCTCGACCCCATCGTCGCCGCGCGCTGGGGACGTGCCGCGCTCGATGCGGGGCGGCCCCAGGAGGCGATCGATGCACTTTCCCCCCAACGTGAGCGCTTTCCCGGTCACGCGCCCACCCACGCCATTGTCGGCGCCGCCTGGGTCGCCACCGGCAACCGCGAGGCGGCTGCACCGGCGCTGCGCGAAGCCATCTTCATCAACCCCTTCGACCCCACACCTCACTGCCAGTTGGTGCAGGTCAGCAGCGATCAAGCCGAGGTCGCCCGCGCCACCCGCGCCTGCTCGAGTCTGAGGTAGCGGGTCACCGGCAACGCCACAGGGCCGACGATCATGGTCAAGGTCTGGCTGCTCTCCTTGTTGCTCTTCGCGAGCGTCTCGGCCCGTGCCGACGCTGGCGCTGTGGAGCCGGCGAACCAGGCCACAGCGGCTGCGGAGGCAATGCCCGCGCCCGGGCGCCCACGCGTGCTGCCCACGATCACCGCCGTGGTGCCGGGGCTGCTGGTCCACGGCACCGGCCACTTCGTCGCTGGCGAAACGCGCACCGGCTATCGACTGCTGGCAGCCGAGGGCGCCGGTCTGGGCCTGATGGTCGCGGGCATCGCAGGCCTTGCCGTCACGGGTGCCTCACCCAAGACCATCGGCCCCTTCATCGCCGTCTCCGCCCTGGGCGGCGGGCTTTTTGGCAGCTCGGCCCTGGCCGACATCTACGGCGTGCTGGCACCCGAGGGCGGCTTCGGCAGGCCGCTCCTGCAGCCCGCCCTCGAGCTCGAAGTCGGCCCGCGCTACGTACGCGATCCCATTTTCGACTACGACGCCTTCAGCCACGTGGCGGCCACCAGCTGGCTTGGCGACGTGCGCGTGCAGCTCAGTGGCTGGCTCGGCCTGGGCCACGACAACCAACGCCTGCGTGCCCTGGGCGCCTACCGTCTGCTGCGCTCTGGGCAGGGGAGCTACATCGATCTGGAGTTGGGGGCCAGCCACCATCGCTTCGCCCCGGAGCGCTTCTCCACCAGCTTCGCAGAGGCCTCCGTCACCGGGCGCCTGGAGCTGAGCGTCCTCGGCCGGACGCTTGCCGGTTCTTTCTTTGACTACGGCTTGGGCTACGCGCTGGGTGCAAACCGCCAGTTCGACACCTCGACCGAGTCCGACGAGATGATGCTGGCGCGCTTCGGCTTCGGCTTCTTCATCGGCGACGGTGGCGACGTCACGCTCTACTACGACCATCGTCACGACGGCTTCGCCGCCGGCCTCAAGGTGCCCGGCCTGGGCAGCGGTCCGCTGGGCCACTTTGGCCTTCACGTGCGCCACTTCTTCTCTGAGGACATGGGCGCCTCACTCTTCGCCGAATCCGGTTCGGCCTACGTGGTCGGCCTGTCACTTCTGCTGCGACGGAGGACCTGGCAATGAATCGACTGCGCATCCTCGCGCTCGCCGTCTTCTGGACCAGCGGCTGCCTGGACGTGGCCGAGCACCGTGCCAACGTCGACGCCCGCGTGGGCCAGGCCGAAAGCGAAGGCGCGAAGATCAGCGTCGTCGGCGGTCGCGCCGCCGTGCGCAATTTTCGACCCGGGCACCTTCACCTCTGGGCCGGAGCACCGGACCTAAGGTTCACGCTCGCGAGCGAAGCCGACGCGGGCGCCGACTGGGAACTCTTCGTGGAAAACACCATGCCCGGCGCACAGCTGGAAGTTGAGTACGAGGGGCAGGCCGTAGAGGCCACGCAAACCGAACAAGCGGCGCCCACCAAGCAGCGCTGGGCCTTCACGCTGCCGGCAGCGGGACGAGCCGAGCTGCACCTGGGCGTCACCGACGCCCAGGACGAAACCCCCTTCCGCTACGCCATCTTCGCCGACGTCCAGGACGCCATCGACGACGTCCAGGACATCTACGGCCGCATCAACGACGACCCCTCGATTCGTTTTGCAGTCATGAGCGGCGACCTCACCGAACAGGGCGAAAGCGGCCAGCTCGAGCGCTTCCAGCGCGAACTCGCCGAGCTAGCCGTCCCCTGCTTCACCACCCTGGGAAACCACGAGTTGGGCATCGCCGACGACCGCTACCACCGCTACTTCGGCCGCGGCAGCCACCACTTCAGCTTCCACGGCGCCCACTTCACGCTGCTGGACTCGGCCAGCGCCACCCTCGCCCCCCGCGTCTACGCCTGGCTCGACGACTGGCTCCAGCAGGGCAACGACGCCTTTCACTCCGTCTACATGCACATCCCCCCACTCGACGCCCGCGGCATCCGCAACGGCGCCTTCGCCAGCCGAGCCGAAGCCAACATGCTCCTGGGCCGCCTGGCGCGCGCCGGCGTCGACATCACCGTCTACGGCCACGTCCACTCCTATTATGCCTACAGCAACGCCGGCATCCCGGCCTACATTACAGGCGGCGGCGGCGCGATTCCGGAACGCCTCGACAACATGGGCCGCCATTTTCTGACGGTGGACGTGGACCCGACCACCCAACTCTTCCAGACCGGCATCGTGCGGGTGGATTGATAGGGGTGCGGGCAGGCTTCGCTCGCCGTCGCCCACCGCGCCCGCCGCGCGTCGCTCAATCGCGAATGGCTGCGCGTAGGGCTCCATCGCCGTAGCGTCGCGCCAGGGCCCTGGCGGCAGGCCCGAGTTCTCCGGCGCGGGCCAGGCCCGGGTCCTGCACCCGCAGCATCTGTTTCATCCAGCCCCCCTTGCCCGCCGGCGCAAGGCACTCCCCGTGACGCCCCGCTCCTTTCCACTTCAGATGACCGTTGCGAATGCCATTGGGAAAGTCATCCAGGAACACCACCTTCGTCGCTTTCTCCGGCCACCAAACGTAGTCCACTGGAACAAAAGCATTGTGGCGCAGGAGCAGGCACACGGCGCTGGAGTCTTCGAGCAGAACCAATCCCTTCAGCAGGCCGTACCGCCCATCGAAGCGCGCCGCCGGATGTGCGTAGTGGGCGCTGACCCCGAGGAATTGAAAGGCGGGCATATACTGGATGTGGCGCCGCTTGAAAGTGAGCACGGTCTTGCCCCGCAAACCGTTCAGCGCTTTCGTTTTACTGAGCACACTGCGCTCGGGCTCATCACGTCCCTTGGCGAGCGCCTTGTCGAGCCAAGCAGTGCCCTGCAGGCCCGCGTAGGCATCCACGTTCTGCGCGGCCACGAGAGCCAGCGCCACGGCGATTGCCCCGCGCGCGACCGCGGAAGAAGCCGTAGCTGTCGCCAGCTCCACTGCACCCACAGCGCACGCGGCGTAGAGCACGTAGAGCATCATGGGTCGCGCCTTGGCGTGTAGAATCGGCGCGTCCAGCTCCACGGCGATCCTGCCGAGCACGTACCAGAGCAGGTAGGCCACGAAAACGACTCGCAGCCCTCCGAGCAGAGCCCGGATCCGCTCCTTCTTGGCGGGCCACGGCACCAGCAACAGAAAGAGCATCCCGAGCAGCTCGACCACTCCCGACAGGTCCCAATGCAAGCGCAGGGGCAGCGCGTTCATGCTCGTCGAGAACCAGCGCTGCTGCATGGGCCTATTGTCGATCGTCAGCATGTCGGTGAGCAGTGGCAACCAGTAGGGCGCAGCGAGCAGCGCCGAGCCCGCGAGTACCGCGAGTCCGGGCAGGTCGAGCATGGGTCCGGGGCCGCAGGCGCGGCGACGCAGAACGGCAGCCAGCAGCAGCGCGACAGCTCCCACGAAGAACCAATAATAGAAGGTCGTGAAGATTAGGGCTCCGACCAGCGCGGCGGCGCTGAGCCCGGGTGCCGACATGCGACCGTCGTGGCGCGCGAGTCCCATCACATCCCCCAGCCACCACGGCATAAAAACCAGCAGAGATGCCCACTCGTGGGTTTTGTGCAGGTGTAGCACCGGCGCGCTGAACGCGAATCCCACCACGATCAACAGCGCGGTCGCGTGCGTGGTGAGGCGCGTCCACAGCGCATAGGCCGCAGCGGGGGCGAGGATTGTCATCGCCAACCCGAAGATCTTCCACATGGCGGCGGCCTGAAAATCGAAAGCCGCTGCCAGCTTGCCCAGCAGCTGAGTATAGAGCGGTGGATAGAATGCGGAGAGGCCCTGGTAGGTCCCGTCCACCGGCCATCCGTAGTATTTGGCCGCGATCAACTGCTCGATGATAAAGCCCGAGTCCTGGGAGTCACCGCCGAGACTGAACGCGGTGGTGCGCAGCAGATGGGCCGCCACCGCCATGCACGCCAGACTCACAGCCCCAAGACCGAGCCATCCGCGCAGGGCCTCCGGAAAACGCGGAGCCATCATCGCCGCGACCGCCACGAGCACCGCCGCCCCTCGAAACCAGGAAACCGGCTCTCCCCACGGCCAGCCCGGCGCCTCCGGCTGCCCGATGGCGCCGAACAGGAGCCAGGCCAGCGTGCCCGACAGCGCGAGGTAGGCACCCACCTCCCACGTCCGGGCGGCTCCTGTCCGCAGTCCCGCGACGGGGTTCAAATCCTGACCTCGGGGCTACAGGACATCACGGCGCTGTCCGTCGCAGCGAGTCGCCGCTCTAGGTGGCTGGTGTCAAACGGCTGCACGCGCCTCTCGGGCGGCGCAACCGCGCGCGAGCCAGTCGAGCCCGCTGCGAAAATAGCGGGTATTTCCTCGGTTCTCGCCTGGCCCGCACGGGGTCACGGCGCTCCGAGATCCACGCCCACCTGTTTGACACCAGCCACCTAGAGCGCCGCGTGCTCACGCAAAAACGCCCGCACCTTGGCCACCGTATCATCCACGAGCTCCGGCTCCTTCCAGCGCTCTAGCAACTGCGCGTTAGGGGCCAATGCGGCGATGGCGCGGGAGGTTTCGCTGGGGTGGTAGGGGTCGTTGCCCAGGGTGATGAGCAGGGGTGTTTGGACGGTTTTGACGAAGTCCTTCGAGACGTTGAAGACGAAGTCGTCGCCGCCGTACATGGCCTGCCGGAAGCCCGCCAACGCGTCTTGATCCACGTCGGGGCGTTCGCCCAGGTCCTTGGCCCAGGCGTCGAACATGTCGAAGAAGAGCTTGCGGTTTTCGGTGGTGAGCCCGATGGGCTGCTGCAGCACGGCCGCGGCCACCCGCTCCGGAGCCGCCTGGATCAGCCCCAGGCCAAAGGAGCCGCCGATGCAGTTGCCGAGCACGGCGCAGCGCTCGACGCCCAGGTGGTCGAGCAGGGCCAGGTGGTCCTCGGTGTAGACCTGCCAGCCGTCGCCCTTGCGCACGGGCGCGCGCGACTGGCCGGCGTTGCGCTGATCCATGGCGATGAGCTGGAACTCGTCCGACAGCCGCTGCATCGGGTCGTAGGCGCCCCGCTGCCAGACCGCGATGGCACTGCGCATGCCCCCCGGAGCGAAGAGCAGCACGGGAAAGCCTTCGCCGTGCAATTCGTAGTAGAGCGAGATCCCGTCGCGTTCGAAGTATGGCATCGCCCTTCCTATCGCACGTCGTAAAGGCTGCGCCAAGCGCCCCTCAATAGGCGCGATGCTGCTGATTTTGCTGCGCGCGCCGCTGCTGCATCACCACGCCGGCAGCGCCGGCAGCGACGCTGGCCACCGGAGCAGCGGAGGAACCACTGCCGGGCACCTCGCACACGCAGGCGCTCGAATATTCGCCCATGTACACCAGGCCGGACATGGCCAGGCCCTGGCCCGCGCACTTGTTTTCGCAGCCGGCGCGACCGCCATCGATGTGTGCCGAACCGGTGAAGCTGGTGGCGCAGGCGCCGAGGGTGAGCGTCGCCACGATGGAGAGTAGAAGTCGGGTCGTCATGGTTCAGGGGTCCTTGTGCTTTCGTCACTTGCTTCGGGCGCGTTGTCGGTGCCCGTCGGCGCTCCGGATGCGGGCGGCGCCAGGGAGCTGTCGAAAATGGGTGCGGGTGCTGGCGCCGGCTGTGCCTCGGCCGCCGGAATCGGTTGCGGAGGCTCGTTCCAAAACGTCGAGCGACCCTGCTGTTGCTCCGCGCGCCGCGGCCAGGCAATCGCCCCGCCAAGGCTCAAGGCCAAACCGAGGCCCATCAGGATGGCCCCCGCCGCACCATTGCCGGTCGCCAGGGTGGCGCCGCCGCCGACGACGCCCACGCCACCGCCGACGATCAGCACGATCGGCAGCGTGGGCATGTACTCCGGCGTCTCATACTTGCCCGAAGCCCGGCGCAGCACGTTGAGCCCGGGATGCACATCGAGGTCGACAGCGTCGCCACGGGAGGGATCGCTACGCAAGCCCGAAAGGTAGAGCTTGTAGCGGCCCAAGGGCAGGTCGACCGCGCAGGGCGTGCGACACAGGGGACCACTGCGCGGTGGCCCAGAACCGGCACCCGCGAACGACTCGACCGTGCGCGCGCTGACATCCATGGGGCCGTCGACCACGTCGATGACGACGCGCCCATGGCCCTGCGCTGGCGGCTCCGCTGGCATCTGCACCACCGGCATGCGCCGAGAAGGCGGTTGGCGCGGGGCCAGCACCCGCGGCGTGCCGCAGCCCGATGCAAAGGACGCCGCGACAAGCACGACAAAAAAAGTGCGCAGCGCACCCAACCACCCCGACTTCCCTTGGCCCATTTCGTCGCTCTTGCCGCCGCAAGCTAGCCGACAGGCCTGCGCTTGCCAAGTCGCATCGGTGAGTACGCCGCTGCTCTATACGTCCTGCCACCCTGCCGGCAGTGCGAGGGGAACTTCCCAGTCCGGCTCGGGCTGCCAGTCTCGCCACTCGAGCGACCAGAAGCGCTCCCCTCGCTCCAGGCGCGCCGCGATGTCGCGGCCCAGACGGCGATTTTCCTCGACCCACCCTGCACTCCAGCGGCCCTCGGTGACGCGCTGTTCGAGCAGCTCTTCGTCCTTGATCTGCCAGCGACCGTCCGGAAACACGACGAAGTCGAGCTCGAGGTCCTGGGTGTCGTAGCCGACGGGCGTGCGGCAAAACGGCAACTGCAGATTGATATGCCAACAGACGAAACGCCGCTCATCGCCATCCCAGAAGTGCCACACCGCGTAGCTATCGCCGGGTCGCTGAAGCATCAAGCACCCATGCCCGCGCCAGCTGCTGCTCCCTGACCATGGGTGGCGTCCATCTGGAGTCGGCCACGGCCCCTCTGGAAAGCCGAACGGTGAGCCGGTCGGAGTGTAGGAAACGAGCAGGTCGACCGAGTCTTCCACGATCATGACAAGGCTTCCCATCCAGGGGCCCTCGTCCAGCACCTCCCGGCGCACCACCCAATCTCCCGCCGACCAAGCCATCAACTCCCTCCGCGTTGCGACACCGTAGCAGCGCGCGCGAGGACGCGCATTTGCCGGACGCGAGTGCTTGGCGCAGGATGCGGGCGTGTTGCCGACTGCTGCCCCCAGCGAAACCCATTTACCCTGGCGCCGCGCGCTGGCTGGCTGAAATCGCCAGCGCCCGTCCCGGTGCTTAAGTCCCAGTCATGTCCTCCCACGTCGGGCGCTGGCTGGGGCGGGCGCTGAGCCTGCTTTTGCCCTTGTGTGCCTTCTTGATCGGCATTCGCGGCATGGGGCTGGCCTTCAAGTTGCTCGGGCGCGATGCCCTGGAGTTCTTCTTTCACGTCTCGGAAAATCCCTTTGTCGGACTGCTTATCGGCATTCTCTCGACCTCGATCGTGCAGAGTTCGTCGGTGACCACTTCGATGGTGGTGGGCATGGTGGCCGCCCCCGAGGCAGCGCTGCCCATCGCCAGCGCCATCCCCATGGTGATGGGGGCCAACATCGGCACCACGGTCACCAATACCATCGTCTCGATGGGGCATGTGGCTCGGCCCGAGGAGTTTCGCCGCGCGCTGGCCGCCGGCACCTGCGATGACTTCTTCAACCTGCTGGTGGTGGCGCTGCTGCTGCCACTGGAGCGGGCGACCGGTATGCTCGAGTGGCTGTCGGGCCAGATCGTGGGCGCGATCCCGCGCAGCAGCGGGCGCATGGACAATCCCATGGCCACGGCCGCCGACTTTGTGCTCGATCCCCTGCGGGATTTGAGCTTCGCCCTCTGGCCGACGGCCGGCGGCGGAGCGCTGCTGTTTTTGCTGCTGTCGGTAGCCACGGTTTTCAGCGCCCTCTATGTCCTGGTCGGGCGCTTGCGACTGCTGGCCAAGGGCCGTCTCGAAAGTTCGGTCAGCGCGGCGCTGGATGCATCGCCGCTGGTCGGCCTGATCGCCGGGGCGCTGCTCACGGCGCTGGTGCAGTCGAGCTCGTTGACGCTGTCGCTCCTGGTGCCACTGGCTGGAACCGGGATCATGACCCTGGAGCAAATCTTCCCGCTGGTGCTCGGTGCCAACTTCGGCACCACCCTCACCGCTTTCATGGCCTCGACCGCCGTGCCCCTCCAGACCCTTCACCAGGCGGTTCAGATCTCGCTCGTCCACATGCTTTTCAACCTCGTGGGTGTGCTGCTGATCTACCCACTTCCAAAGCTGCGCGCCCTGCCGCTGTCGATGGCCCGCGCCATTGCCGATATCGCCGTGCGCTCGAAGCTGCGGGCGGCACTCTATGTGGTGGGCCTGTTCTACGGCCTGCCCTTGCTCGGCCTAGTCCTATTCCGCTTGCTCTGACCACCGTGCCCCTTGCGTCCATCCCGAGTCCTCCGAGGAGCCCCCATCATGTTTCACGAGCTAATCAAGATTCTGCGCAGCGGTCGCCTCGACCAGAGCGTGGCCTCCGAGGTTCACACCATGCTCGGCCTGTGCGAGCAGGCGGTCAAAGAAGCCGGAGAGGTCCTCTTTGGAGCGCCCCTCGACGAGCCGCAGCGCCAGGCTTTCTATGCCCGTGACCGCGAGATCAACGGGCTGCAGCAACGCATTCGACGGGAGTTGGTCAGCCAGCTGGCACTATCCTCCACGATGCAGCAGGCGCGACTTCTGGTCATCAGCGGCCTGATCAAGGACATCGAACGCATCGGCGACCACGCCAAGAATCTGCTCGAGGCCGCCGCGATGCTGAACGGCCCCCTGCCGAGCGATCCCCTGTGCCGCGAACTGGCGGAACTGCGCGCCGGCGTGGAGCAAACCATGGGTCAAGTCCGCGCCGTGCTCGATGGCTGCGACCGAGAGCGTGCCGAGGAGCTATGCCAACAGGGCCACGAACTCAGCGATCGCTGCGAGAGGCTGCTCAGGACGCTGTGCGCCTCCCGGCAGCCGGCATCACTGGCGGTGCCCCTGGCCCTGTGCGCCCGCTACTACAAGCGCATTCAGAAACACCTGATGAATCTGCTGTCGAGCGTGCTCATGCCGCTGCACAAGATCGACTACTTCGATGTGCGCGAATGAATCACGGCGGCTTGGGCCCGCGCGGCACGCTCGCCAGGCGGCGTGCCGCCGCTCGACCGGTGGCCCCGACGCGCCACGTGGACAGCCACCTAGATGTGCTCGGCGGGAGTCATGATCCGCTCTCGGGACCGCTACGGCGCCAGCTGCGGCGTCCGGCCCCCTTGAAATACACGGAGTATTCCGGCGGAGGCCGTCCTTGCATCTGGCATCGTATCGACCCCGATCATCGGCTCAGCACTCCCGCCGAGCACATCTAGAGCGCCGATCGGTTTGAAACCACCACAACTTCGCGGGTTTAGCGGGCCCAGCGCACCGCTCGGCGCCTCGAAGTAGCTCGGGCTACGCCTGCGGCACCGTAACGGCACGCTGAACCTGCTCTCCCTCGCGAATTTGCGGCGATTTCAAACCGGTCGCCGCTCTAGGAGACTGGTGTCAAACGAAGCCTTTTCCCGTCTCAGGAAGAAAGTCGCGGCTCGGCTGTCCGCAGGGCGGAGCCCTCGGGCGGAAGGCTGAGGGGTGAAAATCGGCTGCCGAGCAGG
>JAOUOP010000105.1 GCA_029880325.1 Myxococcales bacterium | reverse complement strand
CGCCAGCACACACCACCAGCAGTCCAGCGGCTCGCAAGGCTGGCGGTAGCGATGCCGCATCAGCAGCGTGCCTCCGGGGAAGGTTGCCTCAAGCCCCCTACGGAAGCCCTGCCAGGCCTCCCGGTACGGCCGAAAACGTGCCTGGCACGCTCGGTGGGCGCGCTCGGTGGGCACGCTCGGGGAATTAACGCGGCCAGGCGCTCGATGAACGCGAGCGGCTCGAACTCAATGGTCGTCGAGCCGTCGTAGTACACCGCACCGCGCCCGGTCCTCGGCTTTGGGACGCAGAGAAGATCTCTTTTGCGAATTCGCGAAACTGGTTCGGGCGGTGGCCGATAAGCAGGGTGTGACCGCGCCGCGGATATCGGTCCCGGATGGGACCCGGATGGTGACCCGGACCTGCGATCTGCGCCGGTTTTACTTGCGGCCCGATCCGGTGGTCGACCAGATCGTGCGCTATTGCCTGTTCCGGGCTGCCGCCAAATACGAGGTGCTGCTGCACGCTGTCATCTTTGAGAGCAACCATTTTCATCTGGTGCTGACCGACACGACCGGGCGGCTGGACGAGTTCATGGCGTGGCTCGATCGCTGCATCGCCAAGTGCCTGCTCGGATACCTTCGCGAGCAGTATCCCGATAGGTACATCGAGACGATCTGGTGCGACGAGAGCTACAACGACCTGCTGCTGACCAACCACGCCGCCGTGCGGGACAAGATCCGTTACACGGTGCTCAACTGCGTCAAAGACCGGCTGGTGGCCAAGTACAAGCAGTGGCCCGGGGTGCTGCACGGCCCCGCGGACTGGCTCGAGCCGCCGATGGAGGTGGGTAGGCCGAAGTACTTCTTCGACCAGACCATCGAGAAGTATGCGGTCGCCAAAGGCCGCTTCGTGCCGCCGCCGCAGTTCGGCGACCGCCCGCTGGAGGGGCTTGTGGAGGACTTCCGCCAGCAGCTCAACGCGCGGCAGCTCGAGATGGTGGCCGAGGCACGCGCCGCGGGGGAGAGCTTCCTCGGCGTGAAGAAGATCCTGGCCACCGACCCCTTCGACGCTCCGGATGGCGTCAGGCCCAAAGGACGCCGCAAGCCGACCGTGGCTGCGGGCGGCGACCGTGAGGCGTACAAGCAGGCGGTCTCTGCCGTGCGGGAGTACCGCCGGCAGTATCGGGAGGCCTGGCAGAGCTACAGCAGAGGGTTCGAGGCGACCTTTCCCGGAGGCACGTTGCTGATGCGGCATCGACACCGCCAGCCCTGCGAGCCGCTGGACTGCTGGTGGTGTGTGCTGGCGCGCTGTCCGGCGATGCCGCCGCCGGTGCCTGGCTAGCGCAGGAGCTGCGTCCTCGGGGGGGCGTTTGTGGCGGGACTGGGGCCCGCGGCGCATCGGTGCGTCCGCGGGTTGGCTTGAGTGCGCCGGAGCGGGCTTTCGGCAGCCGCGTGCGCGGCCTGGGGGGTGGTTCGGCGCTCGCGGTCGGTGAACTCGGACAGGTCGGCGGTCACCGCGCTGATGGATTTCACTCAGGAGTAGCGTCAAGGTGGGTCGGAAATTCGGGTCCGCCCGGTCCAGATCGTCGACGATCACCGCAAGCGGACGCTGCCGACTGAGTTCGCACAGCCAGCTGGCGACGGCGGCCGAACAACGCGGATCACCGGGCTCGATGTTGCCATCCGCCGAAAGCAACTCGAGTTCCGGAAGCAGAGGTGCAAGGAATTGGGCGTGGGCCTGGGCGCTGTGGCGAGCCGGTTCCGGCTCCGAAGCCATCAGCCCGTGGATTAGCGCACGCAGCAGTCCGTTCTCCCCGCCGCGGCCCTGCTCCGGCGTGGCCCACAGCACGGTCGTGCCGGCCAGCTTGGCCTCGATCACGAAGGTCTGCAGCAGACGCGTACAGCCGCTGCGCGCGGGCCCCGAAATCAGCACGCTGCTACCATGGCCCGAGGCGGCGGTGAGAACCCGCTCACGGAAACCCAGGCGCGCGGCCTCGCGGCCGACCAACTTCGGAGAGAGCAGGTAGGCGTGCGCCACCTCGAGCGCACCGTCGGGCTCGAGCTCGGCAACCGCGTTGAGCCGCGAGATCACCTCCGCCGCGCTCTGGGGACGTGCGGCGGAATCAAAGCTGAGCAGCTGCATCACCAGCGCGTCGAGTTCGCGTGGCAACTGGGGAACGTAGTGCGAAGGTGGCAGCGGGCGCGTGTGCGCGCTGGCGACCGCTTCGCGAAAACTGCACGCGGAAAAGGCGCGATGACGGGTGAGCGTCCAGTAGGCCAAGGCCCCCAGACCAAAGAGATCACTGCGCCCGTCCAGGGCCTCGCCGAGCAGCAGCTCGGGTGCCGCATAGCCGGGCGTGCCGATCAGCAGCTGATCGGCGCCCATCGGCGCCAGCGCGCCGAAATCCAGCAACTTGGCGCGACCGTCTTCGGTGCAGCGCACGTTGTTCGGGCTCAAGTCCCGATGCACCAACCGCCGCGAGTGCAGCAGGGACAGGACCGAGGCGACGTCGCGCAGTAGACGGCAGGCTTCGCGGTAGGGCAGGGGCGCGCGCTCACGCAGGTCGGCGCCGCCGAGAAGCTCCATCGTGTAGTAGAGAACGCCCTCATGTACGCCGTAGTCGTAGACCTCCACGACGCGCGGATGGCGCAATTCAGCCAGCGTGTGGTACTCGCGCTCGAAAAGAGCTGCCATGCCCTCGGCGTGCTCTTCACGGCCCTCAAGCCGCAGCTGCTTGAGCGCAACATCGCGGCCGCTGCGGTCGCGCACCCGGTACACCTCGCCCATGCCGCCGACTCCAAGCCGGCTGACCAGCGTATAACTTCCGAAGCGCTCTTCCGACGGTTCGGGTGCTGCCTCCGGAACGGCAGATGGCGTTCTGTCCACCGACCTATTTTAGCCAGTTTGGCTGCAGGCGGAAGAGGATTGTATCCCCCATATGGGGACACCCCGCCCTTCCCCTACGGCGTGCGCGGTGTTCTGCCGACATATTCCAACTGCCAGGCAGGAGACTCACGGGGGAGGTCGGATGCACGTCTGGATGCGGCGGCGGCTGCGCTGTGCGTTGCGTACCCACCTTCGCGCAGTGCGTCGCCGTGGGCTCGCCGCCCGTCAAGGCGCTACGGGTTCGCCGTTGCGGCTGCAGTCGTTGGGCAGGCAGCAGGGGTCGGTGCCGATCTCGACGATGATGCGGGCGACGGCGTCGGCGAAGGCGTCGGCGATCTCGACCTCGTCGGGCTCGGTCAGGGCCGCGCTTCCGGTACCGCCGGCGCGGGCGTAGGCGTCGAGCTCCTCGCGGCTCGACTCGGTCGAGGGCGCGCCCGAACCCTTCGGGGCCAGTCCGATAACGAAGGTGCGGATGCCTTTGGCGCAAAGTTCCTCGAGCACGGGGATGGGAAAGGAGCCCGGCGAGGTGGCGCCATCGGTGATCAGGATCAGCGCAAAGGGCGTGCTCCGCCGCAGCTCGAAGCCGCCGGGGTCTTTGCGGTAGTCGGTGATGTTTAGCCGTAGGTATCGTGGGAATGTGGCGTCCGAGTTGCTGTTCCGCAAGCGAGCGTTTTCGCTGTCATTTCATGTGGTTGGCCTGATCGTAACTGTTCACGTGGGGCGTTGAACCGCCGCGAGTCGCGTGGGACTCGGGGCTAATGACCTCACCGAAGACCACGGAACAACTCTCGGCCGCAATCGAATCTCTGGTCGCGTCCTACATCAACGAAGTGCGGAGCGCCGCCTCTGAGGCTGTCGAACGCGCCCTGCGTCAGAGCGTCGTGTCGGGCTGGCCGACCAACGGGCGGAGCAAGCCGCCGGCACCAAAGCGGGCTGCAACCCAGCGGCGCTCGACCGAAGAACTCGGCGAGCTGGGCGAGCGCCTCTACGAGTTGGTGCGCGCGCAACCAGGCGCGTCGATGGTTACATTCGCTGATGCGTTGGGAGTTTCGGTGCGTACGCTTCAGCGCCCGATGGCCCGGCTCAAGGCCCAAGAGCGAGTGCGCAGCGTCGGGCAGCGCAACCTGATGCGCTACTATCCGGCGGCAGTCGGAGCGGCCGCGAGCCCGGGCTGATCAGGCAGGCGCCACAGAACGCAGCAGCCTCGGAGCGGTCGTGCCCCGGGTGTAGGCCACAAGGGTGTCGGTGATGAAGCCGAGCGCAGCCTTGCCCTGTTTGCGTGCGGTGCGGGCGATGGTCATCACGCGAGCAGCGAAGCGATCACCCCGTTGACTCTGGCTGCCGAAGCTGCGCTTGCGCCAAAGAACAAAGTCTCGGATTTCTGACTCACCATGGTTATTGGTCGGCTCCACGCCATCGCGGGTCACGAACGTCCACAGGGCGTCTTTGTGCGCCAGAATGTCGGCACACGATCCCGACAAGCGCTTGATGCCGGCCGAGTGCTACGCCGTGCACGGTCTCTCACTCGACGCCACGGAGCCGAGCCCGGTCACGGTGTCCGCCAACGTCGCCGGCATCACCAAGACGCGCTCGATGGGCAGCCGGTCTTCGCCGCGGCGTTCCTCGGGGCGCCAAGCCTCGGCGTACACATCTTCGACCCCGACACCACCCGCGCGCTCACGACACTGCTGCTCTGCCACGACCTGCTCAACCCCGAGGCGCCCTGCGCGAGCGGGAACCTGCAGGCGGATCCCAACGCAAAGGTCGCAGCGGTGCTCTCGCAACAGATCCATGGCGGCCTCTACGGCTTGCCCTACGAGCTCTACCCCGCGATTCGCGCTGCAGCGATTCTCGGGCTCGGCAAGCGACCATCCATGCTCCCCAAGCTCCTCAGGGGCTGAGCCCACCTCCGCGACACCGCAGGTCGCCGGGACAGCGGACGGAGCTGCTCAGGGCTGGAAGTCAGGATCGGCGCGCAGCACCGGATCCAGCTGAACGCCGAACGTATTCAGCATCATGCATACCTGCGTGTAGTGCGCGACCACGAAGACCAGGTCCATCAGCTGTCGCTCGTTGAAGCGCGCTGCTAGCGCGCCCCAGGTCGCATCCGACACGAAGTGCGCATTGACCAGCTCGTCGGCGGCGTGCAGCAGGACTCGGTCGCCTTCACCCCATGACTCCCAGGCGGGCCCGGCCTTGATGCCCTCGAGTTCTTGCGCGCTCAGTCCAGCATGGCGCCCGATGCGCGCGTGCTGGGCCCACTCATAGCCCGCACGGCAGCTCCACCCGACACGCAAGATCAGCAACTCGCGCTCGCGCGCAGGCAAGCTGGAATCGCGCAGGACGAAGCTGCCCCAGGTGCTGAACGCCTTCAGCGCTTCGGGTACGCGGCCGAGCGTGGTGAAGATGTTGAAGAGCTGGTCCCGCGCCGCGTAGGGTGCGAGGGCCTCGCGCTGGGCGGGCGTGTACGAGTCCGGCTGCAGCGGCGCAATACGAGGCGTGTTCAGGCGCATGTCTTCAACTCCGTCGCGATGGTGCGGGTGTCAGTCCTGGAAGATCGCAACCACCCGCGACCAGCCGGCCGAGGCCCCTTTGATCTTTACCGGGAAGCAGGCGATTTCGAATCCGAAGGGCGGGAGCGTCGAGAGGTTGGCGAGCTTCTCCATCTGCCAGTAGGGGATCTCGCGGCCCGCCTTGTGACCTTCCCAGATGATCCTGGGGTCGCGCGATGCCTCCCACTTCTTGGCGGTGTGGCTGAAGGGCGCATCCCAGGACCAGGCGTCGGTGCCCACGACCCGCACGCCGCGCTCCGTCAGATAGAGCGTGGCCTCGCGCCCCATGCCGCAGCCCGCGTGGATGTACTTCGGCTGCCCGAAGACCTCACCCGCCCGCGTGTTGACGACCACGATGTCAAGCGGCTGCAGCTGGTGGCCGATGCGCTCGAGCTCCTGCTCCACGTCCCTGGCGCTCGCCACGTAGCCGTCGGGCAGCGCGCGGAAGTCGAGCTTCACGCCGGGCGCGAGACACTGTTCGAGCGGCGTCTCGTCGATGGCTGGCGCGCGCGTGCGGCCGTGATCGGTGGTCGAGTGGAAGTGGTAGGGCGCGTCCATGTGCGTCCCGTTGTGGGTCGAGAGCTTCACGCGCTCCGTCGCCCAGCCCTCGCCATCCGGCAGGTCGTCGGCCGTGAGGCCCTCGAAGAAGTGGGCCAGCGCGGGCACCGATTCCTTGTGGCGGGTGTACTCGATGACCGGCTCCATGCCGGGCGGATCGGAGGGCACACCCATCTCGATCGCGATTGAAAGGTCGACGAAGCGTCTGGCCATCTCAGGACTCCTTCAGGGCAAGTGCGGCCCCGAGACGAAGCGCAGCGTCGTCCCGCCTACTCGACGAAGCCGACGACGCGCGCCGGAGATGCGCTGCAGCGTGCCAGAGGCAGCGGGAAGAAGCCCACCTTGAAGCCGCTCTTGGGCAGGCCCGCCAGGTTGTGGATCTGCTGCACGATGAACACCTCCTTTTCGCGCCCGGCGAAGTGGCCGTCCCAGATGGTCGAGCGATCCTTGGTGTCGCGGAAGGCCCGGCGGATCACCGGGAAGGGCCGATCCCAGCCCAGCGCGTCGGTGCACAGCAGCTTCGCGCCCGTGTCGGCCAGGAAGAGCGTCCCCTCTCGGGTCATGCCCGGATACTGGAAGTACTTGGGGTCGCCGAGGTCGTATTGCTCCTGCCCGGTCCGCAGCATCAGGGCGCAGCCGGGCGTGATCGGCGCGCCGTTGTTGGCGATGGCCTTCTCCAGCGCTGCCACCTCGATGCCCTCGTTAGGCGTCACCATGCCGCGCAGGTCGAGCACGATGCCGTCGACGTAGAGTTCCTCGAGCCCGATATCGGTGATCGTGCGCGCCGGCTTGCCCTCGCACGTGGAGCCGTAGTGCAGCGGCGCGTCCACGTGCGTGCCCAGGTGCGTGTTGATGTGCAGGCGCTCGGCGCCCCAGCCTTCGCCATCGGGCAGGTCCTCCCGGGTGCAGCCGAAGTTGGCGCAGACCGCGTCGGCGCCTTCGAAGCCCGGACGCTGGTACTCGATCTCGGGCACCATCGTCGCGGCGGCGCGCCGCAGCTTCTCCGGGAACTTCTCGATGTCCTGGGGATCGAGCGGACGGGTGAGGTCGACGAGCTTCATGGCGTGCCCCTCAGACCTTGAAGACGACTTTGCCGGTCGTGTTGCCGGCCTCGAAGGCCTGCTGCACCTGCTGCATGTCCGCGAGCGGGTGGATCTCCGGCTTGATCAGCGCCTCGGTCTCGAGCCATTCCTGGATGAACGCGGTGGCCTCGGCGAACTCCGGCGTGCCGAACCAGGCGATCGAAGAGAAGGGCATGACGGTGATGCCGTCATAGCCGAACTTCGAGGTGTCAAGGTTTCCGCGGCCCGCCGAGAAGCCATAGATCACCCAGCGCCCGCGCTTGCGGATCACCTGCCAGTCGGTGCTCAGCGTGTCGCCCGAGACGCCGTTGAAGCTCACGTCGACGCCACCGGACTGCTCCCCGCCAGCGGCGAATCCGGTCGCCTTGGGCCCCCAGATCTTGAGCACCTCGTCGACGTAGTTTTGGGTCTTGCGGTTGATGACGTGGTCGGCGCCCTCGGCCTTGAGCAGCTTCAGTTTCTCCTCCGTGCTGGCGATCGCAACCACCGAGACATCCTTGAACCTGCGCTTGAGGATCTGGAGCGTGATCAGGCCCACGCCGCCGGCAGCCGCATGCAGCAGGACGCGGTCGCCCTCGCGGATCTTCGCCCACGTGTAGACCATGTAGTAGGCGGTCCGCATGTTGACCGGGTAGGCCAGCATCTGCTCGAGCGGAACCTTGTCCGGCACCGGCAATAGGCGCGAAGGGTGGATCGCGATGTATTCCGCGAATGCGCCACCGAAGGGCATGACCATCACGCGCGCGCCCTTCTTCCAGCCGCGCACCTCGTGCCCGACCGACTCGATGATGCCCGTGGCCTCCTGTCCGCCCACGAAGGGCGTCGGGCGCGCGCGGCTCGGCACGCCATTGCGCGCCATCACATCGCCCCAGCGCAGACCCGCGTACTCGACCTTGACCAGCACCTCGTCCGGCTTTGGCTCGGGCGTGGGCGCGTCGCCGTAGCGTAGATTCTCGGTGCCGCCGTAGTTGTCGATGAACACTGCTTTCATATGCCGCTCCATTCCTGGTGTCGCCCGCTGGTCGCGCGTGGTCGCCTCGGGGCTAACCTAGTGCTGAAGCGGAACCAGACGCACTGAAAAAAGTTGATGGGTGATATCGAGCGTATTGATATCTTTACGGCGCTGTCAGGTCCGAAGCGCGCCCGCGCTTGGTGCGACCGCATGCTTGATGCGCTCGAGCAGCCACAGCGTGCCCGGATCGGCCTGCTTGCGTCGTATTGCGAGCACGCGAATCGGGGCGAGCCGAAAGGGCAGCTCATGGAGTGCCAGGCCGAAACTCGAGGCGTAGGCGCTCGCGAGTCCGTGGGGCGCGACCGACACCGCGTTTGTGCGCCCGACCACGGCAAAGGCGATCAGAAATCGGGGAACGGCTGCGACCGTCCGCCGCTCGGGCATGCGTCCCGCCGGTGCTTCGCCTTCGGGGGAGAGGAACTCACCACTGACGGAGACCAGCACGTGGTCGAGCTCGACAAAAAGCGCCTTGGTCAGCCCGTCCCGCAGCCGCGGATGCCGGCGCCGCGCCACCAGGCAGTAGCGGTCGTCAAGCACGCGCTCGACCGACAAGCCCGGATCGGGCGAGCCGAAGCGCCCCAGCGCGATGTCGATCTCGTCGCGCCCCAGGGCCTGTAGCGCATCGTCGCCCAGGCGCTGACTGAAAGAGAAGCGCGAATGGGGTGCGCTCTTGGTCAGGTCTGACAGCAGGGGCGCCGCGATCAAGGTCGCCAGGTGATCGGGCGCCGCAATCCGAAAGCTCCGCGTAGTCGTCTGCGGATCGAAGCTCGTCGCCAGTCCCAGGGCGCCTGCCATGGACTCCAGCAGTCCGTCGACGCGCGGGCTCAGCTCGAGGGCATGCCGCGTCGGCTCCAAGCCGTGGGGCCTGCGGATGAAGAGCTCGTCGTCGAAGAGCACGCGCAGCCGCGACAGGGCGTGACTGACGGCCGACTGGCTCAGGCCCAGGCGCTCCGCCACGAGCGTCGTACGCCGCTGCCGCAGCAGCTCGCGCAACACCAGAAGCAGCGATCCATCGAGCTGGCGGATCTTATTGAGATTGATATCTGACATGCAGAGATTTCAGCACATGCGATAGCTGGCGTCAGCTAGCGTGCCCGCATGAGGCTCGTCACATTTCGCCCGGCCGGCTCGGACATCGACCGCGTGGGGGCCCTGCTGGGAGACGACCAGGTCCTGGACCTGAGCGCAGCCGACGCGGGCCCCCAGTTCAGCTCCATGTTGGCCCTCATCGAGGGCGGCGAGCCGTCACTGGAGCGCGCGCGCAAGCTCTGCGCCGAGGCGGCCGCGGGCCATCGCATGGCGCGCTCGGGTGTCACGCTGAAGGCACCGATCCCCCTGCCGCCCCAGATGCGCGACTCCATGTCGTTTCATCTGCACATCAAGCAGTGCGCGCTGAGCTTTGCGAAGAAGGCCACGCTCGAGAGTGGAGACCCGCAGCAAATCGCCGAGTACGAGGCCAGGGAGGCCAGCTTCCAGATCCCGGCCATCTACCTCCGCCAGCCCGTCTACTACAAGGCCAACCGCTTCGCGGTCTCGGCCACGGGCGACGACATCCACTGGCCCGCCTACTCGAAGTTGATGGACTTCGAGCTCGAGCTGGCCTGTGTAGTCGGTCGACGCGGCAAGGACATCCCCAAGGCTGACGCGCCCAACCACATCTTTGGCTTCACCATCTTCAACGACTTCTCCGCACGCGACGCCCAGGGCATCGAGATGGAGGGGCGCCTCGGGCCCGCCAAGGGCAAGGACTTCGACGGCGCGAACGCGCTCGGTCCATGCATCGTGACATCGGACGAGCTCGGTGACCCCTACGCGCTGCGCATGCAGGCGCGGGTCAATGGCGAGACCTGGTGCGACGCCTCGTCCAGCACCATGCACTGGAGGTTCGATGACCTCATCGCGCACATCTCCCAGGCCGAGACTCTGTACCCAGGAGAGATCATCGGTTCGGGCACCGTCGGCGGCGGCTGCGGCCTGGAACTCGCGCGCTTCCTGAAGTCCGGCGACGTGGTGGAGCTCGAGATCGAGAAGATCGGCACGCTCCACAATCGCGTGCTCGCGCCATGACCTGTGCGTGACGCTGCACGGCGATTGAGCTTCAGCTCGGAGCGCCGGGCAGGCAGCGGCGAGTGGAGGACCCTGCGACGGTCGCGCGCGCAGCGGTCCCTGCATGGTGCCGATGGGCTTCGATGCGCGTCGATGGGCTTCGATGGACGTGCATGGGACGCTGGATTGGCGCCTGGTGTCCGGTTGAGCTCTGCCTTTGACCGTAGGTATCTTTAGGCACCCCTTACAGCACGGCGGCCGGCCGCGGCGGCAGGGAGGGGTCGAGTTCGCCGTCGGCGTTGACCCGTGGCGCCTGGCCAACCAGCTGCACGTGGAGTTCCAGACCCGGCGTATGGAACTCCTCGATGGGCATGCTCAGCACGTGGGCGGTCCCCGACACGCCAAAGCGCTCGGTCTTCTCGATGGCCGAGCGCCGCAGCGTCCGGTCCCCTTGAAATACACGGAGTATTCCGCCGGAGGCCGTCCTTGCATCTGGCATCGCATCGACCCCGATCATCGGCTCAGCACTTCCGCCGTGCTGTAGGGCGGCGGAATCGTGGGGTTTGGGGCCTCAGCGGTGTAGGCAGCGTGGCATCCGGTGCCGATATGGCTGAAACTGGGGGTGCCTAATGGTTCCTACGGTCTACCCCCTCAATATCCGTCTTGATCGCCGATTTCGATCCCCCTCGCGACGAAAACGCACACGGTCTCGAAAAACACCAGTCTCCTAGTTCGCCGATCTCGCGTACGTCGTAGCGCAGCTCGCGGCCCGCGAGGCGGATGTAGACGTCGCCTGACTTGGCCTCGGCCTGGTGCTGTGGCGGTAGGCGGCATTTGACCTCAGCGCTCGCCAAAAGTGATCCACTTCTGCTCGGCAAAAGTGATCCAGGCGGAATTCGCGTTTGGCGCGCGCCAACAGGCAACCAGCACGAGGGATCGTGACCTGTGATGCACGCACACTCCTCCGAACCGACGTAACTGCCCAAATTTGCCGCGCACAGGTCGGGTCAAGGGCCTTGCGCCCTTGACGCGGCCGAGCACGGCGACAGACTGAACATGTGGAGGGGCGTGGATCACTTTTGGCGAGCAAAGGTGGGTCATTTCTGGCGAGCGCCGAGGCATTTGAGCCCCCAAAAGTTTACATAAGACCACATCCGCGAAGTACGACTTGCCACGGCAATGAATTAATCCGCTGCCATCACCTCCGTGCGCCTCAAGCGCCACGATGAGCGATCCCTCCGATGCGCGGGAAAAAAAATCCGAATCTTGGACAACTCTTAGTTTGCGATCTTGCGATGCCCCCCTGGCCTGAGCCTTCATTCGGCGGAATTCTTCCTCCGCGGCGCAGGAGTCCGCCCCCAACGGCCCAATTTTGCCAGATTCCCCGTGCTGCAGACGCACCAATGCGCCGCGAGAGCCGGATCTCGCGACGCATGCCCCCATGGGGCTATGAACTCAGTCAGGGGGGTCGGAGCCGCTCCGGGTCGGGCCGCCTGGCGGGCGGCCTTTGCGCTTGTCGCGCAGGATCACCAGCCGCCGAGATTTGGCGACTTCTTCATCTCCGACGGTTCGGTCGAAGCGATGGCGCACGGCCGGCGCCCCTCGGGCGGGCTTTTCCGGTGCCTCCGCGGAGCCCGGAGCCAGCGCCTCGGGGTTGGCGTCGCTCTCCTCCGGGCCGCTGCTGTCGGCCGGCACGTACTGCGCGTACTCACAGATGACCTCGGCCTCCTCCTCGAAGGCTTCCTCCACGAACGTCATCAACGCCCGCGAGCGCTCGAGCATCTGTTCCCGCGCCGATACGACGGTCGCCTCGATCCAGACCCCTTCATCCGTCTCGGCGCCACCCGCCACCTCGACCACAGGTGAAGCCCCACGATCCACAACTTCGGTGCCCACCGCGATCGGCTCGCACGGCTCCTGCTCAGTCTCCTCAGCCCCCGCAGCCCCCACCGTCTCCGCCTCAAATGCCTCCGCCCACTCGCTCTCAGCCTGCTTCCTGCGCTCTCGCCGCTCTTGCAGCTCGGCCTTCACGTCGTCCAACGTGGGGCCTGATTTGGTCAGAAACGCCCCCGGGTGCTCCTGTGCTACCGGCGCGTTGTGATGCACCCGCATGTTGTAGGTCCCGTGCGGAAACTCACGCTCAAAGTCGCCGCCTTTGCGTGCGAGCCGCGCGTCCTCATGCTCACTGCGAAACTGATGCACTTCCTCGGCCGCCTGTGCCCTCACCTCGCGACCCACCGCTCCGCCCATGCCGATGCGAAATGTCGGCACCCGCTTGCCACCGCTCTCGCGCAGAGTCTTGGGCTCAGACCACGGATGCAGCGCCACCACGGCCTCAGGCCCCAGCGCCGGACGCTTGCGCGCCGTGACGATCTTTTGCACCGCTTCCCGCGCCATACGGTTCATCTGATAGACAAGCCGCTCCATGTCGCCGCCAAAGGCCTGGTACAGGAGCGGTGGCGGCGTCACCTCCATGCGGATCACGTCCGGCCTGGAGTCTCCGAAATAGACCTTGGGCTTGGGCACGTCGAGGTAGCCGCTGAGCCACAGGTCGAAGTTGAAGATGTAGCCCGGCATCTGCTCCGGCCGGTCGATCAACGCCGCCGCCACACAGTTGACGTACTCGTACATCAGGTGCAGCGCCTGGGCCTCGCCATCCCGGAGCTGCAGCATGTGCGTCGGGCGGTCGTCGAAGAGTTCGTGGGGCTGGTCGTAGCGCTCGCGTGCCATCAGCGTATTGACCGAGCAGCTGATGTCCTCGTGCAGCAGCTTGATGAACTTGGGCAGGTTGTTGCTGCTCGGGGTCACGTTCAGGTGGTGATGGTTGACGCATCGGACCGCATGGTGGATCGCCACCTGCGTCCGGCGCTGCGCATCGGCCAACGAGTACAGCCAGCAATCGCCCACGGCCTGATGCCACGGCGCCAAGAACGCCTTCCGGAACGTCGTTCTCCGGGTCAGCGCGGTGGTCGCTCCCGAAACGATGATGCGTGGCGCAGTCACGGCGCCACTCCACAACGCAAGCTCCGTGCCCAAATTGGATTCGAGTAATTTCAAACACTTACGAGTCGAGAACGCGTTCTCCGAGCGGCGGCCGCCGGCGGCGGGGTGGCGGCCGCCACCCCCCTCACCGCAAGGAAACGAGTTCCTGCACCCGGGGCCCGTCGCTGAACACGGAGGGCCGGCACCGAACGAATGAACCCTGGCCACCATGCCGGGCGGAGGTCCTACCTGCCGGCCCCGGGGGTGCATCCGGCTTCCGCTTGCACAGCCCGTGCTAGAGTGCCCCTATGTCCGAAGCCGCACCGCGGATGGCCACCTACGAGGATCTGCTCGCCCTCCCTGACGACGTGCGCGCGGAGTTGATCGCCGGACAGGTCGTGACGGCGCCATCTGTCTTGCCGCGTCACGCGCGCGTCGCTGGCGCCATCGCGCATGCGATCGGCGGCCCATTCGACCACGACAGCGATGGCCCAGGAGGCTGGTGGATCCTACTCGAGGTCGACGTGCGCCTCGCCGAGCACGACGTCGTTCGCCCTGACATCGCCGGCTGGCGGCGCGAACGTCTCCCCGAGCCCTGGGACACCCGCCCGATTGACGTCGTGCCCGACTGGATCTGCGAGATCCTTTCACCTTCCAACGCCGCCCACGACCGCGTCACCAAGGCCCAGCTCTACGCCCAGCACGGCCTTCAACACTTTTGGCTGGTGGACCCCGCGGAGCGCATCCTGGAAGCCTTCGAGCTTGCCGGCGAGTTGTGGACTCGCATCGGCAGCTACGACGACACAGCAATCGCGCGCATCAAGCCCTTTGATGCGATCGAGCTGGACGTCGGCGCTCTATTTCCGCCCAGACCCGCCAAGTAGGTGCAGAACGATCCCTCCGAGCGATCCCTCCGATGCGCGGCAAAAATCCCTGCCCTGCTCGTTGACCACTGCCAACGTGCAGCTCGCCTTGTGAACATCCAGACCGATGTAGCGTGTCATTGGCGTCCTCCCTGGCCGCTGGCGTAAGCGGCCTCTTCAGGGTCAGTATCCTTTCGACCAGACGACTCGGCAGGAGCCAACTCGAACGCAGCGCGCGAGCTGACAGCAAGATCAGGCCAACCGCCTGAAATAACGCCGAAACCGCTCACTTGTGGAACAGCAACTCAGACGCCACATTCCCACGATACCTACGAGCGATCCCTCCGATGCGCGGGAAAAATATCCGAATCTCGGACAACTCTTAGTTTGCGATTTTGCGATGCCCCCCTGGCCTGAGCCTTCATTCGGCGGCAATTTTCCTCCGCGGCGCAGGACTCCGCCCCCAACGGCCCAATTTTGCCAGATTCCCCGTGCTGCAGACGCACCAATGCGCCGCGAGAGCCGGATCTCGCGACGCATGCCCCCATGGGGCTATGAACTCAGTCAGGGGGGTCGGAGCCGCTCCGGGTCGGGCCGCCTGGCGGGCGGCCTTTGCGCTTGTCGCGCAGGATCACCAGCCGCCGAGATTTGGCGACTTCTTCATCTCCGACGGTTCGGTCGAAGCGATGGCGCACGGCCGGCGCCCCTCGGGCGGGCTTTTCCGGTGCCTCCGCGGAGCGATCCCTCCGATGCGCGGGAAAAAAATCCGAATCTCGGACAACTCTTAGTTTGCGATTTTGCGATGCCCCCCCTGGCCTGAGCCTTCATTCGGCGGAATTCTTCCTCCGCGGCGCAGGACTCCGCCCCCAACGGCCCAATTTTGCCAGATTCCCCGTGCTGCAGACGCACCAATGCGCAGCGAGAGCCGGATCTCGCGACGCATGCCCGCCGTGCTGTAGGGCGGCGGTAGGGCGGCGGGATCGTGGGGGTTTGGGGCCTCACCGGTGTAGGCAGCGTGGCATGCGGTGCCGATATAGCTGAAACTGGGGGTGCCTAACACTACTGTGTCGGATGGGTGGCCTCATGGTGTCTTGAAAAAGCTGGATCATTTCGATCACTTACGGCGAAGTTTGGGCGAGCGGTTGGCGAACTGTCGACAGTGTGATCCTCTGGGGGCATGGACG
>JAOUOP010000056.1 GCA_029880325.1 Myxococcales bacterium | reverse complement strand
GGGGACCTCTTCCGTCGGCTTTGCCAAAAAAACGGCAAAACCCGCCCTGCCGTAAGGTCACCTTGCGCCCAATCTGGCCGCGGCGTTCACGCTGCCAGGCGATCGGAATGGCGAAACGCTAGCTTAGCGTCCGTCCGGAAAAAAAGCGATCGGGGCTGCCGTCGCGGATGGATCGGCGCCGAGCTGCTGGCTTTTTGCCGGGCCGGTGCCCAGCACGGCGCGCGTCGGGCGGAAATCCCGTGGCCTACGGGGATCGGCTCCGGTTCCGATCGTGGTCAAACGGTGCGAAAATCATTGACCTCGGGGAGATTGTGAATTTCGTACTGCTCAGCTCCATCGTCCTGCGGCTCGCGGCCCTCGTCTGGTCGCTCTTGCTGCTCCGGCGAACCGGGGACCGGCGCATGGGCTTTCTGTCGGCGATGTTGGCGTTGATGGCCATGCGCCAGCTTTTGACCCTGGGCAGCGCGCACGCCCATGCGGCGGTGGCGCCGGAGTTGCCCGGCCTGGTGGTCAGCGCCATGGCGCTTTTGGCGGTCTACTCGCTCGATGGGCTGCTGCGCCGGCTGTCGCAGGATGCCGAGCGGCTGCGCAGCAGCGAGGCCCACTTTCGTTCCCTGGTGGAGAGCGCCATCGATGCGGTGATGATCCTCGATGGAGACGGTCACATCCTCTACGCCAATCCGCCCACCGAGCGGCTGCTGGGCTTCGACCAGGAGCAGCTGCGGGGCCGCATTGCGCTGACGTTGGTGCGGCCGGCCGACAAGGCCGCGGTGGGACGTCGCTACAGCGCCACCCTGGCGAACCCCGGCGTGACCCACGGGGTTGACTGCCAGATGGTTCACGCCGACGGCAGCCAGCGCTTCGTCGAGATGCGCGGCATGGCTGTGCCGCGCCCCGACGAAGACACGCGCGTGATGGTCTCCCTGCGCGACATGACCACCGAGCGCTTGGCCGAGCAGGAGAGGCACTCGCTCGAAAAGCAGCTCTTTCACGCCCAGAAAATGGAAACCCTGGGCACGCTGGCCGGGGGCCTGGCCCACGACTTCAACAACATCCTGACGCCCATCGTCGCCAGCGGTGAGCTGGCCCAGCGGGCGTTGCCGGCCGATCACCCCGCGGGCCGGTCGGTGCAGCGCATGATCGATGGCGCCGAGCGCGCCAAGCGTCTGGTGCAGCGGCTATTGCTGGTGTCGCGCAAGGATCAGGAGCGTGTCGAGCGCATCGATCTGCGCGAACTCATCGCCGACACGCTGGAGCTGCTGAGCGTATCGTGGCCCGCGAACATCGAGGTGCAACGCGAGCTGGGCACCGAGCCCTGCCTGGTCGACGGCGACACCACCGAGCTGCAACAGGTGGTGATGAACCTCTGCACCAACGCGGTGCAGGCCATGGGTGAAGCGGGCGGGCGCCTCGGCGTGCGGCTCGATGGGCGGGTGCCGCCACTGCAGGGTGCGGGATCGGTCGCGCGTTCGACGGTGGACACCTGGGTGCGGCTGGCGGTCAGCGACACCGGACCCGGCATCGATGCCGAGCGCGCCGAGCACATCTTCGAGCCCTTCTTCACCACCAAGGGTGCGGGTGGGTCGGGGCTCGGGCTCAGCGTGGTGCAGCGCATCGCGGGCGCCCACGGTGGGCTGGCGCGGCTGGCCTCGGAGGAGGGCTCCGGGGCGCGCTTCGAGATTTATCTGCCGGCCGCCCAGGGCAGCGCAGCACAGAAAAACTCCACCGTGACCACCTCCGAGCCGCCCGCGGGCGCCGCGTCGCCGGGGCGGCGCGTGCTGGTGGTGGACGACGAGGAGGCGGTGCTGACGGTCTGCGGCGAGTTGTTGCAGCTGGAGGGCTACGAGGTGGAGACCACCACCAGCGCGCGGGCGGCCAAAAAACGCTTCGAGCAACAGCCCGAGGCCTTCGACTGCGTGATCACGGACCTGACGATGCCGGAGATGAGTGGCGTGGAGCTGGCGCGGCAGCTGGTTTTGCTGCGTCCCGATCTGCCCGTGATCCTCACCAGCGGCTTCGCCGACCGCGACGCGCTGGACACCGGGCCGGGCTCGCCGCTGGCCGAGGTGATCGCCAAGCCCTACACGCTGGCGGAGCTGACGGCGGCCTTGCAGCGCCACGGCGGGGACCGCAACAGGGACTCGGGTCTCGAGGGTGATTCGATGCCGCTCGCCGCCGAGAAATCGGCGGAAAGCGCCCATTGACAGCGGCCATGAGCTGAATTATCCCAGCCCATGGCATACATCTACGAGGAGCCGAGCAGGACCTTCGGGGAGTTCCTGCTGATTCCAAACCTGACGACCAAGCGCTGCCTTCCGGCGCAGGTCGACCTGGGCGCGCCCCTGGTCAAGCACCAGCGTGAGCAGCCGCCGGCGCTGCGCGTCAACGTGCCGATCGCCTCGGCGCTGATGCAGTCGGTCTCCGACTCGGAGTTGGCGATCGCGCTGGCGCGCTCGGGCGGCATCGCCTTCATCTACGCATCCCAGAGCATCGAGTCCGAGGCCGAGATGGTGGGCAAGGTCAAGCGCTACAAGGCCGGCTTCGTGGTCAGCGACTCGAACCTGCCGCCGAGCGCGACCCTGGCCGACGTGCTGGCGCTGACCGAGCGCACCGGGCACTCCACCATCGCGATCACCGAGGGCGGCTCGCCCACCGGGACCTTCCTCGGCATCATCACCAGCCGCGACTATCGCGTGGGCAAGCAGGCGTTGGACACCAGGGTGGTGGATCTGATGACGTCGGCCGAGTCTACCCGCTGCGGTCAGGCCGGCATCGACCTGGAGCAGGCCAACGATCTGATCTGGGAGCACAGGCTCAACTGCCTGCCGGTGCTCGACGAGCGCGGCTGTCTTTCGCACCTGGTCTTCCGCAAGGACCACGACGCCCACCAGGCCCATCCGCTGGAGAACGTGGACGCCGAAAAGCGCCTCATCGTGGGCGCGGGCATCAACTCCCGCGATTATCACCAGCGGGTGCCGGCGTTGGTGGAGGCAGGGGCCGATGTGCTGTGCATCGACTCCTCCGACGGTTACTCCGAGTGGCAGGCCGATACGATTGCGTTCATCCGCGAGCGCTACGGCGAGCAGGTGCGGGTCGGCGCCGGCAACGTGGTCGACCGCGAGGGCTTTCGCTATCTGGTGGAAGCCGGCGCCGACTTCATCAAGGTCGGCATCGGCGGCGGCTCGATCTGCATCACGCGCGAGCAAAAGGGCATCGGGCGCGGTCAGGCCTCGGCGGTGATCGAGGTGGCCAAGGCGCGCGACGAGTACCTGGAGCAGACGGGCATCTACGTGCCGATCTGCTCCGACGGCGGCATCACCCAGGACTACCACATCACCCTGGCGCTCGCGATGGGCGCCGACTTCGTGATGATGGGGCGCTACTTCGCGCGCTTCGACGAAGCACCCGGGCGCGTGCTGCGGGTCAACAATCGCTTCGTCAAGGAATATTGGGGCGAGGGCAGCAACCGCGCCCGCAACTGGCAGCGCTACGATCACGGCGGTGGCGGCAAGCTCGAGCTGGAGTTCGAGGAAGGCGTCGACAGCTACGTGCCCTACGCCGGCCGTCTCAAGGATAACCTCGAGACCACCCTGGCCAAGTTGCGCTCCACCATGTGCAACTGCGGCGCCATGTCGATCCCGGAGCTGCAGGCCGGTGCGCGCATCACGGTGGCCTCGTCGGTTTCCATCCACGAGGGTCAGGCCCATGACGTGATCCTCAAGGAGTCCGCTCCGACGACGTCTGAACCCTGAGTTGGGCGGGGCATCGGGACGTTAGAATGGGCTTTGAAGAGCAACCCGTCGAAGTACAGCACGAGCTGCTGCGGATGGCGTTTCAGGCGCTGGTGCGCGAGCACGAGGGCCTCAACTACGACTGCTTCAAAGATAGGCTGCGCACGCCGATCTTTTCGCTGACGCGCGACGAGGGCGTGCTGGCGCGTTACTGCACGGTCGACGGGCGCATCGAGGTTTCGCTCGCGCTTCTGACCGAGCAGCCCTGGGATGTGGTCAGCGAGGTGCTCAAGCACGAGATGGTGCACCAATTCGTCTTCGAGGTGATGGGCATCGTCGACGAGGCGCCCCACGGCCCGAGCTTCCTGCGCATCTGCGAGGCCCTGGGCATCGACGCGCGCAGCCAGGGCCTGCCCACCGTGCCCGACGACGCCGAGCGCAAGCCGGCGGTGCTCGACCGCGTGCGCAAGCTGCTGTCGCTGGCCCAGAGCCCCAACGAAAACGAGGCCCAGGCCGCCATGAACGCGGCCCAGCGCCTGATGCTCAAGCACAACCTCAAAGAGGTCGGTGAAGTCGAGGCGCGCGGCTACGGCTACCTGCGCCTGGGCGAGCCCACCGGGCGCGTGCGCGAGAGCCAGCGCATCCTGGCGCGCATCCTGCTCAAGCACTTCTTCGTCGACGTGATCTGGATGCCGGTCTGGCGGGTTCACGAGGGCAAGCGTGGCAGCGTGATCGAGGTCTGCGGCACGCCCGCAAACCTGGAGTTGGCCTCCTACGTGCATTCGTTCTTGATGCGCACCGCCGATCGGCTGTGGCTCGAGCACAAGCGCGCCCTGGGCATTCGAAAAAACCGCGATCGCCAGGCCTATCTGGCGGGCGTGATGAGCGGCTTTCTCGACAAGCTCAACGCCCAGCAGAAGCGGCACGTGGGTGAGGGCCTGGTATGGGTCGGCGACCCGCGTCTGAAGGCCTACATGAAGCGTCGCCATCCCCACGTGCGATCGGTGTCCTACGGCAGCAGCATCGGCAGCGCTGCCCACGAGAGCGGTCGCGCTGCGGGCCGGCAGATCGTGCTGCACCAGGGCGTGGGCAAGGGCCCCGCCGGCGGCACGCGGCTTCTGCGCGGATAGCGCCGCAATTTCTGCGAACGCGGCGCCATTTGCGATGCGGGTCTTTTGTGCCACATTCGCCGTGTGATGGATTGTGGTTACCGCGGGCGCACGACTCTGCGTTGTGCAAGTTCATTTACATCGCTACTGCTCTGGATGGCTCTGGGTTGCGCGGCGGACACGGCAGCCGCGGGCACTCGACCCGCACGGGACGCGAGCGAAACCTCGCAATTGGGCGCCGAGTCCGCGTCGATGACCGACCGGGCGACGACTGCCAGTGAAGACGGCACCGACTTCGGCAACACCACCGCCGAGGCTCCCGCCATCGTCACTGCGGGAGCGGGCGCGCCTGCTCCCAGCGAGTCGCGTGTCGATTGCACCGGCGGCCTCTACCTCGGCACCTACGACTGCGAGCTGGAGGTTCTGGGCGCCAAGAGCCCGCTCATGGGTGACGTCTCATTTGCGCTGGAGATCAACGAAAGCGTCTCCGAAGGCGACTGCGACGCCGAGTTCTGCCCCGACCTGGTGATCGCCGAGGGCTCTTGAACCCTCTTCGGCCTGGCGGTCGGCTGGGGCTTCGAAGCCATGCTCGAAGGCGGCCTCGACTGCACCACCGGCGAATTCCGCGCCTCGGCCCCGGCCGGCGTCTACGGTTCGGCGGGCTCGACCGATCCCTTCGACCCCGACGCCCTGTGGACGGTGACGCTACCGGTCGGCATGTTCAACGGCACGTTGATGGGCGAGCACATGGCCGACATGCCCGAGGCCATCCGCGGCGAGTGGGATCTGATGGAGCCGCTGGCGGGCTACCGCTGCATCGGTCCCTTCGAGGTCACGCTGCAGCCCTGAGGCCCCGCCGGGGCCGACTGCAGCGCGGCGGGCACGGGCAGCGTGTGCGGAGACGGCGAGCGCTGCGAAGAGCTGGAGTTTTGCGACGATGGCTTCACCGACGCCTGCGGCAGCTGCAACGCCGACTGCAGCGCGGCGGGTGCAGGGAGCGTGTGCGGTGATGGCGAGCGCTGCGAGGAGCTGGAGGTCTGTGACGATGGCTTCACCGACGCCTGCGGCAGCTGCAACGCCGACTGCAGCGCGGCGGGCACCGGGAGCGTATGCGGCGATGGGCAGGTGTGCGAACAGACCGAAGCCTGCGACGACGGCGATGCCAGCGACTGCGGCAGCTGCAACGCGAGCTGTAGCGGCGGAGGCAGCGACACGCCCTCGGGGGCCTGCGCGGATGTGGCCAAGGGCGTGTTCGCTGTACGGCTAGAGCTCGACGTGTGGTGGCAGGACGACGTCGATCCACCGCTGATCGACCCCGGGCGCGACAGCCTGGTCACCTACGCGATGGCGCAGGTGGATGAAGTCCAGTGCGGTGCGGGCATCGGTCCCATCACGCTCAGCATCTGCGGCGTGGAGCTGCCGGTGACGAAGTCCGACGCCAACTGCGATGCCTTCAAGATGGGCTTTGCCGACGCGCTATGGGATACACCCTCGATGCCAAGCTTCGTGACGTCGGGCACGCGAGGCCTGGAGGTGGCTGATGAATTCGTGATCGATGCCATGGCGCAGCTGCTCGGAATCCAGCTGAACGACTCCGAAGGCGCTTGGCCTACGGCCGTACAGACCGGCCTGCTCAGCTGTCCGGCGGGGAGCGGCGCATCCTGCTTTCCCGACCACGACAACGATGGAAAGCCCGGTATCACGGCGACTATGATGAATATTAGTCAGGAGTATGGGGCCGTCAAGTGCGGCGGATGGCAGTTACCGTTCGTCTTCCGCGGCTATCCGCTCGATGCGCTCAACGCGCTGGACGACAACGGGGTAAAGGCCGAAGAGTTGTACATCGGTCTACGCCTGCGCGCCGGCGCCCGCGCGAGCATCGGCGCCGACTGCCAAAGCGGTAGTGGCGAGTGCGAAGCGAGCTGGGTCGATATGCGCGCCTGGGATTGCAGCTTGACCGATGGCAGCCCCTGCTCTGCGGCCGGCGCGCAGTTCGTCGATGAGCAGATGATGGACTTCCAGGTCCTCCGGAAGGATGAGGCCCCGCCCCCATCGGTGACCGTGCCCGCGACCCAGGGAGGCGGTCCACTGGACCAGACCCCGAGCCCCGGGCCCCTGAGTTCGATCGTACGCCTCGGCGACACCACGGGTAGCTTCAGCTGCGCGGACGTGCGGGCTGCCGGTTTCTGATGCCGTTGGCGGCCGTCCCTGCTCTGGTATCGCTGCGTCGGCCGTGCTACCGGTCGGTGATCGGTTGCGGCCGGGCGCCATGTCGGCCGCGACGGGCTGTTGACGTGCCTGGACAGGCTCTGCGATTGAAGGCCTGCCTCACGGCGCGCAGTCCAGATAGGCGTTGGCACCGTCGACGATCGCTGCGCCGCCGCAGAAGGCGATGCGCCGCGGGCCCACGGTGGGGCTGCATTCGGTGCTGGCTTCGGCCGAGAAGTCGTCGTAGTACCAGCCGACGAGGCCCGTCTGCGGCTGCGGCCCGCTACCGGTGTCCACCACCGGAACCTGGTCGACGATGCAGACCTCGCGGCCGGCAGCCGTGGTGGTGGGCCGATTGCTGGGCGTTGCCAGGTAGGGCAGATCGTTGCAGCTGTGGACGCTGGTACCCACCGTGCCAGCGGGTGCGAGCTCGAAGACGACTTCGCAGGGCACTTCGCCTGCGCTGCGCGGAAGCGACCAGGCCAGGCATGAACCGCCGAGGCTGTCGGAGATGCGCCCGACGATGGCGTCGGCCACGGGGGTGAAGTCTTCTTGGCAGATCGACTGCACGATGCTGGCTTCGCCAAAGCCCTTGGCCAGCTCCACGAAGCGCCGTGGGGGATAGGCCCGGCCGTTTGCGGTGATGCAGGATGGCGTCAGGTTGCCGCCCTGCGCTGGCGTGCGCGTGGGGTCGGGAACCGCTTGCATGCGGGGGTCGGCCAGGATGCCGTCATAGAAGGCGTCCCGTGCGATGGGGTCGCGGAAGTCCACAGCGGCGAGCGCGCTTTCGTCGACCAGGTCGGGCGGGATGCCCACGATGGCGCCGTAGATCACGAGATCGGTATCCTCGGGGCGCAGGGCCTTGAGACCTTCCAGATAGCGCGTGAGTGAATAGAGGTTGTTGGGATTGTAAAAGCAGCGCAGGTTCAGGTCCTGCATCGTCAGGGGGTCGCCGGGAGGCAAATATTGGTCGGGAGTGAAGTGGCGCGTATCCCTCGATGAGCAGTCTTCCTCGTCGGTCACCACGACGATTGCGACCACGGAGGATCCTTCTGCGCCGCTGCGGACGAAGCCCGCGTTGACGCCATCGCCGTGTCCGAGTCGACCGAAACCGTTGGCATCCCCGAGAAAGCGGATCGGGCTGGTGCTCGGGGTGACCGCCTTGAGCACGGACTCCAGCTGTTGCTCAAAGCCGCAACCCTCGGTGCCGAGCGAACCCACGCAGCGGAAGTCGTCCGCGATTTGCTGCGGGGTCGTGGTGTCGGGGGTGTAGCTCAGAAACATCGGATAGCTGGGCTGGCAGCCTGGAACGGCGGGGCTGGGTATCGAATTCAAGATGCCGTCGTCGCCGAGGCCTTCGCAGCCGGGAATGCCCTGGATGCCCACCAGACCCATGTCCGAGGAGACCACGCCCAAGTGCACGTCGGTGGCTGGCACGAAATCGGCGATGCCATCGCCGTCGCGATCGCCGCTGGTGAGCATGCGCATGAGGCTGGGGATCTGCTCCTGCAGGGCCAGGTGTTCCTCGCGCATGGACCCGGAGTTGTCGATCATGAACAGCAGGTCGAGTTTGCCCGCGGCCCCGCCCGACAGGGCCCGGCAGCGGCCGCCGAGCACGCAGCGCGTCTCGCCGTCGCCCGTGCAGCCGCCGTCGTCGTCGCTGTCGCACGTTGCCGTCGCCGCGTCGGTCTGCGTTCCCGAGCCGCCGTCCATGCCCGGCGAGCCGGTGTCTCCGGGGCCGGAGCCACCGTCGGCTCCTGCTTCTGCGGACCCCGCGTCCGGCACGGGGCAGGGCAAGCGGCCGAACTCGTCGGGCATGTCGGCGCCCTCGATGCAGCCCAGGGCCTGCCCGCCATCGCCGCTGAGACCACGGCCACCATCGGCGTTGCCGAAGCTGGCGTCCTGGCCCGAACTCCGCGCAAACTCGGAGCTCGTGTCATCGCCTTCGTCGTCGTCACTGCAGGCGATGGCTAAAGTTGCGCAGGTCAGCAGTCCGACTGCGAAGCGTGTGTTGCTCGAGATCATCCATCCCCCGGGACTTGCAGGATCGTTTCAAGATGCGCCGGCAGCGCGCTGCAAGCATATCGCGCCTCATGGCGGCCGCCAGTGCAATCGAAGACGGCCGAGCGGGCGGGTGATTCAAGGTGGTGGGGGTAAAAGTGTCAGCCGTGCGATGGGTTGCTAAGCGCGCTCTCGCCTGGAAGCGCTTTGACGGTGTACTCAAATGAGGACGCATGGGAGGAGGGGTCCACGCTCGCCACTCTTGGTTCCCGTGATCGCGCGTGGTCTGCGCCGCGGCCGCGAGGAGCCCCGTTTGGAGCTCACGGCAATGCCCCACCCAGGATCCACTGGCGGATGGCTTCGATCTCGCCTTCGGGCAGTAGGGGCGTGGGCGAGGGTGGCATCTCGTCGCCGCACGGTGGGCTCGCCAAGAGCTTGATGTAGAGCAGGCTGCCATCCGGCTCGCCCGGGATGACGCGGCTGTAGTTGCCGTCGACGCAGTCGAGGCCGGTGGCCGGGGCGTTTACGAGGTCCTCGTAGGCCGCTTGCTCGCTGGTTAAGTCGAGGCCGCCGGCATAGGCGCCGTGGCAGAGGTAGCTGTCGCAGTGGCGCGGCTGCAGGATCTCTTCGAAGATGCGGGTGAAGCCGTCGGGCTCGGCGGCGTTCTTTGCGGCGTCGGGCTCGGATGCGTCGGATGCGTCGGGCGTGGCTGCGTCGCTCTCCGCCGTATTCGCGGTGTTGTCGCCGGCGTCGCTGTTGGCGGGTGCGGGGCCTTGCGCTGAGCCGCTGCCGTCAGGCCCGGGGGCCACTGCGGATTCCCCGGCTTGGCCTTCTGCGGGGGCCAGCGTCGTCTCGGTGCTCGACAGGCCGGAGCTCGGCTCTGGCGCCACTGGCGCCACGTTGGCATCCGGGCTCTCACAGCCGAGCGCGGCGAGCACCAATAGCCCGCAGAGCACGGGCCACGCGCCTACCGCGCTTCTCACCACCATCGGGCGACGGTAGCGCCCGGCGTCAGTGGTCGCAACTTGTGGCGCTACTCGATCACGGTCTTGCAGCCGAAGGTGACGGTGACGTTCTTGGCGCCCACCGCTTCGATCTCGCCGCAGACATTGCCCTGCATCACCACCGTCGGCGGGTCGGTGCTTTCGTCCAGCTGCCAGCCGCTCTTGCCGCGCGGCACCACCTCGCCGTCGACTTCTACGTTGAGCTTGTCGCGATCGTCGGGTTCGGAGCCGAGCTGCAGGCGGCAGGTGCGGATCAGGGCCTCGGCGATCTCGCGCAGCACCGTGGTCAGGCCGCCGATGTCTTCACCGCTGGTGTTGACCGCGTAGTAACTCGGCGGAGCGTCGGGGTTGGCACGGCCGCCGGATTGGGCGAAGGAATCGAGCGAGCCCTGGTAGATCTCGCTGCCCGGGATGCCGACCACCAGCGTCTGCACGCCGGCGGCGGCCAGGGCGTCGATCTGGGCCCTGGTGTTGTCGGCGTCGAGGCATTCTTCCTGGCCCATCACGCTCTCGGCGCAGCAGTTGTCCACGGCTGCCGGGCACACGCCGTCGAGGTTGACGGTGCAGGTGTCGGCGCCGCAGCTGAGCGAGGCGTCGCAGTTGGGACCGCCGTCGGTGGCCAACAGCACGTAGCGGTCGCCCGTGAGCTGCGCGCCGGCGCCGCTTTGGAAGTAGTCGAGGGCGGCGGCCAGGGCGGCGGCGGTGGGGGTGCCGCCGGCGGGAACGGCGCTGCCGAGCGCCGCGAGGATCTCCGGCAGCGCGTCGGGGCCGGGCTTGATCGGCACCGTGGGCGTGGTGTCCGCCGGCATCTGGCAGCCGTCGGGGTAGGGGAAAAGCGAGAGGCCGAGCGAGAGCTGGTCCTGGACGGCGGCGACTGCGGCTTCGAGCGAACTCTTCAGCGATGACCACTTGTCGCTACTGAAACCGTCGGGGGTGTCGTTCATGCTGCCGGACTTGTCGATGACCAGGAGCACGTTGGGTGGCACGGCAGTGGCGTCGAAGGGTTCGCTGCCACAGGTGGGCTCGGGCACGTTGGCGTCGAAGTTGGGCACGTTGCTGCCGCCGTCGGGGCCGGTGGGGGCGTTGCCGAACATGTCGGGGCCGGTGTTTTCGACCGTCTTGGGGCCTTCGGCGTCGTCGTCGCCACAGCTTGTGAGCAGCAGCCAGACAAGGCCCAGCGTGGCTCGAGCCATCGCTTCCGGGGGCCTCATAGCTGCACCTTGCAGATGCCGTCGGTGCAGGGCACGCCGTTGCAGCAGTCGCTGCTCTGGCTGCAGATCTGGCCGTACTCGGCGCAACTTCCGGCATCCGGGGTGCCGCCATCGGGCGGCGGTGGCGGTGGATCGAGGGTGCCGTTGCAGGTGCCCTGGGTGGAGCCCACCGGGCGCACGCAGGTGTTTCCGGGGCAACAGTCGGCGTTGACGGTGCAGCCACCGGTGCTGGGTACGCAGGGTGGTTCACCCTCCGGCGGCGGTTCGATGCAGCGCAGCACGCCCGAGGCGTCCGGCACGCACGGCAGGTCCATGCAGCAGTCGTCGGCCGAGGCGCAGGTCTCACCAGGTTCGCGGCAGACGTCCAGGCCGTTGCAGCGCGGAACGCCGAGCGGGTCGAGCTGGCAGATGCCGCCCATGGCGCCGAGCCCGCCGCAGCAGTTGGCGCGCGCCGCCGAGACGTTGCAGGTGTATTCCATGTAGTGGCAGATGTTGCCCTGGGGGCTGCAGCTGAGGGGGTTGCGACAGATGCCCAGGTCGCTGCCCGCTTCCTTTTCGCAGGTGACGTTGCCCTCGCCCGGCAGGCCGGTGTCGGCCGCGCCGCAGCAGTCGCGATCTTCGCGGCAGAAATCGCCGGTCACGTGGCAGCCGCTGGCCGGCTGGCAGACGTTGACGCCGGTGGGGCCGAAGGGGGCGCACAGGCGGCTGCAGCAGTCGTTGCAGCTGTCGCAGATCGAGCCCTCGATGCCATCGCTGCAGAAGCTGGCGCCGCTGGGTGGCGGGCCGCAGACGCCCACGTCGCGGCCGTCGATCATGTCGCAGCGCCCGGTGCAGCAGTCCTCGGGACGCGAGCAAATATCGCCCTCCTGGATGCAGAATGAAGCGCCCAGGATGCAGACGCTGTCTTTGCACAGGCCCGAGCAACAGTCGTTGTCGAGGCCGCAGGCGTTGCCGGCGGTCTTGCAGGAGTCGTTGAGCGGCGCGCACAGGCCGTCGGTGCAGGAGCGACCGCAGCACTCGGCGTTTTCGCTGCAGCTTTCACCGTCAGACAGGCAGGCCGATGCGCCGCAGTTGCCGTCGAAGCCGCAGCTGAGGTTGCAGCAGTCGGTGGGCGAAGTGCAGGCCTCACCGTCGGCGGCGCAGCGCTGCAGGCTCGAGACGCACGCCCCGGTGGCGCCGTCGCAGATGTTGGAGCAGCAGTCGCCGGCCGCGGCGCAGCCGTCGCCGATGCGCCCGCACTCGCTGGGCGGCGGCAACATTACCTCCGCATCGGCGTCGGTGGGGGTGGAGCTGTCGCCGGCGTCGCCCGGGGTCGTCGCGTCCATGCCCGAGTCCATGCCACCGCTCGCTTGCTTGCCGGCGTCGTTGGGCTCGCCGCCACCGTCGGTCTTCGACACGCCGTCACTCGGGGCTGGCGCGCCGTCCCTGGACGAACAGGCCGTGGACGAAAAGGCCATGAAGGTGCACAGCGCGATCGCCAGCAGGCGCTGCCATGTTGGGCTTTGATGGATCACGATCCTACCTCGCAAGTAAGCTCGTGCCGGCGCTGTACTTCCTGGCGCCGGCGAGCATGAAAGGGTGGCCTGGACGCCCCTCTCCGGCTTGAGCGCCCGAGCCGACATGTGAACTCGGGTCGGACATCCGGCTCCGCAGCATCGGGACCACGCTGAAACGAGTGTATCGGATCGTCGTCGTGGGCGCCCCGGATTTTCACGCCGATCGGTGATCGTTTTGCCTCGATTCGACTCATTGTTGATGTTGGTGTGCGCGGCTTCGGACCTTCTACGCTCGGTGTTCACCCGCAATGGCTGGGGTGGGATGCGTCGGCCGGATACAAAACTTCAGGTCAAGCCCGGCGCTTCGCCGTCAGGGCTCTCGATGCAGCTCGCCGAGTGGCCCGTCGAGGGTGCTCGGCGCTTTGCTCAGCGCGCTGAGCTCGAGGCGCTCGATCAGCATTTCGGCCCTCACGCGCGCCCCCGGCTCACATAGACCAAGGCTCGAGGCCAGCGCACCCAAGACCTGCTCGCTCGATAGGCCCGCGATGCGGTAGTCGGCGATGGCCACAGGGCCGTGGCGTTTGGACAGGCGCTTGCCGTCGGGCCCCATCACCAGCGGCACATGCAAGAAGCGCGGCGGCTCGGCGCCCAGGGCGCGGTAGAGCGCCAGCTGGCGCGGTGTGGAGCTGAGCAGGTCGTCGCCGCGCACCACCTCGGTGACGCCCATGGCGATGTCGTCGACTACGACTGCAAGTTGATATGCGTAGATGCCATCTGCGCGCTGCACGATGAAGTCATCGCTTTCACTCACGGCTTGGGGGCCGTGCAGCAGGTCATCGAAGGGCTCGCCGGGCTCGGGCATGGCGAAGCGCATCGAGCGGGGGCGCGACTGAACGGCCGGGCGCGCGCGGCAGGTGCCGGGGTAGCGCGGGCCGTGCTCGCCGTGGGGCGCGCTGGCGGCGGCGGCGACCTCGCGGCGGCTGCAGCTGCACTCGAAGACCATGCCCTGCCGCCGCAGCGCTTCGAGGGCGCGCCCGTAGAGCTGCTTGCGCTCGCTCTGCAGGTAGGGGCCGCACTCGCCGCCGCGATCGGGGCCCTCGTCCCAGTCGAGGCCCAGCCAGCCGAGATCGTCGATGATCGCCTGGGCGGCGCCGGCCTGGGTTCGCGGCTCGTCCAGATCTTCCATGCGCAAGATCAGCTGGCCGCCGGCCTGGCGCGCCCGCAGCCAGGCCAAAAGCGAGGTGCGCGCGACGCCGAAGTGCAGGCGGCCGGTGGGCGAGGGCGCCAGACGACCGCGGTAACGCTCTGCCATGGCCCCAGTGTGCGCAGCTGCCGCGCCCTTGAAAAGCCGGCGCCTTCGTGATCTGCTGGTGCCGATGCGCACCTCGGTCCACGACGTCTGCGGCTGTTTTCCCACCGGCCGCCACTACCCGGGCATCGCCGCAGAGATCGCGCGCGACGTGACCGAGGTCAAGGGCCTGAGCCGGGCGCTGGCCGCCGACGCGCGCTGGCTCGAGGCGCCCTTCGCGGTGATCGACTTCGAGACCACCGGTTTGTCGGCCGAGCGCGACCGCGTGCTGGAGGTGGGCGTGGTCACCTTCCGCGGCGGCGAGCGCACGGACCTCAAGAACTGGCTGGTCAACCCCACCATCCCGGTGCCCGAAGAGGCGCGTGCGGTCCACAACATCAGCGACGACGACCTGAAGGGCGCGCCGACCTTCCCCGAGATCGTCGCCGAGCTGTCGCAGATGCTCGAGGGACACCTGCCGGTGGCCTACAACGCCGCTTTCGACCGCGGCTTCTTGCAGGCGGAGCTGGTGCGGGCGGGCATCGATCTGAAGGCCTCCGAGCTGCCGCCGGCTTTCGACCCCGAGGTCAGCTGGATCGATCCGCTGGTGTGGTCGCGGGAGCTCGACAAGGATCAACGCAGCCACAAGCTGGGCGACGTCTGCGAGCGCCTGGGCGTCAGCCTCGACAACGCCCACCGCGCCGCCTCCGACGCCGAGGCCACCGGCCGCGTGCTTTTGGCACTGGGGGCGCGCATGCCCGAGAGCTACGGCGAGTTGATTCGCATTCAGGCCGGCTACGCCGCCCGCCAGGACGTGGACATGGGCTGGCGCCGTCGGGGCTGAAGCGGGACGGTCGGTCCGGCCCGGCCTACTGGCCTACCAGTCGACGATCATCGAGCCCCAGGTGAAGCCGGCGCCGAAGGCTACCAGCGCCACCTTCATGCCGTCCTTCAGGCGCCCGGATTCGCGCGCCTCGTGCATCAGGATCGGCAGCGTGGCGGCGGTGGTGTTGCCGTACTTCTGGATGTTGTTGAAGAACTTCGCGTCGGGGGCGCCGAGTTTGTTCTGCACCATTTGATTGATGCGCAGGTTGGCCTGGTGGCACAGGAAGAGGTCGATGTCCTCGACGGCCGTGCGCTCCTTTTCGCAGAGCTTGCCCAGGGTCTCGACCATGCGCACGATGGCGTTTTTGAACACGACCTGGCCTTCCATGTACGGCCACATGGCCTCGACCGGGACCACACCGCGGCCCTCTTCGTCGGTCTGGATGTAGGGGCGCTTGGTGAAGTCGAAGACCTTCAGGGAGAGCTGGTCGGCGAAGCGTCCGTCGGCGCCCAGATCCCAGGCTCGGATGCCGCGGTCTTCCTCGGTGGCGCTCACAACGACGGCGCCGGCGGCATCGCCGAAGAGCGAGGCCACGGTGCGACCGCGGGTGGTCAGGTCCAGGGCCGCCGAGTGCACCTCGGAGCCCACCACCAGCACGTTCTTGTGCTGGCCCGAGCGCACCATGGAGGCGGCGGTGGCCAGGCCGTAGACGAAGCCCGAGCACTGATTGCGGATGTCCAGGCAGGGCACGAAGCTGGCGCCGTCGCCGTCGCACAGCCCCAGCTTTTGCTGCAGGTAGACGCCGCTGCCCGGAAAGAACTGGTCGGGCGAGAGCGTGGCGAAGATCAACATGTCGACGTCGGACTTGTCGATGCCGGCGTTGGCGATGGCCTGCTCGCTGGCGGGCACCGCCAGGTCCGACGGCGCGCTGCCCTCGTCGGCGAAGTGCCGCTGCTCGATGCCGCTGCGCTGGCGGATCCACTCGTCGCTGGTCTCGATGCCGTAGATGGAGGCCAGATCGTCGTTCTTGACGATGCGCGGTGGCACGTAAAAGCCCGTACCGGAGATGTAGGCGTTGGGCATGGTGGCTCCTTGGGGTCGCGCCCCTGTCCGGGGGCGGGGGAGGAGTCTAGCCCACCGTGGGCGCCGGGAGCCAGTACTCGGCGGCGTGGCGACATCGGTCAGCGCCAGCGGCGGTCTGCGCAAGAGGCCGGCCGCCGGGCCGCCCTGGGGCCGCGGTCTACTTCGCGGTCGCGCCGCTTGGGACGTCGAGCTGACCGAGGCCACCGTCGCACCAGCAGCTGAGGTTCCGTCGCGGCGCAGGGCGCAGATGTGATTGCCGTCTTCTTCGAAGCTGCCGTCGATGGACACGAAGTCCCTGGCGGTGTCGTCGTTGGGGCCGCTGACGACGCCGTACCCGGCGCCGCCCCAGCAGCTGAGGCTCCCGTCCTGCCGCAGCGCGCAGGTGTGGGTGGAAGCCACGGCCACCTGGACGATGTCGAAGCCGTGGTCGGCGCCGGCCAACATGCGCTCCCGATCGCGTTCACTCGTTGGTGAATAACGGGCGGCCAGGCCGCGCCCGGTGACGCTGACCAGGCCGCTGTCGACCAGAGCCATGAGCACCGAGGCCACCGCCATCTCGCCGTCGCGGGAGAACGGCGCGAGCGCCCCGGTGGCGACCGCTGGAGTGAATCTAGCAGCGGCCGCCCGGCCCAAGGGGTGGCATTTCGTTCATCGGCAGTGGGCGCCGGGCTGCGCAGCCGGGTGCCGGCCGGTTGGCCAGGATGGGCCCGGGCGGCCTGTGGCGCCGGCGCCGGATTTGAATTTAACGCAAAGATTCGCCAACCTCCGCTCGCTTGCCAGGGGAGCCGACATGAGCCAAGAACCGACGCCACCCGCCTACCTCGCGACCCCGATGGACGCCTACCGCGTGGGCATGACCCCCGCGCTGACCGCCCTGAAGCGGCCCGAGTTGCCGGCGGTGATCTCCGAGCAGGGCAACCGCAGCTTCGGCGAGCTCAACGCCCGCGCCAATCAGCTGGCGCGCGCCCTGCGCGCCGCGGGCCTCAAGGCCGGCGATGCGGTGGCGCTGATGTGCAGCAACCGCCCCGAATTCGTCGAGGTCTACTGCGCCATCTTCCGCGCCGGCATGCGCATGACCAGCATCAACTGGCACCTACAGGCCGACGAAGCCGCCTACATCGTCGAAAACTGCGACGCCAAGGCCTTCGTCGCCGACGTGCGCAGTGCTGCTACCGCAGCCGCCATTGGCAAGGCGCTGCCGGACTCGCTCTTCAAGCTCGCCGTGGGCGGCCCCATCGAGGGCTTCGTTGATTACGAAGAGGCGCTGGCCGGCCACTCCGCCGACAACATTGAAGACCCGAGCATGGGCTCCACCATGCTCTACACCTCGGGTACCACCGGCCGCCCCAAGGGCGTCACGCGACAGGGGGCGCAGGCCGCGGCCGTCGATCGGCAAGCGGCCGCGACTTCGGGCAATCGCGAGGCGGTGCCGCTCAAGAGCGGCGAGTCGATGGTGCTGTGCACCGGTCCGCTCTACCACGCCGCGCCCTTCGCTTTTAATCTGACGGCGCCGATCCACCGCGGCGTGGGCGTGGTGCTGATGGACAAGTGGGACGCTGAAGAGACGCTCTGCCTGATCGAGCGCCACCGCGTCACCCATACGCACATGGTCTCGACCATGTTCCACCGCATCCTGGCGCTGCCCGAAAGCACCCGCGCCCGCTATGACGTCAGTTCTTTGCAGCGCGTGCTGCACGGGGCGGCGCCCACGCCGGTGCACGTCAAGCAGGCGATGATCGACTGGCTGGGGCCCATCGTGCACGAGTACTACGCCGGCACCGAGGGAGGCGGCACCGCCATCACACCCGAGGAGTGGCTCGAGAAGAAGGGCAGCGTCGGCCGCCCCAACGCCGGCCGCGTCATCGAGATCCTCGACGACGACGGCAATGTGCTGCCCACGGGCCAGGTCGGCCGCGTCTTTTTCCACGCCCCCAAGGTCGGTCGCTTCGAGTACTACAAAGACGAGGGCAAGACCGAAAGCGCCTACGACGGCAACCGCTTCACCCTCGGTGATCACGGCTACCTGGACGAAGACGGCTATCTCTTTCTGACCGGCCGCACATCGGAGGTGATCATCTCGGGCGGCGTCAATATTTATCCGGCCGAGATCGACGCTGCCCTGCTGATGCATCCGGCGGTGGCCGACGTGGCGGCGGTGGGCGTGCCCAACGACGAGTTTGGCGAAGAGGTCAAGGGCGTGGTGATGCTGGCCCAGGGTTACGAGGCCTCCGAGGGGCTTGCCAAAGAGTTGATCGAGTTCGCCTCCGAAAAGCTGGCCCGCTTCAAGCGCCCGCGCAGCATCGACTTCGTCGAGGACCTGCCGCGCAGCGATGCCGGCAAGGTCTACCGGGGCAAGGTGCGCGCGCGCTACTGGGACGGCCGCCAGATCTGAACCGCATCGCCTCGGCGGGCGCTGTGGGCGACGGCCACCCGGCGACCACGTCGGAACAGGAGGTAGCCGAGGACCAGGCCCAGCAGCGAAGTCAGTGCCGACCAGGGCAGGTCGGCAGGCCGATAGCTGGCGTCGATCCGGTGGTTTCCGGCGGGCAGGTCGAGCGCGAGGCGTCCCCGGTCGACAGCTGCGCGGCCCGACGAAAAGCGCCAATCCGGATCGGCGTTCTGGTTCCACACCAGGCGCGCGGGCTTTAGCAGCCGCACCTGCGCCCGCAGGGTGTTTGCGGTGCGGACTTCGCCGAGCACCTGCCCTGCCTCTTTTGGCTCGATTCGAAGCTGGGGGAGCGGCCCCAGCCACAGGTCCTGGGAGACCGACCAGGGCACCGGATCGTAGCATCGGGGGGTGCCGAGGTTCAGGCCCGGGTAACTGGCCATGCGCCTTTTGTAGTCCGGTTCATCTCGCAGATAGAAGGCAGCCTGCGATGTCAGGCCGAGACCCGGGCCCTTCCAGCGATCGGCGTGGATGCTCTGGCTGTTACTGCAGATGTCGACCGCCACGGTGGCCAAGAGCGTGAGGGCTGCGGCCCGGGTCCGCTTCGAGAGGCGCGGCCTCGCGCGCAGTCGCGCCCGAAGAGCGTGCTCCAAGTGAAAAAGGGCCAGGCCTGCAAGCCAAGCCAGATAGAACGCTACGAACACGTGCATGCGGCTGGGCACCTGCATGTGATCGAAGACCGGCAAGCGGTGCAACAGTGTCCAGGGGGCCAGGCTGCCGACGTTGCCCAGGGCCAGGGCGCTGAAGAAGAGGGTGCCGATCAGCGCCGGACGCTGGCGCCGGTCGCCGGCCGCGTACCACAGGCCGAGCGCCGCAAGAGACAGCGCGATCCAGCCGACGTAGGCGCCGTATTCGGCCCAGACGTATGGGCGTCCCCAATCCCAGGCGTGGGGTTCGCGCGCGCTCAGGGCGTGCAGCAGGTCTGCGAGTGAGCCCCTGGCTCCTGCATCGACGCGACGCGGATGGCGCAACATGACGATGAGCACGGGCACCCAGCGCACCGCGGACATCAGGGTGGCGAGGCCGAGTGCCACCAGTGCCGAACGTAGGGCGTCGCCCAGATCCCGCAGCTGCCGGATGTCCGACGCCAGATGCAGCAGCCAGGCCAGGATCATGAAGGGCGCCGCCGCGAAGCCGCCCTCCAGCAGAACCAGTGTCAGTAGCAGGGCGACTGCCACGCGATGGCGCCGGTCGTGGCGAGCTCGTTCGCCGAAGCGCAGCAGCAGCGGCAGGTAGCCATAACAGAGCAGGGCCGAATGCCCGCCGGCTCCCTTCCAGGCCAGCACACCGCCGCACGACCAGATGATCGCCGCCAGCAGCGCCCCGAGCTGCCCCAGGCGTGGGCGCAAGAAAAGCAGCGTGCCGAAAAACGCTGCCGCGTAGTGCAATAACATGAAGAGCTTGTGGCCCAGCACGCTGCCGAAGAGCCCCTCGCTGAGCCAGAAGGTGGCTGCGAGAAATTGGGCCTGGGGATTGCCGTAGTGGGGCACGCCACCGCAGTGGTAGGGATTCCATAGCGGCGCCTCGCGATGGCGAAGCCAAGCCACCCGTGCCACTTCTGACCAGTGGTGAAACTGTTGCCAGTCGCCGAAGCCGCTCGCATCGAGGTTTCGCAAGGCGGGCCATGCGACGGCCGCGATGCACGCGGCGCCGACCAGAAGAGCCAGGGGCCAGGCGCTCGTGATCGGTCGCGCCGACGGGCTGAGGGGATCGGGCGGCGTGGGCATCCGACAGGCTTCGAGCATATCAGCACAGACGCCCGCCATGGCAGCTCGCCAGGCCGCACGGACGTGACGCGCCGTCGGTCACGACAGCGTCGAGCACATCGGCCTTCAGGCGTCGACCTGTTGTTGCCTCGGCGGCAGCGCCCTGCCGGGCGTCCTGACATGGCACGGTAGCCCGAGTATACTCGCCGCGATCGATCGAGTCGTCGCCCGCAGCCGGAGTTCCCCTTGAGCGATCGCATCGAGTTCTACAGACATCAACTGGGTGCCTCCGAGCTCGCGTCGTTTTCCGAGGTGCTCGAATCCCTCTTTTTGACCTCGGGGCCGAAGGCGCGCGAGTTCGAGCGTCGGCTGGCCCGGCGGCTGCAGAGCGAACATGCGGTGGCCCTGTCGAGCTGCACGATGGCGTTGAGCCTGTCGCTGCGCGCCCTGGGGATCGGAGAGGGCGACGAGGTGATCACCACGCCCATGTCCTTCGTGGCGACCGCAAACGCCGTGCTTCACACGGGGGCGGTACCGGTCTTCGTGGACGTCGAGCCCCACACGGGGAACCTGGACGTGGCGCGCATCGAAGGGGCCATCACCGAGCGCACGCGGGCGATCGTGCCGGTTCACCTCTACGGTCAGATGGTGGACATGGTGGCGCTGTCGCGGGTGGCCGAGCGTCATGGGCTCCGGGTCGTGGAGGATGCGGCCCATGCCCTCGAGGCCGAGCGCGACGGTGTGCGTCCCGGGATGCTTTCGGATGCTGCCGCTTTTAGCTTTTATGCCACCAAGAACCTCAGCTGCGGTGAGGGCGGGGCGATCGTCACGGGCAGCGCCGAGCTGGCCGACGAGGTAAGAACGCTCTCGCTGCACGGGCAGCGCCGGCAGGTCTTCGATCGCCACAGTGAGACCTACGCCCACGTCGACGTGGACGCCCTGGGCTACAAGGGCAACCTACCCGATGTGCTGGCGGCGCTGCTGCTGCCACAGATGGATCGGATCGATGCCAAGCGAAACGAGCGCGAGCGACTGGCCGCGCTCTACGACCGCGTTCTTTGCGATGTGCCGGAAGTGAAGAGGCCCGCCGTGCTGTCCGGCGGCGTGCATTCACGCACCGTTTACTCGGTGTGGGTTCCTGCAAACAAGCGTGACGCGGTATTGACCAAACTAAGCCGCCGCGGGATCGGCGTGGCGGTCCACTATCGCGCGATTCACTTGATGAGCTACTACCGAAGGTGTTTCAATGGCCGGGAAGGTCTCTTTCCCAACGCCGAGCGAATCGGCGACTCGACACTCTCGCTGCCGTTTTATCCGGGGATGGACCCCGACTCGATCTCGCTCGTTGCCCAGGCGCTTTCCGAAGCGCTGCGAAACGCGGGCTGATGCGAGTCGCTGATGGAGCCGCGTTTTTCGGTCGTCGTGCCCGTCTACAATGAAGCGGACAACCTGGACACGCTCCACGCGCGCCTGGGCCAGGTGATGGCGGGTCTGGGCGGCGACTACGAGCTTCTCTTCGTGGACGACGGTAGCCAGGACGGTTCAGCAGAGCGACTTCAGGCCCTGCACGGCAAGGATCGGCACGTTCGCGTGCTGCGTCTGTCGCGTAACTTCGGCCACCACCTTGCCATCACGGCGGGTCTCGACCGGTGCCGTGGGCAGCGGGTGGTCCTGATGGATGCCGACCTGCAGGACGCACCGGAAGCGATCCCGGTGCTCAACGCCAAGCTGGAGGACGGCTTCGACATGGTCTACGCCGAGCGGGATCGCAGCGCGGACGGCGCCTTCAAGCGGTGGACGTCACGGGCGCTGACGGCGGTGTTGCGCGCGCTTTTGCGGGATGGGGGGACGCTGAGCACGAGCCTATTTCGCATCATGACGCGCCAGGTCGTCGACGAGGTTTGCCGTTGTCGCGAGCACACCCGCTTTGTGAACAACGTCTTTGCCTGGGTGGGCTTTCGACAGACCTCGGTGCCGGTCAGCCGCGCGGCCCGTCATGGCGGCCGCAGCAAGTATGGGCTGCTGAGGATGCTGAAGCTGGCGTGGATGGGCCTGGCCGGCTCTTCGAACCTGCCGCTACAGCTGGCCACGATCGCCGGTTGCGCGGTGTCGGTGCTGGCCGTGCTCGTCGCGGGCGCCTCGCTGCTGGGTGCCGGTGACGCCGAGGGGTCGCGCGTGGCCCAGCTCGAGCCGGCCATCCTGCTGTTTGTGGCCGGCGTGCAACTGCTGTGCCTCGGTATGGTCGGTGGCTACGTGGGCCGGGTCTTCACCGAGAGTCGAGCCCGTCCCCTCTACATCGTGGCCCAGCACCTGGACACACCCGAGCGCGAGGGCGATGACGCTCGAGAGGCTTGACTTCGAATCCGGCGTCGTGGGCCGCTCGCTGGGACGGTTGCGGCTGCCGGAGGCGGATCGGGCTTCGCTGCCCGGTCTGCTTGCGCAGGCGCGCGCGGCGGGGTTCGCGCACCTGGTGGCGCACGTCGATGCCAGCGACGCCCGCGGGGCGCAGACGTTGGCCGAGCACGGCTTCCGGCAGGTGGACGACGCGATCGTTGTCAGGCGCGGCTCTGCCGAGATGGTTCCCGGTGCTCGCCCACGCGGGCTGCGGGCGGCTCGACCACAGGATCTGCAGCCCCTGCTGCAGCGCTGCGGCACGGTATTTCGCCACAGCCGCTTCTATCGGGACGACTTCTTTTCGGAGGCCCAGGCCGAAGCCATTTACCGGCAGTGGATCGTGAACTGCTTTGGGGGGCGCGCGTCTTTGCTGCGGGTGGCGAGCGACGATCGCGGCGTGTGCGGCTTCGTGGCGGCGCGCCTCGAGGCCGCACACGCCGTGGCTTGGATCGAGTTGCTCGCGGTCGCGAGCGATGCGGCCGGACAAGGCCTGGGCCGGAGGCTACTGAGCGCAGCCCTTTGCGAGCTGCACGGTCGCGTCGATGCCGTGCGGGTCAAGACGCAGGCGGACAATGCCGCCGCGCTGGCGCTGTACGGGCGCGTGGGTTTCGAGCCCGTCGCCAGGCAGCGGGGCTTTGCCCTGCGTCTCGATAGCTGGAAGTGAAAGTATGGCTGGGCGACGGTCGTGGAAGCGTGCCCTGATCGCCCTCGTCGTCGCGCTGGGCGCCTACGTGGTGCGGCGCGCACTGACGTTGCGGACGGGACCTTGGGACGCCTATCTCTATCTCGACAACGCCCGCGCGATTGTCAGCGGTGGTGCCACCTACACCCTGGACAAGCCGCCATTGCTGCCGCTGCTGTACGCACCCTCGGCGTCGTCGCTGTGGCCCGATCCGGCGCAGGAGGCTTCGATGTGGCTCCTGCAGCTGCAGGCCGCGGCGTTATCGCTGCTGTCGATGGTTGCCGTTTTCCGGGTGTTTTCGCGGAGCCTGGGCCCGACGCTGGCCTGGGTCGGCGTGCTGCTGAGCATGGGCAATGTCGTCTTCATCCGCTACGCGCCGATGGTCATGACCGACGTGCTCGGCGCGGGGTTGGTGGCGTTGGTGTTCGCCAGCTGGATGCGGGCGCGTGGTGGCGGGCGGAACTCGGCCTTCGTGGTCGCCGGTATCGGCATGGGATGCGCGGCGGCCCTGCGTTATCAGTTCGCCGTGCTGCCCCTCGGCATCGCGCTGGCGGAACTCGTCATCGGGTGGCGGCGGCCGCGCGTGCTACGCCGCAGGCTCGGGGGGGCTTTGGTCGCCGGCATCGTCAGCGCGGTACTGTTCTTTCTACTGCATGCGCTGGTCTACTGGGCCATCGAGCGACCCGTGACGCCAGGGAGTTTTTTGGAAGCTTTGGAGTATGCGGCGGCCGGCGCGCGCCGCGAGCGCCCCCACGAAGAGCCCTGGCACTACGCCACCATGCTGGCCACCTGCCTGTCGCCGCTGGTCCTGCTGCTGGCGGCGGCCGGACTGACGCTGGCCGTCAGGCGACGGCGCGAGGTGGACCTGTTGTTTGGGGTGTGGTTGCTGAGCTGCACCGCGCCGCTGCTGCGCGTGGATCACAACGAAATCCGCTACCTCTACGCGGCGTTTCCAGCGTTGATCTACTTCGCATTGCTGCCGGTGCAACAGCTCGCAGGGCGCATCGACGAGGCGAGCCTGGGCCGCGGTGCCAAAGCGGGTATCGCCGTGGGCGCGCCGGTGCTGCTACTGATCGCGATCTGGCCCGGGCTCGATCAAATTCGCAGGGACGAGAGCGATCCCTTCTTCACCACCGATGTTGCCAGGGCCTCGAGTCTGTGGCTGCTGCGGGCGACGCCCCAGGGCTTGCCCTTCGTCTGGCTCGGCTTCGGCCACTCCGCCCATGCCCGCGACCTCCACCGACTGGTTGACGACGAGTTTTTCAACGTCTTTCATCTGGGGCCCCACGTTTTCGAGCACTTCACCGCTCGACCCATGCTTCAGTGGGGGGCGGTGGGAACAGATCCCGTGGCCACGGCCATCGGGCTGCGACCCGGCGGCGCCGGCGTGATCGTGGGCGCAGCGAAGCAGCTCAGTACCCGCGAGTTGATCGACAAAGGCAATCCCAATCGCGCCGTCGAGGCCCTGGTGATCGAGCCGCTGGCGCCGCTGGCGCCGATGGCGGTGGCGGCATCCGGCGGTCGCCCGCCGCCGCTGCGCCAGGTTGACGGCGGCTGGGTTGCCACCGCTGAGCTGCGCGAGGTTCGTGTTGCGCGTTTTGCCTCGACGGGTCAGGCCGTGGTCGGCCCGCCGCTGCGGATCGAGGCCGGGCAGCGTATCGATGCCCCTCCGAGTGCCGACGGAGGCACGGGTCTCTACTCGATTCGCCGCAGGTTCTTCGCCTTCGCCCGTTGAGCGATGCGTACGCCGAGGGCGAGCCATGCCAAAGACAGCAGGACTGCCAGCGACCAGCCGGTCGCGCTGCCGTCGGAAAAGTGGTTGAGCTCGGAGGTCATGGGATCGTGTTCCTTTGTGAGCCGCCAGGCCGGGATCCGCAGCGACTTCCAGGGGTAGTCGTCGTGGCTGTCGAAGGGTTTGCCTTCGAGATGGCGCCACAGCATCCATCCATGGCCCACCACGGGGCTGAACTCGGGGACGAAATGGGCGACCACCAGATCGTCGCGAACGCCGCGACCCTGCTGTGGATCGGGAACCAGGCTCGGTACCGTGACGCGCGTCAGCAGGCCCAAATAATCCGCGTGGTAAACGACGATGCCCAGGAGGTTGATAACGAGCCCGCATGCCGCCAGCGCCTGAAACAGGCGAAAGCGTCGCCTGGAGCCGCGCAGGGCGTACAGGGCTGGAACCAGGAGCGCGGGCAGGGCTGCGATCAGCAATCGCGGCCCCCAGCCCCAGTCTCCATGCCCCGACCACCAGGTGGCGGCGAGCAGGAGCAGGATTGCGCAGGGCGCGAGTACGAAGGCCGCCTCGAGCCGTGCTTCACGCCACATGCTGCGCACTCCCAGGACGGACAGGAGCGTGACCGGCGCGTAGAGAAACAGACTTTTGCCCGGGCTGAGCAACAGGCCGTGCAGGCCCGACAGCAGCGGCGTGGAAAAGCCGAGCGCGGCGTCCCGTTCGGTGAGGTAGCCGAGTTCGACCATGGACCCGAAGCGCAGGTGGTTGTAGGCAGCCCACAGTGCCAGCGGCGGCAGGGCACCGGCGCCGCCGTAGAGCAGCAGCTCGCGCAGCTGGCTTCGGCCGCGGTGGGCGAAGAGGAAGTAGGCGAGCGCGATCGGCGATAGGATCAACAGCGTCGCCTTGGCGTGCGGGGCCAGCCCGAGCAGCGCTCCGCCCAGTAGCAAGCGCCGCGGGCTCGGATCGCGACGGATGCCGATCCAGCCGTGGAGGCAAAAGACGACGGCGGCGGCCTGCAGCCCCTCGCTGTGGAGGATGCGTCCATAGGCAAAGAGGTGGGTCGTGAACACCAGGGCCAGACTCATCGGCAGCGCCATGACCGGCCCGAATCCCAGGGTCGTCGCGAGCATGAAGAAGCCGAGGGCGACGAGAGCGGCGACCGCGGCAGGCGCCGTCGCCATGAGCAGCCGGGTTGCCGGCGCATCCGGGTCGGTCGGGCCCAGCTGCGAGAGCTGCTGCGACAGCCGGCATTGCAGCACCGGGCCCAGCGGGTACTTGCTGTACCACAGACCGTCGCTGCCCTGGACCATGTCGATGCGGCTCCGGCTTGGAGTTCCAAGCGCAGCGCGGTCGAGTTGGCTCGCCACCAGACACATCTGGCGGGCGTCGCCATCGACGGGATGGCGACCGGCGCTCAGCAGCAGGCCGACGAAGACGAAGGCCCAGAGCGAGAGCCCAATGCCCTTCGGGTATGCCGTCGCGCCCATCGTCCCGCTCGCAGCGTAGACGGTTGGCGGCGGCCTGTCATGGTCGAGCGCGGTGGGGGATGCGTCGGGGCTGGGGGAGCATCGAGCTTGCGCGGCAGCTGGCGGCGGCGCAAAGTCGCTTCCGATGCTGCCCGCGGCTCGCCTGACGCCGGCTTTTCTCGCCGTGATGGCCCTGCTGCTGGCGGCACAGGTCGCGGCACACTACGCGCCCAGCACCTGGATCAATCGGGACGGGCGCTTCTACACGAACGTCAACGTCACGCTGGTCGACGATGGCCGCATTGTCCAGGAGCGCTTCGCCAGCTCCTGGTACCGTCGCGCGCTGGGCTGGAATGACAACATCGATGTGGCCACGAGCAATGTGGCGATGGGGCGGGATGGCAGCTTGCTGCCCAAGCATCCCCTGCTTCTGCCCCTGCTGTCGACGCCGCTCTTCTGGGCCTTCGATGTGCCGGGAACGCTGCTGTTCAACCTGCTGGCATTTCTTTTCGCGGCCGCCGCTGTCTATCGCTTCGCCTGTCGCCATGGGCGACCCGTTCACGCAGCCCTTGCGGCGCTGCTGTTTTCGATGGGCACGGCGCTTCAGCTCTACGCCTACGACTATCACGTGGACGTGCTGTTGCTGGCGCTCTTTGGGTGGTGCCTGGTGTTCGTGGGCGAGCGGCGCGGCCTTTGGGCCGGGCTGTGTTTCGGCCTGGTCATGACGCTCAAGCCGACCAGCGTCATCTGGGCACCTTCGCTGGCGCTGCTGGTCGCCGAGCAGCGCCAGCCCGGCCTTTTTCGACGTAGCGTCATCGGCAGCGCGGTCGTGCTCGCGGTCTTCGCGCTGAGCAACGCCTGGTTGTTCGGCATGCCCTGGTGGTTCGGCTACACGCGCACGATCGTCATGGTCGATGGGGTGATGTCGCTGGCGGCGCCGGGCGAAAGCTTTTCCCGAGACTTCGCGGAGGGGGTTCGAGACGTGTTTTTCGGCCGCTACGGGCTCCGTGATCGCTTTGCGCTCCTGTGTCTGGCGGGGCCGGGCCTGTTGTCGCTCATGGCCCGCCGCCCTTTGTACGCCCTAGCCGCGTTGTGGGGCGTGCTCGCATCGGTGCTGGTTTTTTCGTTCTACGTGTGGCCGGGGGATCGATTCCACTGGCCCGGGATGGCGCTGCTGGTTCCGGCCCTGGCCAGGACGCTCGTGCTGGCCGACGAGGGCGCCCGGCGCATCGCGCGCCGCGGGTTGTCGACTTCGAATCGAGCGGCGCTGCTCACGGCCCTGTGCGTCATGGCGATGGGCGTGGTTTCCAATGACCGGGCGTCGGTGATCGGTCTCTCGCTGCTCGCGATGCTGGCGTTTGCGGTCGCCCGCGTCGGGGCCTGGCTGGCCCCTGCCGCGCTCGCGGCGGCCATCACCGTGGGGGCCTTCACGGTCGCCCCGCTCGACGTCTGGCTGCGGCCGCAGAACGTCCCGCCGCAAGCGGCAGCTTCCCTCGACGGCCTCCTAGCCTGGGTCTGTGCGGCATGCCTTGGCTTGGTCGCGCTGGCTCGCACGCGGTCCATGGCCGCGGTCGTCCTGGGGGGGCTGAGTCTGGCGGCGCTGGGGGGCGCGATCGGATGGGACCACGACCACGCGATGGCGCTGGCATGCTTGCCGTTGTTGCCGCTGGGGGCTGCGGCTGCCGAGGTGCTGGGCGGGCTGCTGTGGCGCGGGCTGCGCTCGCTGCGGCCGCGCGGCGGGGTAAAGCTTCTGGCCGCGGCGCTCGCAGCCCTCTTGCTCTTGGGTTTAGGCAGGCGCATCGCGAACGCGGGGCGCCCCTTTGAGCTCGCCGACGGGCTGCACTTTCGCAGGGCCCAGGTCAGCCTGGGTGATGAGCCCTGCGACTTCCTGGCCTGGGAGCACATGAGCTGGGAGTGCGTGGGACAGGCTCGGCACGTGAGCTTGCGGACGGGTCAGCCGTCAACTGTAGGTGGAAATCCCGTGCGCTACCTGCAGCTGCCGAGCGGGCTCGACGGTCGAGCGGGGCGCGTGCGCTGGTCCGAAGTCCCGCTCGGCCCGCGCTTCGAGCTGGCCTGGGCGGTCTCCGATGACGCCATGGGAGGCGGAACGCTGCGGGTGCGAGTCGACGATCGCCTGCTGATGGCGTTGAAGGTCGCCGACGCGCCGGATGGGCGCATTCGGCGCACCGTGCTCGACACCGGTGCCAGGGGCGAGACGGGTTCGCTCGAGCTGGAGCTTTCGCCGCCGGACGTTTCGCGGCCCTCGACCGTCGTCGTGCAGGGACGCTTTCTGCGGTGACGCAGGATCTTGTCAGGCCGACCGGGCGGAGCGCTCGAGCTGGTTGGTCCTGGCGCCCTCGGGCGCCGTGCCTTGGCATCGGGTTTGTGCTGACGGAGAGAGGTGGCGATGGAGCGCACTGCGGGGGGTGTCGCTGACATCATGCTGAATGAAGCTCAGCAAGCGCTGTGCTCCCAGTAGCGAGGGCAATGCGGCGAGTATCACGCTGCCGGCGGTCGCTGCCTCCTGGGTCGCGCCCCAAAGCGCCCCGAGCTGCACGCCAAAAACAATCCCCAGCGTGAGCAGCGTTGAACCCGAGACCAGGTTCAAAGAAGCGATACCGAAGTTGCGCAAAAAATAGCTGTAACCGATGCGTCTGATCGCGTTGCGAGCGTGGCGGAAGGGAAAAGTCAACAGTGCGTGGAGCACCGAGAGGTTGGAGGTTTCGTCGCCGTAGACCGCCTGCAGCGGGAGTTCGACCACCCGTGCTCGAAGCACGCCGAGTCGAAACAAGATGTCGCTCTCGAAAAAGTAACCGGGATGGATACGGTCGAGCGGCAGCGCCTGGGCCACGCGCGCTTCGAGCGCGGTGAAGCCGTTGGTCGGGTCGAAGAGATTCCAGTAGCCGGAGGAGAACTTCGCCATCAATGAGAGACCCGCGTTGCCGATCAGACGCACCCATGGCATCCGCCGCAGGGTTTCGGCGCTGAAGAAGCGGTCGCCCTTGACGTAGTCGGCGTCGCCTCTGAGGATGGGAGCGATGAGCTGGGGAATCCGGGAGGGATCCATCTGGCCGTCGCCGTCCACCTTGATCAGGATGTCCGCACCGTCGGCGGATGCCTCCGGCGGGGGCTCGGGGCACCGGATGCGACGCGACACGGAAGTTGCAACGCGACACGGAATCTGCAACGGGAACGCCGGAGCCGCGACATTGGGATCGCGACGGAACAACAGTTAACAGACTCGTACAGCAGGTGCAGCGCCTGGGCTTCGCCGTCTCGAAGCTGCAGCATGTGCGTCGGGCGATCGTCGAAGAGTTCGTGGGGCTGGTCGTAGCGATCGCGCGCCATCAGCGTGTTGAGCGAGCAGCTGATGTCTTCGTGCAGCAGCTTGATGAACTCCGGGAGGTTGTTGCCGTCCGGAGTCACGTTCAGGTGGTGATGGTTGACGCATCGGGTCGCGTGGTGGATCGCCACCTGCGTCCGGAGCTGCGCCTGGGCCAGCGAATACAGCCAGCACGCGCCCACATCCGGATGCCGCTCGCCCAAAAAGGCTTTCCGAAATGTGCACAGCCGAATCAGCGCGGTGGTCGCTCCCGGAACAATGCTGCGAGGCGCAGTTACGGCGCCACCCCACAACGCAAGCTCCGTGCCCAATTGGGGTGCCAGTAATTTCAACGACTTGCGGCCCGAGGACAGGCCCTTCGAGCGGCGGCCGTCGGCGGAAGCGTGGCGGCCGCCACCTTGTGGACCGCCCCGCACAATCCAGCGGGAGTGCGATGTGAAAGGGATCACACCCAATCTTCGGACGCTGTCCCTGCACCTCCCTCAACCGAGCAACCGGACCGATGGCGACCTGTCGGTCCTCGATGCCAACCGCGGTCGCTCAGTCCTCGAGCAATCCCGCTTCACGCAGCAGTTCCAGATCCAGCTTGTCCTTGGTGCGTCCCGCGGCGCGCTTGGTCTTGATGAATTGCTCCTTGCCGAGAAACGGGACGGCACGCCCCTCGATTTCGATCTCGACGTGTCCAGACCAGGCTTCCTCGAATGAGAGGCCCGTGAGGCTGCTGAGAATGTCGATCGCGATCGGGGGGCGGCCCAGGGTGGCCATTCGTTCCGGCTCGGTGAAATGCTCGCGAGCTGCATCGGCGAGCTCCTCGAACCCGCCAAATGACCGCAGCGCCTCGGCGAGGCGGCCCGCATTGTCGGGCGTCGGCTCGACCAGCAGGTCGAGGTCCTCGGAGTATCGAGGCCTACCCAGTGTCGCCAGGACGTACGCTCCCGCCACCACGAAGCGCACTCCGTGGTCCAGAAGACAGAACAAAAACTCTCTCAAGTCCGGGGGGATTTTCGGGGTCGTCGTAGTGGGCACGCCTGAGTTCCTCTAGCGCGGCGAGACCTTCACCGGGCGACAAGGCGCGCGCCGCCTCTCGAATGAAGCGCTCGTTGTCCGACAGCTCGCCGAACTTCAACGTCCAGTCCCTCGCCATATGTCCATTGTAGCCCAGCACGACCGAGCGGTCGATTCCGCAACGCAGCTGCCGAATGGCTCCGTCCGTCCGATCGACGCGATGGAGCACGACCGGCGCCCTTCGGGCGGGCTTTGCGGGTTGCTCCGCAGAGGCCGGAGCTGGCGCCTCGGCGTGGTTCGGACGGATCGGATCGTAACTCCTTGAGCGCAGAAGGCACCCCCTCGATCAACTTCTCGGGCACCGTGGTGACGGACTTCGCCCTGTGCGACTGGCCCTGAAGATGAGGTAGACTCTCTACCATCATGGCTGGCAACCTGTTCGCACTGTCTCGGCTCGCTGGTTCGTTCACCATCTGTCAGGCGAGGGGTCTGTGATGCGCTGGCGTCTTGTCTGTGATGACGCGGCCAGTCATTCGTATGGTCTGGCCGCGGACGACGCGCTCGCTGGTCGGGTTGGTGCGGGCGACTCCGAGTCGACTCTGCGGCTGTACTCGTATCAACCGTGTGCGCTGGTCGGGCGGTTTCAGACCCTGGACAACGAGCTCGATCGCCAGGCCTGCGCCAGCCGCGACATGCCGGTGAATCGTCGTCCTACCGGCGGGGGCGCCATCGTGATGGGCCCCGACCAGCTCGGGGTCGCGCTTACCGTACCCGCCCAGGGCACCGATGCGTACGCCAGCGCGCGCAGCTTGATGGCTCACTTTGCCCAGGGGCTCGTCGCCGGGCTGAGCCACCTGGGTGTAAACGCCGGGTTTCGGGGCAAGAACGACCTGGAGGTTCAGGGCAAAAAGATCGCCGGTCTGGGCGTGTACCGCCACGAGAACGACGGCATGCTGTTTCACGCGTCGGTCCTGCTCGATCTGGACGTGGCCATGATGCTCCAGGTGCTCAAGACGCCGTTCGAAAAGATCACGGACAAAGAGATCGCCACCGTGGGGGCGCGGACCAGCACCGTACGCAAGGAGGCCGGCGCTCCCATCGAGTTCGACGAGTTGCGTCGAGCCATCGCCAGGGGATTTGCCCACAGCTTCAAGGTGCAGCTCGATCCCGGGTCGTTCACCCCCGCCGAGCTCGAGGACATCACTACCCTGGAGCTAGATAAGTATCTGCAACCCGAGTGGGTCGACCAGCGCATCGAGGTGCCGGACTCGTTTGGCGAGGCCAAGCGCAAGACGCCGGGCGGCCTGCTCGAGGTGCGAGTGACCCAGGCCGGTCGCGCCATGAAAGCGGTGTTCATCGGTGGGGATTTTTTCGCCCCCGAGGGAGCCATCGCTGATCTTGAGGCGCGCCTGCGCTGGCACTCCACCAGCCCGCGCAAGATTCGAGCGACCCTCGACGAGGTCTATGAGCGCTGGGACCAGGCCCTGGAGTCGCTGCCATGCGAGGTGCTGCACGAGGTGATCCTCGAGGCGAGCGAGCTGGCGCTACACCAGGGCGCCACCAAGCAGATGAGCATGTACGGCTGCTTCGTCGACCCTCGGGGCTAGACCCTAAACAAGCGCATGTTGCAGGCGATCTCCACAAATCTCTTGCGTTAAGGTGCTCGCGAAAATGCTCAACGCTCCTCCTGGTGCGCCTGCGCTTTTCGCAAACAGATAGCCCGAAGGGCGGTCGACGCGGCGAGGGCCGGCGAGGGCCGGCGAGTTTTGCCCAAGACTACCGACACAGGTGACTAGGTGGCTGGTGTCAAACTAGCGGGCGTGGATCCCGGAGCGCCGTGACCCCGTGTGGGGCAGCCGAGGACCGAGGAAATACAGCGTCATTTTCGCAGCGGACTCGGATGGCGCACTCGGGGTTACGCCGCCCGGGAGGCGCGTGCGATCGTTTGACACCAGCCACCTAGACACGACGCCCTGACACATGGCGCGTTCGACAGCATCATAGGCAGTGCGCCGCACTTCGTTGACGTGGGACGCGACCAATTGTTCGATCGCCACCGAAAGCTGTTCAGAGGTCTTCGGAGATGTCACCGGCCCCGAAGCTCAAAGGGCGCACAGCGGCTCCGCGCCGTACGTAAATCGTTACGGCGCGACTACCAGCCACCGATCTCCGTGATGAATGGAGCCGTGATGCGACAGAGGCGAAAGCTTCCCATCACCTTGACTCGTGCGTCGTCGGCAGAGCAGTTGCGAGGTTCGCTCTCTGCACCCGTAAAGCAGATCGCACCCGCGAGTGTCCCTCCACAGAAATAGACGTGCGGTTGGAAATCCTCATCGTTGGTGAAGTATGTCACCGGTCCGGCATGGGTGATGGTGTCGGAGACTCCGAAGGTGCAGGTTTCCTCGAAGACCCACTGCCAGTCAGGTCCATTCAGCGTGATATGCGCGTCTTCGATGCTGCAGCGGACAAGCCCCCCGGCATTGGACACTGCGACAGCCGCATCCCCCGCGTCGACAACACCCCCGATGTCGGTCTTCGCTTCCCGGCTGCTCGAATAGCAGGCGCCGCAGATGGCAGCCAGCGCAGCGACCTGCACGTGCAATGCGGAGCGATTTCTCCGATGCGTCGTGGGCCGCGCCTCCGCGGCACTGCAATGCCCGGTTGCTTGCGACGCAGGCACCGCGCCTCAGGCCATCAGCTCCGAGAGCACGCCGCCGCTGAGGCTCGGGTCGCCGAAGTCGTCGAGCAGGCCGCCGTCGGCCTTGCGCACGCCGACGGCGCTGGCGATGGTGTTGTGCAGCTTGCCCACGTTGGGCGTGCGGCCACCGCTGACCTCGATGAACTGGCCCTGCTTCATGAAGCCACCCGCGCTGCCAGCCAGGATCCACGGCACGTTGTAGGTGGCGTGGGCGGGGCCGTTGGCGTTGTCGTTGTACCAGACCGCCAGGCCGTGCTGCAAAAGGCTCTGGCCGTCGAACATGGGGAAGGCGTCGAGGCGGTCGAGCAGGTACTTGAAGGTTTGCGCAAACTGACGGTCGACCTTGTGGTGGAGCACGTCGGAGCCCGCGATGACGGCGCCTTCGGAGTCGTGGGAGAGGCGGCGGTGGGAGATGTAGTGGAAGTTTTCCATCAGCTCGCCGCTGTCGGGGTCGACGTAGCGGGTGTTGCCGTCGTTGCCGACGCCCACCTGGATCGCCACCGAGCGCGTGTAGCCGCAGGCCACCGCCATCACCGCCACGTCCATGTGCAGGCGCGTGACGGCCAACACGTCGCGGCCGTCGCTGCTCTCGTAGATGCTCTCGGCGCCGTCGAGGGCGCGCATCAGTTCTTCGTCGCTCTGGCAGGCGATCTGGCCTTCGAGGTCGCGGATGGAGTCGAAGTGCAGCTGCAGGCGCTGGCGGTCGTTGCCGCTGAGGCGCGGGTGGCCCATCAGGCCGGTCAGCTGTTCGCGCACCAGGTCGTTGATGCTGCGTTGACGGCCGCGCAGGAGGTCCAGGGCCGCGGCGTTTTCGCCGGCACCGATGCCGGCCACCGTCTGGTAGGCGCTGAGCGGGCTGTGTAGCGCGGCGCGGCGCTCGCCGGGGCCGCGGTGGGAGATGCAGGGGCCGCCGAGCCAGCCGTTGGCACTGCCGGCGTAGAGGAAGAGCGAGTCACGGCCGCCGTCGTTCAACTCGCGGCCAATGCGATGATCGAGGGACTCGCCACCGGCTTCGGAGTCGCCGCCGGCCGACGGCACCAGCGGAGGCCGTCCGGTCAGCCCCTGCATGGCGCCGCGGGCGTGGCCGTCGCCGAAGTCGAAGTCGCCGTAGTTGACGTTGCCCACCACCAGCAGGCGGTCGACGTAGTCGGTCAGTTCGTCGAGGGCACGCCCCGAGAGGGTCTGGGCCGACAGCGGGCCCTGGGCGTTGGGCCAGAAGCGCTCGGGTTCCTGGCCGATCTCGTCGGTGTTCTGGGCAGCAGCCACGCCGCAGGCCTGCCGGAAGAAGATCGCGTGGGGGGCTACCATCGACTGGGCCTGCACCCCGCGCGGCAAAAAGCTCTCCAGCGTGGGCAAAAGCAGCGTGGCGCCACCCACGCCCTGCAAAAAGCGTCGTCGCGTCAGCTTCATGGCAGTTCCTCGGTGCTGCGGTGGAGGAAGGGACGGCTGGTGACCGTCTCCCGCAGGAGCTGCTTGACCGACAGCCCTTCCTGGCTCTGGGCTCCGAGCCGCGCGCGCAGGGGACGATCGGCAACGGTCACGTGGCGGCCCAGGAGAAACTCCATCCAGTGCTTGCTGTAGCACTGGTGGGCGCCTTCGGAGCCGGCCAGGGCGTCGATCAGGCCCAGGGCGTCATCGACCGCCGTGGGCATGCCGTCGATGGGCGGGCTGGCGCTGGCGTCGACCGGGTAGCCGTTGTCCTCGGTGCGGTAGGCGCCGGTGGCGTCGTAGTTCTCGAAGGGGAAGCCGAAGGGGTTGATCAGCGAGGAATGGCAGCTGGCACAGACGGTGCCGGGCATCTCCGTGTGATCCTCGATTACCTCGCGGTTGGTGCGCCCCTCGCGCGCCGGAACCGGCGGGGTGGCCGCGTCGGGCGCGGCGATGGCCAGGCAGGCGATGCGCTCGGCGATGAAGACGCCGCGGTGGATCGGGTCCGGGTGGGCCGAGCTTGCGTTGGCCGCCAGGAAGCCCACCTGGGTCAAAAGGCCCTTGCGCTGCTGGGCGTCGAGCTGGGCCGGCTCGAAGTCGCTGCCGAAGGTGCCGCCCAGGCCGTAGATGCCCGCCAGGTCGGCGTCGACGAAGCTCTGGGTGGAGGACAGAAGCTCGCGAAAACCACCCTCCTGCTCGAAGACCACGTCCTGCACGAAGAGCTGGTGCTCGCGCACGGCCGCTTCACCCAGGCCCGCCGGCGCGTCCGGGAAGAAGGTGGTGGCCGGCGAGATCTCGCGAAACTCCTCGATCTCGAAGAGCTGGGCGTGAAACGAGGCCACGCTGCGCTCCAGGCGCGGGTCGTCGAGCACGCGCGTGACGTGGCCGACCAGGCTCTGGGGGTCGCTGAGTTCGCTGGCGGCGGCCGCGTCGAAGAGGGCGTCGTCGGGCATGGTCTGCCACAGCGAGTAGGAGAGGCGCGAGGCGATCTCCCAGTCGTCGAGCACAATCATGCCGTCCTGCTCTTCGACGCTGGCCTCGAAGCGGTAGAGCAGGTGGGGCGACTGCAGGAAGGCCTCGAGCAGCAATCGAATGCTGGCGTCGAAGGCCGATAGCTCGGGAAAGAAACCAGGCGCCATCGCGGTCAGGCCCAGGTACTGGGCCACCTGGGCGTCGTCGAGGGGGCGGCGATGGGCGCGGCGGCCGAAGTCGCGCACGAAGGTCTCGAGGCCACTCGTGGGATCGTCGGCGCCCGCGGGCAGGATCTTCTGCAGGGCCTGGGGGTCGCTGACGACGCGCGCGGCCAGGTCCATGGCGGCGCGCTGGTACTCCGACCACAGCGCCTCGTCCACCGACATGGCGGTGGCGTCGTTATCGAAGATGAAGCCGCCCTGGGACGGATCGGGACGCAGCGCCGGCAGCTCAGCGGCCGCATCCAGGTGCAGCAGGTCGATGACCGTGTTCTGCCATTGACCGTGGGTCAAGCGCACCGCGCGCGGCGCTGGTGCGGGGTCCTCGGTCGCCGCCGCCGGGTCGCCCGCCATCGGATCGGACGCCGAGCCCGCGCCTCCACCCTGCGCTCCGGCAGCGCCGTCGGTCGCGCCGCCCGCAGCGCCCGGACCGGCGCCGTCGCCAACAGCACCGACGTCTTTACCATCGCCCCCGTCGCCACAGGCGCCGAGCGCAAGCAGCGCAGCCGCGAAAGCCACACATGACCGCATTGTTCGAAGATCACCCACGCATCTACCCGCCCGCACCCTAACCCCTGGCCCACGCCTGCGGATCCCCCGAAACTGGGGTAAATGGTCTCCATGGCTCGACAGGGCGCGAATGCGAGCGAGGACTCGAGCATCCCGGCACTGGAGCGGGCGGCCTTCGCCGCCTGGCCGGCGGCGCGCGTGCTCGACGTCGACGGTTGGAAGCTCAGGCTGACGGGCGGCATGACCCGCCGCGCCAACTCCGTGTGGCCGCTGCAGGCGCGGGGACAGCTGGAGGTCGAGGCGCGCATCGACGCCGTGGAGCGCCACTACCGCCGCGAGGGGCTGCCGGTACGGCTGCAGATCACGGGCGCGGCCGTGCCCGCCGACCTGGACGCGCGGCTCGAGGCCCGCGGCTACGCCGTCGAGTCGCCGGTGGCGATCGCGGTGGCGAAGGTCGCCGCCGTGGCCGGCCTCGGTCCGGCGCCTGCGCACTTCGAGGCCGAGGTGTTGCGAGCGCCCGACGCGCGCTGGCTGGCGGTCTCGGCCGATGGCGGCCGCTTCGCCGAGGCACGCCCGCATTACGAAGCGCTGCTGGCGCGCATCGGGCAGCGTGCCCGCTTCGCCCTGGCCTGCCGCGAGGGACAGCCGCTTGCGGTAGGGCTGGGCGTTTGCGACGGCGACCTCTTCGGCGTCTTCTCCATGCTGACGCTGCCCGAGGCGCGGCGCCAGGGTGCCGGCAGGACGGTGCTTGCGGCACTCGCAAAAAGCGCTCGAGCCGCCGGCGCCACCCAGCTCTACCTGCAGGTCGGACGCGACAATCGAGCGGCACTTTCCCTGTACCAAGCGGCCGGCTTCCGCGAGCGCTATGGCTACCACTACCGCCGGCTCGATCCGTGACGGACCCGTGCGGTAGGGCGTCCCAGTGCCGCACTCCCACCCGCAGTCAAGCTCGCCCGTAGCACCGTGACGCCGGGGCTTTGGCCAGGCGCGCCGTTCAGCGTGGGCCTGCGAAGTACTCGTAGCCGTCGAGAAGCTCGAGCAGCCGGACCTGTTCGCTTTGCCGCGTTCGGCCCAATTCTTCGGTCTCCAGGGGATCGGCCTGCACGTCGAATAGCCACGTGCTGCCCACCCTTCGATCGCGTATCAGTTTGAGAGGCCAATCGACGACGGCGCTTGCCCGGTAGCGCACTCCACCATGGTCGAGGCTGGTAAAGAGAAAGAGCGGGCGCGCGCCGGAGCGAGCGGGATCGAAGACCGGGGCGAGCAAACTCGAGCCATCGCCGTCGGGCGCGGGCTGCAGCCCCGCAAGCTCAGCCAGCGTGGGGGCCAGGTCGAGCAAAGAAACAGGGGTCTCGATGACCCTGGCGTCGATGCCGGCGATGGATAGGAGCATCAGGATCCGAACATCGGGCTCGTAGAGCGACTTGCCGTGATGGGTCAGCCCGTGTTCACCGAATAGCTCGCCGTGATCGGAGACGATGGCGATGGTCGTATGCCCCGCCTGCGGCGATCGATCGATGGCAGCCAGAAGATGCGATAACTGGTCGTCACAATGGGCGAGCGCGCTGTCGTAGCGGTCGATAGGCTCGTCGCCGAAGTCCCAGGCCTCGTACTTGAAATATGGATCGTGGGTGCAGCGATAATGCACGAAGAGCAGATAGGGGACCGATGCTTCGGTGCGTTGCTCGATGTACCGCACCGAAGCCCGCGTCGTCTGCTCGGCCGCGCTTCGGTAGGCCTGTGCCCAATGGTCGGTTGGCCACGGCGTCTGCCAGTGCTCGAAGCCTTGTCCAAGCCCGAGGTTGTGATGGATCACGTAGGAAATCGTGTAGCCAGCCGTATCGTAACCCTGGTCCTGCAGACGTTCGGCGAGCGTGACCGCCTCGGGGCCGAGCTCGAAGCGGTTGGCCGGCAAGTTGCGGTGGGGCAGCCGGCCCACGTCGTAGCCGCTGAACATGGAGGACATGGCGAATCGGGTGCTCGGCGACGGCGTGTAGGCGTTGCGGAAAAACAGCGCCCGGGCGGCGAAGCGGTCGAGGTTCGGCGAGGTCGGTCGCCGGTAGCCGGCAAAGCCGAGATGGTCCGGGCGCAGCGCGTCGAGCTGAATGACCACCAGGTTCTGCGGGCGCTTCAACCATCCGGGCAGCTGTGTGCTGTCCCGCTTGGGCGCGAGGTAGCGACGGGCATCAACCCCCGAGCAGTTTTCGTCGATGTGATTTTCCGGCTGATCCAGGGCTTCCGGATGGATCGAGGGGTCGGCGTCATTGCAGTCTCCACCGCCGAGGACGGAAGCGGCGCCGTCGCCGTCCCGATCGAAGAACCAGCGAAGCCCGCGCAGCGTCGGCGCCGCATAGGGCGGGTGTTGGTCGATCGCCACGCGTACGCGCGCAGGAAGGTCGTCGAAGTGAAGCAGAATGCCGGCGCTGGCCACGAGCGGGAGCGCAAAGAGCCACAGGACCGCAGCTGCTGTGCCCTTGGCGAGCACGGAGGAAATTCGAGGATAACCAAACACGGCCAGTGCCACGAGGGCCGCGCAGGGAGCCGGAGCGTATCGGGTTGGCAGCAGTGCGGTGACCGCGTGAAAGCAGCCCCATGCCAACAGCAGTAGCGCGACGGAGATGCCCGCACCGCCCATGGGCGAGCGGCCGAGCAGCCGAAACGACAGCCCATGGATGAGACGGCTCGCGAACGCAGCCAGGGCCAGCGACAGCACGAAGGCGACCAGCGTCGAAAGGGCGGTGCCGATGGTCGCCATGCGCGGGCTCAGGGTCGAAAGCAAGGCGCGCCCGGCTGCGGCCCCGACGCCCGTCGCCACGGCGCCCGCACCCGCGGCGTTCAACAGCGCCAGGGCCGGCTGACCGGCCCCGAGACCGCGTGTGGCCGCGCGCCCGAGGGTGATGGCCAGTGAAGTGCCGCTGAAGAGCGCCATTGCGACGATCGGCGGCGTCCCCGCCACGAACACGAGCGCGCCGGCACCCAGGGCGGCACCGACGCGGCCCACGTGATCGCCAAGGCCTGCGGCTGCGACCAGGGCTTCGGCGAACGATGCGCAGAGCAGCGCCAGGGACAGGCGCGGCAGCATCGCGCCTCCAAATCCGGCACGCCGGACTCGCGCCCGCTGCGCCCGGGCAGGACTCGAGCCCGGCTGCCGCGAGGGACCCTCCGCGGCGCTGTGTTGTCGCTGCTGCACCGATCCTTTCATACACGAGCCGACGGTCTTCGTTGAGTTTCGCGTCGCCGGCATCGCGGGCGATGGGGCCGCTGCACTTCGATGCGCATCCGGGGTCGGCACGCAACAGCCGCCCCATCGCTGACGCGGACCCCGGCTGCTGTCCGGGCTGATATGCTGTGGCCGCCGTGCCAAGCGTCCAGGCAGTCGCTGCCGCACCCACCGACCGCGTCACGCGGTCCATCGCGTACCTGTGGCTCGCGGCCTGCCTCGGCGTCTACCTGGCTGCGGGCATCGGCGGTCTCGACCATGGCCCGCACAGGCCCCACTGGCGAACCACGGCCGGCGGCCCTCCGCGGCCTGCGCAAGACGCAGCTTCGAACCACGTGCCCAAGGACGGGCACCTCTACGTGCTGCCGCCGCTGATCGCTCGCTTGCTGCGCGATCGGCGGCAAACCTCTGCCGTGATCGCCACCTATTTCGAGCGTCCGATGGCACTGCTTTCGCCGCAGCACGGTCCCAGACCATCCCAGCAGGCCCCGGATGTTCGCTACATCAGCTCCGACCGCTTTACGCTCGACACGCGGCTTCTCTTCCTGCTGCTGAGCCTCATCAGCCCCGTGGCCGTCTTTATCACCCTGCGGACGCTGTGGCCGCGCCGGATCCTCGTGGCCGCGGTGGGAGCCGCGTCGTTGGCGCTGTCGTTCGAAGTGCTGACCCACGCACGCTGGATCGCCGTGGAGGGTTTGCAGATCGACCTCGTCGCCCTCGAGATGCTGCTGCTCGCCCAGCTCGCGCGCCCGGGCCAACGTGGCGGCGCTCCGATCGGGTTGCTTCTCGCGGCTGCACTCGCGGGACTGTGTGTCAGCGGTGGGCCGGCGGGTCTTGTTGCGGCAGTGCCAGTCGTTGCCGCGCCCTTCTGGCTGAAGCATCGCTGGCCGCGCTTCGGGCACAGGGCGCTGCGTTCGGCCCTCGCATTCGCAGTTCTGGCGTTGATCGCCGCTGCGATGACCTCGGATGTCACCTCGCGAGTTCGCGATCTCGCCGAGGCGCTGCACGGCGCTTCGGGCACCACCGTCCAACGCCAAACGCTCGCCGAGCGGCTCGATCGCGCCGGTCATGTCGGCTTCTACATCGGCCTGTTCATGGGCTCACCGAGCGCGGTCATCGCGTCCGTTTTCAGTGCGGTCTCCCTCTACGGCGGTGCTGTGCTACTGCGTTTGCGCCGACCTTTCCTGGTCCCCTGGTTGCTGTTCGCGCTCGCTCTGGTCGCGCGGCTGACGTCGGCTCCACAGCTCGTGGTGCACGAGATTTTGCTGCTTTCGCCGCTGTGGGCGGTCGCCTTCGCCTCCGGACTCGGTCGGCTCGGCGAACGGCTCGGCCCGCGGCACCCTGCGGCCCAAAGGGCGCTCGCTGCAGCCCTGCTGCTGGTGCTGTTGTTCCACGGCTACCATCTCGTGGCAGCGGCCGAGAGCAGCGCCGCGATGACCGTGAAGGACATCCTCGAACGAACGCGTCAAGAGCTGCTGAGCCGCCGCGGGGCGTTTCGGATCAGTCCTGGGCTCGCGCGTGATCTTGGCCTCGAGTTCACAAAGCGCTTCGCCTGCGATCGCAGCTCGAGCGCGCCGGCATCGGTGCCCGTCGCCATGTACTTCGCCGACCACCGGGCCGAACGCTGGATCGATCAGCGCCCCGGCTTTGTCGAGCGAACCATCGCCCCGCTCGACGTGAACTACGACTGGTACGCAACCTGGGGCGGGCGCCTTGCCGATCGCCGGGTGGTACTGCTCCCTGACGCCCATGCCCGCGAGATGAATGTCGCGATGTGGCACTTCCTCGTCTGCCGTCCCAGGGACGCCCAGGGCTCGCAGAGCTCGCAGGACTCGCAGAACTGCGGCGCCCCGCCCAGCGCGACGCTCACACTCGAAGACCTACTGGCCTCCATGGACGATCTGGATGCAAATGGCTCGATGGACCCAGCGCTCACTTCGGTTCGGCTGGCGTCGAGCTACGACCGTCGCTCCGACGACGGCGATCCGTTCGCCAACCGCGACCGGGGTCAATACATCTCGGTGCAAGGCGATGAACGGGTGATGCTGCAGGCCCGCGGCCCCGGCGTCGTCACGCGCATCACGTCGGCAAACCCAAGCGGCTGGATGCAAGTGCACGTCGATGGGCAGGTGGTTCTGGAAGGACCGATGGCCGCTGTCCTGGCCGCTCAGGACCTGCCGGTCGACGACGCACTGGCCTTCGTGGCAGCGCGCGGTCACAACCTGTATCTACCGATCGCCTTCCAGCGAAGCTGTCGCATCACGACCGACACCCGCGATGGGCTCTACTACGAGATCAACTACCGCACCTACGCAGAGGGTACCGCGGTCGAGCCGTTTTCCGCGGGCGCGGTCGATCGCGCCATGTGCAACCGCGCAAGACGCGCCAAGCCCGCTGCCAGCGACCCGCTCGGAACCGACAATCCCAGCCGCTGGGGCGGCGAGTGCCCTTGCCGAATCGAAACCCTACTTACCACCGCCGACGACGGGGGCCTGCAGCTGGTCGCACCGGCGGGCGGTGGCCGCATCACGGAGCTTCGCATCGAAGCTGGCATGCTCGGCGAGGATGAACTTCGCGGCACGGAATTGACCCTAATCTTCGATGGCGAGACGACGGTGCGAACACCCCTCGGTGATTTCTTCCACGGCGGTCCGGGCCTGCGCCCCTTCGAGAGCCACCGCGTCACAGTCGAGCGCGACGGTACCATGATCGCGCGCTGGCCGATGCCGTTTGCGCAGACCGCCGGCATCCACCTTCGGTCGGCCAATGCAGCGCCGGTGAAAGTTCCTGCGGCCGTGGTCGTGGAGCCCGCGGCCGTCGATCCCGAGACCCTCATCTTTCACGCCCACTGGCGTCCGCCAACTCCCATTGACGTCACCGGGGCCGACGGTGCCCCGACGCCGTCGCACTATCGACTCGCCCAAGTGCGCGGCCGGGGCATCCTTGTGGGCACGATTCTAAACGTCGCCAATCCCTCCGCCAGCTGGTGGGGAGAAGGGGACCCGAAGGTCTTCGTCGACGGCGAGCATTTTCCAAGTCACTTCGGAACGGGCATCGAGGACTATTTCGGCTTCGCGTGGTGTTCGACGGAGCAATTCGCCAGGCGCTACAACGGTCAAATTCGCTCGAACCCGCGCCATAACGGCGGACACATGAGCCAATACCGCTGGCTGGCCTTGGACGCGATTCCCTTTCGCTCCTCGCTGACCTTCGAGATGGAGGTGCTGCACTGGAACAGCCTGGAGGGCAACCTGGAAAACGAGTGGGATAGCATCGCTTTTTTCTACCTGCGTCACGGTTCGGTCTTCGAAGCCCCAGAGATCGGCGACCACGATTTCCGTATTCCGCAGCTGCCAACTGAGGCCCTCGAGCCGCCGCTGCCGGGCGCGCCGCCCTATGGCTGCGGTCAGGGTCTTTGAGGCGACACCGGAAGCTCGCGCGAGGCTCCCAGCAAGCGAGACGGCTCGGGTCGCGCCTCGGCTCCTGTGCTATCGTCGGCCACGATCATCGCCTGGACGTGGACACAGCGCCCGGGCGAAGCCCATGTCGCCCCGGGGCCCAACGTGCGCGATTTTCTACTCCTGAATTCGACCGGCGAACAGCTCGCCAAGCTGCCTCCCGAGCAGCGCGACCAGACCCTGCATCAGCTGGCCCTGATTCGACAGCGCGCGGAGGCCGCCGACGTGCTGCAAGCCGAAGGCCACCGGGCCGAAGCATGGCGCATCGCCGACTCCGCCCTGTCACCTGCGCTGGAAGTTGTAGCGGCGCTGGGAGACGACGCCGACGCCGCGTTCGGTTCCTTGCGCGAGCGCTTGCAGCGGGCCCAGGCCGAAAGCCGAGAGGCACCGGGTCCCCAGCTCGACGCCGATCTCGACGATGGGCAGGCGCTTTCGCTCGCCGAGTTGGTCGATCTGCTGCTAGAGGTCAAGCGCCGCCTGGACGTGGCAGCGATGGGCCCGGCCGAGCTGCGCCGCTCCCGCGCCCTGCGCCTGCTCGCGCTGGCCACCGCCCCCGTCTTGCTCGCTGCGCTCGGCTGGCAGCTGTGGTTTGCACCGCCGCCTCTGCGCGCCAGTGCGTCGGCGGTGTTGGGCAATGACTACGCCCACGACGCCGAGCGGGCCATCGATGGTGATCCGGCCACCGCCTGGTTGCTTCCGGACAACTCCCCGGGGCACCTGGAGGTGCTCCTTCCCGAACCCCAGACGCTAACGGAGCTGCGGCTGCTCAACGTGGACCGCGACGCGCCCGATGTGCGCGCCACGCGCGACTACCGAGTCGACTTCTACGTCCAGGGAAAAGTGGTGCAGTCCCTGGAGGGTCGCTGGAAGCGAGCCGGCGGGCAGCCCACCTGGACCAAGCACGCGCTGGGGCTCGAGGGCGTCGAGCGCATACGCTTCGAGGTGGTGACCTGGTTTCCCCTGGGCGGCGGCCTGGCCGAGATCCAGTGGTCGCCGCGTTGACGCCAGCGCAGTTCACGGGCCCTAGATGTGCTCGGCGGGAGTCATGATCCGCTCTCGGGACCGCTACGGCGCCAGCTGCGGCGTCCGGTCCCCTTGAAATACACGGAGTATTCCGGCGGAGGCCGTCCTTGCATCTGGCATCGTATCGACCCCGATCATCGGCTCAGCACTCCCGCCGAGCACATCTAGAGCTAAAAAGAGCCGGCGTCGATCATCGGTACCGAACACGATCCCGAGACGCAGCCATAGGGGCAGGCCGTACTGCTGGCGACGGTGCCATCGGCGTTGCACACGACGCGGTTGCTACCCTGGCACTGCGTCGTGCTCGGTACGCAGCCATTGCATTCGCTGCGCGTCCCATTGCAGCCGTACACGCAGGCGACGTCAGTGCTGGGGAACGTGCCGTCGGCATTGCAGGTGGCCACGGTGTCGGCGTCGACGCAGTAGGCGGCGCTGGGGGTGCACTGATTGCACTCGCCGCGGGCCCCGTTGCAACCGAAAGCGCACGGGCTGCCCGAAGCCGGCGTGGTGCCGTCGGCGTTGCAGGTGGCGACGTTGTCGGCATCGACGCAGTAGCCAGCGCTGGGGGCACAAGCGTTACACACCCCGCGCTCGGCATTGCAGCCGTGGGTGCATGGTGTGTCGGCCCCCAGCGCTGGCAAGGTACCGTCGGCGTTGCACGTGGCGGTGCGGTCGGCGCTCACGCAGAAGTCGCCGCTGGGGAGGCACGCGTTGCATTCGAGGCGCGTGCCGCTACAGCCGTGCTCGCAGTTGGCGGAGACTTCCCCGTTGCCAGAGGCGTTGCAGCGTATCAGCTTGCCCGACTCACAGCGCAGCGCAGCGTCGGCCGTGCAGGCCTGGGTCGCGGCGTCCTGGCTGCCGGCATCCTCGTCGGTCGCGCTCGTCTGGCCCGAATCGCCGCCCGCATCCGCTGTCGCGTCCGAGCCACCGCTGCCACTGCCGCCTTGGCCACCGGTCGCGCCGCTACCACCTTTGCCAGCGCTCGCTGCCGAGCCGCCCGATCCACCGCTCCCGCCGGCGCCCTCGCCGCCCGTTCCCGCGCTCAGCTTCGAGCCACCGCCGCCCGAATCACCACCTGAACCGCCCCCGCCCGACGACTCGTCGTCCCCGCAGCCGACGACTGTCACAGCGATGGCCAACAGGACGCGAGCCAGCGATCTCATCGAAGCGAAGGTAGCGGCAATGCCTCGCGCGGGTCAACTGGATGTGTGGGGCGCTGTGGGGGCGGCAGCCTGCCTCCGACGGGCCCCGGACCGCGGACGGCGAGCCGTTGAAAGCCGCGTCTGGCCCGCCTGTCGGCCCTCCTCTTGAGAGGACGCGCAGCTCGACCTCGGAATGATCGGCTGCAAGCGAGGAAGGAAGCTTGCACGCCGCGGGAGCGGAACTCCACAATGCCCCGATGCCGGCCACAGAGCCGCTCACGATCGCGATTCCGTTCTACCGGAACCTTCCCTACTTGGAACAAGCCGTCCAGAGCGTCACCCGGCAGACGTCGCCGCAGTGGCGCCTTCTGATCTGCGACGACAGCGGTCCCGACTGGCCCGGCTCCCGGCAAGTCCAGCGCCTGGTCAAGGCGGCCGGAGAGGGCGCCCGCTACGTGTCGAACCGGCACACACTTGGCATGGTCGGCAATTGGAATCGCATCTTCGAGCTCGCCGAGACCGACCGCGTGACGCTGCTGCACCAGGATGACCGCCTGCTGCCCAACTACGTGCAACTGATGCAGCGGCTCGCGCAGCAGCACCCGAACGTCGCCGCGTTCTACGCAGCCGCCACCATCATCGACGCCTCGGGCGAGCCGGTCTTTTCCATGGCCGACTTCGTCAAGGCCTGGTTCGCCCCCCGAGCCCTCGGCGGGCTCACGGCCCTCGCCGGTCGCCCCGCGGTGGAGCAGCTGATCGGCGGCAACTTCATCATGTGCCCAACCCTGTGTTACCGAAGGAGTCTGCTCGGCACGCGGCGCTTCGATCCGCGCTTCGCCCAGGTGCAGGACCTCGACTTCATCATGCGCCTGCTTTTCGACGGCTTGATGCTACTGGGCAGCGACGAGGTCGCCTTCGAGTACCGCAGGCATGGATCGAGCGCGACGAGCATTCAGTCCGAGACCATGCTTCGCTTCGAGGAAGAGGCCCGACTCTTCGATGAGCTCGCGACGCAATGCGACGCGCGCGGCTGGTCGCGGGCGTCACGACGGGCACGAAAGAAGCCGATCATCAAGCTCCACCTCGCCTATCGAGTACTCAACGATCTCCGGCGCGGAAGGCTCAAGGCGGCAAGCAAAAAGCTGCGTTTCCTGGCCACGCTCTTTGCCTGACCTGCGCCCCTGTGGTCTACTCGTCGCCCGCGAGCGCTACCATGCGCGGGCCCGGCGCGCTCTTCGGAACAGGGGCCAATCAAGCCGTGCCAGCGCCCATCGATCCCAACTTCGCCATCGCTGCCGACACCCGGCACGCCGTCGCGAAACTGCTGGCCACGTCCCAGCAGTCGATCGAGGTGGCCGAGACCCTGTGGGCAGCGGGCTCGCGCCTCGATGCACTGACTTCGGCCGAGCAGGGCTTTCAGTCGCTTATGCAGGCGGCGCGCTGCCTGGCCAGGCAAGACGAGCCGCTCGATGCCATCTTGCAACGCCTGTCCTTCGCGCCGCAACGGCGCGAGCAAGTGCTCGCGCTCGAGGCCACCCCGGCCCTCTTCCCCGACGCACACTCGCGCCTGCGCCCGCGCCACGCCGACCGCTTCACGGCCCAGCTGCAAGCGTGCCGGTGGCTGCAATCCGTGCTTTGGCCAACGATCCTCGAGCCCCCGCTGCGCCAGCGCGCCCAGCGCCAGGCGGCGCTGGTACTGGCATCGATCGCCCTGCTCTGCGTCTCCTGGCTCGGCGCGGTTCGCGCGTTGACCGCCCCGCACCCAACCTTCAGTCACGCCAGGGCGAGCGCCTACCGAACGAGCAACGGGCAGGGCGAGTGGACGGCCCAGGCTCCCATCGACGCGTGGCCTCCCGACAACGCCATCGACCGTGACGAGATGAGCTACTGGCACTTGCCACCCTCCGAGCCGGGCTGGATCGAACTCACTCTGAGTGAATCCCGCAGAATCTCTGCGGTTCGGATCCTCAACGCCCACGATGGCCACAGTGCGGACGAAAACCGCCACGATCGCCGTCGCTTCGACATCGGCTCCAACCAAGGCCGGATTCGCGCCCTGGCCCGGGACGGCTCGGAGCTCGCCGTCGCGGCTTTCGCGCTAGCACCGGTGGTCGATTTTGGCTTCGAGTCCATCGAACTCGAAGCCTCCAACGTGGCGCGCCTGCGAATCGAGATCGATTCCTGGCACGGCCGGGGTGGGGGCCTGGCCGAGGTCGAGCTCGTCCCGTGACGATGCTGCTTACCGAAGCGGGCTCGACACTGGGCCGCCGCCTGCACCGCATGGCGAGCTTTGGGGCGTTCTTTGTCGTGTGGGGGACCTTCATCTTGACCGCGAGCCTCGATGCCGGTGCCCACGGAGACCAGTGGTACCACCTCGAATCGATCCAGATGTCGGTGCTCGAGCATGAGATCCTTCAGGATCCTCAACACTCCTACAACGGCCTCTACTTCATCCCCGGCTACCTCGTCATCGCCTCGCACAGCCTTCGATACGCACCTGCGATCCTCGATGAGCTCATCCACCACTCCGGTATCCGCTTTGACGAGGCGCAGCTACCCACGCTCGCTCGCTGGAAGCAGGCCATGCTCCGCTTGCTCTCGAGCAACACCTACCAGCGCCATGTCCGCTTCGTCTTCACGTTGATGGCGTCGTTCGCCATCGCCTGGGTCTTTCTGACGATCCTGCGCCTATTTCCCGGCCATCACCTGGCGGCGGCGGCGGCAGCGAGTTTTCTCGGCCTGTCCTGGGAGCTGTCACAGCGCGCCCGAACCATCGAGGTCGACTCCATTCAGATGCAGTTCGTGGCGCTTCAGCTCTACTGCATCGCCAGCGCCCTTTCGGCCCGGGGCCGGGCGGCAGCACTCGCCTGGACTGCCGCCGTGGGCGGCGCGGCCGGGCTCATCATCGGCTGCAAGATCTCGGGCATCCTGTCGCTGTTGCCGATCTTCGGCCTGGTAGGCCTGGTCTCCTTCTGGCCCGGACCACAGCGCCTGCTGTTGCTGGGCGCCTCCTTGATGACGTCGGCCCTCGCACTCCACACCGTCAATCCCTCGAGCTTCCGCGATCCCTTGCGCAGCCTCTTTGCACCCATCGCGCTCGGCCACGACTACGCCTCGGTGACCCCGGGTCATCCCGCCTACGTGGAGGTACCCTTCGAGCACCTCCTGCGCGTGGCCCAGTGGGCGCTGCTCGCGGTGCCGTCCTCGAATGTCCTGCTGGCGGGCGCGATGTCGGTGCTCATTTGTGCGGGAGGCCTCTGGCTTCTGCGCAGGCGGAAACACTTCGCCCTGCTGGCGCTGGTGTATCCAGTGCTGCTCGTTTTGACTTTGAGCCGGATGCACTTGCTTCAGCTGCGCAATTACACGCAGCTGATGCCCCTGCTCGCGCTGGCCTTCGGGGCCGCCATCGCCATGCTCATGGTGCGCTTTTCACCCCGGCGCCACGGCAGGGCTGTGATCGGAGCGTTCGTCGCGGCGGTCGCACTCTTCAACGCCGGCTGGCTGATCCACACCGACCGTTCGGCCCGCGATACGACGCGCGCGTCGATCCTCGCAGACGTGCGCGACTACATCGATCGCAGCGACTACCACCTCTGGCTGAGCCCGCGCCTGCACGAAAACCTCGGGAGCTGGGCGCAGGCGGGCTACGCCTGCACCCGCGACCCGACCGCGAACGCCGAAGCCACCGCCGATCGCGTGCTGATGTACTACACCGATCAACACCCGCGACGCTGGACCATGTATCGGATGGGCTGGGTGGAGCGCACCTTCGGGCCCCTCGACATCAACTACGACTGGTACTCGACGGCCAAGGACCGCCTCGAACACCACCGCGTCGTGTTGATGACCGAGCGCCATGCCGGCGCCATGCAAGTCGCCTACCGCTCGTTTTTCAACTGCCAACGTCGATAAGGCCCCGATCCGGATTAAGTTGACCGTTTGGCACGTGACGGCGAAGTTCGCTCGCGAGCGTGTCCGGGGTGAAATCCGCAGGAATAGCTTGGAACCTCCGACCCACCTTGAGCTTACTTTTGAGTGAAGTCCTTTTGCGCGGCGAGCGCCGGCCGTTCCGAGGTGATCGCCCTTCAGCCTCGAACCACACCCAAACGCCGCAAGCGCCCCCCCCGAAGGCTCCCTTCGTAGCCTCGCGACCGGCCCGCGGGCGCACCGGTGCGCTACCGGCGCTCCCGCTTGCCGCCTACGGCTTGTCCCGGCCACCCCGCCGAGGCTATCCGGTGCCCGGCGGCGGCGCCGGGCACCGCGCTAACACACACCACCAGCAGTCCAGCGGCTCGCAGGGCTGGCGGTATCGATGCCCCATCAATAGCGTGCCGCCCGGGAAGGTCGTTTCGAGCCCTCGGCGATAGCGCTGCCACGCTTGTCGGTAGCGGCGCCGGTAGTCTCGCACTGCACCGACGGCCTTCTTGTACGCCTCACGGTCGCCGCCCGCGGCGACCGTCGGGTTGCGCTTGCCTTTGGGCCTGACGTCGTTGGGGGCGTCGAAGGGGTCGGCGGCCAGAATCTTCTTGATTCCGACATAGCGCAGCCCGGCGGTGCGTGCCTCGGTTACCAGTTCGAGCTGGCGCCTGTTGAGCAGCTGACGGAAGTCTTCCACCAGGCCTGGCAGCGGGCGGTCGCCGAACTGCGGCGGTGGCACGAAGCCGCCGGTGGCGACCGCGTGGACGTCGTCGGTTTGATCGAAGAAGTACTTGGGCCGACTGATCTCCATCGGCGGCTTGAGCCAGTCGGCCGGGCCGTGGAGCACCCCTGGCCACCGCCTGTAATCGGGCACGAGCCGGTCTTTGACGCAGTTGAGCACGGTGTAGCAGAGCTTGTCCTGGACGGCGGCGTGATTGGTCAGCAGCAGGTCGTTGTAGGATTTGTCGCACCAGATCGTCTCGGCGTACCGGTCGGGATACTGCTGACGGAAGTACTGGAGCAGGCACTCGGCAATGCAGCGGTCCAGCCACGCCATGAAGAGGTCGAGGCGCCCGGTCGTGTCGGTCACGATCAGATGAAAGTGATTGCTTTGAAAGCTGACCGCGTGCAGCAGCACCCCGTACTTGGCGGCGGCGCGGAACAGGCAGTAGAGCACGATCTGGTTGACCACCGGGTCGGGCCGCAAGTAGAAGCGGCGCAGATCGCAGATGCGCGTCACCATTCGGGTCCCATCCGGAACCGATATCCGCGGAGCGGTCACACTCCGTTATCGGCCGCTGCCCGAGCCAGTTTCGCAAAATCGTAGGAATCGTCCCGGCGCTTCCCACGCCGAGGACCAGGCGCAGCCAGAGGCGCGCCCGAAACGTGCTTCGTGCGGGGAACGTGCGGCGGAGCAAGCTGGCTCCTGCAAAGCGGCCCGGTGGGTCAGCGAACCGAGCAACGTCATCGCCCGATCGCAGTAGCTTCGGCCGCGCCGCGCCGCGCCAGCGCGCGGCGGCGGAGGTGAGAGGTCGCGTCCGTGATCCCAGCGCCTTCGCCCACGCCGGTCGCGAACTCCGCCGTGCCGTAAGGCAGCGGGAACGCGGGGCAGGGGCCTCAGCGGTGTAAGCAGTGTGGCATCTGGTGCTGACTTGGCTGAACCTGGGGATGCCTAATGGTTCCTTCTATGGAATGGAAGGTCAAAGGTGCATGCCACCATTCGCCGTGCAATTGATCGTACGGCGTCCGTCTTCTGTCTGTTCGCGACGTCAAGTGGTTCGATAGTCCGTCTTGCTCCGCTCGTCGTGACTTCTCTTCGGGTCTCCTGGTCGTCGTCGATACCGTGTTGTGCTTCACTCTGAGGTGAGCACCATCCTTCTATCAGGGCCTTTTGCGGCCATCGCAAAGGTTGGTACTTCAAATAACGGCATCGCGTCACTGGATGGAGTCCAGTGACGACCACGGAGCGAAGCGCAGTGAACCTACAGGTGGGGACTTGGGCTTGAAGGCCTGGTCCAGAATCATTACGGATGCTTCTCCTCGAACCTTGCTCGACATGGGGGATGACACCGAGGCCGAGCCAGGCCCGTCGCACTCCCGTCGGGCAACATGAACTGCGTCCCAC
>JAOUOP010000152.1 GCA_029880325.1 Myxococcales bacterium | reverse complement strand
CGCATCCGGACTGCCGCCAGCGCGCCCGCGTCTCCCGACAGGCAGCACTCGCTGTTCCTCCGCCCCGGCATTCCCCGCATCACAGCTTCAGGCTCAGCACAAGCCCGTCATTCGCCGAGGGCTTACTTTGCAGCTGCTCCTCCCTCTCGCGGAGGCGACTTTCCTTTTCCCTGAGCAATTCCTGCTTGTTCTTGAGTTCGCCCTCAAGCTCGCTGATCTTCTCTTGGTTCTGTTCCCGGTGGTTCCGCTCTCTGAGCAGATTCTGGGCGGTGCTGGCAATAGCAACCCTTAGACCTGCGGCCTCGCTGTCCAGCTCGGAGGTCTGAACCTCCAGCTCTTGCACCCGTGCGTGCGACTCCGTGAACTTTTCGGACTCCTGTTTGAGGGTGGCCCTCAAGTCCGAGAGCTTGTCTTCAGCGAGAGACAACTGCTTGTCGCGGGCCGCGAGAGCATCCACAAGCTCCTTGAGCTTCTCCCGCCCATCCTTGAGTTCGGCCTGGGCCTTCTCGAGTTGCTTTCCAAGGGCCCGCTCCGCGGCTTCGTAGGCTGCGGCGTTTCGCTCGAGGACATTGCAGAGGGACCGCACAAACGGTGCCGATTCACCGAAGTCTTCGTCGGGCAAAGACGCCGCTTCCGAACACGTGTTTACGCTCGCAACTGTCAGCGTAGTTGCCGAGGCACCGGGGGCGCGGTTCGTCCGGAACGGCGGCTGTGCTGCGGGGACCGTTGGAGACGCGCCATCATCGCCGTCTCCCGACGGCACCGCAGGGCCGGGAGCCGGCGACTGTGCGGCGGTACCCAGAGCCGACACGAGTGTGCTCACGCACACCACAAAGACAGCGCCAACTTTGAAGCTTCTTCGCTCGGTCATTGCCCCTCCTAGGCTTTCTTCCAGTTGTGCAGGAGTACCGTTGTTGCTGCAACTGACCATGTGCACAGACCACAGAAAGAGCGATCCCTCCGACCCGCCCTAAAAAAATCCGAATCTCGGACAACTCGCAGTTTGCGATTTCGAGCCGGCCGTAGGTAGCACTAGCAGGGGCTCAATTCGGCCAGTCAACCGTGGTGGGAAGAAGTTTACAAAAAAAACCACTACTGCGAAGTACGACAGCAATGAATTAATCCGCCACCATCACCCGCCGTCCGCCCCAGCCCCACGATCCCGCCGCCCTACAGCACGGCGGGGCGCCCTTCGCACGCGCGCCGGCCGCACGGAGCGTTTCGCATAGTTCCACGCGCCGCGTGAGGCCAGTGGTTTGCGGCTACATCCAGATTGCCTGACCCACTACAGATTTGACGCGCTCGACTGTGGCGGCACCAATACCATCAATGCCGAGCAACTGGTCGTCTGAGAGTGCGGCCAGTTCGCCTACGTTGATGATCCCCGCGGCCCTGAGACTGTCGATCTTGGCGGGGGTCAATCCGTATGGGTAGGCCTTGGATTTCGCCAGCTGTTCGACCTTCAAAGCGAAGACGGCGAGCTCTGCTTCTTCGTCTGGCATCGGCGGCGCAATGCTGTCGAAATGGCTTCCACGCTCGTGAATCTCCACCGGATGGGCGAGCCGTTTGAGCCAATCATCGAAGACCTTCGCTGTAAGTCGCGTCCCGGATGTCCTTTCGAATAGATTGCAGGTGTTCACGGCGTAGCGTGGCCCTCGACCGCCGGACTTCATGGACCGGGAAGCTTCCCGCCGTGCGATGAACCCAGCATATTCCAAGATCTCGAACGGCTTTGAGTACCGTGCCACCAGCCTGCGGTGTACGACTACTGACTGAGCGCCCGTGGAGGCGCAACTACCAAATAGTGCTTCGGCAATGTCCTGCGCGGCGTCAACGGCCGGCACATAGCGACCAAGTTTCGGCTTTACCTCTTCCAGAAGGGGCCAGTAGTAGTCGGCGGCTAGCCTGAGGAGGGTGTCGCCCACTGCGTTGTAGCCAATCGAGACGTCGTCGTTGGCCCGTTCGAGGAGGTAGTTGCATGCGAAAAGGAACCCGCGGACGTTGCCGAGAACTGCAGCACCAACGAAGTTCGCCAGGCGCGGTAGATCGAACCCCGTGATCCGATCCGCGGTCAGGACTGGGTACCGTGCAGACATAATTTGGCTGAAGAGTTCGCCGAACCCTGGCTGCTCCGGTGACCGCATCACGTCGGTGACAGTGGCATCGTTATAGATATCGAAGCGAGTTCCAAACTCGGTCACCCCTGGATAGATGGCCGCCTTGCAGCTGATGACGTCGCTAGAAAGGGTGCGGAATATGTCGAAGAAGCCTCCGAGAGACGTTTCTCGTCCGACGTGTGCGGCGTCGTCAAACAGCAGGACAATGCGTTTGTCCGTCTGTGACGCGAGTTCGGTTAGCTCGTTTCGGAGTTCACGCACATCCGCAGCGTCGGGGAAGTCCTGTGCGGGCTGTAGGATGCGCTGAATCCGAGAACTGACCCACTCACAGAACAGCCGCTCGTAATCCGCACCTGTCGCCTGGAGAAGTGGCACATATCTGAGGCTGACGTAGAGCCCCAGCACTTGCGATTCTTCGGAGACAGGAGCCATTTGTCGGCTCGCCGCGATCATCATGGCGCTCTTCCCGCTTCCTCTGCCTCCCTGGAGTAGAACGGGGCCGTGTGCGAGCAATTTTCGCAAGATGCGTTTGTCGTGCGATGAGAAAGTATGAATTTCATCGAATCGCTCGGGCGGGCACTCCTCGGCCGCTAGGATGAGCGACATCTCCTCCGTCTTGTCTTGCGCAGCGCTCACGATTGAATCTCCTCGTAGAGCTCGATAGCCTGATCCGCTGGCAGGCGAAAGAGTGCGCTCTCTGCGAAATTCGTCACCAGCCCAAGGGTACCCAAGAGCTTGCGGGTTTCGTTTGCGAGGTCCTCTATCGTGGGTCGATCGTAGTAGTTAGCTACTGACAGCACGAACTCTTGATGCACTCCCTTGGACGTGGCCGAGTACAGTCGACTAGCAGTGGAGCGCAAGCGTGGGACAAGTCGCGTCGGCTCTGTATTGAGTAGGTCTTCCGTCCAAGGTCCATGGCTTGTCGCGCGTCCGTCTCTCGTGAGTTCGTCAAGCATTGCCACAAACGCTGGCTGATAGATGAGCTCGTTTACGTAGTCTCCGAGTAGTGCGCGAGTCATGTCGCGGGGTAGCTTTGAAGGATTCCACATCTTCGTAGGCGCCCCGTCGGCTGAGAGGATGTCGCCAGACCATTGGATCGCCCCGGCGAGCTTCTCTCCCGGGTCGTATGACGATTGGCTCTGAAGCTGAGCGATGCACAGGAGTCTGAAGGAGTCGAGCCTTCCGATTAGAAGCGTGCATCCCACCTCGAGCATGCTGCGGACTAGAAACGGGCGAACCATGAGGTCTGATACTGCCGGCGTGGCTGGCAGTGGGATGCTCGAATCCAGCGTCAGAAGGGTGTTCGAGAGGTGCTCTAGGCTCTGAATAAGCCTGCCAGATCCGCTCAGATTGCCTGAAAGCAGAACGGTAAGCGCGCTCATTCCCGCACTCTAGCACGCTGCAATCAATGTTCTAACTTCGGACCCACCTTGGTCCTACTCCGGAGTGAAACCCATGCACCCGGCGGACCGTAGGAATCTCTAGGCACCCCCAGTTTCAGCCATGTCAGCACCAGAGCCCACGCTTCTCGCACCGCTGAGGCCCCAATCCCCGACGATTCCGCCGTTCTACAGCACGGACCGTAGGTACCATTAGGCACCCCCAGTTTCAGCCATGTCGGCGCCAGGGGCCAGGCGTCGCGCTCTGCTGAGGCCCCAAACCCCACGATTCCGCCGCCCTACAGCACGGCGGACCGTAGGTACCATTAGGCACCCCCAGTTTCAGCCATGTCGGCGCCAGGGGCCAGGCGTCGCGCTCTGCTGAGGCCCCAAACCCCACGATTCCGCCGCCCTACAGCACGGCGGGGCCCATTAGCCAAAAAGCACGACTGTCCCAATTCCGGGACTTTTCCGCCCCCGGCACGCACCCCCCCACCCAGGCCCTGCTCCCGCAGCACCCAGCTCACCGCCCGCCTGTCCGCTCACCGAGTCGGCCCAGCCCCTCAAGCCGACTCGAAGTCGAGCCACTCGTCTCCAGGCGGCGGGCGGGCCGGTGGCCATAGGCGGGATTAGATATGCGCAGGCCATAGGCGGGATTAGATATGCGCAGTTTCAGCCATATCGGCACCAGATGCCACGCTGCTTACACCGCTGAGGCCCCAATCCCCGCGATCCCGCCGCCTTACAGCACGGCGGGCCATAGGCGGGATTAGATATGCGCAGTTTCAGCCATATCGGCACCAGATGCCACGCTGCTTACACCGCTGAGGCCCCAATCCCCGCGATCCCGCCGCCTTACAGCACGGCGGGGCCCATTAGCCAAAAGCCAGAAACGTCCCAATCCCAGGACTTTTCCGCCCCCAGAGCGCACCCCCCCACCCAGGCTCCGCTTCCGCAGCACCCAGCTCACCGCGCGCCTGTCCGCTCACCGAGTCGACCCACTCCCTCAGGCCGACTCGAAGTCGAGCCACTCATTTCCCGGCGGCGGCCGCGCCGGTGCGATCGGCAGCGGTTCGGTCGGCAGCTTCAGGCTCTTGAGGATGCGCCGGATCGCATCCGGCTTGAACACGGCCGGACCGTAGGTACCATTAGGCATCCCCAGTTTCAGCCATGTCGGCGCCAGGGGCCAGGCGTCGCGCTCTGCTGAGGCTCCAAGCCCCGCGATTCCGCTGCCTTACAGCACGGCGGGTACCATTAGGCA
>JAOUOP010000055.1 GCA_029880325.1 Myxococcales bacterium | reverse complement strand
CGTCGGCCAGCAATGCACGCTACCGCGAGCATTGCCACATTACAGCCTCTCCGGTCACTGCCCGGAGCCGACCCAGATGCGCCCTCCTTGCCCGTGAGCAGGGCGATCGGAATGGCGAAACGCTAGCTTAGCATGCACCCGGAAAACCCGTCAACTCGAGCACCGAATCGTGACCGTGGGATAGCCGTCGCGGCCTGATGGTCGCGCTGGCTGGGACCACAGCGGCGGTTTCCTCCTCGAAGCGGCCTCCGCGGTCACGGGGTCGAGGTGTTTCGATCGTCCCAGTCACCCCAGCTGGCACAGACCGCGCGTGAGCAATCGGTATCGGTATGGCACTTGCGCCCCGTAAAGTGCAGCTCGTGCCCGTCGGAACGCAGCTCTGATTTTCCGCTGCGCAACTCTTCTCGCCTGCACCGCAGTCGCCGGCACATCGGGCCCAGACGATGCCGGAGAGGCGGCGGCCCCGGCTCAGGCGTGGCGGCGGCGATCGACGAGAATGAGGGCGCCGCCAACGAGCAACACGAACGCTGCGCCGGCAGCGGATCCGTCGAGTTCGGGAGCGGCAACGAAGTCCTCCCCCTGGGCGTCGCCGTCCTGATAGGTGCCATCCCTGTCGAATACCCGACGCCTGGCATCGGCCGAGTCGGCGACGAGCAACATGGCCGCAGCGAAAACCACTGAAAGTAGCAGACAAACCCTCGTAGACATGGCGAACCCCCTCATGCCACCAGCTAATCTGTGACTGGCAGCAGCGGTACTCCTAGCTAGCCAGCTATAGGAGGATCACGGATGAGTGTCAAGGAAGAATCGGGGGTCTATGTCCCAAGCATGGACACTGCGATGCCAGGTGACCGTGCGGCACCTGTTTGGCGGGCTCCACGACCGCCTTGGGAAGGCAATTGCTGGATGGCAAAGTGGCTCGATAGTTGCTGAGCTGCCATGGGCCCATGCCATAAGCAGTGCCCAGACCCGCAGCGCCGAATGCGCGGGGCGGTGTTCGAGTTCAGGCGGTGTTAGCGGAGCCCGGTGTGTTGCCCCACAACGATTGCGGGGATAAATTTGGCCTGGTTCGGTGACACGCGGCGCCGAAAGAATCAGACGTGTACGAGGACGAAGAAGAGGAACAGGGGCGGCCGGGTCTCCCAATCGATACCGGTCGCATCCGGGTCTCCATTGAACGGGGCTGGCGGCTTATCCCCATCAGCGTGCTGCTCGCCGCGATTTTGGGTGTGGGTGCCGCACTGCTGATCAAGCACGTCTACAAGTCCGAGACCGTGATGATCTGGGAGCCGGTCGACCGCGGCAGTCGGGCGGAGCGCGAGATCTCGACCCAGGCGGGGGTCCTGAAGCTGCCCGGCCTCATTGAGGAGGTGCGCAAGCAGTTGGACCTGCCGGGGCCTACCAGCCGGCTCGCCGACGGCATCGACGTGTGGTTCGACCGGCGCAGCAGCCTCGTCACGGTGGAAGCCTCGGGGCGGACCGCGGAGGAAGCTGCGCGCGTGGCCGACACCCTCGTGAGCGTGTTTCTGCAACACCAGAGGACGCTCGAGCAGACCCGTGCCTCGGAAATCGTTGCAGCCCTGCAACAGGATCTGACTAGCGCACGCTCGGCGGCGTCGGCCGCGCAGACGGATTACGACGCCTTCCGGGGCAGCCACGGCGTCGTCGATCCCATCGCAGAGGCAGGAAACGCGCTCGAAACGGTCAATCGACTGAAATTCCAGCGTGCCACAGCCGCAGCGGAGGCCACTGCACTCGAGGCACAGGTGGCCCAGCTTTCGGATGTGGTGAAGCGCCAACCAAAGACCCGTGTTCAGTCGGCCAGCAGTTCCGATTCGGCCGCACAACCCCTGGCACAGGCGCGAGCCGAGCTGAGCGCTGCACAGGAGCGACTTTCGCCGAAGCATCCGAAAGTTCTGGCTCTGCAAGCTCAGATTCGCGCGCTGCAGGAGCAGGCAGCCGCGGGCACGACCGTTGTAAAGAGCACCGTGACGGCACCAGACCCCGAGTTCGATTCGATGCGCGCCATGCTGTCGACTGCACGCGCGGAGAAGGCCGCCGCCGCCGAGCGTGGCAAAAGCTACGAGCAAACCCTAGCGGCTGCCGAGGAGACCCTCGCACGGCTTTCGTCTATCGAAGCCAAAGCCCGCGTCCACGTCGCCGAGATTGAACGCGCGAATAAGCGCGTCGATGATATAAACTCGCAGATGACTCGATCCAGGGAGGCGGTCCGAGCTCCGACGCCAGAGTTTCGAGTGCTGACGCCCGCGGTCGTGCCAGAGTTTCCCGAGAAGTCAAAGCGCCGGCTCGTTCTGGCCGGCTTCATCTTTCTCGGGCTCTTTGGCTCGCTATTCTATCTGGTCGTTAGGCCTTTGCGAGACGGCTGCATTCACACAGCACGCGAGGCCGCGTTCTGGGCAAACCTTCCCGTCGTCGCTTCGACTTCCTGGCCACGACGCGAGGAGATCTTCTACCCCTTCCTCGATGAGCTGAGCGACGATGCTCTGCGTACCGCGGGAACGACGTTGATCTTCGGGCCAGGCGATCGCGAGACCCGACTGGCCATCGACCTCGCCCAGGGCTTGACGCCTTTGCCGACAACGGGCGCGGCCGCACCGTCCGCCTCGATTGCCACGGCGACGCTGGAGCCGGGCGCGATGAGCGCCCCCGCTATCGAGACCGATGCACCGCCCACCGAGCGCCATCGCGAGCCCAGGGCGGAGTCGACGGCTCTGGTCGTTCGCAATAGGGGCGCGCCCACGTTCTTCGCGTGGCGCGGTGCCCAACAGGGCCCAGCGCTGCGTCGAGCCGCCAGAATCGCCGACCGCGTAGTGATCGTGGTTGCTTCCGGTCAAGCGAGCATCTCGCTGATGACGGGTCTACGCTCGCGTCTGGGTCGAGAACGGGGCATGGCCTTGATCCTCGTAGACGTGTCCGAGGACCTGCTCGACCTACCCGACCGGGTCGGCACGGGGGATGACTTCTGGCACGTCGGCCAAGCGTTCGCCCCGAAATAGAGCGTTCGCCCCGGCGCCGATCAGCTCGCCCAGTCACCTGTCTCGAAAGTTCGTGGCAAAACGCAGCGGCCGGTGATGGCCCGCGACAGGGCGTCCGCCCTCGGGGTTGTCTCCTTGAATCGACTCCGTATGTTCCCCGTCGCTTCGCCACGGCGAGCAGTCGGCGGCCCTCGCCGATTCTTAGGAGCCGCCGCAAAATAAGGTTACCAACTCGACTCCGAACCATCCCGCCCAGCTGCGTTGCGCCGCCTTCAAATACATGGAGTATTCGCGCGGCGTCGCGCCTTGCCGGACGGGCGCCTCGAAGCCGACTTGGCAACCTTATTTCGCGGCGGCTCCTTACCACGAACTTCCGAGTTTGCGACGGAGGCGAGGTGCACGTCCTTGCCGTGCCAACAGGGCTCTGCCAATTTCACTCCCATGCGGCCTGAAGCACTGCCCTCGATCTCCCTGCTCGGCATGCCCATCGCGAGGGTGGGTCTGCACGTGCTGCTCGATCACATCTTCCGAGAACTCGCCGCCGGAAAAGGTGGGTGGCTGATTACGGCCAATCTGGACTTTCTCCGAAGGCACGCTCAACAACCGGAGATGCGGGCGCTCTATGCAGACGCGGACGTTATCGTAGCCGATGGAATGCCCCTGGTCTGGGCAGCCCGGCTGCAGGGCGATCCACTGCCGGAGCGTGTGGCGGGGTCTTCGATGATCTTGCCACTCGCCGAGCGCGCTGCCGCCGAGGGTCGTAGACTCTACCTCCTCGGTGGCGCGACCGACGCGGCTTCGGAGGCGGCGGGCGTACTGGTAGAACGATTTCCCGGGTTGCAGGTGGTCGGAACCAGCGCACCCTACGTGTCCAACCCCCCAACCGCGGATGACATTGCTGCGGCACGTGGCGAGCTGCAGCGGTGCCGCCCGGACATCGTGCTCGTTGGGTTGGGCTCACCAAAGCAAGAGCAACTCATCCGAGCACTGCGCGGGCACTTCCCTGGTGCGTGGATGGTGGGTGTGGGTATCAGCTTCAGCTTCATCGCCGGTCACGTCCGCCGCGCGCCTTCGTGGATGCGCCGGACGGGCCTCGAGTGGACACACCGCCTGGCCCAGGAACCACAGCGGCTGGCGCGTCGCTATCTGGTCGAAGATGCGCCCTTCGCTGTCGAACTCCTACTCAAGAGTGCAGTACACCGGCTCCCATGGCGAAGTGGCTGATCACCGGTGCCGGAGGGCAACTGGGAAGCGTCACCCTGCGAACGCTGCAAGAGCGTGGCGAGGACGCGCTGGGCCTGGTTTCGCCTCGCGGACCTCGGCCTCAGTGCGGCCGCGCGATTTCGCTCGATCTGGCGCAACCGGATGCGCTTCGCCGATTGCTCGAGACAGAGCGACCCAGCCACGTCATCCACGCTGCCGCGGTGACCAGTCCTGCGCAGGCACACGCATCACCAGAGCGCGCATGGGCGGTCAACGTCGAAGCGGTCGAGGTGCTGGCCCGAGCCTCACAGCAGCTTGGGGCGCGCCTGGTCGTGCTCTCCACGGACATGGTCTTCGACGGTTTGGCCGCCCCCTACGACGAGTGGGCCGAGACCAATCCGCGCAGCGTCTACGGCCGAACCAAGGTGGCCGCCGAAGATCGCACCCTGAGGTCGGCTGGAGTCGTGCTCCGCAGCCCGCTGTTGTATGGACTGCCTGCCGCGCCCCGCCCCAATACCCTCCAGGGCCAGATCCGCGCCCTACGCCACGGTGAGGAACTGGTGCTCTACCACGACGAGTACCGCACGCCACTTTGGCTCGAAGACGCAGCAGCGATAGTGATCGAGGTTGCCCGAAGCAGGCTCAAGGGCGTTGTTCACATGGCGGGACCACAACGGCTGTCGCGGCTCGCGATGGGGCGCGCCTTGGCCCGTGTCCTGGGCGTGCACAGTCCGCGAATCCTGTCACGCAGCTGCCGCGATGCACCCGATCCCGAACCACGGGCGCCAGACCTGAGCCTGCGCTGTGAGCGCCTGACCCGCCACCTCGGACACGCCCCGGGCCGAACGCTGGAGCAGGCGCTGGAGCAGATTCTGCGGCAGCTGCCCGCGAGCCCGTAGCTGCTCATGCGACCGAGTCGGGTGACAGGCCCGCGGGCTTGACCGCTCGCATTGACTGACAATTGGTCAGGGGCTACGTTCCGGTCGTTTCTTCGCTCTGCTGCCCATGATTCATTACATGACTTCCAACGGCGTGGGGAACGCCTGGGTGGCCAACGAGCTGCGCGCCGTCGCCGCCGAGGGCCTTCCGGTCGCGCTCCACGCCCTGCGCCGCCCCACCGACACATTCTTCAAATCGGAGGACATTGCAGCCATGGACCGGAGCACCAACGGGCTATACCCACTGCCCAAGGCGCGGTCGGTTGCATCGTTCGCGCTGGCTCCCATACGTTTTCGGCAGCGATTCGCCCAGGCAGCCTTCAATGCGCTCGCCGGCGAAAGGGAAGGCTGGAGGGCCCGTCTGGCGGGCATCTGGCACCTCTATGTCGCCTGCGACTGGGCGACGACGCAACGCGCCGCCGAGGTAGGCCACATCCACTCGCAATGGATCCACTCCGGGGGCACGGTGGCGATGTATGGCGCGTGGTTGCTGGGCACCCCATTCAGCTTTACCGGGCATGCCGCGGACCTCTTTCGCGACAGGGTTGCCCTGACGGACAAGATCCGGCGCGCCAAGTTCATCATCTGCATCTCGGAGTTTCACCGGAACTTCTACTTGGACAATGGGGCGCGTCCCGAGCAGCTTCAAATCGCCTACTGTGGCATCGACACCACGCACTTTTCGCCAAGCCCGCGACACCGAGGGCCTGACGAGCCGTATCACATCATCTCGTCGGGTCGACTGGTCGAGAAGAAGGGGTTCAACGTTCTAATCGACGCCTGTGCGATCTTGAGGGCTCGTGGCGTGAACTTCCGCTGCACGATCGGGGGCAGCGGTCCGCTCGAATCTCTGCTGCGCGAGCAGGTCCGGACTGCCGCTTTGGGGGACTTGGTGCAGCTTACTGGTACGGCACTGAAGCAGGAGGACATCCCCTCATTCATGCACGGTGGCGACGCCTACTGTCTGCCCTGCCAGTGGGCATCGGATCGCGACGTGGACGGCCTGCCCCAGATGCTCATGGAGGCCATGGCGTGCGGCGTCCCCACCGTCTCGACCAGGCTGGTGGGCATTCCAGACCTAGTCATCGATGGCGAGACCGGGCTCTTGGTGGAGCCCGAACAGCCTGAAGCGCTCGCTGACGCCCTGCAGCGCCTGATGGACGACCCGGGCCTCGGCGCACGCCTGGCCGCGTGCGGACGCAAGCGCGTCCTGGAGGTATTCGATCTCTCGGTGTGCTTGAAGCCCCTTCTCGAACGCTTCCGCGCCAGTCTGGAGGCACAATGATCATCTCCCAGACCCCGTATCGATTGAGCTTCGCCGGTGGCGGTACAGACCTCCCTAGCTTCTACGAGCAGGAGCCAGGCGCAGTACTCTCGGTGGGCCTCAACCAGCACATGTACGTGACCGTCAGCCCACGCTTCGAAAAGACCACGCGAGTCGCGTATACGCGCACCGAAATTGCTGAGTCGATCGAGAATATCGAGCACACGATCGTCCGTGAAGCACTGCGCCTAACCGGCCTCGGTCCGCATCTGGAAATCACGACGGTAGGAGACGTCCCGGCCGGCACGGGACTCGGCAGCAGCAGCAGCCTCACGGTAGGCCTACTCAATGCACTCTACGCCTATCGCGGTGACGTTACGAGCCCCAGTCGCCTCGCCGAAGAGAGTTGCCACATCGAAATCGATGTCCTCGAAAAGCCCATCGGTCGCCAAGATCAGTATGCGGCAGCTTTCGGCGGAGTGAACTACATCCGCTTCAACAGCGACCATACGGTCGACGTGGAGCCCGTTCCCTGTCGCCGCGCGACGCTGCGAGAACTCGAAAGCCGAGTCCTGCTCCTCTACACTCAACAGCAAAGGTCAGCCGACCGTATTCTCCAGGCGCAGAGCGATGGTACCCAGGACAAAATGTCTGTGCTGCGCGACATGCGAGACTTGGCTGCGATGATGCGCAGTGCGCTGGCGGGTGAAGCCGACCTGGACGAGTTCGCCCGACTACTCCACGAAGGATGGCTGCTGAAGCGCTCCCTCGGGTTCGGCATCACGACGCCGGTGATCGATGAGTGGTACCAGGCGGCGCGCAGAGCCGGGGCCCAGGGCGGGAAACTTCTGGGCGCCGGTGGCGGCGGTTTCCTGCTGGTGGTCGCACCGCCGCACCGTCACGAGGCGATCCGCGACGCGCTCGGTCGCCCTCGCGAGCTGCCCTTCGACATCGATCGGCGCGGCAGCCGTATCATTTTCATCAGCGACCGGTATAAGTTCTAGCTGGCTGAGCATTGAGGGGCAGTGGATATGAAGGTACTCATCACCGGAGGAGCGGGTTTTATCGGCTCCCACACGGCAGACGCCCTGCTTGCCAAGGGTTACCACGTGCGCGTCCTCGACAGCCTCGAGGAACCGGTGCACCGCGGTGCCCAGCTGCCCGGCTATCTGGACTCGCGCATCGAGTTCATCCACGGAGATGTCCGGGACGAGGGCGCCCTGCTTGCTGCGCTGATTGGCTGCGATGCGGTCTACCACCTGGCCGCCTTTCAGGACTATCTCCCCATCTTCAGCCGCTTCTTCGACGTCAATGTCACATCGACCGCACGGATCTACGAGTTGATCGTGCGCGAGCGGCTTCCGGTTCGGAAGGTCATCGTGGCCAGCAGCCAGGCGGCCCTAGGCGAGGGTCTGTACCTGGATGCAAAGGGGCAGCGGGTCCTGCCGGGTCTGCGGTCGGACCGGCAGTTGTCGGCGGGCATTTGGGAGATCCAGCCGCGGGCCGATCAGGTCGGCCCACTCCGTTACCAACACACAGCGGAGGATGTTGCCAATCCCCAAAACCCCTACGGGATGAGCAAAATTGCCGAGGAGAGCGTAGCGCTCAACCTGGGGCGTCAGCACGGTGTTCCAAGCGTGGCGATGCGTTACTCCATCGTACAGGGTCCACGGCAGAGCTTTTACAACGCTTACAGCGGCGCCTGCCGCGTATTTTGCTTGAGCTGTCATCTCGGACGCGATCCCGTCATCTACGAGGACGGGCAACAGGTACGCGACTTTGTAAACATCCAGGACGTCGTCGACGCCAACGTGCTGGTTCTCGAGGACGAACGGGCCGACTACGAGATGTTCAATGTGGGTGGCGACAAAGCCGTCACGGTCGCCGAGTTCGCCTCGACCGTCGCCTCCGTGTTCGGCATGTCACAGTACGAGCCGAAACCAAGTGGAAAATATCGCTACGGCGACACTCGCCACATCTACTCAGACGTCAGCAAGCTGCGACGTCTCGGTTGGTCACCTACACGCGGGGTTCGCGAAAGCGTGGAGTCGTATCGCGAGTGGCTACAAAGCGCGGACGCCGCGGAAGACATCCTCGACTACTGTAACAAGCAGATGGCGCAGCTTGGCGTTGTCCGCGATGTCAAATAGCCCGGCGTGAGGGCATGCCAGGAAGATACAAAGCACTCCTGTTGGCCGGGGGCCTCGGCACACGGCTTCGGCCGCTGACGAACACCGTGCCCAAGTGCCTGGTGCCGATCGGAGGCAAGGTACTTCTCGACTACTGGCTAGATGCCCTCGAGGCTGCAGGCGTGCGGGATGCTCTGCTCAACACCCACCACCTCCGAAACGCGGTTGTGGACCATCTCAAAGCAGCCAACGCGAAGCGCACCGTCAAGACGCAGGAGACCTACGAGCCCGAGCTCCTCGGTTCAGCTGGTACCGTGCACGCCAATGCCCAATGGGTCGACGATGCCGACGGATGCCTGGTCATCTACGCCGACAACCTATCCAATATCGACCTAACTCGCGTCATCGAGTTCCACGAGGGACACGGCGACCCCGTGACGATGGTGCTGTTCCACACGCCCTACCCAAAGCAGTGCGGCATCGCTGAAATCGACGCCAGCGGCCGCGTCATCGATTTCGTGGAGAAGCCCGAGCGCCCGAAGAGCAATTTGGCCAACGCCGGCCTGTACCTGGTAAGCACAGCCGCCTATCGCGAGATCGCCGAGCGCGACGTCTTCGACCTCGGCTTCGACGTCATTCCGAACTTCGTGGGGCGGATGAGCGGATTTGTATTCGATGGTTACCACCGGGACATCGGCAATCCGGAGGCGCTGGAAAACGCGCGCGAGGCGGCCCAGCGCGGTTTCGGAGCCAAAGCATGAACCCGGCGGCCTTCATCGACCGCGATGGCACGTTGATCGAACTCGTTCACCACCTCACCGATCCCGAGAACGTGCGACTGTTGCCGCGCGCCGCCGAGGCGGTCGCAAAGTTGCACGCCAAGGGCTTCGCCTGCGTGCTGGTGACCAACCAGAGCGTGATCGGGCGGGGAATGTTGGATCTCGATGGTCTGGAACGCGTTCACGCCGAGCTCAGCCGGCAACTCGCAGAGGCCGGCAGCCAGCTCGATGGGATCTACTTCTGCCCCGTCGTCCCGAAGCTCAAAGATCCCACCGTGGTCGAGCATCCTGACCGCAAGCCCGGCCCCGGCATGCTATTGCGGGCGGCGGAGGAACTCAGACTCGACCTGAGTCGGTCCTACGTCATCGGCGACACCGTAAGCGATTTGCTGGCAGGCCGAAACGCCGGGTGCGCGGCGTCGGTGCTCGTGCGCACTGGCTATGGCTCCGAGGTCCAGGAGCCGAACGACTTTGGCGACCATGTCGTGGACGACATCTGGGAAGCGGCCGAGCTGATCGCCGGCTTTCACGCTACAGCGAGAGGATAGGATATGAAGATTCTTGTCACCGGGGGCGCCGGCTATGTGGGCAGCGCCTGCTTGCGCCATCTGAAGCAACACGGCCATGACGCCATCGCCTACGACAACCTCATCGAGGGGCATCCGAGCGCGGTCGGTGATTGCGAACTCATCATCGGCGATATTGCAGACACCGACAAGCTCACCAAAACGCTCAACGACTTCGACGCGGAGGCCGTAATGCATTTTGCTGCGGCAACCTACGTTGGCGAGTCCGTGGAGAACCCGGAGTACCACTACCGCAACAACATCGGTGGCACGCTGAGCCTACTGAACGCCATGCGCAAAGCGGGCGTAGACCGCATGTTGTTCTCCAGCACCTGTGCGACGTACGGGAACTCACCCAAGGTTCCGATGAGTGAGGACCAACCTCAAGATCCTTACAGCCCCTATGCCCGCACCAAGCTGGCCGTCGAATGGATGATCCGGGATTTTGCCCACGCGTACGGGCTCGGCTTCACGCTACTTCGTTACTTCAACGCTTCGGGTGCGTCACGCGACGGTGCATTTGGTGAGTATCACAATCCAGAAACGCACCTGATTCCAATTGTCCTACAGACCCTGCTCGGCCAACGTGAGTCCGTAAAGGTATTCGGCAACGACTACCCCACTGCGGACGGCACCTGCATTCGGGACTACATCCACATCGAAGACCTCGCGTCCGCGCATCTGTTGGCGATCGAGGCCACCACGCGGCAAACAGCGGAGGTTTTCAACGTGGGCACGGGGCAGGGGCAGTCCGTTCTCGAGATCATCGAATCGTGTGAGCGAGTAGCCGGGCGCGAAGTGCCGCGGCAGTGGGCACCGCGGCGCCCCGGGGACCCACCCGCGCTCGTGGCCGATCCGAGCAAGCTGAAGACTCGCCTAGGATGGGCGCCTCGCTACACGAGTATTGATGAAACGATCGCGACCGCATGGCGATGGCATGAATCTCATCCCGAGGGCTACGGCCCACGCTGACGCTGCCGGCACCCGCCCGCAATCGAGTGGCAGGTAGCGATGGCGGGACATGCCAGCGGTGCGGCTGCACGGGACGAGGGACGGTCGGACGGGCAGATGGGCACTGCGCTCAAGTGGGGCCTGCTCTGCGGATTGCTCATCACGCAGTACCTATACGTAAGCCTCCAGTTCGACGCCGGTAGCATCCGCGACCGCGAGGGGTTGCGTTGGCTGAGCTCTTTCGGCCTGCTGGTGCCATTGCTCGTCGCGGTCAGCACTGCGGCGTGGCTGCTTATACAAAGACACACGACCGCGGAGCTGTCGAACATGCTGGCGCACCATCGGGCGGTGCGCTGGCGCTACCTTGGAGGCCAGCTGCTCGCCTACGGTGTCTTTGTCTACCTCTGTGGAAGCGTCTTCAACAAATCCAACAACCGCAGTGCAGCGATCGATGCGGGGCTGATCGCTGCCTGGTTTGCGGCGGGCCTTGCGACGTTCGCCCTATGGCTGCTGGCCGCACTGCCTCTGCGGACGGTGCTGCGTTCCCTTCGCACCGCGTCCCGACCTCTGCTGATGGCTCTGGTCGCTGGCTCCATGGCCTGGGGACTGGGTCTGCTCACAATGGAGTATCTATGGCAACCGCTGGCTCACCTCACGCTCAGACTGGTGGTCGTCTTGTTGCGAGTGGTGGCGCCGGTGGTCGTCGTAGACATGCCCGTGGCCGTCGTTGGGGTTCCCGGTTTCGTCGTGCAGATCGCCCCGGCCTGTTCGGGCTATGAGGGCATTGGGCTGGTCGTCGCCTTTCTCGGGCTATTCCTCGTGGCCGAGCGCAGCAGCATCCGGTTCACGCGGGCGATCTGGTTGCTACCGTGGGCCGTGGGAGTCGTCTACCTGGCCAACGGATGTCGCATCGCGACTCTCATCATGGTGGGAGGGTTAGGCTTTCCAAACCTGGCTGTGGGGGGCCTTCACTCGAAGGCCGGATGGGTCCTGGTGTGCGCGATTTCGCTTACCTTCGCGTCGCTGGCGCAGCGCGTGCCCTGGTTTTCGCGGGAAGCACAGCTGCCGCGCGCCCCAGTCCCCGGCCTCCCCAACCTAACAGCGGTCTACCTTACGCCCATGCTAACGATGGTGGCGGCCAGGATGGTCACTGAAATGCTCGTCGCCGGCTTCAATCCGTTCTACGCCGTCGCACCTATTCTCGCGACCCTCGCGCTCCTGCGGAGTCGCGCATCGCTACCCTCGATGAAACCGGCGGCACCGCTTGTCGCCGGCCTGGTGGGCTTGGCCGTCTTTGTCATGTGGATGGTCTCTGTCCGGGTGTCGGCTGGGGTCCAACCAAACGAGAGCACGCTTGAAGCCGCGGTGCGGAACCTGCCCGCGCCCTGGTCCCTCCTCTGGGTCGCGGGCCGTACCTTGGGTTCTATCGTGGTTGTGCCGGTGGTGGAGGAGCTTTCGTTTCGCGGCTACCTCTTGCGACGCCTGGTGTCCCGGGATTTCCAGTCCGTCCCTTTCGCGAAGTTTACCTGGCCATCCTTTCTTGCCTCGTCGTTGGCGTTTGGAATGCTCCATCAGCGTTGGGTCGAGGCGACCCTGGCAGGTATGGCTTTCGCAGCAATTCTGCACCGGCGTGGTAGTCTAGGAGACGCGATCGTTGCCCATGCGGTGACCAACACAGCGATCGCCATCGCGGTTGTGGCTGGAGGTGATTGGTCGCTCTGGGAATGACATGCCGGACGGTTTGATCCCATTGAATAAACGTGCGAACTCCACTAGAGCTGAGGTTGGTTTGAAACCGCCACAACTTCGCGGGTTTAGCGGGCCCAGCGCACCGCTACCACGCGTCGAAGTCATTCAGCTACGAGTTCGACGCCGTAACGGCACGCAGAACGCACTCTCGATCGCGAATTTACGGTGGTTTCAAACCGGTCGGCGCTCTAGGTTGCTGGTGTCAAGCGGCTGCACGCGCCTCTCGGGCGGCGTAACCCCGTGCGGGCCGGGCGAGAACCGAGGAAATGCCCGCTATTTTCGCAGCGGGCTCGACTGGCTCGCGCGGGGTTGCGCCGCCCGAGAGGCGCGTGCAGCCGTTTGACACCAGCAACCTAGGGAGCATCAGCGCGGGAATCACCATGGTCGTTGAACCACACAAGCGTCGATATTGCCTGATCACTCCGTGCCGCAACGAGGCGGGTTACCTAGAGGCGACCCTGCGCACCGTTGCCGCGCAAACGGTGGAGCCCGCACTGTGGTTGGTGGTGGACGATGGCTCAACCGATGCTACACCCAGGTTGCTCCAGGAATTTGCTGACGAACATGCCTATATGCGTGTGGTGAACCGAGTGGACCGGGGTAGGCGCTCGGTTGGACCGGGGGTCATCGAGGCTTTCTACGCGGGGCTCGACGAGATCTCTCTCGACGACTTCGACTACATTTGCAAACTGGACGCGGACCTCGAGCTGCCCTCGCGCTACTTCGAACGCGCGATGGAGCGAATGGAGAGCGATCCCTATCTGGGCAACATCTCGGGAAAGCTCTACGAGCGACAACCAAACGGCCGAGTGGAGCAAACGGCTGTCGGCGACGAGAACGCTCTCGGTGCCGCAAAGTTTTATCGTGTCGAGTGCTTCAGGGAGATCGGCGGGTTCGTGCGGGCGGTTTGCTGGGACGGTATCGACGGCCACATGTGTCGCATCAAGGGATGGATCGCGCAGTCGGTGGACGACCCCGAGATGCGCATCCTGCACCTGCGCCCGATGGGAAGCAGCCAGGACAACATCTGGGTGGGGCGCCGCCGCTGGGGCCGGGGAAAATATTTCATGGGATCGGCCTGGTACTACACGGCTGCCGTCGCGCTCTACCGCATGCTCGAGCGCCCGCGAGTGACCGGTGGCCTCGGCATCTGGGTAGGCTATCTGGAAGCAGTGATGAAAAGTGAGCCGCGTCACGATGATCAGGAGTATCTCCGCTACTATCGACGCTTCGAGTTGGAGTCATTGTTGACCGGAAAGCGACGCACCCTCGAGCGTCACAACCGGAAGGTGAGGACTCGCGCATCCAGATGATGGACGGGCGCGCCTACTGGCCGGAGTCGTATGCGCCAATGTCCGGAACGCCGCGCCGCACTCCGTCCAGCGTCGACTCCGCGCTCTGACTCGGATGGCCCCGATCCAAAAGAGGTGACTCGATGCTTTCGGGCGAGAGATCGTAGGGTGCGGTGGTCCTGGAATAGTTCGGGTCGGAGGTGGTGGACGCCTTGTCTCTTCCCGACCGTTGATGCCACTGGGCCAGACTCCCGGCTCCCTCAACCCATTCACCGCCTCCATTCGTGACGTGGCACAGGTTGTGGTCGATCACTCGATAGGCCGCGTCCGCCGACGGGTACGCGAAGCAGTTCCAGTCAGCGGCCGAACCCGAGTAGACGATGCTGTTGCTCACGACGGTGTAGCCGCCGCCATCGCCGCCGACAAGGATTCCCGTGCCTCCTGAGCCAGCACCCACATAGAGTGAGTTGTTGCGGACAACCACGTCGCGCATCTCCGCATCATCGCGCCCGCGCGGGCGGTCGGGTACTGCGATATGCACTCCCGGGAGATGCTCATTGACTACGACGTTGTTCTCGATCAGGCAATTGACACAAGAGCTGACGCCGATCGCGACGCGCCCGAGGTTGCGAATCTCATTGCCACGAATCACGACGTCGCGAAATTGCTCGGCCTTGTGATAGCCCGTATCCACAGCGATCCCCCAGCACCCGGGCCCGGCCACACCAGGATCCTCCCGCACAAGATTGTTCTCGATGCGCATATCATCCACGATGCCGTGAACGACCAGTGACACGCCCGAGCAGATCCCGCCGACCATGGCGGACCGGTAAAGCTCATTTTTCATGACGCGTTGGCCCTTGCCAGGCCCCATGTAGATGTTGTGCAGGAGCTTCGCCGCCGCAAAGCCGTTGTTTTCGAAGTAGCTGTGCTCGATGCTGCATCCGTCGCATCCCCCTAGCCAACCTTGCTCGGAGTTGTTGACGATGGTCGATGCTCGGAGCGTCACGCGTTGGTTTCTTCCATCGCTGCCAGCCGCGGGTTGATTTGAACCGCCTACGTGCACACCAATGCGAAATCCTTCGATGCGCATGTCGCAAATCATGACGTCATCCACATCGTTGTGAAAAGAGACGCCCCGCCCGGTTCCAGAACCGCGCAACTCGAGTCCCATCAGGATGTAGCCTTCGTCGTGTTCTGCGCGCCCGTCGTTGGCGAAGCGCAGAAGATCGCCTTCGCCCGTCGCGGTGACGATTGGCCTGCTCCGGCCCGGCCAGGGAGGGGCGTAGTCCCGTATCACGCACTTTCGATCGACCCGACAACTCTCGTTGCTCAAAGACACGCGCGATTCCACAAGGAACGAACCTCCACGGCACAATGCCACGGCACCACCGGCCGGCAGGCCGTTGAAGTGCTCCAAAGCGCGGCTCACCGTCAGCCAGGGTTGATCTGCAGATGCACCCGAAGCGGAATCATCGCCCGGCCGACAGCCTTGCTCCGCGCCCTGCTGACAGTCACAAACGAAGATGGCCTGAGTCGCACGAGCCAGAGGAGCTCCGGGACAGAGAGTGCGATCGGGTTGAACCCGCCTCGGGTCCTGACCGGGCGGCAGCGGCGGCGCCGACCGCGGTGCTATAGCCGATTCAGATTCGGTCCTTGGCGGTCGCACGTCGACGGAGGCTTTCGGTGCCGGCGAGGGTCGCGCGGTGACCGTTTCAGGTGGTGGACCGCAGGCATGTAGCGCCAAGGCCCACAGCCACACTGCCGGTGCCAGCCGGCCGCACATGCGCCTTGGAGGACTGCTGGACTCGACCCTGGCGGCAACAGGCCTCAGGGCGCAAGCTCGTAGGCACCGATGTCGGGAACAGACCGCGCGGCGCTGTTGAAGTCCTCGGCTGCGCTGCCCGTCGCATGCCCTGCGTCGACGAGACCCGACTCGGCATCGAGCGGAGCAAGGTTATAGGGAGGCACGACACTAGTATAGCGGGCATCTGCCGTGCTCGACAATGAGCCCATCCCCGAAGCGCTCTGCCAAGCAGCAAGGTCGCCATAACCGTCGGCCCATTCTCCGCTCGAGTGATTGCATAGGTTGTTGTCGATAAGGGCGAAGGCGGCCAAGTCTCCTTGAAATCGGAAGCAGTTCCAGGCGCCGTCGCCGCCGGCGTACACAATGCTATTGCTGACGGCGACGTGCCCACTACCTTCGCCCCCCAAACTGATACCCGTTCCCTGTTGATCGGCGACATAAAGCGAGTTGTTGCGCACGGTGACGTTCATCATCACGGCGTCCTCTTCGGCACGCTCGCGAACCGGAGCGAAGATGTGCACTCCGGGGAGGTGGTCGTTGACGATGACGTTGTTCTCGATCAGGCAGTCCTGGCATGCGTTGGTGCCGATACCGACTCGTCCGAGATTGATCACAATGTTGCGCCGAATCGTGACGTTCTTGAACGACTCCGGACGGTCGTAGCCCGTGTCGACAGAAATACCCCAACATCCGTTCTCGGCAGTCCCCGAGTCCTCGCGTACCAAGTTGTCCTCGATCAGCAACCCGTCGACGGTACCGTGGACGACCAGGGAGACCGCCTGACAGGTTCCATCGATGAGCGCGTTGCGATACAGCTCGTTGCCCACGACTCGCTGATCGACACCCGAGCCAAGGTAGAGGTTGTGCAGAAAGTTCGGCTCAGCAAATCCGTTGTTCTCGAAATAGTTGTACTCGAGAGAGCAGCCATCACAGCCACCGAGCCATCCCTGCTCCGAATTATTGATGATGGTTGAGGCTCTCAGAGTGATGCGGCTGTTTTTTCCATCACTACCGTCAACAGGGGCGTTTGAGTCGCCGGCATATACGCCAACGCGAAAGCTGTCCACGACAACATCGCACACCGTCACATCGTCCACGTCGTTGTAGAAGCGGAAGCCTCGGCCAGACCCGGAGCCCCTCAACGCGAGTCCAATGACCAAGTAGCCCTCATCATGATCGGCATCTCCACCGTCTTCGAACGCGAATAGATCTCCCTCTCGCATGGCCATGACCTCGGGCCTCGCCCTACCTCCCCAGGGCGGCCCGTAATCTCGCAACACGCAGCGCTTGTCGGCTCGGCACTTCTCATTGAAAAGGTCACTGGGCTCCATGTCGAACGCACCGCCACGACACAGTGCCACGATGTCGCCCGCGTTCATCGAGTTGAACTGCGCCAATGCCTTGTCCATGGTACGCCACGGCGAGTCGGGTGAAGTGCCGTTTTGGCCGTCGTCGCCGGCAACGCACCCCTCTTCGGCACCTTCGACACAGTCACATACGTAGTACACCGCGCCTGATGTGTTTTCGATCGGCACGTCGGGACATAACTCTGTGCTAGGCGGCAGCTGCGATGAGCGAGGCGGGTCCGGATCGAATCTCGCACGAGCATCGGACCCACCCCCATCAACCGATTGAGTGCCGCCAGCGCTGTCGATTGCGCCGTCGGCACCACCGGTGTTCGACCCGGCCCCGGAGGCGACAGTGCTCGAGTCGTCGGCACCAGCGGACGCGGCGGACATGCCGGACTCCGAAGCGTGATCGCTCGCGGCCGAATCACCGTTCCCGGATGCTCCGCCATCCATCACCCCCGTGGGGCGAGGGCTGTCATCGTCACCCTCGGACCGTGCGCCCCCGCTGCAAGCTGTGAGGGTCAGTGCCAAAAAGACGACAACACCGCCACGGTAGGCAAATTGCGGGTCGCTCAAACCGATCGGGGGTGTGAAGCCGCACGCAGCCGTAACTGAGTTGGAAGATGCGAGTTGCTTCACCAACGGCTTTCCTCCTGCCATATCGAGTCGGGGGGTGGGCCGCCAAGGGTGGAAACGGCGCGCGACGGCGTCGGAACCGTATTTGGCGAGAGCAGTGTAGTACGCGGCTGTTCCCAAGGCTATGACCCCGTCTGGTGAGGGGTTGCCCCTTCATGCGCGCACAAGCCGGAACTTGTGTCTGGCGTCACGAGAGCCTCAGTCGAGGCTCATAATCCACTGCCGAAACATCTCCACGGCGGCCTCATCGGGCGCCGACACGCCGATGGGCGGCATCTGAACGCCCGGTTGCGCCGACGAAATTCGCTTCACAAGAAGCGAGCGCTCCGGATCTCCGGGCGCGACCAGGATGTCGGCATCATCGATGGGCCGGCTCGCTGGCTTTCCGACGATGCCCTTGTCTGCGAGTGATACCTCATACCGCGCATCGAAACCGCCGCCGCCGCTACCGCCGGGTTGGTGACAGTGCGCGCAGTTGACGTCCATGTAGGAACGCACGCGCTCCTCTAAGCTCGCATTCGCCTCGGGAGGCACGAGGTTCGCGTAGTTCTCCACACGAGAGGGCTGAACCAAGGGCTCCTTCTGCAGCCGCTGGTGTATTTCGAGCATCTCCCGAAGGAACCGACGCGGCTGTCCGAGCCCCCACATACGAAAGACGTAGGCTGTGCGAGGCTCGAAGAATCCCTGTCGGCGCAGCTCAACCAATTGATTTCCTCGGTTGAGTTGCCGCGTACTGATGCCGAGGACGAAACCATTCGACTTGGTGTGACACGCGTTGCAGTCGCTCGAGGCGCCAAAGTTCCATCGAGCGTCCCCGACCTGCTCGACTCTTGACTCGGTGACCAGATCTGCGTCCGCGCCATCGGGCCGCCACGCGTATGACAAACCGTAGCCCTCGCCCGCCGTGGTCTTCACCAGAAACTGCGTCTCTACGGGTCGCTCATTCACGGCCATGTGCTTTACGAAGAGCAAACCGCCGGGGGTTTGCCACTTCCCCTTGCCCGCGAAACGAACGCGTGACTTGGGTCGCAACGCAAGCGCCCAATTCGTCTGAGCGAGACCGGGGGTGCCCCGCCACATCGGCAGGTTCAAGGAGTAACGGATGGCCCCAGGGGCCACGAGCTTCTTCAGGTCGCCAAAGAAGCCTACCTCGGACAAGGTTTGCGGCAGTAGGGGCTTGAGTCCGGGGTGAGCCTCTGCCGAGACGTGGCCGCCAACGCCAGCATCGGCTTCATCGAACGCATCGGCGCGCAGGCCGCCGTCGGTCTGGACCCGAGCTTGTAATTCGGAGCTTGCATCAGACTCGGTTCGCGTCGGCGACAAACGAAGGATCTGCCCCGCGGACTGCTCTGAGCCAAGCGCCAGAGCGTAGAGCTCTCCCTCACGGTCCACCGCGAAACCGGCAAGACCGCGATCGCCTCGGTCCTCGATAGCAGCGAGGAAGCGATTTTCCTTGGAACTGAGATCGAGGGCCCAGAGGCGCCCCGAGCTGTTGTCCCCATAAACGTACTTGCCCGTCAGCTCTGGCGCGAGCTTGCCCCGGTAGACGCGCCCGCCTATGACAGCGTGGTTCATGTTCTCGTGGGGGTAGGCGAAGATTGGTTCGGTCCATATGCCGGGCCTGCGTTCGGGAAGGACTTCCGTGTTCCTGTGCTCGAGGAAGCCCTCGTAGTGAGACCAGCGGTGATTGGTCCCTTTCTTGGCCTCAAAAATCGACTCCATGCGCAGGCGACCGACATCACCGCCGAGGATGCGCTGGGTGACCGGATCGATCGTGAAGCGGTATGGATTGCGCAGGCCGATCGAGTAAAACTCCTCCAATGCTCCCGACACTCCGACGAAGGGATTGTCGTTGGGAATAAAGTAGCCCGCGGTCTTGCCCGATTGTGGCTGCTTCGGTGGTGGGTGACTAATGTCGCCACCGTGACGGTCGACATCGATACGCAGGATCCCGCCGAAAAGATCCTTGTCGATGCGCTGGTTATTGTTGCATTCGCAATTTCCCTCGTCGCCGATCGTCAAATAGAGAAAGCCATCGGAAGCGAAGTGAAGATCCCCACCATTGTGATCGCTGTGTTCGTCGCTCTGGTCGATCATCACAAGCCCTGACTCAGGCAGGATGGTCCGGAAGTCCTGATCGAAAGAGTAGCGCTCCAGCCGATCCTTCCGGTCTCCGCTGCGAGAGGTGTAGTAGACGAAGATGTGATGACCTTGTTCGGTCGGCTGACCGAAATCGGGATGCAACACCATGCCGACCGCCCCTTCTTCGTGCTCGACCAGACCCACCTTTGCCGTGAAGTCCAGTAGAACTCGCGTGGTACGCTGTCCGGGTAGGCCCGAGATCTCGACAATTCGGCCAGCGCGCTCCAGCACGAAGACCTCTCCCGACGGCTGAAACAGCGCGACGGTCGGACCGACGACATTCACTTCGGGGAAAGCCGCGACCATGCGCCAATTGGTGGAGGCAGGGTCGGCGAGAGGCAGCTTAACTCCATGCGATGCCTCTTCGATATTTGCCTCCGAAAAGATCTGAATGTCTTGGTATACGTACCAGGCCGACCGAATATACGGCCAGCCGATGAGCACCCCGGCGCCGCTCAACACCGCTAGCGCTGCGAGCGTCGCGAGCATTGTTCGTTTGATTCGGGCTCTCCCCGGGTTCACGGCTAACTCTCCCTCGCAGTCCCCGCTTCAGCCGGTCGATTCACCTGGCGCTTTTCGCTTCCGCGATGCCGCCGCCTTCTCACCACAAGGCCTACAACCGCCACGGTCGCACCCGTACCGAGACCCCCTAGGGCGACCCCCAATGCCAGCGCGGCAATCAGGTGTCGTTGGCGGATCTTGGGAACAAGCCCGGCCAGAAAGTCCCGGGTCCGCGCCGTCAAACTATGATCGCGTTTCGGCACGAAATGCATCGCGATGAGTAACGCATCCTCCTCCGACAGGCCGAGCTTTGGCATCGTGGCGGTCTTGGAGTCGAAGCGCGGCTCCATCACGCGGTACTTGACCCAGGCGCGTACCTTTGCGTCTCCCTGCGCCTCGCGCACCTCCCTTCGTGCAGTGCGAAACGACGCGAAAGGTTCCTCGTCGAGCGCATCGAGTTCGCGGCTCTCGGCCAGGTATTGTTCGGACGCCAGCCGCGTCGCAAGCCGCGGTACCAGTTTGTCGGGAGCGAGCGAGGGGGCCACGGTCGGCTCCACTTCGCGGTGGCATCCGTTGCAATTGTGTCGGTCGATGAGTCTTTCCGCGCGTCCGAAGACAACCGGGTGCGGATTCGCCCGATCGAAGCGAAGCTTCATCACGTAGCCCTGGACAAAAGGCCGCGAATTGAAGATGACGATGTAGAGCCCGTCGCTGCCGATACCGAGACCCACCGGCATCATGTAGCCCGGCCCAACGTACTTCATGACCTCGTACGGCCGGTCCACGACCCGATGGGTGTCGAAGTCGTACCGGAATCTCAGCAGAGCCTTGCCGCCGAAGCGGCTGGGACCCACATCCATTTGTTCGCCCGAGGTTACGACGAAAAATTGGTCGCGCATGGCAGGCGGTAGCGGTCCGCGATCACTCGGGTGGTACACCAGCTGCACCGGCGACGTGGATGGTGCGAAGACGATGTCGGCGTGAGAACTTACCGACCAGTCGGTTCCGTCGTATCCGTAGTCTCCGCCACGCACCACCCGCAGGAAGCGATCGAGCGCGGGTCCCACGTCGGTGATGAAGTACTCGCCACGCACGATCGACACACCGAATGGGTTTCGCAGGCCTCTGGCCCAAACGAAGTTCCTCGCCTTCTTGATGTCGTCGTCGGCGTAATAGGGATTGTCGGGCAGCGGTTTGCCGTCGAGTGTCATGCGCAGGATCTTGCCTGCGGTGGAGGTCAGGTCGCGCGCTAATGCTGGCGCGTGCGCATCTCCAACATGCACGTATAGCGCGCCCTCATGGACGATCATCGGCCCGATCATGTGCGAGGGATCGCCGATCTGATCGGCGAAGATTTCCGTGAACGCGACCGAGCCCTGCGGCTTCAAGGAAAAGGTACCTGGCGTAGACTGAAAACGGATGACGTTGTTGCGGATGCCCCCGCGATCCGAGTGGTAGGTAAAGGATACGAAGACATAGCCATGTTCAGGATCGAGGTGGATGCCGGCCATCCCTAGCTCCTCGATTCGCTTACCCTGCGCCGGGCGCGGCGCGTCGTCCAAGGGAACGAAGCCTTTGGCAAAAACGTAAATGCTGCGGTCGTTGGTCACGACCTTGATCGTGCCCGGTAGCTCCGTCACGAAATACAGTGGATCCTTCGGACCAGAACCCGGGTTGGGCACCATCGCAATCGAAGTCGGCAACTCGAAACCCTTGGTGTCGATTTCGAGCGAAATCCCGTCGTCGACGGCCCACTCGGCGAGCAACGCGGCATTATCTTCCCGGGGTTGTGCCCGCACCGCCGCCGCCGGCCAGGCGGCCAAGACGACAAGCAAGAGGGCGGCGCAAGCGGTCGCTGCTCCGCGCTGGCATGGTTCGCTCGCTTTTGGCAAGGCGGTCATGATTTCGACGGTCGCTCAAGACGGCGAGCGTGAGCATATTCCACCGCCTAGGGCCCGCGGAGGAATAAGTTGTTCGAATCGGGTTTCGAGGCGCCCGCCCAGTTGTGCCGCGTCTCCGCCACATCCTCCATGTTTTTGAAGACAGCGCAACGCAGCTGGGCAGCACGGGTCGGAGTCGAACGGACCGACCGACTTCTCGCCTCGATCGCCTCGCGGCCCAGGTGCAAGTAGCGCTGCATGCGCCGGAGTCAAACTGAGCAACCCACTTCTCCGCGTCCCTTGCCTCTCGACGCAAGGTCTGGGTTCGCTGTCTGGTCCCTAGATGTGCTCGGCGGAAGTCATGATCCGCCCTCGGGACCGCTACGGCGCCAGCTGCAGCGTCCGGTCCCCTTGAAATACACGGAGTATTCCCGCGCAGGCCGTCCTTGCTTCTGGCATCGTATCGACCCCGATCATCGGCTCAGCACTTCCGCCGCGCACATCGAGATGTGCTCGGCGGAAGTCATGATCCGCCCTCGGGACCGCTACGGCGCCAGCTGCAGCGTCCGGTCCCCTTGAAATACACGGAGTATTCCCGCGCAGGCCGTCCTTGCTTCTGGCATCGTATCGACCCCGATCATCGGCTCAGCACTTCCGCCGCGCACATCGAGCCTCGATTCCTGACGCCTTTCGCGTATCGGCACCGATACGTGGGTGGCAACCCCTCAGCCGCACGGAGGCATCAGACGACCGCAGCTCGAACAGGATATGGTTCCACCCGGCGACGCCCGCCGACCCCAGCCCTGGTTGCGCTCCATGCCGAACCTATTCGCCTACGTGATGCTCTCGCTGACCCCCATTTGGGTGATGCTGGCATATCCGCGCTTCCGGCCGGCCAGAGCGTGCGCCGTGCTGGCCCTGGCGGGTCTGGTCCTGCTGCCTGAAAAGACCACCTTCAAGGTCTCAGGCGTTCCCGAACTCGACAAAGAGGGCGTGCTCTACGCCAGCTTGTTCTTGGCGACGGTGATTTATTCGCGCTCGCGTTGGCGCGCAATGCGCCTGGAGTGGGTCCCCCGCGCCCTATTGCTGCTGCTCGTCGTCGGCTGCAGTCTGACCGTTCTGACCAACATGGACCCACTGCCGGTGCCAGAGAAGATCGTGCCGGGTCACTCGCCCAAGGACATCCTGCTCTGGGTCGGGGAGGATGCCCTCCTCTACATCATCCCATTCGTCATCGGGCGGATGATGTTCCGCACGCCCGGCGACCTGCGCGCCCTGCTCGTAGCGCTGGCACTGGCCGGGCTGTTGTGCGCGCTCCCCATTCTATTCGAGGTCCGCATGAGCCCGCAGCTGCACAACATGCTGTACGGATTCCACCAGAACAACTTCGCGAAGAACTACCGCTGGGGCGGTTTCCGGCCGATCCTCTTCATGCGCAGCGGGCTGGCCATGGGCGTATTCATGGTCTCGACCGCCGTCGCGGCCGCCACCCTCTTCCACATGCGCGCCCGTCGCGCCCCAGGGGGGGGCAGTACGTTGCTGCTGAGCTTGCTCATCGTCGCCTGCAAGAGCACGGGCTCGATTGTGTACGGGATGCTCTTCGTTCCGCTCGCTGCTTTCGCGAGCATCAAGAACCAGCGACGAGCGCTCATGTTTTGCCTCGCGCTGACGGCCACCTATCCGTTCATGCGGACGATGGGGAGCGGTCCGACCGATCTGGCTGTCGAGTTTTTCCGTGGAATCAGTACCGAGCGCGCGCAGTCATTGCTCTACCGCTTCGACAACGAAAACGCTGCCATGCGCAAGGTCGAGGAACGCTTCTTTTTCGGCTGGGGCACCTACTCACGCAACCGCGTATACGACGAAATGGGTAAGTTCGAGACCGTGTACGACGCATTCTGGATGCGCATCATGACCCAGCGCGGCCTTGTCGGGTGGTTGACTATTTACAGCCTGTTGGCATTTCCCTTGTTCAAACTGATTCGCACCAAAATCCCCTTGCCGCGCCACCGGGTGCTGGCACATGGGTTCGGCATCGTCCTGGCCGTCCGCCTGCTCGACCTGATGCAAAACGGATTCTACACGAGCTTTGTCGTTTTGATGGCCGGAGCCCTGCTCGGAGCGCTCCCCGCGCTGAGCGAGCCCACCCCAACCGCCGCCCCGCGGGACTGCGCCCGGTCGCAGTTCGGTCGGGCAGCGGCCTGACAGGTCCGAGCCCTCGCCGCTCCACGCCGGCCCCCCCGGCGCCGGTCGACGCCACCGAGCGCAGCGGGAATATGCTAAGTCTCTCGCGCGTCCGGCCGCGATTCGCCCATGGTGACTCCCAAAGACACGAAACCGACTTCCCAGGCACAGGCGGCCGAGGCCGCACGTCAGACGGCGGGGGCGCGTGCGCGGCGGAGCATTGTGGCCGTACTCGGCGGTATGGCCGGTCAGGAAGGCCTGCGTTTTCTGGGGCATTTCATCCTCGTGCGGCTGCTCCCGCGCGAGGCCTTCGGCATCGTCCTGCTGGTCAACGTCGTACTTCGCGGTTTCCGTCTCTTCTCCGACGTAGGAATCGGGCCGAGCATCATTCAGAGCCCGGATGGAGGAAAACAGGAGTTCCTCGACACCGCTTGGACGGTACAGGTGGTGCGCGGCGTCGTCCTCTTCCTCGCCACCGTGCTTTTTGCAGCGCCCATCGCAGCTTTTTACGAGCAGCCAATCCTAGCCAGCTTGCTGCCTGCTGCGGCAATTTCGATGGTCCTCCAGGGCCTGAACTCGACCAAGATCTTTTCGGCCAACCGAGAACTCACCATGGGTCGAGTCGTCCGGATGGAACTCAGTGAGCGGGTCGCAGCTCTCATCGTGATGGTCGCTTGGGCCCGAATCTCTCCTACGGTGTGGGCCCTCGTGGCGGGCGGGGTGGTCGCTGCTCTAGTCACCACGGTGCTCAGTCATCTCTCGTTGCCCGGGCCAGGCAACCGACTGCGCTGGGATCGGGATCACCTGGGAGCAATGCTGAGCTTTGGTCGCTGGGTCTTCCTCGGGACCGTCATCACGTTTCTGGCGAGCGAACTCGATTCGCTCATGTTCGGCAAGTGGATGTCCATGTCCGAGCTGGGTGTGTACGCGGTTGCGATCACGCTCACCAAGATCCCGGAGCGCGCGATCGCTGTACTGAGCCGGCGCATCGTCTTTCCCCTCTATGCCGACGCAATGCGTCAGGGCCACGATATCGCGGACGTCTTCGCAAGAAGTCGCACGCTTCTTTTCTCGGCAAGCGGCTGGTTGATGTCCGGCATTGCCGGAGGTGGCGCCGTCATCGTTGCGATCATCTACCCGGCCGAGTATGCCGACGCCGGATGGATACTATCGATTCTCGCGCTCCGCGTCTGGATCGCAACGCTTGCGGATTCCAACAGCAACGCATTGCTCGCGGCAGGCCTCGCAAAGTGGAACGCGGCCGGCTGGGCCATCCGACTGGCTGCACTCGGAAGCACGGTGCCGCTCGGGTTCTGGCTCGGTGGGTTTCCCATGGCGGTGGTCTTCGTCGCCGCCAGTGAGCTGCCCCGCTACGTGCTGACCAGCATTCTGGTCTATCCGATGGGCCTGCATGGTCGGGCGCAGGACGCTGGTTACAGCTGCCTATTTGTGCTTGCATCGGCGCTTTCCTGGGCAAGCGTTCACGTGCTGCGGCAGCACGAAGCGCCGGCTTTTGTGCTCGCGCCCCTTGTGTTTGTGCTGTGCTCCGCGGTCTGGGCACCAAAGCTACTGCCCGTTATCAGGGCGGAGCTGGCGCGCCGGCACCCGCCCATAACGCGCTCGAAAAAGCCCCCCGCTGTTCGCATCGGCCATTGAAATTCCATTCCCATCTGACCACATTTGCCGATCCCCTCAAGGCCCGCGAGGGCTGTCGAAAACCTGACGCCGTGGGGTCACGGCATGGTCTCCAACGAGGGACGGAGTGGTGACCCATCGATCGAAGTTGCGGCGAGAGCGCCGATAGATTTGAGACCACCGCAACTTCGCGGGTTTAGCGGGCCCAGCGCACCGCTACACAGCCTCGAAGTAGCTCGGGCTACGACTTCGGCACCATAACGGCACGCGGCCCCCGCTCTCCCTCGCGAATTTGCGGCGATTTCAAACCGGTCGGCGCTGTAGGCAGGAGAGCATTCCGAAAAGTTTTCCAAATTTCGCGTACCATGGGGCTCCTGCGCATGAGAAATCCATTGTGCCTCCTATTGGCTATCCCGCTGATCTGTGCATGCGGATCCAAGGACGGCGAAAAACAAACGCCAGACCGCCTGCCGCCACTGCCGCCAGCAGAATGCAACCTCCCCGCGATCGAGGAGCACGACACGGTGTATTACGCCTGCGACTGTGCAAAGGGCGCAGCCGATGGCTGCAGTCCAGGCGACGACAGTGCCGACGGAACATCGCCGGAGCGAGCCTTTCGAACCTACGACCGGGCGCGGCGATCATTTGCCGACCTGCAGCCGGGGAACGCCGTTGCGTTCTGTCGGGGTGGTGCTTTTGACATCGAGGGTGGCGGAACCTGGGAAAACTCGCGATGTCTAGCCGATTGGCCTTGCTTCGTGCGCGACTACGATCCCGGTACGGGCACGAATTTACCCGCTCCTTTGATTCGAGGCGACGAACGCGGAGCGTTCCAGTTCGCCGATGGGGGAGACGCCAACCACGAGGAAGGCTACACGCTGGCGAACCTCGACCTGCGTGGCGAAGGACAGTCCGACCGCGGCCTGTACTTCTACAACGATATTGACGACGTGCGGATTTGCGGGCTCCGCATCGACGGCTTCCGTCTCGGTGTGCACGTCGGCGGCTCGAACGCGCCAGAATCAGACAGCGATGGCCTCAACGAGCGGATCGTGCTGCTCGATTCGCGAATCACGAACAACTCCGGCCAGGGCTGGCTTGGAAGCTGCAATGGATGCGCGATCGAGCGCTGCGTGTTCGACAACAATGGATTCGGCGAAGCGACGTTCAACCACAATCTCTATCTCGGAGGTGCCGATCAAGCCGACGGAATGCGCGTCGTGGACAACGAACTCCGTCGCTCGACCATTGTGAACGGCGAGTGTCGTGGGGTCTCGCTCGTCGTGCACGGTAACCGAGACGGGCTACTGATCGAGGGCAATCGAATCGAGGAAGAACTCGGCGCCGTCGGCAGGGGTTGCTGGGGAATCGCCGTCGACACGGGGTACCCGCAGGCAGAGCGCTTCGAAAACATCATCATTCGACGCAACACTGTCGTCAACGTAGGCAATCTGGGCATCGGCGTGAACGCCTGTCAGGATTGCCTCATCGAAAACAACGTGATCATCCATGGGCAGGAGTCTGGAACACGGGCAATTGCGGCACCGACTCAGGACCGCCAAGAAGATGACGCCACGATGGAGCGGGTCGTGGTCCGCAACAACACCGTGGTCATCGGCTCCACGGGCACAGCCATCACGGTGGCTGGCGAGGGCAGAGGACACGTGGTGGTGAGCAATGCGATTGTCTTCACGAACGACGATGGCGATGCGGCCTGCTTTCGCACGAACTTGAGCGAGGACAGCTACAGGGCCATAGACCACAATCTCTGTAGCTACTCGGAGGGGCGCTGGACGCGGGACCACAACACGCTGGCACAGTGGCAAGAGGAATCCGGGTTCGACGAGCACTCCTTGGACATCCCGCCGGAGTTTACTTCGGTCGAGGGTGCGAAACTGGACCTGGCGGCGGCCTCCAACGAGTCGCCGCTGGTGGACAACGGGCACCCGGAGCTGAGTTCCGAACAAGACTTCACGGGAGCGCCACGCACGGGCTCGCCGGACATCGGCGCCTACGAACGGTAGGCTCGACTTTGGCCAGCTTTCCGCAGATGATCGCGCAGCACAGCGTCTTTCAGAGTGTTTGGCGCGCTCATCTGCAGAAAACTGCCGAAGGCGAGTCTAGGCTCGAGCAAACCGACGCTTCAGAGCAGCAACTATGAGCGATTTCCAGGATTTCGTAGAAGACTACTATCGACGCTTCGCCGATGCGCTGCAGACGATGGAAAAGGGATCGCTTCCCGAAATCCTGGCCGTCTTCGAAGGTGTGGCCAGCCGGGGCGGTACGATCTGGGTGGCAGGAAACGGCGGCAGTGCCGCCATCTCCGATCACACCGTATGCGATACGTCGAAGGGTACCTATGTGGACGGTCGCCCGCCCATACGCTCGGTGTCACTGGCGGCCAATGGCCCGATGCTGACGGCGCTGGGCAACGACATCGGTTACGATCAGGTATTCCGCCAGCAGCTCTACTATTACCTGAAGGACGAGGACGCGGTCCTTCTCGTGAGTTCGAGCGGCAATTCCCCCAATGTGCTCGAAGCGTGTGAATTCGCCAATCAACGCGGTGTTCCGACAATCGCCTTTGTGGGTTTTGGTGGAGGGAAGTTACGCGAGATGGCGCGGCACGTGGTTTGGGTGCCCATCGACAACTATGGCATCGTCGAGGACACCCACCAGAGCTTGATCCACTGCATCACGCAGTACCTGAAAGTAGCGGCAGAGCGCGCCCAGGCCAGCGCTTCGAGCTGAACCCGCGCGTTGAGATCCGTCTGAATGCGCCTCGCAGTGGTCGTGATCGGGAGAAATGAGGCAGAGCACCTGCCAATGAGCCTGGCCTCCGTCCGCGGCGGGGCCGGCCACGTCGTCTACGCCGATAGCGCTTCGACCGATGGCAGCGCCGCGATCGCCGAACGCCTTGGTGTAGACGTCGTGCGCCTCGACGACAGCCCGCCCATGAGCGCGGCCCGGGGCCGCAACGCGGGTCGTGCGCGGCTCTCGGAGCGCTCTTCGGATGTGGAATTTATCCAGTTTCTCGATGGTGACACAGAACTCGTCGACGGCTGGCTCACACTCGCGTCTACCTATCTGGAACAGCACCCGGACGTGGGAGTCGTCGCCGGTAGGCTGCGCGAGAGGTGCAGGGAGCGTAACGCGTTTCACAGGCTCGCAGACATGGAGTTCGACGTGCCCGCAGGTGAGGTCGAAGCCGTGGGTGGAATCGCGATGTACCGAGCGCGTGCGTTCGACCAGGCCGGTGGCTTCGACCCGAACGTCGTCTCCGGAGAGGAGCGCGAGCTGCACCGACGCATCGCTCAACTCGGCTATCGCGTCGTACGCTTGAACGACACGATGGCACTGCACGACATCAATATGACGCACATCGGCCAGTGGTGGCGCCGGGCCAAGCGCTCGGGCCGGACCTATGCCGAACACTGGATCGACCGGGGGATCCTCGGCCGCAGGGTCGCCTCGATCTGCATTTGGGGCGGTCTGTTTCCCGCGAGCGCGGTCGCTTTGGCATTGCCGACACTCGGACTCAGTCTGGTGCTACTTGCGCCCCACGCACTGCTCTATCGCCGCATCCGACGCGATCGCATTCTTCGGGGCACCCCGGAGGATGACGCGACGCTCTACGCCCTGGCCACCGTCGCCGCCAAGATTCCCGAAATGACGGGCGTTGCAGCAGTACTCAAAAGTCGCATTCTGGAGACCGGACAGCGTAGCTGAGCGGCGGTTCCTAGCGGGCGCGATTTGGACTATCGTCCCGCACTCTCGAGCAAGTTTGCAGCCATTGCCGGAGAGCGCCGATGCCCCTCAGAGCCCTAATTCCCCGACGCATGAAATCGTTTCTGCGCTGGATGGCGATGGAGAACGGAAAGTGGCCTGAACTCTATCGCAAGGTGTGCCAGCCAAACGGCTATGAGTTGGGAGACTTCTATCGCAAGTTCGGTCGCGATGGTTTCAAGTTCGTTTCCATCGGCGACCACTTTCTCTGTCGCCCCTGGACGGTGATCACCGACCCGTCATACACCCGGATCGGCAACAATGTACACCTCGGGGCCTGCTACCTCTACGGTCATGACGGCTCCATATCGATGCTCAATCGAGCCTACGGGGCGCGTCTCGATCGCGTCGGAAAAGTCGACATCCGCGACAACGTCTTCATCGGCAACTGGGCCCTCGTGATGCCCGGCGTCACAATTGGGCCGAACGCCGTGGTGGCCGCCGGAGCCGTCGTCACACGCGACGTGGCCGAAGGAACCGTGGTGGCGGGGGTGCCTGCCCGCGCGGTGGGACGGGTCGATGATCTGGTGGAGAAACTCGTGCGCGACACCGATGCCTATCCATGGGGGCACCTCATCGCGCAACGTGAGGGCGCCTTCGACGCGGAAATGGAACCCCTACTGGTCCGCATGCGGCAGCACTTCTTCTATCCCGAGGTCTTTCCTCCCGTGAAAGACGAGGCGGCCAGGCCACCGAAACCCTGAGCGTAGCAAGCGCCGCCCGCAGTGCTATCATGACACCGCGACGACGACCGGTGCCCGGGACCGTATTCGCCCTGCTCGTGGTGATGATATTTGCCACGACGGTTGGCGTGCACGCCCTGCCTCTCGACGCTTCTGATCCCTGGCTCGTCAATGCCATCAACGATATTGGCCATGTCCTTGGATTCCTCGTCGTCACCGCCACCCTCCTTTTCTCACTCGCTCGCATAGATGCGACGGCCCAGTGGTCGCCCAGGTCCCGCCGGCTGGTGGTCGCGGCCCTGATTTTCTGTTTAGCCGCATCTTCGGAGGCCGTACAGGCGCTCGTCCCTAGCCGGACCGCCAGTTGGCCCGACCTCGCCAGGGACGTGGCCGGTGGCATGCTCGGAATGATCGCGGTGATCGCGATGGGTCTGGCGAGCATGTGGCGGTGGCTGACCCTATTCGGTTGCACCATCGCCCTGCTCGCGGTCGTCAGTACGCCACTTGCCCGAATCGCCGCGGTTTTCGACTCCCGACCACACCGACCATTGCGGTTCGAGGCGCGACTCGACCGCTATCGAGTCGAGGCCAAATCCGCTGATCTGAAGGTGGTGACGGCGCCCGCCGACTGGCCGACGGCCGGAAGGGTCATGCGCGTCGAGCCCGCGGGCCACCGAAGAAGTGAGGGCGTCACATTGCATAATCTGCCCGAGCAGTGGTCGCGATTCCAGGCGCTGAAGTTCGTGATCGCCGGCGAAGGGAGGCTCGATGCCCTGGATCTGCGCTTGGCCAGCCCGCCGACACGGGAAAATCGCCGTGGAGGGACTCGCGTCCGGCTGCCGGTGGCTCCAGCGGCACGGACGGTCGTGCTCACAATGGAGGATATTCGTTCCGTGCCACCGCAGCGGCCTGCAAACATTGGTCCCCTCGACCTCGGCCACGTGACGGAGATTTCAATCCTGACCCGGAGCAGAACCTCCGATGCGTTCTACTTGGACGAGATTCGTCTGGAGTAGCGCCCGCGCCCGGCACGCACTATCCCCGCTTCAGAAAGATCGTGCCGTAGCGACGTTCCCTGTCGGGGCGCAGCGGGAAGTAGGGCTCGCTGCCCCAGTAGTAGTTCCACCAGTCGATCGGTGTGTGGACACGCGTTTCGCTGTAGATGCGGCGCTGTTTGTCGAGTAGCGGCTCGAGCCCGTAGCGTTGGGTCAGTTCGACTCGCAGGTCTCCGTCCATGCCTTCGACCAATAGGACGCCGCGGTCCTGGAGCATGTTGTAGAGGTTGTCGAAGGCGATGCGCGCGTTGGCAGGGCTTAGGTGGAATAGGACATTTTGGGCCAAGACCAGCGGAGCAGGTCCGAAGCGCTCCCGCAGGCCGTGGCTGTCGAGCAGGTCGGCCTGGTGGAAGGTCACTTTCGCGCGTAGCTCCGGCTTGACGACGTGAAACTCCCCCTTGCGGTCGAAGGTTCGGGACACGAAGTCGGTGGTAATGTACTGGCTCTGCAGCGCCTCGTCGGCCGTGTATTGACCAGAGGCCGCCTTGTCGACCATGGATTGGTGCAGGTCGGAGGCCGTGATGTGGAAATCGAGGCCGGGCACGCGAAGGCTCAGCCAGGACGCCAACGTGTAGACCTCGGCCCCGTTCGAGCACGCCATGGCGATGATCTCCAGGCGCCTGCCCGTGCGCTCCGGGCGGCCGAGATAGTCCAGTACGGGGCCACTGAGCACCCTCAACTGCGTCGGCGAGCGGTAGAAGCACGTATAGGTGTGGGCCGAGGTCCGGTCGACGCTCCGCAGCAGCTTCGAGTGCTTGAAAACCCCATAGGGGTAGGCCAGCGCCCCGTAGACGACTTTGGACTTCAGAAACCAGTAGGCCGCACCAGGTAGCTGTCGCACCCGGGTGCGCTGCTCGGGATCCTTGGCGACGTACCCAACATAGTCTGGTCGAGCGGCCACGGCGCGAGCCTAGCCCGGATCATTTCGGCTCGGCAAGGCGACACTCGGGCGCCTCACTGTCCGAGATCAGCACACCTCCGGCGCTGGATCATTCACCAAAAATGTCCAAGTCCAATGCTGCTCAAACGCTCACTTCAACAGCACCAGTTGCCTTGATCCTCACTCCCAGCCACGTATGCTCGGCTCCCGCTGCAATGGCCCTCAGACCCACCACTTCTCCCCGTGTGAACCCGATCGCGATCGTGGGCATGGCCGGACGCTTTCCGGGGGCCGGCAGCGTATCCGAGCTGTGGCAAAACCTGGTCTCCGAGACCGAGTCCGTCACCACACTCGATGAGGAGACGCTTCGGGCCAACGAAATCGACTACGACGCGCTCCGCGACAGGCGGGATTACGTGCGGCGCGCCGGGATCGTGGAAGGCGCCGAGCTGTGGGACGCGCCCTTTTTCAAGTCTACGCCTCGCCAGGCCGCCATGATGGACCCCCAGTTGAGGGTCTGGCTGGAGTGCGCCTGGGAGGCGCTCGAGGATGCCGCGCTGGATCCGGAGCGCTTCGGCGGGTCGATTGGCGTCTTCACGGGAACCGGAACACGCGGCAACTACCTGCTTTCCAATATCGTTCCGGACCGGCCCTACCTGGAGACATTCATCCGCAATCGGGACGTCGACGTCTACGACATTCAAATCGTCAACGACCGCGATTACATCGCCACGCGCGCCGCCTATACCTTCGGCCTGCGCGGTCCGGCGGTGACCGTGCAGTGTGCCTGCTCCACTTCGCTGGTCGCGATCACAATGGGCTGCCAGAGCCTGTGGAGCGGCGAATCGGACGCCGTGCTCGCAGGTGGCTCCTCGATCCAATTTCCCCAGGCGCGCGGCTACATCCATCAGCCGGGCGCGATGTTTTCCACCGATGGTTATACGCGCACCTTCGATGCTGAGGCAGGCGGCACCATTTTTACCTGCGGGGTCGGCGCCGTCCTGCTGCAGCGCCTCGATGATGCCCTCGCGGAGCGACGACCTGTTTACGCGGTGATTCGCGGAGCTGCCAACAACAACGACGGCGGCGCCAGCGCGAGCTATGTGGCCCCCTACGAGCCCGGGCAGGCCCGGGTCATCGAGTCGGCCCAACGCATCGGCGGCATCGATCCACGCAGCGTCTCGTACATTGAATGCCACGGAACCGCGACGCGCATGGGCGATCCACTGGAAATTCGCGGCCTGACCCGTGCCTTCCGAAGACAGACCGAGGACAAGGGCTTCTGCGCCGTGGGATCGCTCAAGACCAACGTCGGCCACATGTCGACGGCGGCCGGCGTCGGCGGCGTGATCAAGGCTGCCCTCGCGCTGCACCACCGCACGCTTCCCGCGTCGCTGCACTACCGGACTCCGAATCCGGAGATCGACTTTCCTTCCACACCGTTTTACGTGGTCGACTCGACCCGTCCGTGGGAAAGCGACGGGCCCTTGCGCGCCGGCGTGAGCGCCTTTGGCGTCGGCGGGACCAACTCCCACGTCGTCCTGGAAGAAGCGGGCGCATGAAGGGCTCCAGGCTGGTGCTGCTGTCGGCGATGGACGCGACCGCCCTTGCGCGGCGAGCCCAGGACGTGGCCGGCTACCTGGAGCGAAACCCTTCGTCTTTGGCCGATGTGGCCTACACGCTCGCCGTGGGTCGCAAACGTTTCCCGCGGCGAGCTGCGATCATCGTGCCCGACGGGGCTTTGCCTCCGGAGGTCATTGGCGCAATGGCTCGGGAGCACACCGAGCGCACCCAGGCTGGCGCCAGCACGTCACCGCGGGTCGCCTTCATGTTTCCCGGCCAGGGCTCCCAGTTTATCGGCATGGGGCGCGAGCTCTTCGAGCACGACACCCGCTTCCGGGAGCGCTTCCAGCGTTGCGACGCCTTGCTCTCGAAGCGACTGGACCTGAGCCTCGAGCAGCTGCTGCTATCGAACCAAACCTCCGAGCAAGCCTCCGAAACCCTGCGACAGACCCGGGTTGCACAGCCGGCGCTCTTCGTGATCGAGTACTGCCTGGCGAAGTCGCTCATGGACGCAGGCGTCGAACCCGACGCGCTCATCGGTCACAGCATCGGTGAGTTCGCAGCCGCCTGCCTCGGCGGTGTCTTCGAACTCGAGGCGGCCCTCGAGCTGGTCGCCGAGCGCGGACGGCTGATGCAGTCGCAGCCCCCTGGCGCCATGGTGGCCGTTCGCTGCGCGCCCGAGGCCTTGAACGAGTTTTTGGGCGACGCGGTTACACTGGCGGCGCACAACGCGCCCGAGCTGTCGGTGGTCTCCGGCGAACTCGCAGCGATGGATCGCTTCACCGCTGCTGCGGAGGGCGCCGGACTCGAGACCCGCAAGCTCCATACCTCCCACGCGTTCCACTCGCCCATGATGGACCCCATCCTGGAGCCTTTCCGCGAGGCCGTGGAGCGGGCCCGGCCACAGCCGCCCAGGCTCGCCATCATCTCGACCCTGACCGGCGCACCGATGGCGCCAGAGGAAGCGACCTCTGCGGACTACTGGGCGCGCCAGTTGCGCCATGCGGTGCGCTTCGCCGACGCTGCCCGAGTGCTTTTCGACGGCCCCGAGCGAATTCTCGTGGAGGTGGGGCCCGGGACCGCGCTGACCAGCTCGGCCGCCAAGCAAACGCAAGCCGATCGGCCCCGCGCGATGCTCGAAACGCTCGGCGGACCCAAGCAGCCACGGCCGGCGCTGGATGCGACTCTGCGCTGTTTGGGGCGTCTCTGGCTGCAGGGGGCCGAACTCGACTGGGAAGCCCTGCACGATGGCGCCGAGCGCAAGCTCCTGCGCTTGCCCAGCTACCGGTTTTCGCGCCAGCTGCACTGGGTAGAGCCGCCGACGGTGGAGGGCGGCTCGCGGGGGCTTGCCATCGCGAGTGCCGACACGGACGACGCTGGCGATGGACAGGAGCAGGGCCTCGATGGACGCGTCTACCGTCTGCTTGCCGCCCGCCTCGGGCGACGCATTGCAGCCGAGGACCGGGAGCGGTCATTGCTCGAGCTGGGCTTCGACTCGCTTGCGCTTTCACAACTGCGCGCGCGCATCGAAGAGCAACTCGGAGTGATGGTGTCGATGCGCCAGCTGTCGGAGAGTCTCGACACGCCCCAACTGCTGGCGGAGTACGTCCGACAAGGCGCACCTGTGCAAGCGCCGCACGCGGTCGAAGGCCAGCAAGCGCCATCCCAAGCCCAAGACGCCGAGCAACCACTGCGAGGCACCACTACCGTGCCCCATCGCGAAATTTGGGTTTCCTGCGCCGCGGGCGGTGATGAGGCCAACCTCTGCTACAACGAGTGTCGCCGCATCGAGCTGCGCGGCCCGCTCGACATCGCGCAGCTCGATGCAGCCATGCAGCAGCTGGTCAAGCGGCATCAGGCGCTGCGACAGGTCTTCAGCGCCGACGGCTCGGAGTTCATCATCCACCCCTACCGGCCCGAGCCCCTGGCGCACACCGACCTCAGCGCGCTCGACGCCGCCGCCCGCGAGGCGCGCCTGCAGCAGCTCTGTCACCACGAGGTCGCAACGCCCTTTGACCTCGAACAGGGGCCGCTCTACCGGGCGCACCTCTTGACGCTCGGCGAAGGCGAGCACGTGCTGCTGCTGTGCGCCCATCACATCGCCGCCGACGGCAGCTCCATCTACCTGATGCTGCGTGAGGTGGCCGAAATCTACAGCGCCCTGGTCGAGCAACGCCCGCCCGCACTCACAGCTCCGGACTCCTTTCTGAGCTATGCGGCGCGAGACATGGAGCGCGCCCACAGCGGCGCGGCCGAAGCCGACGAAAAGTTCTGGCTCGCGCACCTGGCCGGCCACAGCGACGATCTGGATTTGCCGACCGATCGGCCGCGACCGGCAACCCGAGGCTACGCCGCCGCTCGCCAGGACTTCTACCTCGAGCCGGCCGCCACCGAGGCCCTGCGCGGCGTTGGGCTTTCCGCCAGGACCACGCTGCAGACCGTTCTGATGGCGATGGTGCAGCTGTTATTGCAGCGCATCACCCGCCAAACCGACATCGTCATCGGCATGCCGGCTTCGGGACAGGCCGCGGTAGGCGCCAACGCGCTGATGGGTCATTGCGTGCACGTGCTGCCGATTCGACAGTACCTCGACCCCCAAAAGACTTTCCTCGCCTATCTGGGCGACGTTCGCCGCACGCTCTTCGAGTGCCTCGATCACCAGGAACTCACCTTCACCGCCTACCTCGAGAAGCTGGGACGGCCGCGCGACCCCAGCCGCTTGCCGCTCGTGCCCTTCGCTTTCGGCATGGGGCGGACTCCCAGGAACTTGCCATTTGCCGGTCTCGAGACCCGCGTCAGCACGGTCCATCGCCTCTCCGAGACCTTCGACATCTACCTCTTCGCGACCGAAGACGGCGCCGGCGGGGTGAACTTCGCCTGGTCGTACAACAAAGACCTCTTCGACGCCGAGACGATCCAGCTGTGGCAGCGCTGTCTGCAGAGCATCGTCAGTGCGGTCACCTCCGATGGCGGCGAAAGCAGGCTCGAGGCCATGGAGGTCCTGAGCGCCGAAGACCGCGCGAGCCTGCTCCGTCACGCTCTGGGGCCGCAGCTGCCCGAGAGCGACTACGTGGGTGCCCACGAGCGCTTCGACCGCGCCGCCAGGCAGCATCCCGAGGCCGTTGCCCTGATCGCGACCGATGCGACCCTGAGCTACGCAGAACTCAACCGCCGCGCAAACCAGCTCGGCCAATGGTTGGGCCGGCGTGGGCTCCCGCCCGGTACACCGATCGCCGTCTGCCTCGAACGCACATCCAAGTTGGTATGGACGCTTTTGGGCCTGTGGCGCGCGGGCCTCGCCTACGTGCCCCTGGATCCGAAGTACCCCAAGGCCCGCGTGCACATGATCCTCGAGGACTCGGGCACGCAGCTCTTGCTGACCTCCGAAAAAGTCGCCGACGAAATCCTGGGGGAGCGCGGTAGCGAGAAAGGCGGCGGCGGGGTCGAGGTCGTGCGAATCGAGCGACTGCTCGACGAACTCGAGGCCGAGCCGGATGCCGTGCCGCAGCTGCCGCGCGATCCGTCCGACTGCGCCTATGTGATCTTCACCTCGGGCTCGACCGGTCGGCCGAAGGGAGTGCAGATCTCCCAACGGGCCTTCGATAACTTTTTGGTCGCAATGGCCAAGACCCCCGGGTTCAGCGCCGGCGACCGCATCCTGGCGCTGACCACCGTGAGCTTCGACATCGCAGGGCTCGAACTCTTCTTGCCATTGACCCATGGTGGCTCGCTGGTGCTCGCCACCGCCGACCAGGCGCTCGATCCGCTCGCGCTGTCGCAGCTGGTCGAAGCGGGCGACGTCAACATCATGCAAGCCACACCGGCGACCTGGCAGATGCTGCTCGACGGCGGTTGGCTAGGCAACCCGAAGTTGAGGGTGCTCTGTGGCGGCGAGGCCTTCCCCCAGAGGCTGGCCGAGGTCCTCGTCGAAAGCTGCGGCGAGGTCTGGAACGTCTACGGCCCCACGGAGACCACCGTTTGGTCCTCGGTCAAGCGTGTGGAGCGCCCCGAGGAGCTCACCATCGGACGCCCCATCGACAACACGACGATGTACGTCCTCGACGAGGCCATGGGGCTTTCACCGACGGGCTCGAGTGGTGAGCTGTGGATCGGCGGTCGTGGCGTGGCCGACGGTTACTTCGGGCGCCCGGAACTCACGGCCGAACGCTTCAAACCAAACCCCCACCTCGAGGGCGACGTCATCTATCGCACCGGCGACCTGGCGCGCGTCCGCCGTGACGGTGAATTCGAGTGCCTGGGCCGACTGGACTTCCAGGTCAAGATCCGGGGCTTCCGCATCGAGCTGGGGGAGGTCGAGACCGCACTCGTGGGGCAGCCCGGCGTCGCCGCCGCAGTCGTGGTCGCCCGCGAAGAGACACCGGGCGACAGGGCGCTGGTCGCCTACGTCGTTCCGGAAGATGACCAGGCGCTCGACACCTCACAGCTGCGACAGCTTCTGCTGGAGCTACTGCCGGCCTACATGGTGCCCAGCGCCTTCGTGTTGTTGTCGGAGCTGCCGATGACGCCGAACAACAAGGTGGACCGCAAGGCGCTGCCCGCGCCCGACATCGGCGGCGCAGCGTCCTACCAGGCGCCTGAGCTTGCCGCGTGTGAGCGGGTCTCGGAGATGCTGTGGCAGCGGAGGTGGACCGATGCGGCGCCACCCGGCCCGGAGTTACCCCCGTGTAATTGGCTGCTGCTGGCCGAGGACTCGGCGATGAGCCAACCGCTGCAGGCACGCCTTCAAAAGGCCGGTCATGCCGTAACTGTGGTCCACGCTCGCGACCGCTATCACGAGGTCAGCCAAGGCGAGTTCACTATCAATCCCGAGTTCGGAGAGGAGCAATTCGCAGTGCTGCTCAGCCGGCTCGAAAGCTTGGGGCGCCTGCCCGATCGCGTAGCTCACCTCTGGCTTGCGGGCGGCGAGGCCGAGGTGAGACTCGGCTCAAGCTCCTACCACCATCACCAGGAGCGAGGCCTCTTCACGCTCCTCTACCTCAGTCGCCAGCTCGCCGCGCTCGCCCCCGAACGAGCGGTGACGTTCCACGTGGTCACCACGGCGCTGAACGAAGGCGGTTTCTCGGTCGCCGATCGCGGCAAGGCCGCCGCGCTCGGCATTTGCCAGGTGATCCCCCTCGAATTCGTTCGGCAGAAGGTCTCGGTGCTCGAGTTGCCCAGCGCCGAGCACAGGCGGCGCGACAGGAACGCAGAGATCATCGCGAGCGAGCTGCTGAGCGGGCCAACCGAGCCGCGGATCCGCTACCATGGCCGCAAACGGCAGCAGCTTTCATGGTATGCCGTCGCTGGCTCGGCCCCGCCCGCTGCCATCACCTCGGGCACGGCGCTCGTGGTCGGGCTGTCCGAGTTCGGTCTCGCCGCCGCACGTCGGCTGGGCCGAGAGCCCGAAGTCAAGTTGGCCTATGCGACGTCGGACGGGGAGGTCGCCGACGGGGCACGGCACGCGGAGCTCCAAGCGCTCGAGCGAAGCGGCGTGCTCGACGCGGTCAAGACCGTCAGCCTTTCCAGCGGCGCCGCGCTCAGGGGCGAACTCCGGGAGCTACAGAAGCAACTCGGACCCATCACGACCGTCGTTGTCGCCTTGCCCAAGCCGCCTGCCGCCCTGCTACAGGAACTGCGCGAGCAGGACATCGAGACCCACTTGGCCAAAGTGGTTCAGTTGCTGCTGGCCCTCGACGAACTGCCAGCCGGACAGCTGCAGCACTTGATCGTCGGCAGTTCACTCGACTGCGCCCTGGGCGGTCCCGGCGCGTTGGCGGAGGCGACGGCAAACGCCATCCTGACGCTGGAGCGCCAGCGCGGAACCTGCGAAACGGCATTGGTCGCGCTCGGCCCAGTCGCCGGGGAGCCTGCTGAGCGGGCATGCAGTGACCAGGTGGGTCGCGACCGGGCCTACTTCCGGGAGCACGGACTTTCTGCGGCGCAGCTAGACGAAGCGCTGCAGCGGCTGCTCGGCCTGCCGGGGGCGGACTATCTGGGCTGCGCCTTCGAGCTGGACGCCTATCGCGAGCGCCTCGAGCTATCGGCCGCCCGGGATGCGGAGCTGCGGGCAGGCCGGCGCTTTGTCGAACCGAAAAACGAGACCGAACGCCGAATGGCGGCGCTTTGGGCCGAGGTGTTGCGCCTCGACCGCGTGAGCACCGAGGACGACTTCTTCGACCTCGGGGGCCACTCCTTGCTGGCCGTGCGCCTCTTCGCCTTGGTCAACAAGGAGTTCGACGTGGCCTTGCCATTCTCGACACTACTGAGCTCACCGACGGTGGCCTCCCTGGCATCGCACCTGTCGGCGGATGGCTCGGAGGCGCCGGGGACGGCGGCCGCAGCGCCTGGTACCGAGCAGCTCGTAAAGCTACATTCGGGCACCGACCCGAAGCGGGCACCGCTCTTCGTCGTGCACGGCCTGTTCGGCAATGTGCTCAACCTACGTCACCTGGCGCGCCTGCTCGACCCAACACGCGACTTCTACGCCATCCAGGCCTGCGGCCTCGACGGCAGGTCCCGCCCCTATCGCTCCCTGGTCGAAGCAGCCGTGGCCTACACCGAGCAGGTGCGGCGCGTGCGACCCCGGGGCCCCTACCTGCTGGGCGGGTTCTGCGTGGGCGGGGTCATGGCCATCGAGATGGCGCGTTTGCTCAAACAAGCGGGCGAGGAGGTGGGCTCGGTCGTGCTGCTCGATGCCCACGTGCCGGAACAACGCGGCAGCCTCAGCATGTCCGACCGTCTTCAGATCCACAGGGAACGGCTTCGGCGGGAGGGCCTGAACTACGTGCGCAGCTGGGCAAAAGAGAAGTACGAATACGAGTCCAAGCGCCTGCGCGCGCGCTTCGACGGCAATAGCGGTGTCGAGGACCCGACCCAGTACCGGTCGGAGCGGGTGCGCGAAGCCATCGAGGAAGGCATGCGCAACTACACCCCTCGCTTTTTCGACGGTGATGCGGTGCTATTTCGGCCGCCACTGGCGCCGAGGCACGAGCTCTCGGGGGGCAGGCGCATCAACGAGAAGCGGGCCTTCCTGCTCGAAGACAACGGCTGGAGCCGAGTCGTGCGCTCCCTGCAGATTCAGGAGCTGGCTTCACCCGCCGGCGATCACGATGGCTTCGTGCTCGAGCCCTACGTTCGGGACCTGGCCCGAAGAATGCGGCCGCTGCTGGACCAGGCGAGCCCCAAAATGCGCTAGTGCCTGTTTCAAGACGCTCGACCCAGCCCGCGCCCGATTCCATGAGCGAGAAGCCAGGTGCTGTTCAACTCGATCGAATTCGCCATCTTCTTGCCCGTCGTGTTCGGCCTGTACTGGGCGGTGCCGGGGCACTTGTTCAGGCTGCGCAATTCGATCCTGTTGGCGGCCAGCTACTTCTTCTACGGCTACTGGGACTGGCGCTTTCTCTCGCTGATCTTTGTCAGCTCCCTGGTGGACTACGCGGTCGGCATCGGCCTGACCCAGACGCAGCTGGGTGGCCGCCGCAGGCTGCTACTTCTGGCCAGCCTGATCGTGAATCTGGGCCTGCTTGGCGTCTTCAAGTACTACAACTTCTTCATCGACAATCTGGTCGACACCGTCACCTTCCTGGGCGTGCACCTGGAGCCCTCGCGCCTCGAACTCATCCTCCCGGTGGGCATCAGCTTTTACACCTTCCAGACAATGAGCTACTCCATCGACGTCTACCGGCGCAGCCTGAAGCCGACGCGGGATGTCCTTGCGTTTTTCACCTACGTCTCCTTCTTCCCTCAGCTGGTGGCAGGACCCATCGAGCGCGCCAGCAATCTGCTTCCGCAGTTTTCGGCGCGGAGGCGATTCGACTACGAGCGCGCCGTGGACGGCCTGAGGCAAATCCTCTGGGGCCTCTTCAAGAAGGTCGTCATCGCCGACAACTGCGCCGGGGTGGTGGACGCCACCTTCGCGGACTCCGGCGCCCACGGGGGCAGCACCCTGCTGCTGGGTGCGGTCCTCTTCGCGTTTCAGATCTATGGTGATTTTTCCGGCTACTCCGACATCGCCATCGGGACTGCGCGCCTCTTTGACTTCAATCTGATGAAGAACTTCGCCTTCCCTTACTTCTCGCGGGACATTGCGGAGTTCTGGCGGCGCTGGCACATGTCGCTGACCACCTGGTTCCGCGACTACCTCTACATCCCGCTGGGTGGTAGCCGCGGCAGCCGCAGCCAGACCATCCGCAATACCTTCATCGTCTTCCTGGTCAGCGGCTTCTGGCACGGCGCGAACTGGACCTTCATCGCCTGGGCCGTGCTCCACACCCTATTCTTCTTGCCGCTGCTGATCACCAACCGAAACCGCCGCCACCTCGATGCGATCGCCAGCAGGTTCCCGGGCCCCGTCGAGGTGCTCCTGATCCTCCGAACCTTCCTCTTGGTTACCTTGGCCTGGGTGTTCTTCCGGGCCGAGAGCGTCGGTGATGCCTTCGCCTACTTTCAGGGCATTGCGAGCCCCTCCCTGCTGTCGAAGCCCGACCTGCCGTCTAAGTTCCTGCTACTGGAGATCGCGCTCATGGTCGCGATCGAATGGCTCGGCAGACACGGCGAACACGGGCTCGCGCCAAAAGAGGCCCGCTTCCCCAGACCGCTGCGCTGGGGCGGCTATCTCGGGCTGGCCTCGTTGGTGCTCTTTGGCGGCGGTGGTACCGAAGACTTCATCTACTTCCAGTTTTAGCGATGAAGCACTTTCTTCTGCGTTTGGCCCTCTTTCTGTCGCTGCTGTCTCTGACGTGCGCAGCGCTCGTGGTGGGGACCGTAGAGCTGCATCGCCGCACGATTGACCGCTGCACACTGGGTGCGGAGATCGATACCGTGATCGCGGGAGACTCCCACACCATGTGGGCCATCGATGACTCCCAACTCCCAGGCCTGCGCAACATCTCGCTGAACGCCGAGGGCTATAGATACACCTACCTAAAGCTCCGCCATCTGCTGCAAACCGATCATCGGATCGCAACCATTTACATCGGCGTCAGCTACCATAACTTCGCGGGCTACTACGACGAGTACATCTACGGCGTCACCTTCCACGATTACTTGGAGCGGTATCTGTCGCTGCTCTCCCGAGCGGACTACGAGGGCCTTGTTCGCTACGCGCCGCAGCACTCTCTGGGATTGGCACGGAGTATTGTGCAACGCGGCTTCAGACCCGGCCTCAAGGGAGAGTGCCTGATGTACGGACAGTTCCCGGCGGAGCAGAAGACCCAGGTCTTCGATGCGAGCAAGATGCAAGCGCGGCTCGAGGAGCAGTTCTACCGTTCGAATCGCGTCGTGGAGCCCTCCGTGTCGAACGTGGAGTACCTGCAGAAGATCGTCGACCTGTGCCGCGCCCATGGCCTGCGCGTCGCGGCGCTGGCGACGCCGTTGCATCCCGAATACGAGCGACGTATTCCCGCTAGCTATCGACGCCTGCTGCGCCACTTCCTGCAGGACAGCGGGTTGCCTTACTACGACTTCGCAGATCTTACACTGTCGGACGCAGAGTTCTTGCCCGACGGCGACCACACCAACTACGCCGGGGCGATGACCACCACCCGGCGCTTCAAGCGCTACCATGAAGGGGGTTGAGGCTTTGACCAAGAACTGGAAGCCGCTGATCGTCGTTGCGATCGTCGGCCTCCTGGGGTTGCTGGCCACGCGCAGGGTGCTCGGGCCGGTCTACTATCGCTATCGGACAGACGTCCACGAACTGACCGTCGAGGACACCACCTTCTCCTATCGTGACCTGGGCACGGGTGCACCCACGGTGGTGATCAGCAGCGGAGTGGATTGCAGCAAGAACGGCTATCATGCGCTGCAAGAGGGCTTGGCCAAGACAACCCGGGTCATCGCCTACGACCGACCGGGCACGGGCGACGCGCCGCCAAACTCGGAGCCACCGACCCTCGACTTCATGATCGACGACATGAAGGCCGTACTCGAGAAACTCGATGCCCCACCGCCCTATGTGTTGATTGGGCACTCCATGGGCGCGCACATCATTCGCTACTACGCGAACGCCCATCCGGAAGAAGTTGCGGGGCTCGTCATGCTGGACGGACCGCACGAGGATTGGTTCCGCCACATTCGTGACAACTGGTCGAAGAAGGAGATCGACGACTACTTCGTGTTCTGGAGCATCACGGAAAAAGACGGCAGGCTGCTCGAGCGCCCCGAGTACGAGACCAACTGCGACATGCTCCGCGGCATCGAGATCGATCCGAGCATTCCGGTGCTGATGTTCACCGGCGACAACGCCAGGCACTTTCGTAAAACCGACCCCGGCCGCGAGGTGGATCGGCGGCGATGGGCGGAAATGCAGGGCAACTTGATCGAGGGTCACCCCGACGCCAAGCACATCATCGACTTCGAAACCGGGCACTGGATGCACCGGGACAAGCCCGAGGAAGTGCTGCAGGAGATCAAATCGTTTATCGAGCGGATCGGGGCCAGACGCGCGGCCAAGGCGGCCCGAAAGCCCGAAGTCAGCCCTCGATAACGCGCACCCGCAAGCGCGATAGAAAACGGCGGCGGCGCTTCTTGACGACGGTGTAGCGATCGGCCGGCTTGCCATTGCGGAAGATCGCGTAGAACACCTCGCAGAATTCCTCGACGCTCATCGCATTCTTGACGGTATTGGTTCGGATCTGGTGCAAGGTCTTCACCAGCTCGGGATAGTAGCCGCTGTCACTGTAGGGCTCGATGAGCGTGTCGGTCTGCTTGGGCCAGATGTCGGTTGCGATATTGCCCGGTGCGATTACCACGACCCTGACACCCCTTGCCGTTAGCTCATCGCGCAGGGTCTTGGTCAGCCCCTCAAGCCCGTGCTTGCCGGCGGCGTAGCAACCGAAAAAACGGTTGATCCCAACGCCGCTAACGGAGCTGATGTTGATGATCCGCCCGGGTGCTGCGCCTTCGGGGGCCAGATAGGGAAAGAAGGACTGAATTACTCGCAGCTGTCCCACGACCAGTGTGTCCAGCTGCCGCCGAAGGCTCTCGGGCGCCACGTGCAGCAGCGGACCGATCTCGGCGCTGCCCGCGTTGTTCACCAGCGCCGCCAGCGGTGCCCCTGCCAAGGCCTCCCCCAACTCGGCCGCTGCGCGGTCGATCTCCTCCTGCTTGCAGACGTCGAATACGAGGGGCCGAAATTGTGAACCCAGGGCGACCGCGAGCTCCATCCCTCTGTGGTCGGACCTCACGCTACCAAAAACTCGATGGCCCGCGCGGATCAGCCTGCGAGCCATCCCAAGGCCGATGCCCGACGAAACCCCGGTAATGAGCACGGCTTGATGTTGTCGGACCATGCGTGCCCAGTTCCAGCTCAGTCGCTTACCCGATCGTCACGCCGCATTTGGGCGGTCGCCGGATCTTCCCCGCGGCGGCCGAGCACAAAATCGCGAGCCCCACGTGCAAAGGCGCGATAGCTTTCGAGATCGCGGCCGTAGCCGCGGAGCTGCCACAGGTAGGTTCGCGCGATCTGCGGGGCGTGAAGTAAGAGCGACAGCTTGCTGTTGTAGCGCGCCAAACAGATCATCCGGTTACGGGTGAGATAGTAGATGATGTAGGGCGAGCGCTTGCCCGTGGTCTTGCTGGTGAAGTGTACAACCCGCGCATCGCCGACGACGTTGATGCGGTAGCCCGCATCCTGCACGCGTACGCACATGTCGAAGTCTTCCCAACAGGTGCCGAGGCTTTCGTCCAAGTAGCCCAGGTCACGCAGCATACTGGCGCGAAAAATGGTCGCGCAGAAGGGCACGAAGGCCGACTCAACCGTCGGCCACGCCTGGTCTCGGTAGATGACCTCCCTGTTGTCGTGTCGCGCCAGCTTGCGGTTCAGGGTCGCGCCGTAGAACATGTGGCGATCCCCATCCGGCCCCGGGTCTGGCCCCAGTAGCAGCGGACTGCACGCACCGAGGCCAGGGTCGGATTCCATTTCAGCGACCACCGCCTTGACGCTGCCGGGTTCGACGACGATGTCGTTGTTATAGAGTTGGACGTACTTCGCTCCCAGCTCCACACCGCGCCGCAGACCCGCGTTGCTCCCGCCCGTGAATCCGCGGTTCTGTGGGAGCACGATCAACTCGATGCCCGGAAAGCGCTCCTTGACCCGCTCTCCACAGGGCTCGATCGAGCCATTGTCCACCAGAATGACGTGGAGGTTCGGGTAGTCGCATTCGAGAAGCGATTGCACGCAGCCCGACGCCATTTCCACGTCGTTCCAGGTCAACACGACGGCTGCCACGAGAGGGGGCTTTTCGGGGGCCACGTCGTCCATTCGCTACCGATTCCGTTTGGTCCCGCAGAGCGGGAAGGGCGATGACCTTCTACAACACTCCGTTTCGACGCGTCCAGGGAGCATCCCTGATCGGTCATTCAGGCACACGCGCGGGTCTTTCGACCAACTTCAGGCTCGCAGCATGGGGGGACCAAACGGGCCTTGGCTCCAACTGGCCACCGCTGCTTTGGTAGCGCTGCAATTGTCCACTCTTGCTGGCAAATCTGAGCGACAGCCGATCAAGACTAGACGCTCGTGGTCCCCACGTTATACACCTCGGGCACAGCCCTCGGGGGAGGAGCGCCCATGAGCAGTCCAGCCGACACGCCTGTCTTCGTACTCTGTGGTGGCCTGGGAACCCGCTTCCGGGAGATGACCGAGCTTCGACCGAAGCCGATGATTCCGATCGGAGGTCACCCCATCCTCTGGCACATCATGAACAAGTACGCCGCGCACGGATTCAAGCGCTTCGTGCTCTGCACCGGCTACATGTCCGAGGTCATCAAGGCGTATTTCCATGATTACGCGGCGATGAACAGCGATTTCACTGTGGACCTCCGCTCCAACAAGCGCGTCGTCCACTCCATCGACCACGAGCAGGACTGGTCTGTAACAGTTGCGTACACCGGCGAACACACCATGACCGGCGGCCGCGTGGCCATCGCCGCGCGAAAATACCTGGGTGACGCCGGGCACTTCGCCGTGACCTATGGCGACGGCCTCACCGACGTCGATCTGGCCGCAGAGTTCGCCTTCCACTTGAAGGAAGGCCGGACGGGTACCGTGCTGGGGGTGAACCCGCCCTCCCGCTTCGGCGAACTGGAACTCGACGGCAACCGCGTCGTGGCGTTTTCCGAGAAGCCTGAGTTCACCGACACCTGGATCAACGGCGGGTTTTTCTTCTTCAAGCGCGAGTTCCTGGGGTACCTTCCGGACGGAGAAGCTGGCTCGGTGCTCGAGCGCGCACCGCTGGTCAAGCTGGCGCAAGATGGGGAGCTGAGCATGTGGAAGCACTCGGGATTCTGGCAGTGCATGGACACCCAGCGGGACCACGACCAGCTCACCGAACTCTGGAATACGGGCGAGGCACCCTGGTTGCGCTGAAGACTCGCTCGCCGACAGGAGCTTGAAATGAACGTATTTGTGACGGGGCACAGGGGCTATATCGGGGTGCATCTGGTCGAGCTGCTCAAGGCGGCCGGTCACCAGGTCACCGGCTGCGATGTGGGGCTCTTCGACGGTACCGAGTGGGATCCGTGCGTTCGGCCCGATCGAGAGATCTCGAAGGACGTGCGCAAACTCACCCTCCAGGAACTCGAGGGCCACGACTGCGTGATGCACCTGGCCGCGATTTCCAACGATCCGATGGGGGAACTCAACGCCGACATCACCTACAGCGTGAACCGCGACGCGTCGATTCAAATCGCCAAGCTCTCCAAACAGGCGGGCGTACCGCGCTATCTGTTCTCGGGCAGCTGCTCGGTGTATGGCGCAGGTCAAAAGATGGACCTGGAAGAGGACGACCCGTTAGCGCCCTTGACGGCCTACGCCAAGTCCAAAATCGAGACCGAGGAGGCGGTTTCAAAGCTGGCGGACGACGATTTTTCACCGGCTTATTTGCGCAACGCCACGGCCTACGGCTACTCCCCGATGCTGCGTGTGGACCTGGTGGTCAACAATCTTCTGGGTTCGGCCCTTTCGTACGGGGAAATCCGGATCATGAGCGACGGAACCCCGTGGCGCCCACTGATCCACTGCCGCGACATCGCCCGTGCCTTCGTGGCCTTCGCCGAAGCGCCGAGGGATGCGATCCACAACAGGGCGGTCAACATCGGCGGCAATCGCGAGAACTTCCAGGTCAAGGATGTGGCCGACAACGTCCAGCGGCTCATCCCCGACGCGAAAATCTCCTACACGGGAGAGGTCGGCGCCGATCCGCGCAACTACCGCGTGAAATTCGACCTGCTGAACAAGACACTACCGGACTTCAAGCTGCAGTACGACCTGGCGTCGGGTATGGACGAGCTGCACAGGGCAATGGTCGACCACAAGTTCGGCAAGGCCGACTTCGAATCCGATCAATTCATTCGCTTGCGCACCTTGCGCAAGCGAATGAACCTGCTCGAAAGTTGAAGGGGCCGCGATGATTTTCCGCGAAACGCCGCTCGCTGGCGCCTACACCATCGATCTAGAAAAGCGCGGCGACGACCGTGGCTTCTTCGCTCGGGTTTTCTGCGAGCGCGAGTTCGGGGAGCTGGGCCTGACCACCCACTTCGTCCAGGTCAACAACTCCACCAGCGCCGAAAAGGGAACACTACGGGGCATGCACTACCAGCTGGCGCCCCATGCCGAGACCAAGCTCGTGCGCTGCATCAAGGGCTCGCTCTACGACGTCATCATCGACCTGCGGCCGGACTCGGAGACCTTCTGCAAGAGCTTCGGAGCCGAGCTCAGCGCCGAAAACCGCACCATGATGTACGTGCCCAGGGGCTTTGCCCACGGTTTTTTGACCCTCACCGACGACACCGAAGCCTTCTACCTGGTCGACGCCTTCTACGCGCCCCAGTCCGAACGCATCGTTCGCTTCGACGACCCCAAATTCGCCATCGAGTGGCCCGCGCCGCCGGTCGTGCTGTCCGACAAGGACAAGAACGCTCCGGATTTCGACCCCGGCCACCACCTGCCGCAATGAAATGAAAGTCCTGCTCACCGGCGCCAGTTCGTTCACCGGCATGTGGTTTGCCCGCGCGCTTTCGCAGGCGGACGTCCAGGTCACCGCTACCCTGACCCGCGGCAGCGCCGCCGAGTATCCGGAAGCGCAGCGCCGTGCGCGCATCGTCGAGGTCGAACGCAGCGCGAACGTCGCCTACGGCATGCGCTTCGGGGATGACGCTTTCCTCGAGCTGCTGCGCGAGGCCGGCCCCTTCGACGCCCTGTGTCACCACGGCGCCGATGTCACCGACTACAAGAGCCCGGACTTCGACGTCGCGCGCGCGGTCGCGAACAACACCCACAACCTCCGTCCGGTGCTGCGAATCCTTGCCGACAGCGGCTGCAAGCGGCTTTTGCTCACCGGAAGCGTATTCGAGGGCGGCGAGGGAGCCGGCTCCCAGGGGCTGCCCCACTTCTCCCCCTATGGCTTGTCCAAGGCAGTCACGGCGGAGGCCTTCCGGTATTACGCAGCCGAAGCCGGCATTTCTCTCGGCAAGTTCGTGATTCCAAATCCATTCGGACCGCACGAGGAGCCGCGCTTCACGGCCTATCTCATGCGCACCTGGCGCGCCGGTGAAGTGCCACGGGTGCAGACGCCGGCCTACGTCCGAGACAACATCCACGTGGACCTGCTCGCACGGGCCTACGCGCGCTTCGTGCGGGAGCTCCCGGTCGGGCCCGGATTTTGCAAGCTCAGCCCCAGTGGCTACGTGGAGTCCCAGGGCGCCTTCGCCCAGCGCTTTGCCCGCGAGGTGGGCAGCAGACTCAATTTGGCTTGCCCCATCGAAGAAGCTCTGCAGACGGAGTACCCTGAGCCGCGCATCCGCCTGGGCACCGATGTCCCCGATGCCCAGGTGCTGGGCTTCGACGAGTCGAGGGCCTGGGATGCCATCGCCGAGTTCTATGCGGCGCAGACCGGCTGAATCATCATCGCTGAATCGTGATCGCCAGAGCGGCCGACGTCAGGCCGAGCGACAGCGCCGGAGTGATCGCGGCCATCACCTCCGAGAAGTCCTCGATGAAGTGGTCGGTGACAAAAATGATATCGCCGGGCTGTAGCACCACGTCATGGGAGTTTCCGTCCACCACGTCGCGCAGGCTCGCCGTGTAGACCTTGGGTTTGAGGAGCGTGCCGCGGATCACGCGGATGTCGTCCTTGTCGCCGCCGGTGGTCACGCCGCCTGCGAGCGCCAGCACCTGGGTCAGACGCAGCCCCTCGCGATGCACGAAGAGCTGGGGGTTGCCCACCTGCCCGAGCACGGTGATGTTCATGCCGCGCGACGGCGGCACGTAAACGTGATCGCCTGGACGAACGTAAATATTGTGCTTCGGATCGCCCAGCATCGCCCGCTGCATATCGACCGGCAGCGCCTTGCCGTCGCGCATCACCACGGCACCTGACACGTCGGCCACGGTCACGGGATCGGGGCCCGTGACCGTCGACAGCGGTCCGCCTGCCGCTGCGATCAGGTCGGTCAAGCGGGCAGCGGGATGCAGCTCCACCGGCCCCTGCTTCTCCACCGCACCCAAAACCGTCGCCCGCTGACCGCCACGGCCCGTCAAGCGCACCCGCACCTGGGCCAGGCGGTCAAAGCGGTGAAACGCCTGCGTGAGCACCTGCTCGACCTCACTTAGAGACGCGCCTCCGACGGCCACATCGCCCACCAGCGGCAGATGGATCATGCCCTTGCCGTCGAGCATGAGCCCCTCGATGTTCTGGGTTTCCGTGGAGACGAGTTCGACGGCGAGGGTATCACCGGGGGCGAGCGCAAAGCCGTGGGGGGCATCACTGGGCATTCCCGGGCGCTCGACCTGGGCGGCCTCGAAGCCCTCGTCTTCGGCTCCCTTCTTCTCCCCAACCTCGGCCGCAGGATGGGCTGGCGGCCGCGGGTAGCCGCAGGCCACCGAGGCCATCAGGAGCCCTCCGATGACACCTGGGAAGCCAGAGCGGGGCAGTGCTGCAAAGCGGGCGGAGGGGAACATGCGGTGCCTCACCGGATACCTATTGACTCACGATAGCGATCAGCAAAGCCGCCGACGCCAGCGACGTCAGGGGCATAAGCACGCCCATCACCTCGCGCAGGTCTTCGAGCCACTGGTCGGTCACAAAGAGCACATCGCCAGGCGCAAGGGTAGCATCGCGGCCCTTGCCAGCCTTGATCGCAGCCAAACTCGCAGAAAACACCTGGGGCGCCTCGGGTGGACCCCGTAGGAGGCGTATGTCGGCCCCATCGCCGTCGCGCGTGACGCCCCCGGCGAGTGCGAGCGCCTCGGTCAAGCGCATGCCCTCGTGGTGGACCAGCACCGACGGGCGGCCGACCTGGCCGAGCACGCTCACGACATGCTCGCGTCGCGGTGGCACAAAGATGTGGTCGCCCGGATGCGCGAAGACGTTATGGCCGGCCTCTCCGCGCAGCGCGCGCTCCAGATCGATCGGCAGCGCCTTGCCGCCCCGGCTCACCACCGCCCGGCTCAGGTCCGCAAGCGGTAAAGCTGCCTGAGAGGGGGAGTTCGGCGGAGCCAGCAGCGGCCCACCCGCTGCGCCGATGGCATCGGCCATGCGCATCCCCGGGGTCAAGGGATAGCCCCCCTGTCGGGTCACCGCGCCCAGGACGGTGACCCGCGCCCCAGCCTGCGACACCTGATATAGAACCGCGCGCGCCTGCGCATCGACCCTGCGCTGGCGCTCGACGATCAACGCTTCGGCCTGGGAAAGCGTCAGGCCCGCGACCTCGATGTCACCGAGCCCGGGCACATGCAGCTGTCCGGTCGCCGACACCAGCAGTTGAGGGTAGGAGCGCTCGTCCACCGACAACACCTCGAGCCTCAGCCCATCACCGGGGCGCAGCACACCGGGGGCTGGACGATCCTGCTGCAGCCCCGGCCGCGGCGACGGCTGGCCTTCATGCGGCGCGACGACAGGCGGCGCCGGCAGCGCAGCGCAGCCCGCTCCGAGCGTCGCCATCAACGCGATCGGAAGCCATACCAGCAATGCGTGCCCCATGAATGAATCACCCCAAAGACAGCAACTCTCAGGCCCTCCTTACCCGCCAGCGGGCCGGTCGCGCAAGCCCTTGGCACCCCGCCGGCTACGATCCCGCCGCTGCAGCCGCGCCCGTGACCGCGCGGGCGTGAAGCATCCATCGGCGTGCCATTGGGACAACTGCGGACCGTCTTCCGGGCGCCAGCGCGAGGCCGGCCCGCGTGAGACAGCGCTCGACAAAGGCATCCTCTGGCCGCCCGTGGCCGCGTTGCCAATGCTCGACGCGGGTACGCCTGCGCTTGGCGCCTGGCCACGGCCGCCCAGCCCTTCGCCATGGACGCGCGAGACTTCCGCCGCGCACATCGAGTCACCTGTGCCGGTAGTGCTGGGCAAAACTCGAGGGCCCTCGCCGCGCCGACCGCCCTTTGGGCTATCTCCTCGAATATACTCTGGATGTCCTTCGTCGATTACTTGCCGAGTGTTGCGTAGCACCGGAGGGGGCCTTCGGGCATAGGCGTTAGGCGGGTTGCAGCTCACGAAATCGCCAGACTCCGAGGACCCGCGAATCCGAAGTTGAGACTGAAGGCGATTTCTGATGTGGCACGCCTGGTGAGTCGAGGAAACCCGGCAATTTCCGCCGCTTAACGCCTATGCCGGTAGCTTCTCAAAAAGTCGTGGCAGGGGGCGAATATCACCGCGTGTCGGCCGCGCTTTCGCTGAGCGGTCCGCCCGTACGGTGACGGCGGAGACCATGAGAGTCGAAGGCGCGTCCGGCGAGACCCC
>JAOUOP010000104.1 GCA_029880325.1 Myxococcales bacterium | reverse complement strand
CATGCCCCCAGAGGATCACACTGTCGACAGTTCGCCAACCGCTCGCCCAAACTTCGCCGTAAGTGATCGAAATGATCCAGCTTTTTCAAGACACCATGAGGCCACCCATCCGACACAGTAGTGCTAAGGAGTGCTCGCCGAATGGCCTTCCTTGCACGACGAGCCGTTGAGCAGCGACTCGGGGAGGATTTGTCTCTACTCAGCGATGACCTACCTCTCGTTGACTCCCCCTCGACTTGGGTCGATTCCGTCTGTGCGACGAGCGGCGCAAATCTCGCTGACACCCAGATTTTTGAACAGCATTTCGCCGATTCCTTCATAGGGGACTACGTCACCAAACTTGAGAATATTGTTGAGTCGTACCGATTGATTAACAATTTCCATGAAGGCTCTGATAGCGCAATAGTCTCGCTCCGAGACGACATCCACAATGTACGAGAGGAGTGCGCGACACCAGTAGACAACCTTTTACGAGATTCTGGGTACCTGGACCGTCAGAGCTGGAGCGTGATTGGTTGCGAGGGGCTGGCTCCGCCAGATGGCGGGCCCGTCGGCGAGGACTCCGGAGCCACCTGCGTCAGCGTCGTTCCGATTCTGGCCGCGCCTGCCGCGCCTGATGCTGGCAGTGCGCCAGAGAGCGGTCCGTTCGGCGACACAGCACCAGCGTTCGCAAAGGTCCCTGGATACCGTGTTACGTTTGGCGACTCAATGAACTTGGGTACTGAATGCATCCTACCCGGATGCCTCTTGACGCCCGACGCTGGAATAAGCCAAAGCCTGCAGTTAGAGGCTAAGCGATATCGACTTTCCTGGTATGCTCGCGACCTTGCATTGCCGCTCCTGGCATCATCAATGGTGCACGTTACGGAACGGGAGAGCGGTGCGCCACTTGCGACAAGCGAGACAGCCACGGTGGGCACAGAGGAGCCGGGAGACTGGAACCGATGGTTTCTATATTTCGACGTCCCGTATCCACAGACGGTTGACGTCTCGATTCGTCCGGTGGGGACCGTCTCGCAACAAATTGATGTCGCTGCCCTCATGCTAGAGGACGTACACGACGGGAGGCTTTTTAATCTGGGGGTGGCGGCTGCGGAACTTCCCCTCCCCAAACCGTACGTCAATGCCGATGAGAACGGGGAGGCAATGTTTCCTGTGTGCGAGGACACCGACGGCTCTACCTTCAGGGAACAGGTGTGGACACGGCGGTGCGTAAAACTCTGCCCTGATGGTCTTCGGTCCGACTGCGGATCCGTGACGGCACAAACGCACTGCTTCCGGGAGGCCGTACTTGGAATATCACAGCGCGATATCGAAGACGGTCGGATTTTCGCATTGAGCGGCTTCGCCCGCGGAAATTTCAACTACCGAGTCGAATCGGTGGGGGTCAATTTTGTCGGAACCGGAACAAGGGACTGCGAGAACTCTACGACTCCCTCAACATGCTATGCTTCCGGTTTCATTCCTTACACGATAGAACACCTCGGTCCGTACTACGTGCGAAATTATGGCGGCTCTGACTTCAAGGCCGAACTCTTCACAGGGCGGATCGAGCACGCGCGGGGCCTGGCTGCGGAGCGCTACTTGAGCAATCCACTTTCGTCGTCGGATCGCGATCTAATCGGTCCGTATTTACGTCAAGAACTGCGCGGCCGACCGCTTGACGGAACCTTCGTCCTCAGGGTCTGGGAAGAAGAGGGCGTACGTTTCGATGGCATCGAGGACGTGCAGTTGGTTCTCAACTACCGCTACTGGACGCGATTCGACTAGTTCGCATGGCCACGATGTGAGACTCCGAAGTCAAAGTTTGTGCATGCTCGAAGGCACAAGGAGATTGCAGCTGAGAGCCGGTTCCAAGCGGAAATGGCGCCCGCTGAAGTCTCAGCACTAGGATCCGTCGCCGGGTCCATGTTGTGCGCACGTTCGCCTCTATGATAAGGGAGACACTGGTTCCTCGCACTACCACGGTCGTTGATCCCGAGGGCTGACCAGTTGACTAACGGGAAGGCAGAAGATGTACGGTAGCGGTTTGGCACATTTGTTTTGTGGGCATCCAGCTGCGCTTGTTTTGGTGTTCACTCTCTCCGCCGGTTGCTCAAAGAGCTTCGAAGAGAAGATGGAACCGGAGTCATCGCGAAATGAGCCGGCGGCCGGTTCCAGTGACAACACAGCGAGTTCTACGACACGGGCAGAGGATGCAGGGTCGTTCGACACATCAACGAATGAACGGGGACCACAGTTCGCTTCCACAACTGTCGATGCCAGCACGTTCGACGAAGTGGACGAGCAGTCGCAAGACGACGGCGGAGTTGGGAGCGGGTCGAACGATGCTGTCACATCAAGTTCCGGCTGTGGAGAGTGTGACGATGGGATTTCCTGCACGGAGAGCACGTGCATAGACGGGGTCTGTTCACACTCAATCAACCCCAGCTCGTGTACGGCGACCGAGGTGTGCAGTTTGCTCGATGGTGGCTGCGTGGCGACACCCGTGTGCGGCGTGGATTCCGACTGCGTGGACGACGATCCTTGTACGATGGCGGAGCACTGCGACCAAGCGCTGGCTTCCTGCCGTTGGGAAGTGCTCGATACTGATTACGATGGTCATCCTCCTATCCGCTGCGGCGGTGACGATTCGAATGACACGGACGAAAATGTGTTTCCCGGCGCTCCAGAGTTGTGCGATGGAGACGATAATGACGGCGATGGCGATGTTGATGAGGAGCCGGCCGCATCCAATGCGTGCCCTGAAGGCACCGAATGCAACTCTGGCGTTTGCGACGGCTCGTGTGCGGACCCAAGCGATGTCCAGGGCATTGAGGTCGCGCTCGCATCCCCAGCCGGATCCTTCGTAGAACTCTGCCTTGTGACAGACTCGACGAATTACGATGCGTGTATCCAGTCCGCAGAGAGTTCGCTTTCGAGTGGATGCCTGTCCTGCGTTAAGGCTTTTGCCGACTGCCTAGTGCAGTGCGAGTCTTGGTTTTCATGCTTTGACACCGATTGCCGATGCGAAGAGCACCCGTGCGGCACGGCTTGCGTGGAAGAGTTCGAGCAATGTGCGGACATTCCGCATCCAGCCAGGTGCTTCCCATAACGACGTGTCGGGTGCTCGGTTGATGGTTGATCACCCCATAACGACGTATCGGGTGCTCGGTTGATGGTTGATCACCTGGTTGATCCCTCCGACCAACAGCGTTACGCGAAGACGTCGTCCAGGGTCTCGGCAGCCACGACGCGGGTGATCCAGCTTGTAAGCTGGGCACTGCTCGCGGTCTGTACCTCTCGCAAGCGATCCCTCCGACCCGCGCCAAGAATTGCCCAGATCACAGTCAACCGCTAGTTTTCGACTTCGCCATCCCTCCGCGCCCTGAGCTTCCAACGTAAGCGTTCGAGGGAGCACGTTCTTCCCCGCCCCCCACGAACGCCCTACGCTCGTGGGGAATGGACTTTGTCGAGCTCGAGGATCGTGCGCCGCATGACATGGGCGGCGAGCCGCTGCTGAGTTTCGGGCTGCTCGAGGGTCTGCTGCCAGTTGCAGGGGGCCAGCTCGAGGACGCGGTTCTTGGGCCAGCCGGGCAACAGGCAGAGCAGGTCGCGGAGGTAGGCTTCGGGCTCGATTTCGTGCAGGTGGCAGCTGGCGATCAGGGTCGTGCAGAGCGTGTTGACCTCGGCCCCGTCATTGCTGGCAACGTAACCAGATCGTAGACGGGCCCAGGACCGCCATCGCCCGATCGCAGTAGCTTCGGCCGCGCTGCACCAGCGCGCGGCGGCGGAGGCGAGAGCGATGAAGGCAAGCACGGAGCACAGAGCAGGGGCGAAGCTGACCGGAGCACGGGGCCGGAGGCCACGGACCCGGAGCGGGGGACGCGAGGTGCCGGAGGCGCTGCGGCGGCGCTTCGAGCGCTTTCGCCAGCAGAGCGCCCCCAGACGCGCGGATCCCTCCGACCCGCCCCAAAAAAATCCGAATTTCGGACAACTCACAGTTTGCGATTTCGAGCCGTCCTCCGGCCCCGAGCCTCCAAGAGACCTAAATTTCGTACCGCGGCCCCCAACCGCCCCCTCAACGCCTCAATTTCGCGACTTTTGCCGTACTGCAGACGCACCAATGCGCCGCGAGAGCCGGATCTCGCGACGCATGCCCCCGTGGGGCTCTGACCTCAGTCAGGGGGATCGGAGCCGCTCCTGGTAGTGCCACCTGGCGGGCGGCCTCTTCGCTTGTCACGCAGGATCACCAGCCGCCGAGATTTGGCGGCTTCTTCATCGCCAACCGTCCGGTCGAACCGATGGCGCACGACCGGTGCCCCTCGCGCGGGCTTTGCGGGTTGCTCCGCAGAGCCCGGAGCCGGCACATCGGCGTTGGCGTCGTTCTCATCCGGGTCGCTGCTGTCGGCCGGTATGTACTCCGCGTAGTCACAGATGACCTCGGCCTCTTCTTCGAAGGTTTCGTTCACGAAGGCCATCAACGCACGCGAGCGCTCGATCATCTGCTCCCGCGGCGACAAGACTGTCGCCTCGATCCAGGTGGCCTCAGTCTCGGCGTCCCCGGTCACCTCGCCCACGCGTGCTGCCCCTGAACCCGTGACTTCGGAGTTCGTCTCAACCGTCCCGCTCGAATCCTTCTCCTTCTCCTCGGGCCCTGCGGCCTCTACTTTCTCCGCCTCGAGCGCCGCCGCCCACTCGCCCTCAGCCTGCTGCCTGCGCTGCCGCTGCCCTTGCAGCTCGGCCTTGACCTCGTCCAGCGTGGGTCCCGACTTGGTCAGAAACGCCCCGGGGTGCTCCTTTGCTATCGGCGCGTTGTGGTGCACCCGCATGTTGTAGGTTCCATGCGGAAACTCGCGCTCGAAGTCGGAGCGATCCATCCGACCCGCCCAAAAAAAATCCGAATCTCGGACAACTCTCAGTTTTCGATTCCGAGCCGTCCCCCTGCGCCGCGCCTCCGCCGTGCTGTAGGGCAGCGGAATCGTGGGGGTTTGGGTCCTCAGCGGTGTAGGCAGCGTGGCATGCGGTGCCGATATGGCTGAAACTGGGGATGGCTAAAGATTCCTACGGTCAGTTCGTCGCGGGCGCGCGTCATGACCGCCGCCATGAACTCGCCGAGCAGTGACGGATCGCGCCGGTAGCGTAGAAAGATCTCGGTGAAGGTGCGCTCGGTGACCATCACCTGCACGGTGTCGGTGTAGTTGGCTCGCAGCAGGGCGTAGTCCGCCGTGCTGTAGGGCAGCGGAATCGTGGGGGTTTGGGGCCTCAGCGGTGTAGGCAGCGTGGCATGCGGTGCCGATATGGCTGAAACTGGGGATGGCTAAAGATTCCTACGGTCGGCCGCCCACCTCGACCCGTGCGATGAAATCGAGCTGGTCGATGAGCACGTGGAGACCCTGCGCCTCGACGATTGTCCGGACCTGGTCATCATCCAGGTCTACATCACCAACGCGCGCCGCTCCTACGCCATCGCCGACCACTACCGCCGCCTGGGCGCCCACGTGGCCCTGGGCGGCCTGCACGTCACCTCCCTGTCCGACGAAGCGGCGCAACACGCCGACAGCATCTTCCTCGGCCCCGGCGACAGCAGCTTCCCGCGCTTCCTCGCCGACCTGCGCGCCGGCCGCCCCCAAGCACGCTATGAATCCGGACCGCGCACCCTCGAAAACCTGCCCCCGGTGCGACGCGACCTGATCAAGCGCGAACTCTACCTCGTCCCCAACTCCCTGGTCGTCTCGCGCGGGTGCCCCCACCACTGCGACTTCTGCTACAAAGACGCCTTCTTCGGAAGCGGCCGTTCCTTCTACACGCAACCGGTCGACCGGGCACTGGCCGAAATCGAAGCGCTACCCGGCCGTCACCTCTACTTCCTGGACGACCACCTGCTCGGCCACCAGCCCTTCGCGCGGGCGCTCTTTTCAGGTATGCGCGGCATGGGGCGGGTCTTCCAGGGCGCTGCCACCGTCGACTCCATCCTGCGCGGCGACCTCATCGAACGGGCGGCCGAAGCCGGCCTTCGGAGCCTATTCGTCGGCTTCGAAACCCTCGATCCAAAGAACCTCCAGCACAGCAACAAGCGCCAAAACCTGGGTCGCGACTACGACCGCGTCATTCGCCGCCTCGACGACCTCGGCATCATGATCAACGGCAGCTTCGTCTTCGGCCTCGACGACGATGGCCCAGATGTCTTCGAGCGCACCGTCGAATGGGCCATCGAGCGCGGCATCACCACCGCCACCTTCCACATCCTCACGCCGTACCCGGGCACGCGCCTCTACCAGCGGATGGAGCAAGCGGGCCGACTGACCACCCGCGACTGGGACCGCTACGACACCCGCCACGTCGTCTACCGCCCGCGCGGCATGACCGCCAAGCAACTCCAAGGCGGCTACCTTCGCGCCTATCGGGACTTCTACAGCTGGCGAAACATCGCCCGCGCAAGCCGCCAGCACGCCACGGCAAAGCACCAGCTCAAGCACCTGGCCTACGCCGGCGGTTGGAAAAAGTTCGAGCCACTGTGGAATGCGGGCATCAAAGTGCGGCGTTTGTCAGCAGCCAGGCCCCTGCTGGAGGCGGTGCTCTCGCAGGTCTCGCGCGGAACGGCAGTGGACTCGGTGGCGTCGGTGCCGGCGTTGGCATCGAAGCGACGGCTGGTGGTGACCGGAGTCGAACCCGCTGTTGCGGCCTGAGCACGGGAGCTCATCGGCTCAACTCGAGCACCGCGAAGGTCGTTCGCGAGCCACTGCCCGCCGACCTCCGATCTCGGCGTCGCAACCCGTGCGCCGGCCGCTGGGCTGCCGTACACTGTCCGATCGTTCCATGCTGCAATCCCCTCCCGATTCGGACTCTCCAGACCCGGAAGAGCGGGAACGGCGCAAGCAGCTGTTTCGCAAGTACGTGGTGGCCTGGCCGGTCATACCGGTAGTCGCGGTTGCCGCCAGTGCGCTCCTGCGCCCCCCATTTCCGTGCGGGAGGGTCGAATCCATGTTCCTCATCGCGGGGCTAGCGGGTCCAATCCTGGTTTTCGCACGCGGGATCGTCGTCTTCGCACGTGAGCGTTCGCGCGTGCGGGTACTCGCGGGCCTCCTGGTCGCATGGTCCGCGTTCGTTGTCGAAGGCTTCGTGGGTTTCCACTACCCCCGCATCATCGAAAACGACCCCTTCCGTAATCCGGTTCGGGTAGCCAGCGTCGAGGGAACTACCCTGACGCTGGAGGACGGCAGGCGGCTGCGATTGGAAACGACGCGCGATGCTGACCTGTATCATCGAGTTAAAGCATCGGAATTTTTCGTGGAGGTCGAGGATTTCGGAGAAGAGTCGTATGTCGCGGTCAAGGAGCGCATGTGGCTCTGTGGTACGCCGTGGGCGTACATGATTCGCATCCCGCTCATCGCCGATGACGTCCCGATCAACCGGCTCGTGCCGCTCGGCTTCGCGTGGGTGGTCGGGGCGGCCAAGTAGGGCTAAGGGTCCGCGAAAGAATAACTTCCCCATTGGCACGCGCCGACGGGCACGCTCGGATCGTGCGTCCTCGAAGAATTCCTCGATGTACCTCTGGTACGACTGCGGATTCTTCTCCGGGCGCCGTCCCGATCGCACTCCGCCGTCACGTGCCAATGGGGAAGTTATTCTTTCGCGGTGCCTAACGAGAAGCCTCCGTGCCGCTGCGCGGGATACGGGGGGTCACCGTCGGGTCTTCACGGCCCAGCACAGGAAGTCCTACCTCCGCCACCAAGCCGAAATGATCGGAAGGAAAAACGCCTGGCACCGCGACAGGCCGGTTGCCGATGATGGTGGCCTTGCGAGGCTCGGAACCGGGCCATCGCACCAGGATGCGGTCCAGTCGCCGACTCTGCTCGCCGGCAAAGGCGCCCTCCCGTGCCATCTGGCTGCGTTCCATGTCCCAGGTGTATCCCGGCGCGTCTGGATTCAGCCCTCGCCACGGGTCGGAATAGAGCGAAGGAATCGCGGCTCCTTCGGCCTCGCCATCACCGAAATTGAAGTCGCCGAGCAGTATCGCTCGGGGGTAGTCGGCGAGGATCTCGAATACCCGCTCCAGTTGCTTGCGGCGTAGGGGACCGTCCTCCAGGGGACTTTCGAGGTGAACGGTGGCGACCGCCAAAACCTCCGCGCCGAGTTCAATCTCCGACCAAAGGACGCCCCGCCGTTGCTCACTCGGAAGCTCCACGTAACGCGAAGAACGGATCGGGTAGCGAGAGAGGATCAGGTCTCCTCCCGGTGCGACCACCTCGCCGCCGTGGCGACTGAAGTGATAGCTCTTCGTCCAGGGCCGTCGTCGCAGCGAGTCGATGAACCAGGGAGCAACCTCCTGCAGCGCAATGACATCCGCGCCGCTCGCCTCCAGGATGTCCAAGAGGGCAGGCACCCGCAGGTGCTCATGGAACGTCGGATCCGCGAGCACGTTGTAGGTGAGCACGCGCAGTTTGTTGTCGAAAGGCGTGGCCGGTGGTGCCGGCGATGCTGTGTCTGGTGCGGGAATAGGAGGAGGCGTGGGTTTCGAGGGCGCGTCTTCCGAGCAGCCCGTTGCGACAGCAATTGCGACCAGAAAGGGTAGCGGTCGCAAAATCTGTCTGAAGCGTCCCACGGTCGTCGATGCCCACCGCGGTCCAGCATACACGGACCACGACGCCTTGTGGGGGGGGGCACCGGCCTTTCGGTACCCGGCGGAGCCCGCCGTGCTGTAGGGCGGCGGAATCGTGGGGGTTTGGGGCCTCAGCGGTGTAGGCAGCGTGGCATGCGGTGCCGATATGGCTGAAACTGGGGATGGCTAAAGATTCCTACGGTCCGCCGTGCTGTAGGGCGGCGGAATCGTGGGGGTTTGGGGCCGCAGCGGTGTAGGCAGCGTGGCATGCGGTGCCGATATGGCTGAAACTGGGGATGGCTAAAGATTCCTACGGTCCGCCGTGCTGTAGGGCGGCGGAATCGTGGGGGTTTGGGGCCTCAGCGGTGTAGGCAGCGTGGCATGCGGTGCCGATATGGCTGAAACTGGGGATGGCTAAAGATTCCTACGGTCGGCCGGGTGCTGCAGGAGCGATGATTCCGCCCGTTGCGGTGCCGTCGATCGGGCCGCGCCGGGGCTCTGCTGCTGCCCTCTCTTTGGCCTGCTGCGCGGCTTCGGAGCCCCTCCCGGGGAGCTGGGCTTCGAAGTCGCGGCGGCGGTGGTCGCAGGGCGGAGCGTCGTGACTGGCGCGGCGGTCGCGCTCGGGGCGACCGGCGGCATGTCGACGGCGGTCGCGGCGACCGTCGTCGCCGGCTGCGCGGCGCTCGACACGGCTGCGGGTGCTTCGCCGCCGGACGAGAAAAGCCCTCCCATGCCCAGGCCGATCGCAACACCCGCAGCCAGGGTCCAGGACCAGGTCGGCAACTCCCTCGCCCTCGAGCCCAGTTGCGTCACCCAGGGAGGCAGGCCCGCTCCCCGGCCAAAGGGGTTGTCGTCCAGGGCGTCGTCGGCGGCTGCGATCGTGACCGGCGTGAGCGTGGTGAAGCTCGGCTGCGGCGCCGCTGCGAGCGGGTCCTGCCCCGAGATGACGGCCGGCCTCACCTCCGGCGGGGCCTCGAGATCGGCCGCGGTGACCTGGCTCAGGTCGATGCGCGCGTCGCTGTCTTCACGATCGGCCCAGGTTGGCGCTGGGGGGGGGGCCTCGAGGGGCTGGCCAGGGCGCCCATGTCGAAGCCGCTCGGCGGCGGCGGCGGTGGCAGCGCTTCGGGTTCCTCGGGAGTCAGGCTCGCGGCCAGGGCCTCGAGATCCGCGTCGGGCTCGGCGTCCGCGGGCTCGGCGTCCACAGCGGCCCGCGACGGAGCGTCCGATCGCTCTGCGGAGGCCGAGAGTCGCGAGCGAAGGTGGCGTACCTTTGCTGACGACCTCCCGACCCTCGAAAACACGCTCACACCCACACCTACGTACTAGTTTGGCGACGTTAGATCGGCGTGCAGGAGACCACCAGTGAACGATTTGGGGGGTCCTCGGAAATTCGTCCTGGGCCGCGATTTTATTTCTCCGGTCGGGGCATCCCGCCGCAGAAGCGAATTGTCCGCAAGTTAGAAACTGGGGGATACGCTCGTGACTCGGACGGCTGGCCGCGCCCGCCGTGCTGTAGGGCAGCGGAATCGTGGGGGTTTGGGGCCTCAGCGGTGTAGGCAGCGTGGCATGCGGTGCCGATATGGCTGAAACTGGGGATGGCTAAAGATTCCTACGGTCAGCATCCGAATCATCGGTCAACGAGGATCAGCGACTCAACGCGCTATTGCGTCAGCGCAACTTTTAGCCCTCACCACAAAACGCAGGGTACCGGCCGCCGCGCCCGCGCCGGGAGCACCAGGCACTCCGTCTTTCCGGGGGTGTCGGTGGGCCCCTGGGCGCCAGCGGGTCCGGCGGGTCGTTCGCTGGCTTTGGCGGTCCCAACGAGCAGCGTCAGCAGCAAATGTCGAAGTCGCATAGGCGATCCCTCTTCTGCATGCAGCGAAGAGCGGCACGTGGGAGCCCGGACCGTAGGAATCTTTAGCCATCCCCAGTTTCAGCCATATCGGCACCGCATGCCACGCTGCCTACACCGCTGAGGCCCCAAACCCCCACGATTCCGCTGCCCTACAGCACGGCGGGCTGGTGAGCTGAAAGCGGGGCCGAGTTCGCGCCCTGGGCAGGCGCGTCGTGCGGTCGCTTCCCATGACTTACGCCGTTGCCTGGGTCGGCGGCAAGTCTTTGTGCCTGCACGGCGGGCGACGTCGTTGGGCGCCGGTCGTCATCGGGATCGGAGCCCCGCGTGGGCCCGAGCGGTGCAACCGCGCCGACAGCGTCGGTGGCGCTGCCGTCAGCATGTGAGTGGACCGGGCTGGTCGCCGAGCTGCTCCACGACCGTGCTATGCCTGAAGCCCATGTCGGCGAGAGACTACGAGGACTACGCTCGAACCGCGTCGAACTACGACGTGAGCCGGGTCCCGGTTGGGCTGCCGATCATCAAGCGCGTGCTCGGCGAGCTGGAGGCCGGCGGCGATGGGGTCCGGCTGCTCGACGTGGGCTGCGGCACGGGGGCCTATCTGGCGGCCCTTGCGGGTTGTGCCGGCACGCTCACGGGGCTCGAAGTCAATCCCGCGATGCTCGAGCGCGCGAGGCGGAAGCTGGGTGCCCAGTCCCATGTTGTCCTGCGCCAGGGAAATGCCCTGTCGATGCCCTTCGGGGAAGCTGAATTCGACCTGGTGCTGTTCAATCAGGTGCTCCATCACCTGGATGGCGGCGCGGCCTCGCAGCGCGGTTGGCCGGCGTTGCGCCAGGTGCTCGGCGAGAGCCTGCGGGTCCTGCGCCCGGGCGGCGTACTTCTGATCAACACGTGCTCGCAGCAGCAGCTTCGGGAGGGCTTCTGGTATGCACCCCTTGTCGAGCGCGCTGTCGAGCGCGTGGCGCGACGCTACGTGGACACCGGGAGCTTGAAGGACATCCTCGCCGGGGCGGGCTTCGAGCGCGTGGAGCAGTGGGTTCCCCTGGACGAAGTCTTCTATGGCGCGCGTGCCCTGGACCTGCGAGGCCCCTTCGATCAGGCCTGGCGCGACGGTGACTCGGTTTGGGCGCTGGTGACGCCCGATGAGCTGCAAGCCGCGTTGCAACGCATCGGGGCGATGATCGATGAGGGTCGAGGCGAAGCGTTTCTCGCCGAACGCGAGCGCGCGCGGCAGAGCGTTGGGCAGTGCGTGTTCATGCGGGCGACCAGACCTCGCTGAGCTCGCCCTCGGCGATGCGGCTCGAACCTTCGGCGCCGAAATCCAGCAGCTCTTCGCCGGCGGCAAAGCCCAGGGTGTTGAAGAGGTTTGAGAGCTGGCGATTGTTGTCGTGGCCGTGTCCGGGATAGACCACGGTGCGGTCGCCGTGCTGGAAGCCCAGGGCACTGCCGCCCACGATCAGTGCGGGCCACTCTTCAGCGTTGGAGTGATGCTGCTCGCCGTTGTCCGAGATGTAGAGGATGGCCGTGTGGTCGAGCATGGTGCCGTCGGCGCCGACTTCCGGCGTGGCAGCCAGGGTGCGGGCCATCTTCGCGATCATCAGCACGTGCTGGCGGCTGACCTCGTGGATGACCGATAGGTATTCGGGGTTGCCGCTGGATTCGTGATGCAGGTCGTGGCGCCCCACGGTGTCGATGAGGCTCGAATATTGGACGTCGAAGCCGCTTCCCGTGCCCGAGGCGAGTACGACGACGTTGGTCAGCCCGCCCAGCAAAGACGCGGTTGCGATGTCGAATTGGGCGCGCAGGGCATCCAGCGGATGACCCGAGGCGTAGAGCGCATTGGTGCTCGGGTCCTCGGGGGCGACAGCGGCCAGGGTATCGCCCATGTCCTCTAGCTGCTCTTGACGCTGGGTGATTTGCTCGATGGAAGCCAGGTATTGCTCGAGTTTTGCGCGCTCGTCGGAGCTGCCGGAGAACGCTTGCAGGGCGGCCTGGACGTCGGCATGGGCGAAGTCGAGCAACTCGCCGCGTTCGCGGAAGGTGGCTTGACCCGCGCCCTGGGCCACCGAGCCGAAGACCGCGTTGAAGGCGATACTCGGATCGCAGATGATCGGCGCGGGTTGGCCGGTGGCGAAGGCGCAGGTTTCGTAGACCAGCGCCGAGGAGCGCGCCGTGATACCCAGGCGCAGCACGTCAAAGGGGGTGCTGCCGCGCACCTGGGGTTGTAGGCTCAACCACTGGTCAATGGTGGGGCCGCCCGGTGAGTTCTGGGTGGAGCGGGTGCAGCTGAGGGCGCCGTGGTGGGTGGTATGGCCGCCGCCGGCGACCTTGGAGGATAGGCCGTAGACGACGGAGGAAAGGGCCTGCAGGTCGAGTTCGCCCCCGCTGCCGACGAGGCCGTCCAGGGCGCTGGCGCTGCCCAGGCCGGCGCCTTCGATGAGGATGGGCGAATCGTGGCTGTAGCTGCGCGAATACCAACGCTTGCCGCTGAGGTCACCGGTGGACTCGGCCTCGACGCGAGCACGCGCGGCGTCGGAGAGAAAGACGATGGGCTCGCTGCAGTTGCCCTCCACCACGATCACAAAGCGTCGCGGAATGCTGGACTGGCTGCGACCGATGGAGCGCAGGAAGGGAGACAGCAGGGCCGCTCCGGCCCCCAATCCTGCGGCCTGTAGCAGGCCGCGTCGCGTGATGCGAATCATGGCGCCTCCTCGGGGCTGTCGTGCCGGTAGAGGAAGGCGTCGCTCGTGGCGAGTGCCTCCAGCATGGCGAGAAACGAGCCACCGCTATCCCGGTAGGCCTGCTCCATGGCGCTGAGGGCACAGGCGTCCGCCCGGGTCTCGTTGCGGCCCATGAAGTGTCGGAAGGCGTGGCGGATGAAGCAGCGCTCGACGTGCTCTGAGCCCGCCAGGCGCTCGACCAGCTCGACGGCGTTACCCACGGGGCCGTCGAGCGCGGGGTCGGGCATGTTTTCGAGCATGGCGCTGCCGTCGGGCGCCGAGCCGTGGTCGTCGGCCCGCAGAAAGCCCGCGTGGTTGTAGATCTCGAAGGGATAACCCAGGGGATTCATCAGCTGGTGACAGCCGAGGCACTCGTTGTTGCTCTCGATGCTCTCCGCGATGCGATCCCGTGCGCTTTTTTCAGGCGCGCTGGGCACCAGCTTGGCTTCCACCATCACCAACTCGAGCCCGGGTACGCTCTGGCAGAGGAACTGCTCGCGAATCAGCGACCGTAGGAATCTTTAGCCATCCCCAGTTTCAGCCATATCGGCACCGCCTGCCACGCTGCCTACACCGCTGAGGCCCCAAACCCCCACGATTCCGCTGCCCTACAGCACGGCGGCCGCTTCCGTCCGAACCCACACGAAAAAAGACGCGGAGGCCCTTTCACCCGCCGGGGCCCTGCTCGACGGTCCCTCCTCCCTGCCGCCCCCGCACGGCCTTGCTACAGGAGGCCGAGACGGCCCTGGGCCTCCTGGGCTCCGAGGACGGCGCGCTGGCCGTGCCGCCGGGCGTGCAGCGACCGGAGGTCAACGACGGGGATCGCGTGGCATTGATGGCCATGCGCTGGAACGCGCTCACCAGCGAGAACTAGCGAGAACTCATCGGTAGGATCCTAAAAACCCGCGAAATCACAGGGGTTTTCAGGAAGACGAGCATGAGCTATCCCTGTTAGGCGACGAAACCAAACGGGAGAAAGCTCATGCCCAAGATCACAGTTGCGCAAATCGCCAATCAGCTCAAGGACTGTTTGGGCCGGGAGAAGATAGAAGCCCAAGGGCGACGCAGCGGGTTCGAGCGGCGGTCGGCGCGCGTCATCGGTACAACGGCGTTTTTGTCGAGCTTGCTGAAGTCGCTGGGGACAAGGAAGGTCACGTTTCTTGCGGAGCTGCATCGCGACTTCAACGCCGACCACGGGACGGAGGTCAACTACAAGCCGTTTTACGAGCGACTCGACAGTCCTGGCTTCGTCGAGTTGACCCGGTCGCTGTGTGAGGATTTCCTAAACGAACTCAGTCGTGAAGTACTGCTTCCGTCAGCTGGAAGCCTGCTGGCGGATTTCGACGACATCTTGCTGCATGATGGCACATCGTTCGCGCTGCATGATGCGCTGAAGCGTACTTTTCCAGGGCGGTTTACGGCGAACAAGCCCGCGGCGGTGGAGCTACACGCAACGATGTCGCTAAAACGCGATAACTTGGTCAACCTCACGCTGGCCGCGGATTGCGAAAGCGAGCGCCTCTACGCCCCAGAGCCCGCAGGTCTGACCAACTGCCTATTGTTGGCCGACCGGGGCTATGACAGCACAGCGTACATGCAGGCCATCGTCGAAGCCTCCGGAAGTTTCTGCATCCGCGTCCGATCAACCTTGAACCCGGAAGTCGCTCGAATCGCCCGAAAAGGGACTGTCTATCGCAAACTCGAGGGCAAGAGGCTCAATGATGTCATCAAGAAGCTGCCGAAGGGCAAGGTGCACGATCTTGACGTCGTCTGGAGGGACGGACGTGGACAAGAAACCAGGTCCTTCCGCCTCGTGCTGAGCTACAACCGCAAGGACAAGAGATGGACGCGGCTGATGACCAACCTGCCGCGCGACCGTGCGAGCTGCGACGTCATCTGCTCGCTGTACCGCTTGCGTTGGCAGGTCGAGCTGTACTTCAAGGAACTCAAATCCTACGCGAACCTGCACGAGTTCCAGACCCGCAAGCCGCATATCGCCGAGGGGCTCATTTGGGCTTCGCTGTGCGCAGCATTTCTCAAGCGCTACATAGCGCATGGGTGTCAACTGGCAGCCTCAGAACACGCTATTTCGACCCAGCGCGTGGCAACTTGTAGTGTAAGCCCTCGGCGAATGACGGGCTTGTGCTGAGCCTGAAGCTGTGATGCGGGGAATGCCGGGGCGGAGGAACAGCGAGTGCTGCCTGTCGGGAGACGCGGGCGCGCTGGCGGCAGTCCGG
>JAOUOP010000103.1 GCA_029880325.1 Myxococcales bacterium | reverse complement strand
ACCCGACGCACTGAGGCCGGCGCTGCATCGCATCATCAAGGCCGCCTACCGCCGCAAGGCCCTCAAACCCCAGTCGCTACCCTTTGGCATGGTGGCCATGGATGGCAAGGCCACGTCCATCCCCGGCTGCGACGACGACTTCGCCCAGCCCGGCAGCGGCAGTGACGATGGGCTGGTGCGTACCATCACTAGATGTGCTCGGCGCAAGTCTCGCACGCCCCTGACTCGTTCTGGGCGCCCGTGGCGGTGTTGCCAATGCTCGACGTACCTGCGGGAACGCCTGCGCTTGGCGCCTTGCCACGGTCGCCCAGCCCTTCGCCATGGACGTGCGAGAGCGGGTCCCGCGCACCCCTACGGCGCCTCTCGAAGTAGCTCGGGCTACGGCTTCGGCGCCGTAACGGCACGCTGAACCCGCTCCCCCTCGCAGATTTGCAGGGTAGGCCCCCTTTCGAGGAGAACAACAACGCCGATGGTCCCGGATTGGGTGTCCCAACCGGTCAAGACTTCTCTGGCGGAGTACTGGTACCACTTAACACTACTGTGTCAGGGTAGCGGAGGAAGATCGCGCCGGCTCCGGTTCGGGGTCCGGCTGGCGCCGACCGAGCCGCCATGTCCGTCATAGCGAGCGCGCGGGCTTCAGGCCCCGTCCGCGCCGGCCAGCACTACTACCGTCTTACGTCGCGTCGATTCGCGGAAGCGGGCCAGCAACGGCTGCAGCCTCCCATGCCGGTAGGTAATCGCCCTCGGTACGCCGTCCGAACCGCGCGTGAGCTCCACCGCCCCGTCCTCGATGCCCAAGGCCTCGAAGACGTGGCCGTTGATGCGCAGGAGCTTCGCTGGATTGCCAGCCACCACCGCCAGAGGTGGCACGTCCTTGGTGACGATCGCGCCCATGCCGACCATGGAGTAGGCGCCCACCGTGGTGAACTGGTGGGTGATTGCGCCCATGCCCAGGTTGGCCCCCTCGAGCAGCACCGTGTGCCCCGCCAAGGTCACCGAGGCCGCGATCGTGACGCCGTCGTCGATCAGGATGTCGTGGGACACATGCACCCCCTCCATCAGATAGCAGCCATTGCGGATCTCGGTGGATCGATCGCCGGTGCCCCGCTGCACGGTGACACGCTCGCGCAACACATTGTCATCGCCGATCAGGACGGGTCCGGTGGGCTCGGCCGTACGGTGCTGGGGGTCGGTCCCGATGACCACATGGGGGAAGATGCGATTGCGCGCCCCGATTACGACCCGGCCCTCGATGTAGCAGAAGGGGCCGATCTCGGTCTCGGCGCCTATCGTGATCTCGCCATCGAGAATCGCGGTGGGATGAACTCGTGCACTCGGATCGATCACGCGCCCTGCCTTTTCACTGTTCCCAAGGGTAGCATGTCCGAACCGATCTCCCCGGTCTGTCCATGCCCCAGTCGCCCGATGAAAGCCCAAAGCCAGAGTCAGCTGCTGCCCGTTGGCTCGATGGGATTTGGCTGCTGCTTGCGTTACTCGCGGCGCTGAACTACCTGCGCGCTCTGCCCAATGACTACGTTTGGGACGACGCCCACGCGTTGCCCGAAAACCGGCTCTACCGGCAGCCGGTGTGGGAGACGATCACCGCGACCGAGCACGCGTACATCGATTCGAACTTGCTCGACCGCAGCGACGTTCGCCCCGCCCACGACAGCTACCGCCCGCTGCTGCATCTGAGCTACCGCCTGAGCATCGCGCTGACCGGGGTCGAGGCCGCGCCCCTGCGCGCCCAGAACCTGCTGCTGGGCGTGTTCGCGGCCTTCCTGGTCTCCCGACTCGCCCAGCGCCTGGGACTGAACCCGCGACAGTCGCGCTTCGCAGTGCTGGTCTTTTTCGCCCACCCGCTGGCGGTCGAGCCCATGGTCTACCTGGCCGCGCGCGGACCTGCTCAGCACGGTCTTCGCCCTCGGTTCCGCAACGCTGGTGCTTCGCTACGCCGGCATCGAACCCGGCGCGGTGGCGGCCCGCTCGCGCGGCGAGACCGCCGGGTTGCTCGCGGCCACCGGCCTGCTCTTTGTCGCCTCCCTTTTTACCAAGGAAGCCTTCATCGCCCTGCCGCTGGTTCGTCAGGATGGGATTGCGCTTGGTCAGCGTGACCTGCTGTGCGATCAGGTTGGCGCTGAGGTGCCCCTCGGAGCCGGTCACCGTCAGGCTGCGGATCTTCACCGGCGTCACCCAATTGCAGTGGATGTCGACCGACACGCCACCACACGAAAAAAGCATCGTCGCGCTGTCGACGTAGGTTCCGCGGTGCGCGTGGACAGCATGCAGCGTGGGCTCGCCGAGCAGGCTGGCGGTGATGTCGATATCGTGGACGGCCAGGTCGATCAACACGTGCCCGGCCTTGTGCACGTCCTGGGGTGTACCGCCGACGCGGCGTGCGCTGACGTTGATGATCTCGCCGAGCTGACCCTCGGAGACCAGGCGCTGCACGGCTACCACGGCGGGATTGAAGCGCTCCACGTGCCCCACCATCAGTGTGACGCCGTGCTCCTGGGCCAGGGTGAGCAAGCGCTCCCCTTGGGCAGCGGTGGCCGCGATCGGCTTCTCGACCAGGACCGGGAAGCCTGCGCGGATGATCTGGCCGGCGATGTCGTAGTGGGTTTCGGTCGGCGTTGCGACCACCGCGGCTTCGGGGCCCGTGGCGTCGAGCGCCTCGGCCACGTCGTTGAAAAGGGGCGTGTCGCCCACTCGCTCGGCCGAAAGCGGTGAGGAATCCACCACCCCGACCACCTCGCAATCCTCCGAAGCCTCCTTGAGGGTGCGCAGGTGGTTGGCGCCCATGTTGCCGACGCCACATAGCAGGATGCGAAGTCGGCTCATATCCGCGCTCCGCTCAGTCGGTAGCGAAAGCGAACGCGGAGAGCTTGTGGTGCCCGGCGGATGGTCAGCATCTGACGCCCCTAGATGTGCTCGGCGGGAGTCATGATCCGCTCTCGGGTCCGCTACGGCGCCTCGAAGTAGCCTGTCAAGGCAGGAGCAAGTCGTCGAGCGCATGCGCGCGCTGTCCGACTACGTCATCAAGACCATCGCCGAGCAGGGCCCAGCACAATGCAACTCGCGCATTCAAAGACCCAACACCATCACCGGGCCTACACCGTGCACACCTTCGAAACCGGCCCCGCCGCGCTCGCGGGACTGGGCGCGATCAACGCGCCCGTGCACATACCCGTGACCGACGCGATCATGCCGTAAGGAGCTGCCGCAAAACAAACGGCCAAGTGCTCTCGCAGCGCATGTTGGAGCCACGCTCCGAGTTCAAGGTGCTTTTCGCCTCGGGCCACACCGCCACCGTGATCGTGCACCATGGCATTCTCAAGGACGGCGTCGGTTCCCTCGCCAAGCCCTACACGCACGCGGCGAACGCCCGGGGCGTGCGCGAAGTGCTCGACGGCTGAACGTGCGGCTGGGCATCGCCGACCTCGAATGAACGCGGCTCGAAGGGCAGTTGAGCCTTTGGCTGCGCCTGCATTCGGCGTCACCCCCAGATTCGACGCGCATGCCCGCCGCTGCACCGCTTCGCCAGCCGTTGACAAGCGGCCGTGGCCTGTTGCTCAATGGTGCCGCAAGCGGGGCGTCTGTGCGTGTTCTGAGAATGGGGGTCATGCTGCTTTGTTTCGGGCTCATCTCCCGAGCCGGAGCGCAGTCGCCCGATACGCGTCGCTTTGTGCTCGACAATGGGCTCGAAGTGCTGCTGCAGCAGGATGACCGCAGCGCCCGCGTCGGCATCGTCGTCTCGTATCGTGTGGGCGCCGGGCACGATCCGCAGGGCTACCGGGGCCTCGCGCATCTGACCGAGCACATGACCTTCCGCGGCTCTCGCCATGTGGCGCCCCTGGCGGCGCTCGCTGCCTATCAAAGGGTCGGCGCCACCGAGGTCAACGCCTACACCTCGGCCACCGAAACGGTCTACCACGTCAACCTCCCTGCCGATCAACTACCGCTGGCGCTCTGGATCGAAAGCGACCGCATGGGCTTCGTCGCTGGCGCCATCGACGCAGCGGCCTTCGTCCTCGAGCGAGCCGTCGTGCTCGACGAGAGGCGACTTCGGCAGGGGCCCGATTCCCGTAGGCGCGAGCTATTGGCCGAGGCGTGTTACCCGGAAGGACACCCCTACCGCGTCGCGGCCAGCGACGAAGAGGACTTGGAAGACCTCCAGGTCGATCACGTGCGCTGGTTTCTTCAGGCCCACTACCGACCCGACAACGCCACCCTGGCCATCGTCGGCGACATCGACCTTGCTGCGACGGCAGCCCAGGTCGAGCGCTATTTCGGGCCGCTGCGCGGCGCTGCCCTCGAGGCGCCGCGGAAGCCGGCGGCGGCCATTGTCTACCGTGGAACCCGGCGCTTGCAGTTGGAGGGTTCTGTCTCGCGCGAGCGGATCGACCTGCAGTGGGCGCTACCCTGTGAACTCGAGTCCTGCCGGCCCGTCGCCACACTCCTGCGGGAGCTTCTCGAGCGGCGCATCCAGGCAAACATCGAGCAGCTCGGCTCGGTGGCGAGCCGGAGCGGCGCGGCGCTTTCGACCCATGACGGGCACTTCGAGCTCAGCGTCTCGCTGGCCCTCGCAGTAACGGCCGACCTCGAGCGCGTTCGCAGCCGCCTGCGCGAGGAGATCGCGCGCGTGGTAGCCGAGCCGCCAGCGGAGTCCGAGCTGGCTGCCACGCGCACGAGCGCCATCGTGGGGGAGACGGCGCGCTGGGAGTCACTGATCGGGCGCGCGCGGATGTTGACCCGTCGCCGTGACCGCGGCAACCCCGAGACCTTGCCGTCGGTGCAGCAGAGCATTGCGGCCCTCGAGGCGGTGACAGCCGAGGCATTGCACGAGGCGGCCAAGCAGTGGCTGCGCATGGACCGCGTCTTCGAATGGGAGATCTCCAAGAACCGCAGAGTCGAGATGCGCGTCGACAATGACGAGGGGGATCTACTTCCGACGGAGCGGGCATTGCGATGAGTCGCATCAAGCCCCTGTTCGCGGTGGCATTACTCCTGCTTTCGCTGCTCGTGGCCGCTTGTGGCCCCGGATCCCGCGCCGAGCTACGCCCCCGGCAACCGCTCGATGCCAGCCCCGCCGACGCCTTTCGTCGCCAAGCTCCGCCACCCTTGGCCATGCCCGAGCGCGGCAGTGTCGCGGTCGAGCCTCTGCACGCAACGCTCGACAACGGCCTGCAGTTATTCGTGATTCCGCGCCCCAGGTTCCCGTTGATGACCGTCACCTACGTCAACCGCGCGGCCGCGTTCCACGGCGCGGGACGGCCTCCGGGCCTGGCCGTGGTCACGGGCGACGCGCTGCGAACCGGTGGCACCTCCATCGAAAACGGCGACGTCCTGTTCGACATGGAGATCGGCGGCCAAAAACCCGCCGTCTACACCAGCTTCAGCTCCACGCAGGTGTCCTTCACGCTTCCGCCCTCCGCGTTGAAAGTTGTGACCGCGATGCTCGGTCGCATCGTTCGCTATCCGACCTTCGAGGCAGCAGGCGTGCAAAAGGCCCAGTTGATGCATGTGCGCTGGCTCTACGATCGCGGCTTCACGGGTGACGGCTACCTCGAAGCGCTCGCGATGGCTCAACTCTATGGCAAGGACCACCCCTGGGCCGTCGATCATCTCGAGGAGGGCAAGGCCGTAGCGGCGCTGACGCGTGATGACATCGCAGCCTATCACGCTGAGGTCTACCGCCCCTCGGTCAGCGCCATCGTCGTCTCCGGCGCGGTCGACCCCGAGAAGGTCGAGGCTCACGTACGCAGGGCCTTCGGCGATTGGGTGGAGCCCGCCGAGCCCCTGGATCCGCGTACGCTGGAGTTCAACGCGCAACCGCACTACCGCAGTCAGATCAGCGCGGTCCTCGTCGGCGGTGAGGAGTCCGAGCTGAAGGTGATGCAACCCAGTGTGGCGATTGGTCACCGCGATGCCCACGCGCTGCGCATCCTGGCACACGTCTTCGGTGGCGGCTTCACTTCGCGCGCGACCCTGCGTCTGCGCCACGACGAGGGTATCGCATACAGCGTCCGGGCCGGGGCCGGTTTGCACGCCGACGGCGGCACCTTCTGGATCCGGACCAGCGTCGCAAACGATCGCGTCGAGCAGGCAGCCAGGGCGTTGGTGGAGGAGACCGTGCGCTTGCAGACCACGCCCATCAGCACCGGGGAATTGGCGGCAGCAAAGGCCCAATACCGGGCCTCCGTGGATCTATCGAACACTGCAGCCGACGCCTATTTCTTCGCCACGGCCTTTGCCGCCGGACTCGGCCCCGATGCCCACCGTCGCACTTTCGAGCAGCTCGAGGCGGTGACGGTGCAGGACGTACAGCGCGTGGCCGCCGCGTATCTGAGCGACAAGCCCAACTTCTTTGTGTTGACCAACTACCGCCAGACGTTCCGGCAGCTGGAGCGCCTCGGCGCAGTGCGGTACTTCGAACGCAAGCGTCCTTAGGACTCGATCACAAATCCTCGCGAATTTACGGCGATTTCAAGCCGGTCGTCGCGCTGCATGGTGTTGATCCAGGCCCGGAGCAGCGCGCGGCTGTGAGCCGATGCAAGTGCCTACCAGCAGGCGTTGATCATGCCGAGAAGGCTGAGCGTCCCGTGCTCCAATGCGCGCGGTGGACTCGTAAACGCGAAAGCGTGGCACTGTTCAAAGCTAGCCGACTGCCCGAAGTGCAGGTTGCTCTCGGTGTCGTTGTCGAAGGTACAGCTCGTGGCAAGCGTGTCTCCGACGCTCAGCACGAGGGGTGAGTCGAAGACGTGGTAGCTGCGGGCGGCCGGCTCGAAGGCTGCGTCGAGTGGCTGCACCGCCCGCCCCTGGTCACTCGACATGATGTCGAGCGTCAGACGAATGCCGCGCTCGTGCATGTGCGGAATCACGAGGGGAATCTCGACCGCCTCGAGAGCATTGTTGGTGCAAGCCCCCGAAAAGGTGTGGAGGCCGGGCGGGAATCCCTCCAGCGGGTTGAGCGATTCTGTCCCCAGGACCGTAGTGCTCGCGACCTGGCTTCGACTCGCGCCCGGCACCGTGCAGATGCGCAGCGCGGAGGCATCTCGCTGATGCTCGCCCGTCACGTGGAGCATATGGCGCATCACCAGCACCGTGCCCTCGTGTGGCAGCCCCAGCCCCAGGCCATCCGGGAGCACCACATTACAGCGCGACCGGGCCCAGTGGGCAAAAAGCGTGGCGTCACTGCCCAAGGTCGTGCCCGTCACAAACATACCCACGGTACCCGCGGCCCTACCCCGCGGCGGCCCGAACACGTACCACTGGTAGTTCACCTCGGCGTTATCGAGCACGGCCCCGAAGCGCGTCGCGACCGCGTCCTCGTCCCAGGGGATGGCGTAGTGCCAGTCGTGGTAGGCCTCGCCGGACTGCTGCTCAAAGGGCACTTCCACGCCTTCCGGAGCATGGGTGACGAAGTCGAAGCAGGTTTCGCCGGGAAGCGCCTGCAGCGGCTCGTGCGCCCCCGGCGCGGAACACGGATCGTCGCCCGCAAGCGCCGGTGCGACCTCGATTTCCGCTGAGGTGGGCGCAGGGTCGGTCGGCTGGAGTGCGACCTTCACCGGGGTCTCGGTTGCGACCTCGGTTGCGGGCTCGGTCGTGAGTGGGGTCCCGGCACCTGCCGACTCGTCGGACTGCGACTGCGGGTGGCTGTCAGCGCAGCTGGCGACGGCCAGGCAAGCGAGAAGCCAAAGAGAACTTCGGTCAACGAAGATTTCGGCTCGAGCTGCGTCAGCAGGGAGATGGCCATGCTCGATGGTCTGTGCGACAGCGCCTTCGACGGCGTGCTGGAGCCGGGCGATGCGTGCACTTCCTCCATCGAGTGCGCGCGACCCGAACGCGGCTCGGTCACCTGCGACGATCGCAACGGCTCGGGCGTATGCGCCCGCGAGCCAGAAGCGAGCGAGGGCGAGCCCTGCTTCTGGGCCTGCAAGACCGAAGGTTCGGTGACCAGCTGCCTGGGCGTGGGCTCCATGGGTGACGGCAGCTTCGAATTCCCCCAATGCCACTTCGCCGATGGCCTCTACTGCGGTCCCGACGACCGATGCCAGCCGCTGTCGGTCGCCGGCGAGACCTGCGAGGGCGACCACGCCTGCGTCGAGGGCAGCCATTGCAACTTCGCTTCCGGCAGCTGTGTCGAAGCACTGGGCGAGGGCGAGGCGTGCACCACCGGGGGCTGCGACGCGGACCTCTTCTGCAAGGACGGCAGTTGCGCGCCGTTGGTCGCAAACGGCGAACCCTGTGACGCGAGCGACCGCTGTGCCGAAGGCAGGATCTGCGAAGGCGGCGTGTGCGGCGGCGGTTTCGCGGCGCTGGAAATCGGCTTGCTCTGCAGCTTCGGCGCCAACTGAGCAGCGCCCGCGACGTCTATTGCGGGGCCCCGGTGGCAGGCGGAGGTGCGGGCACGGCTTCCGCCGTAGGCGGGGGCGGTGGCACGGCGTCCGCCGCAGGCGCCGGCGGGGGCGCGGTGGTATCCGCAGGTGGGGCCGCGTCCGGGCGCGCATTGGCGAGCTGCTTTCGAATCGCGCGCTCGAGCAAGTGCACCCAGTGGTTGTAGCGGCGATGGACGCTCTCACCGTCGTAGCGCAGGCCCGGCGAGCTATCCTGGTAGGTGATCGAGAAGGCGTGGGCCGTGTAGTCGATACGAACCTTCGCCCAGTGGCCGCCCCCAGTGACGCTGGCGATCAGGGTCGGACCGCTCTCCCCCTCGATCGACCAGCCCTTGGCGGTCAGTCCGCGAACGATGCCATCCCGCACCACAGCCTCGGAGCGCTCGACATTTCTCGGCACCGCGATGGGGGAGTCCCGCACGTCGCGAACGGGTGCCAGATTGAAGCACCCGGACAACGTCAGAGTGGAAAAAAGCATGAAGAATATCGCTGGTCGGTCCACGGTGCGCTCCCTCTTTTTGGAGCGATTTAGCAGCTCCGACCGAGGGATGAAAGCCACCAGGGGCGACCTGTGCGTCTCGACCACGCGACAACGACGGCTTCACCGAAAACCGGGGAGTCGGTTGCCAAGGGCGCGTCGCGTGCGCGAACCACAGCTGTGACCCGCCACGCCCCGCTACCCGAGCTGCCCCTGTATTTCCCGCTGCCCTCGGCTACCAACCCTCCGGCCTCGGAGCACAGGATGCCCGGCCGCTTCATCGATCGGGCCGAAGACGCGCGAGTGCACGGAAGCGCCGGCGCTCGCCACATCCAGCTCGACGCCGAACTCACGCGCTACCTGGAAAACAAGCGCCGCGTGGTCGCACAGGCCGGCCGCATCCCGGCGGCCGCGGCCGGCTGCGAGCAAGCCCTCGAGCGCGCTCACCAATGGCTCCTCCGCACCCTGGAGCGCGAGTACCCTGGCCGCTTCGATGGCGGAGCGCTGGCGAGCCTCGACAGCCTCTGCCTGTCGCTTCAGGAAGACCTCGTCGTGATGGTCGCTCCCGAAGGGGCCGACGCCGCCGACGCCTTCGCCGCCTACCTGCACGTCTGCGCGCCCAGCGGCCGGGCGCCGGAGACCCTCGTCGGCGCCGACTTCGAGACCCTGCACCGACCCGTGCCCTCCAGGCCCGGTCTGGGCTTCGAGGCCAGCCCCGGCCGCGACGCCACGGCGAGCCCCCGGCGCCGCGTGGCCGCATCCCTCTTCGGCACCACAGCAGACGCTGAAAACCGCGCACGCGTGCGCTTCGTCTCGAACGTGACCCAGGGCGCCGAGCTCGACCGCTGCATCGCCACGTGCCTGCTCGAGTACTTCGGCGCGCAATATCCCGAGCGGTACACCGAGACGATCTGGTGCGACCAGTCCTACAACGACCTGCTGCTGACCCATCACGCCGCCGTTGGGGACAAGCTCCGCTACACGGTCCTCAACTGCGTCAAAGATCGGCTGGTGGACAAGTACAAGCTGTGGCCCGGAGTGCTGCATGGCCCGGCCGACTGGCTCAAGCCCCCGATCGAGGTCAGTCGGCCCGAATATTTCTTCGACCAGACCGACGAGGAGCACGTGGTCGCCACCGGCTGCTTCGTTCCGCCGCCGCAGTTCGGTGACCGCTCGCTGCCAGGCCTGGTGGAGGACTTCCGCCAGCAGCTCAACGCGCGTCAGCTCGAGCTGGTGCCCCAGGCACGCAGCGCCGGGCAGGGCTTTGTGGGCGTGAAGAAGATCCTGGCCACCGACCCCTTCGACGCTCCGAACAACGTCAGGCCCAAGGGACGCCACAAGCCGACGGTCGCTGCGGGCGGCGACCGTGAGGCGTACAAGAAGGCGGTCGCTGCCGTGCGAGAGTACCGCCGGCAGTACCGTGAGGCCTGGCAGAGCTTTCGCCGCGGCCTCGAGGCAATCTTCCCCGGAGGCACGCTGCTGATGCGGCATCGATACCGCCAGCCCTGCGAGCCGCTGGACTGCTGGTGGTATGTGCTGGCTCGGTGCCCGGCGGCGATGCCGCCTCCGACCCCCGGCTAGCGCGGGTGGTACGTCGTTGGGGTTCTACGCGGCGGGACAGAGCGCCCGTTGCGCACCTGTGTGCCCGCGGGCCGGCTGTCGTGCACCGGAGGGGGCCGTCGCGGGGCGTTTGCGGCGCTTGAGTGTCGTTCGGCGCTCGAGAGCGGTGAACTCGGACAAACTGGCAGGCGCCGCGCCGAGGTATTTCACTCAGGAGTAAGCTCAAGGTGGGTCGGAAATTGAGCCGAAGGTCGTCCCCCACGATCACGCGGGAGCCCTGGCCCAAAACGAAGCGCTGCAAAAGCTGCTTGCAAACGGCCAACACCGCTTCGTCATCAACGGCCACAGCCATCGCTTCATGGTGCGCGCGATCGAAGGCCTGACCATCCTCAGCGCCGGCACCCTCCTGCGCAGCGCCGAGCCCGGCTGCCTGTGGCTCGACTTCGAGGCCCGCATCGCCCAGTGGTACGCCTTTGGCGCAGACGACGCCCTCGAGCTGGCCTCGGAGCAGCCGTTCTGAGCAAGGGCTCGACACGCTCGGCGCTCGCGCTGGTCGCGGTGCTCGTCTGCGTCGCCGCGGGGCTCTATGTGCGAACGCGCCACGGCCTCGAGTGGGAAGCCGAATCGATCCGGCAGCTGGTGGAGGGCTACGGCTTCTGGGGCCCGCTGGTGTTCACGCTCCTGGTCGCCTTTCGCCTGGTCTTTCTGATCCCCTCGCAAGTGATGCTGGTTGCGGCAGGAGTGTGCTTCGGCTTCATCGAAGGCACGCTCTACGGAACGCTCGGCATCGCGCTGTCGGGCCTGATCGCGTTTTGGCTCGTGCGTGCGCTCGGAGGCAAAAGGCTCGCGGCGCGCGTCCCACCGCGGCTGCAGGGACTGTTCGATCGCGGCGGCCGGCGCGGCGGGGCGATGCTGGTGATACTCGGCACCAGCTACCCGGTGGGTCCGATGACGGCCTTTCACGCCGGCGCGGGATTGACCACCATGGGCTACGGACTATTTCTCGGGGCGGTGAGCCTCGGCGCATTGATGCGCTCACTGCTCTTCAGCTTCCTCGGTGCGCGCTTGATCGAGGCCGGCCTGCTCAGCAGCTGGCCGGCGCTACTGGCGCTCGGAATCGTGCTGCTTCCCATACTCCACGGGCCGACGCGCAGGCAGCTGACGGCGTGGTTTGCGGCGTCGGGCGAGCCACCGAAGCACGGCTGACCGAAAACGGTCACTTGCGGTTCGGCATTGACCAACCCCTGGCTTGGACTACCCTGCTGGGATGGGCCGGCGCAGCTTCGGATACCTGGCGATCGCCGTGGGCAGCTTCATGGGCCTGGGCATCGCGATGAACCTGGGCGAAGGCCACGGCGCTGCCGCGATCCTGACCACGCTCCTGTTCTGCACCGTGGCCCCCATCGCGCTCGGCGTATCGCTCTTGAAGGGCGACCGGCAGCAGCAGCTCGACGCGCGGGCCGAGCGGGCCTGGCAGTCGGAACTCTTGCGGCTGGCCGAGCGCAGGGGAGGCAGCTTGACCGTGGCCGAAGTCATCGCCCATGCGGACCTGCCGCGCGACGAGGCGGAGCGCCGTCTCGACGACCTGTGCAAACAGGGCCTGGCCGAGACCCGCGTTTCCGATGGTGGCGTGATGGTCTACCGCGTCGAGGAACTGCTGGACGAAGAAGAGAAGCGGCGCGCGCAGGGAGTCCTCGATGCCTGAAGCACTCGAGTGCCCGGCCTGCGGCCCGGGACACCCGCTCTCGCACGTCGATCCCCACCTGTCCTACGACGTGCGCCTGCTTCGCTGCAGCGCCTGCCTGGGCCTCTTGGCCGATCGTGAAAGTGTGATGGCGGCCAGCGAGCACTACGGACCGACCCATCCAATCATGGCGGTGCGGACCAGCAGCCACCGCTGTCGCAGCTGCCAGCTCATCGCGCGGCCGGGTGATACGGTCTGTGTCCAATGCCATCAGCCCCTGCGACTGCGTTGCAGCCGTTGCAGCCGGCAGATGCGAATGCTCGAAGTCGTGGGCGTCGTCATCGACCTGTGTCACCCCTGCGAAATCGTCTTCTTCGACCGGGGCGAACTGGCGCAAATCACCCGCGATCCCATCGCTCTTGCCCGCGCGCTGCGACCGAAGGAGCAGCGTGCGGGGAAGAACCTTGCGGTCGACGCCGCGAGTCCTGCGTCGGTGGACGCCGTCGCGTTGGTGGAACCGGTCGAGCTGCTCGCCCACGGCGCCGATGCCGCTGCCGAAGCCGCTTTGCACGCATCGGGTGCTGCGGCCGAAGGTCTGGCATCCGCGAATCTCGCCGCCGTAGCCGAAACCGCCACAGAGGTCGCAGCGGGCGCAGGTGAAGTCGCCGGTGCCGCTGCCGAGATGGTCCTGGAGTTGGTGGCCGGAATCTTCAGCGGCCTGTGACTGGGGCTCTGGGAGACTGGTGTCAAACTAGCGTGCGTGGATCCCGGGCGGCGTGACCTCGCGCGCGTCAGCCGAGGACCGAGGAAATACAGCGTCATTTTCGCAGCGGACTCGGATGGCGCACACGGGGTTACGCCGCCCGGCAGGTGCGTGCGATCGTTTGACACCGGTCTCCTGGAGCCACAACGCGCCTGCCCCATGGAAGCGAAGCTGCTTCAGGATGGATCGTCAGTGAAGCCGTGCCAAAGCCAACGCCTCGAATTTGTGGAGATGGCTCAGGGGACGAATCGCGGTCGCAGCCGCCCCCACATTTAGAGCCGGAGACCTACCTGCCCCCCTTTTCAGCGCTCCATCACAGGCCCCTCCCCCGCTGATTCTGGGGTGCGCTCGAACTCCATCCGAACTATCGTCGCCCGTAGTCCGCAGTGGGCATTTGCGCTTGCACAAAGCGCGCGTTCATCGGGCCGTTGCCAAACCGATGGCCGCGTTTCGATCGTCGATGCGCTACCACTTTCAGCCGAGCGTGGAAACGTGGACCAGTCCATGATCGGCGCACATCAGACTCCAGACTTCTTCGAGGAACTCCCATGTCGAAATCAGCATTGAGGGCTTTCATCTTCGTTACCGTGGCGCTCGGCTTTGGCTGCGGCGACAGTTCCAGCACCGGTGACGTCGAACAGGACGCCGGCACGGGAGGCACGGGAGGCACCAAGCAAGACGCCGCGGTGGACGACCGCTCGGATCGCACGGGCGTGCTCGCTCCTATCGAGGACGCGGGAGGAGATGGCACAGACGGCGCGATGGCCGACGCAAGCTGCTCGGAGCAGAGCTGGTACGCCGACGGGGATGGCGACGGCTTTGGAGACCCGGATGCGTCGTCCATGAGCTGTGAGCAGCCCGCGGGCTTCGTCGCGGATTCCACGGATTGCGACGACTCGTCCGAGGACGTCCATCCGGAGGCGACCGAGAGCTGCAACGCGGCCGACGATGATTGCTCGGGGGCCGCAGACGACACATTCGACTGCGTGCAAGGCACCGAGGTGGAGTGCACCACGAGTTGCGGGACGACTGGATCGGGGGCCTGTACCGACGCTTGCAATGTTCCGGAGGGCAGTGACTGCACGCCTCCGGATGAGGTCTGCAACGGCATCGATGACGATTGCGATGGCAAGGCGGACCTCGATCTTTTGACGACCTCGGCGCGCGTGCAGCAGGCCCTGACAGGGACCGAGTTTTTCGGCCCCCGCGCCGTACCCAATGCGGATGGAACCTTCACCGTCCTCTATCTGCGCAACGGGGGCAGCAACGACTTTTCCCTGCTCGCGCAGAAAGTCACCGCAGCGGGTGAAAAGTCGGGTTCGGCGGTGACGCTCGTGGACGCGACGGCGGATGCCGGTACGCTTCAGAACGTTGACTCCTTGCTCGTGGGAGACACGCTTTACGTGGCCTGGATCGGCGCTTCGGGAGGGCCGTACCTGGGCGGCTTCGATCCCTCGACCTACGCGAGTACCAAGACCCCCAAGGCGTATCCGGGAACCTACAGCACCAACCGAGTTCCGCGCTACGTTCGCTTGTCGAGTGTCGATGGACTGCTGCGCCTCTATCTGCTCCAAACAGCCGACTCTGGCACGGCGATCGAGCGCGTGGAACTCGCCCCGCCGACGGGTTCCACGCTGCCCAATGGGACGCGCCTGACACCCATCAGCGGTGGCATCGGGGCGGCCGCCTTCGACGCCGCCAGCAACGCGACCTTCACCTTCGTGGTCTTTCTCGATGACAACAACACGCTCGCGCTCGGACGGGACAACGGCGGAAGCGCCTCCTTCAGCTGGCAGTGGGACCTCAGAAGCCTGCCCAATGCCGCCGATCGGATCCGCTATCCATCGATTGCCGTGACCGCGACCGGTGAGATCGCGGTGGCCTGGGCCGAGTACCCCGACGGAGGAACGCCGTCGATGCACATCGCCTATCTCGACAGCTTCGGCGACACCACGCCCACCATCGTGACCCTGGCGAACCCTGCTCCCTACTACTCGAGTGCCAGCGGAGAGGTGTACAAGCAACTCACCCACCTCGGCCATGCCAGTGACGCCGGCTATTTCGTGCTGGCCCACAGCAGCGCGCCGGGCAACAATTTCGGCACCGACATTCCGGCCCTCTCGGTGATGTGGCCGGACAGCTCCCCCAGCGTGCAAAACGTGGATCTCGGGAGCTTCACGGTGGACACGGACAACAGCAACGAAGTGGCGCTCGCACCGCTTCCAGAAGGCGCATTGCTGGTCTACGACCACTCGGGCGGCGCCGAGGTGAGTTCCCAGTTGCTCGGCTGCTACTGAGCGTGCCACGGCCGCACGCGCGGGCAGTGAGCGGCGCAAATCGCCGCCGCTAGGTGTCGTAGTCCAGCCCTTTCAAGGTGGCAACATGTTGAATTCATTGTAGAAAAGTTGTCGTCCCGGATCCGCCTCTCGTAGCCAGAGGGTATGTTGATGGCCGAGATCTTCGATCGATTCGTGGAGAAGACACCGGTTGGCGTGATGACGCGGGCATTG
>JAOUOP010000006.1 GCA_029880325.1 Myxococcales bacterium | reverse complement strand
GACCTCTTCCGTCGGCTTTGCCAAAAAAACGGCAAAACCCGCCCTGCCGTAAGGTCACCTTGCGCCCAATCTGGCCGCGGCGTTCACGCTGCCAGGCGATCGGAATGGCGAAACGCTAGCTTAGGAGACGCGGCATCGCCGCTGTCCCTTTCCCCCAAGATGTGGGCGCAATGCGCACATCAACCTCGGCGCAAGTGACTCGTTTTATGCAATTCCTGCCATACGGGACTCGACCTCCGCGGCACCTGGGTGGAGGATGGAAGGATGTTCGGTAGTCGCTTCAGCTATTTCATGCTCGGCCTTGCGGCCTTCACCTGCTCCTGCTCATCGGGCTCGAAGTCCGATTCCATGGCCGGCAGCGGTGGCGGTGGTGGCAACAGCGGGGCGGAGGCCCAGGGGGGCAGCGGTGGCGGCGGCCAAGGCGGAAGTGCCGTGGTCGAGCTGCCGAAAGCCCTGAGCTGCGCCGACCTGGACTGCCAGGCGCCCGCAACCTGCACGCCCGGAAGCGCCGACATCGACGCCAGCTGCGACTGCCCGGCGGGCTACACGCTCGACGGCGCTGGCAACGGTTGCGATGACGTGGATGAATGCGCCGACGCCATGCTCAACGACTGCCACGCCCAGGCCAGCTGCGAAAACTCCGAGGGCGGCTTCAGCTGCAGCTGCAATGACGGCTACGGGGGCGATGGCGTCGAGTGCACGGACATCGACGAGTGCCAGGACAGCGCGCTCTTCGACTGCAGCGCGATGGGCACGAGCTGCATGAACACTGACGGCGCCTACGACTGCGTTTGTGCGCCCAGTCATATCCCCGCCGCCGACGGGGACGGCTGCCACTGCGATCTCAGCGGCACCTTCGTCATGCAAGTCGTGGCCGAGCTGCAGTGGCCGGCGGTCGCCGGGGTCGAAGCCGGAACCGGCACGGCTGTCTCCTGGGCCCTGAGGCGCCAGAGCTACGTTGACGGTGTGTTGACCACCGAGGCCATCGCGTGCGGCGGTACCGCCCCCGACGTCTGCAGCCCCACCTACGATCAGGCCTACAACCAATACGTGGCCGACGCGAGCTGGGATCTGGCCACCATGCCAATTCAGATCACGAACCTCAACATCGCCAGGCCTCTACCCAGCGATGCCTTCGTGGTACCCGATAGCGCCCTGCTGCTCGGCATCGAGCTACCCGATCCGCTCGGCACCTGGCCCGCCGACCGCGGTGCCGTCGATGGCAGCAGCATCAAGTGGGTCGACCACGACAACGACGGCGAGCTCGGCGTGACCAGCATCTCCTTCGACTCGAGCTACGGCGACTCCCCCGACTGCCCCCGCACCGGCAGCGGCGGCCCCTGGCCCTACGACTATTTCCCGGGCTGGGACTCGGGCCTCCGCCAGGTCAAGCGCTTCCATCTCGCCAGCCGCGCCGTCAGCGGTCTGTCGGGCACCATCGCCACCTGCGATCGCATCGAGGGCGACGTCACCGGCCCCGACAACGGCCAGATGAAGAGCGACGGCCGCGTCGCCGGCTGCGTGCGCGTCGAGGGCAGTGGCGAAATCGCCTGCGAGGATGGGCTGATCGACTTCTTCGATTCGGCCGAGGCCATCCAGAAGGTCACCGCCGCCAGTTTCGTGATCAAGCGCGTCGCCGACAATGCCACCTGCGCCACCGCGCGCGCCGAGAGCTACGACTGAAGTAGCCCTTCCTGACTCAATCCTTGGGCAGGCCGAGGATGCGCTCGGCGATGATGTTCTTCTGGATATTCGGTGTGCCGCCACCGATCACGGTGTCGGGCCATCCGAGCGCGCCCTGCTGCCACTTGCCAGAGGCCACAGCCGGCTCGGCACCCTTGACGTAGACGCCAGCGGGCCCCTGCAAGGTCAGCGCGAAGTCGGCCATCTCGACCTCCAGGGCCGCGCGGTGCAGCTTGTTGATCGAGGTCTCGCTGGTCAGGGGCTCGCCCTTGAGCTGCTTGGTCAGAAGCCGAAGGCCGTTGAGGCGCATGCCCTCGATGACCGTGGCGAAGTGGGCGATGCGACGCCGCACGGCGGCATCTTCCAGCACCGGGCGGCCGTGCTTGCGTTGCGAGCGCGCCAACTCCTCGAGCTCGTCGAGCCGCCGCATCAGCGCCTCCACCTCGGAGATGCTCGAGCGTTCGTTGGCCAGGGCACTGACGGTCACCGACCAACCCTCGCCCTCGGCCCCCAGGCGCTGCTCGACCGGCACCCGCACGTTGTTGAAGAAGACCTCGGCGAACAGATAACCGCCAGCCATGTTCTCGATGGGGCGCACTTCCAGGCCCGGGCTCTTCATGTCCACCAGTAGGCAGGTGATGCCCGCGTGTTTGTTGCCGCGGTCGATGGGTGCGGTGCGCACCAGAAGGATCATCCACTGGGCGATGGGGGCCAGCGAAGTCCAGATCTTCTGCCCATTGACGACGTAATGATCGCCGTCGCGCTCGCCCCGACATTGCAGGGCCGCCAGATCGCTGCCCACGTCGGGCTCGGAGTAGCCGGTGCACCACTGCAGCTTGCTGTCGAGGATGTCCGGGATGAAGCGCTGCTTCTGCGCATCGGTGCCATACTCGATCAGCGCCGGTCCCACCCAGGCCAGGCCCATGAAGCAGGTGCCGAGCGCGGGCGCCCGGCGCTTGGCCATCTCGGCTTTGAGAATCGCCTGCTGCATCAGCGAGCCGCCGCCGCCGCCTACCTCACGGGGCCAGGAAAAACCCACCCAGCGCTTGTCACGCACCTTGCGCGTCCAGTCGGCCATGCTCTTGACCGGCAGATTTTCATCGAGGAAGGCGACAACCTCGGCCCGGAAGGCTTCTTCTTCGGGAGTCAGATCGAAATCCATCACAGTCCTCGCAGGCGCGCGACGCGCTCGTAGTGGAAGTCCGAATCGCCAAACGCAGGCCGCGCGAACTTGCTGCGCTTCAGGTAGAGCTGGGCATCGTACTCGGCGGTGTAACCGATGGCGCCGTGCAGCTGGATGGCATCGATGCCGATGCGCGCGAAGGCGTCGCTGATATAGGCCTTGGCCATGGAGACCGAACGCGACAGCGCCGCCGGCTCGCCGCCGGCCAGCCAGGCCGCGTAGTAGAGCAGTGAGCGGGCCGTCTCGATGTCCACATGCATCTCCGCCAAGGGATGCTTGACGCCCTGGTATTGCCCGATGGGCTTGCCGAATTGCAAGCGCTCCTTGGCATAGCCCACAGTCAACTGGTGCACAGCCGCGGCCGCGCCGACCATTTCCGCACTGGCGCAAAGCGCCGCCAGGTCCAAAGCGCGCTCGTAGGCGGCCTCGGCTGCGTTTCCGCGGGCGAGGATCGCATCGTCTGACAGCTGCACACCCTCGAAGTTCAGGCTGCCCAGACGCTTGGTGCGGTCGATGCCGGCGTGTTCCTGAACCGCGAGCCCCTCGGCCCCGTGCTCGACCAGGCCCAGCACGAGCCCCGCATCCGTGCGCGCGGCGACCACGAAAACATCGGCCGCAGCCGCGTCGTGCACATGGCTTTTGTGCCCTTGCAAGCGATAGCCCTCGCCCTGGGGCGTCGCGCGTAGGCTCACCCCGGAAGCCTCGAGCGAGGCGTCATCCTCGAAGAGCGCCAGCGTGCCCAGCCGCGCGGCCGTCGCCAGCCCGGTCAACTGGCGTTCCTTGCAGGCCTCGCCGCCGTACTCCGCGATCAGCGCCCCGGAGACCAGCGTCGAGGCCAGCGGTCCCGGCAGCAGCGCCGCCCCGGTGGCCTCGAGCACGATGGTGGCTTCGACCCAGCCGAGCCCGCTGCCCCCATGGGCCTCCGGGATCAGCAGCCCGGCCCAGCCCAGCTCCGCCATCTGCCCGAGACACTCGCGACTGAAGCCCGGGTCTGTGGCGATCCACCCGCGCACTTCCTTCATGGAGCAACGCTCGTTGACGAAGCGCCGCGCCTGATCGGCCAGCAGCTCCTGTTCCTCGGTGAAGCCGAAATTCATGGCCGCGAATCTAGCCGATTTCGCATCTGCCAGAGCCCCCACCGGCGCAAAATAAAACCTTGGTGAATTTAGCGCCTTCACCAAGGTGGCCTAACTGTGCCAGAAAGAAACTAGCTAGTAAATAGGTTCCGAAAACTTTCATGCTCAAGGGACCCAGGAGGTCCTCCATGACAGCCTCCCGCCCCTTCAAACCCGAGATTTACGCCATCGACTTCGGCACCACGAACTCGCTGTTGGCCGCGGCCAACGCCGGCGAAACCCACCCGCCCATCGACCTGGAAACCGCGGCCCCCGAGAGCGACCGCAGCATCCTGCGCAGCCTGCTGTACTTCCCGGACGCCGGCCGCTGCTACTACGGCCGCGAGGCCATCGAGCAATACACCGCCCACGAAATGGAGGGCTGGCTGATCCGCTCGGTGAAAAAGTTCCTGCCCAATCGCGCCTTCGTCGGCACCTTCATCGGTGAGCGGCCGATGAACCTGGAAAACCTCATCGCCACCTTCCTGCGCGAGCTACGCCGGCGGGCCAATGCCTACTTCGACGCCGACATCAAGCGCGTGCTGCTCGGACGACCGGCCCGCTTCAGCGAAGACGACGCCGACGACCAATTCGCCCAGTACCGCCTGGAGCGCGCCGCACGCCTGGCCGGCTTCGGTGAGGTGCACTTCTGCCCCGAGCCCATCGCCGCCGCCCGCGACTTTCGCTCCACCCTGCGCGAGCCGCGCCGGGTGTTGGTGGCGGACTTCGGTGGCGGCACCTCGGACTTCACGGTGCTGTCCATGCGCGCCGAGGGCTATGACGCGAGCGATGTGTTGGCCATCGGCGGCCTGTCGGTGGCGGGTGACGCCTTCGACGCCTCCATCATGCGCCATCACGTGGCGCGACACTTCGGCGCGGACGTCACCTACCGGGTGCCCCTGGGCAACAACATCATGCGCATGCCTCCTGCGCTGATGGAGATGATCTGCTCGCCGGCCGACGCCACCCTGCTACGCGCCCACGACGCCCGCCGCTTTCTGCGCGACGTGCAAGCCTGGTCACTCGGCCCCGACGACCGAAAAGCCATCGAGCAGCTCTTCACCTTCGTCGAAGACCGCCTCGGTTTTCGCGTCTTCGAGGCCATCGAAGCCGCCAAACGCGAGCTGTCGGAGCGCGAGCAGGCCGAGGTGCGTTTCCGCTATCCCGGAGTGGAGCTCGAAGAGGCGCTCGGACGCCCCGCATTCGAGCGCAGCAGCCGCCAGCAGACTACGCGCATCGTCGCCTGCCTCGACGAAACCCTCGCCCGCGCCGGCATCGAGCCCGCGGCCATCGACATCGTCTGCTGCACCGGGGGCACGGCCAAGGTTCCGGCGGTGGCAGCGGCCCTGGCCGAGCGCTTCGGCCAGGGCAAGCTGACGCGCTACCGCCGCTTTCATTCGGTGATCGAAGGGCTTTCAGACCACGCCCGAGGCCTGTGCTGAACAGCGCAGGCTTGTGAATGGGTCACAGCCCCAGGGCCGCCTTGACCGAGTCCACCGTCTCGTAGTTGCCCTCCGGCAGCTTCTCCGCGATCCACTGCTTCTCGCCCTCGCTGAACTCCTCGGTTTGGGCGCAGGCGGCGACAATCTCGTCACGACTGGCCGGTAGCTTCAGGTGCTCGTTGACGTGGGCCGTGAGCTTGTCCATGTCGGGTTGGGTCGCTGCCACGGGCTCCTCGCCCGCGGGCTCTTCGGCCGCAGGCTCCTCGGCCACGGGCATTTCGCCACCGCTCGCCTCCGCGGCCGCCGGCTCCGCCGGGTCGCCGCCGCAGGCCGCCAGCATCAATACCACCCACAGTGTCGGCGCAAACTTTTCCATGTCGTCACTCCCCGTGCCGCTGACCCCAGAACGGCGATCAGTGCAGTAGGATCGACCAGGCGGGATGGCCAGGTCAACCGGGCAGCGAGCCCACACGCGCGCCCGCTTGATGTACCCTGCCGCCATGGCAGACGAGATCCGCAACCGACGGGAGCCCATGCAGTACCGCCGCTTCGGCAAAACCGGGCGCGAGCTGAGCGTGATCACGCTCGGCGGCATGCGCTATCCGCGCCAGGGTGAAAAACCCCGCTTCGAAGTCCCCCGCGAGATGCTCGACAACTGCATCGACTGCGTGGTGCGCGCCTTCGATGCCGGCATCAACCATATCGAAACCGCCTGGAACTACGGCAAGAGCGAGAGCTGCTACGGCATCGCGCTCAGCGAAGAGCTAAAGATCCCCCGCGATCGCTACCACCTGATGACCAAGGGTCAACCGCAGACGGCCGAAGACACGCGCAAGATGCTCGACCGGCAGCTGCAGTGCCTGCGCACCGACCACATCGACCTCTATGCCATGCACGGCTTGAGTAGCCGCCAAAGCTTCCAGATGGCACTGCGCCCCGGGGGTCCGGTCGAGGAGCTGGAACGCCAGCGCGAGCAGGGGGTGATCGGCGATATCGGCTTCAGCACCCACTGCCAGGATCCCGAAGTGCTGATCGAGGCCATCGACAGCGGTCGCTTCAGCTTCATGAACCTGCACTACTACTACTTTTGGCAACGCCTGGCGCCGGCGGTGGCCCACGCGGCTGCCAAGGACCTCGGGGTCTTCATCATCTCGCCCAACGACAAGGGCGGACGCCTCTACGATCCGCTGCCGGAGCTGCGCGCCATGACCGCGCCGGCCACGCCCATCCAGTTCAACGCCCGCTGGTGCCTGAGCGACCCCGGCGTGCACACGTTGAGCTTCGGCATGACCGCGCCGGAGCACTTCGAGGAGATGCGCGGAATCTTTCCCGTCCACTCCCCGCTGGCCGAAGCCGACACGGCCATCGAACGGCGACTGCAAGCGCGGCTCGATGAGGTCCCCCACGCGCGCTACGAGGGCAAAGAACTCGCCGGCGACCCCTCGGGCATCAACATCCCGGAGGTGCTGCGGCTGCGCAGACTCTGGCGCTGCTTCGGCCTCGAGGGCTTCGCCAAGTTCCGCTACAACATGTTCTCCGGGCCCGAAGCCATGTGGTACCCGGGCGAGCTGGCCAGCGACGAAAACATCGAGCGCATCGACGCTTCGCGGGTGCCCCAGGGCATCCCGCTGGCCGAGCTGCTGCGCGAGTCGCACCAGGGCCTCTACCGGCCGCGGCGCTGACTACGACCGGGCGACGCTTCGTGGTACAAGCTCGGCCTCAATTCGAGCCCCCAAGAAGCCACCGGAGCCCAGGACATGGATTTCAGCATCGATGAAGAAGGCCGCCTGCTGCAGCAGGCGGTTCGCGATTTCGTAGAAGAGAGCGCCAACGCCGTGTGGCGCGACATCGAGGAGACCAACGAACTCCCCGAGAGCCTGGTCGAGGGTGCCAAGGAGTTGGGCCTGCTCAGCATGAGCATCCCGGAGCAGTACGGGGGCCTGGGCTTTCCCGTCACCAAGAAGGCCCTGGTGCACGAAATGCTTGGGCGCGGGCCCTGGGGCCTGGGCACCTTCATCAGCGTGCACACGGGCATCGGCTGCGTCGGCATCGTGCGCTTCGGCAGTGACGCCCAAAAGGACAAATACCTGCCCAAGATGGCGGCCGGCGAATGGATCGGCTCCTTCGCCCTGACCGAGCCGGACGCCGGCTCCGACGCCGGAGCGCTGAAGACCACCGCCACCCTCAAGGGCGACCAGTGGGTGCTCAACGGCACCAAGACCTTCATCACCAACGCCCCCAAAGCACACCACTTCATGGTCTTCGCCAAGACCGAGCAGGGCATCAGCGCCTTCCTGGTCGACGCCGACTCGCCCGGTCTGCGCATCGGCCAGGTTTTCAAGACCATCGGTCACCGCGGCTCGCGCCCGGCCGAAGTGGTGATGGAGGATTGCCTGGTGCCCAAGGACGCCCTGATAGGCGAAGAGGGCAAGGGCTTCGATTACGCCAAGCGCTGCCTGGCCGAGGGCCGCACGACGCTATCGGCGCGCTGCGTGGGCACTGCCCAAAAGGCGATGGAGTTGGCCCTGGAGTACGGTGCCGAGCGCAAGACCTTCGGGCTGCCGCTGACCGAGCACCAGGCCCTGGCCTTCCGGCTGGCGCAGATGAGCGCCCGCACCGAGGCGGCCCGTCTGTGCGTCTACCGCTCGGCCTGGCTGCTCGACCAGGGCCAGCCCGCGATCCGCGAGTCCTCCACCGCCAAGCTGCTGGCCGGCGAAGGCTGCTGGCAGACGGTGGACGAGTGCATGCAGATCTTCGGCGGCAACGGCTACATCAGCGGCGAGTACATGATCGAGCGGCTGTGGCGCGACCTGCGCGTGGCGCGGGTTTACGACGGCTCGAGCGAGGTCCAGCAGATCGTCATCGCCCACCAGCTGCGCAAGGGCAACGTGCAGACACCCTGGTAGGCACGTGGCTCGGGGGCGCGACTGGGGGGGGCGCGACTGGGGGGGGCGCGGCTGGGGACGCGGCTCGAGTTCGCAACCGGGAGTTGAGACCGGGAGCTGCGAAATGTGCGGCCGGGGGGACCCGGCCGCCTACCCCTTCAGCCCTGGTTTCAGAGCGCCGCGTCGACCAGCGCTTGCAGCTTGGCCTTGGGCACCGCCCCGACCTGCTGACCGACGACCTCGCCACCCTTGAACATCAGCAGCGTGGGCACGCCGCGGATTTGGAAGCGCTGGGCCGTCGCCGGGCTCTCGTCGATGTCCAGGGAGGTGACCTTCACCCGGCCCTCGTACTCACCGGCGAGTTGGTTGACGATGGGCGCCACGGCACGGCAGGGCTGGCACCAGGTGGCCGTAAAATCCACCAAAACCGGAATGTCGGCCTGGGTGACCTCAGTGTCGAAGCTCAGATCGTTTACGGGGATTACCTTGTCGCCAGCCATGTTCTCTACTCTCTGGGAGCACGAGAGGCTCCCGCTGTACTGCTTCTAGCTCGTCGCAGACGCCGGCCGGGCGTTACACCGACGACGCTGCGCTCAACCTAGTGAGCCCCCGGCCGGGTGTCAATCGGCGCCCAGGTCCACGCCTCCCTCCCCGGGTTCCCGTTCGGCCAGGGCAGGTGCCTCGCATCCCTCGCCTGGGCCGCGGGCGTGAAGCCGCGCGGAAGCACTCGACTCCCTCGCGATCTCACCGCGCCTGGCGTCGCGGGCGGCCGCCACCCCAAGGCTTCTGCTCGAACCACGAGTGCCGAAAATCACGGCCTTCCGTTGTCGGCGGGCGATCGGGGCATTGCGGGCTCGCAGTGTTCGAAAGCCCTGCGCAAGCCCGCGACCGCCCTGACGGCTCGGCCAGCACGCTGTCGATTGCCGGCCATCGAGGTCGCGACCCCCGGGCCGGCGCTCTGCATCAGCTCCTGCGCGAAAAACTTCGTGTGCTGGCGCCGCGCCCGGGGCAGACTCTCGGCCATGAGTCAACAACCGGTGGTGATGTGGCAGCTTCCGCGTATTTGGGGGCTACCCAATCCCAGTCCCTTCTGCGCCAAGCTCGAGACCTGGCTGCGCATGGCCGCTGTGCCCTACGAGACCCGAACCATCACGGGTCCGCCAAAGTCGAAGTCCGGCAAGATGCCCTACATCGAGCGGCCCGACGGCAGCGTGATGTCAGACAGCACGGCGATCATCGAGACGCTATCGCGCGAGCGCGGGATCGACCTCGATGCGGCGCTCAGCCCTGAGCAGCGCGGCATGTCGGTGCTTCTGCAACGCAGCCTGGAGGAGCATCTCTACTTCCTGATGCTGCATGAGCGCTGGGTCGACGAAGGCGGCTGGGCCCGGTGCCGTGCGGACTACTTCGGGACCATGCCGGCGCCGGTGCGGCTGTTGGTGGTGCCCTTCGTGCGCCGTCAGGTGACGCGTGATGCCCGAGGACAAGGCCTAAGCCGCCTCTCCGATGCGGAACGTCTCGGGCGCGCTCGCGCCGACCTGGATGCGATTTCAGCCGTGTTGGGCGAGCGCGATTTTTTCTTCGATCAACCGAGCAACATCGACGCGACAGCCTTCGCGTTCTTGATCAACGCTACCCAAACGCCGCTCGACTTGCCTCTGCACCGCGAGGCGGCGAAGCGCGAGAACTTGGTGCGCTACGTCGCGCGCATGGGCGAGCGCTACTATCCCGAGGGCTTTGGCGATGGTCGATGAGCGCTCCTGAATGTGCATCGCCCCGTCAGCGGGGCGAGCGCCGATGATGCGAGGGACCGGCCCGCGCCGCGAGCCCAGTGCCGATTCGGAAGGTTAGGGTCCGCGCAGCCGGAAGTCATCCGTATGGCACGCACCGGCGGGCACGCTGGCGCCGTGCGTCCTCGAAGAAATCCTCGATGTACCTCGGGTACGACCGCGCTTTCTATCTCCGGGCACCGTCGCCATCGCACCCGCCGGTGCGTGCCATACGGATGACTTCCGGCTGCGCGGACCCTTAGTCATTTCAACTGGTTGCGCCCTGAAGTCCGGCCCGCGAAAGGGCGGCTGCCAGCGGTGGCGCGGCGGTCGCCATCCCCGCCGGCCCGTCATCGCTCCGGCTCCGATCCGGGAGCGCCGGCCCTTTTTTTGCCCCCGCCGAATCCTTTTTCGCCGGGGTGGCTCCTACCGGGCGACCCCCGCTTTGGGGTCTAAAGGAGGACCGACCCATGCTGCTGCGACAACTCTTTGACTCGGAAACCTGGACCTACACCTACCTCGTGGCCGATGAGCTGAGTGGCCAGGCGGCCCTGATCGACCCGGTGTTGAACCAGGTCGACCGCGATTTGAAGCTGGTCGAGGAGCTGGGGCTGACGCTGCGCTACGCCCTCGACACCCACGTGCATGCCGATCATGTCACCGGCGCCGGCCAGCTGCGCCATCGAAGCGGCTGCGCCATCGTTACCGGCGAGCTCGGCCCCGAGTCGGCCGACATGCGCCTGGCCCACGGCGCCGAGCTGGAACTGGGCTCCCTGCGCATCGAGCTGATCGCCACGCCCGGCCACACCGACGACAGCGTGAGCTTCCGCGTCGGTTCCGAGGTCTTCACCGGCGATACCCTCTTCGTTCGCGGTACCGGGCGCACCGATTTCCAGAATGGCGATGCCGCGACCCTTTATCGCTCCGTCGTCGAGCGCCTGTTCACGCTTCCCGAGGACACCCGGGTGTGGCCCGGGCACGACTACCGCGGTCAGACCGTCAGCCGCATCGGCGAGGAAAAGAACTTCAATCCGCGCCTTGCGGGGCGCTCGCTCGAGGATTTCGTCGCCATCATGGAGGGTCTCGATCTGCCCGATCCCCGCTTCATTCACGAAGCGGTACCCGCCAATCGCGAGGTCGGCCTCGGCGTCGCCGAGGGCCGCACCGAGCGCGAGGTGCAGGAAATCTCGGCAGCTGACTTCGACGCTCTGCCCCAGGGGGTGCGCATCATCGATGTGCGCGAGCCCCACGAGTTGGTCGGTGAGTTCGGCTCCCTGCCGGGTTCGGAAAATGTACCGATGGGTACATTTCCAGCCGCCGCCCAGGACTGGGAGAAAAGCACGCCGCTGGTCTGCGTTTGCCGCTCCGGGAGGCGTTCCCGCCAGGTCTGTGATCTGCTAGTGCAGCTCGGTTTCGAAGACGTCAGCAACCTGCACGGCGGTCTCCAGGATTACCGCGGCCGGGGGGCGAACGCGGCCTAGCCGCTGGTGCGAAACGATGAACGTAAATGTGCAAGAGATGACGCCGGTGGCCTCGCTGCTCGGCGGAGTGTTGATCGGGTTGGCTTCGGCCGCGGTGCTGCGATTCCAGGGCCGGGTGGCCGGCGTCAGCGGCATCCTGGGCGGCCTGCTCGGCTTTGCGCGCGGCGACCTGGCCTGGCGCGGTGGCTTCCTCGCCGGTCTGGTGGCTGCGGGCGTGCTGGCCGCCTGGGCCTGGCCCGCCTCGGTCGACTTGGGCGGCGGGGTCGGGACCTGGGCCGTGGTGCTGGGAGGCCTGCTGGTTGGTTTCGGCACGCGCCTGGCCAACGGTTGTACTAGCGGCCACGGCGTTTGCGGTATCTCTCGGCTCTCGCCGCGCTCGTTGGCGGCCACCGGCGTTTTCATGGCGGCCGGCGTCGCCAGCGTTTTCGTGGTGCGGCATCTGATCGGAGGTGGGCTGTGATGCAATTTCTCGGTTCGATGCTGATCGGCGCTCTCTTCGGGGGCGGCCTGCTCCTCGGTGGCATGGCCCGTCCGGCCAAGGTGCTCGGCTTTCTGGACGTTTTCGGCCACTGGGATCCCAGCCTGGCCTTCGTGATGCTGGGTGCCATCGGCGTCTACGCGCCGCTCTATCGCTTCATCACCGCGCGCACGCTGCCGGTCTACGCCCAGCGCTTCATGGTGGTGGCCGGTCGTCAGGTCGATCGCAGGCTGCTGCTGGGCTCGCTGCTTTTCGGCGTCGGCTGGGGGCTTTCGGGTTTTTGTCCGGGACCCGGCACGGTGGCTTTTGGCAGTGGCCAGCTCACGGGCTCGGTCTTCTTCGCCTCGATGGTCGCCGGGATGTTGCTCTTTCAACTCTTCGATCGCGTGGCGACCCCGGCCGCCAGTTCCGGCGGCAGCGAAGCCGACGGCAGCGGCGAGCGCACGACGCCCGCGGCGGCGCTACCCAAGGCCTGAGCCATGCGGTCTACACTCTCCATCGACCGCGCCGCCTGGTCTTCACCAGGGCGGGGCGCGGCGGGCGGCAAAGTGCGCGATAATCGCAGGGCTCTGATGCGACTTTCTGCGATATTTCCGATTCTCGACTGGCTGCCCCGTTACCGGCGCGAGGACGCCAGCGCCGACCTGGTGGCCGGTATTACGACAGGCGTCATGCTGATTCCCCAGGGTATGGGCTACGCCATGTTGGCGGGTCTGCCGCCGGTGGTCGGTCTCTACGCCTCGACGGTGCCGCTTTTGGTCTATGCCGTCTTCGGCACCGTGCGCGAGTTGGGCGTCGGCCCGGTGGCCATGGATTCACTACTGGTTGCGGTGGCGGTCTCGGCCATCGCCGAGAGCGGCAGCGAGGCCTACCTGGCCCACGCGATCATGCTGGGCGCCATGGCGGGCGCGGTACAGCTGCTCTTGGGTGTGTTCGGGCTTGGCTTTCTCGCCAACTTCCTGTCGCGACCGGTGCTTTCCGGCTTCATGTCGGCCGCGGCCCTGATCATCGGTTTTAGCCAGCTCAAGCATATGCTGGGCCTAGAGCTGCCGCGCACCCACCACGTCCATGCGGTGATCGGCTCTGCGTTGTCGCAGCTGTCGGCCTGGCACTGGGCCACGCTCGCCATCGGGGCCGGTGCCACCGTCTTGCTCTTGCTGCTCAAGCGCATGGCCCCGCGGGTGCCGCGGGCGATGGTCGCGGTCGTGGGCGCCACCCTCGCGGTGGTGGCGCTCGGGCTCGACGCAAGTGGCGTGCAGATCGTGGGGGAGGTGCCCGCGGGGCTGCCCGCCCTGTCGCTGCCCGCTTTCGACCTCGCGGCGGCCTCGAGCCTGCTGCCTTCGGCCTTTACCATTGCACTCATCTCCTTCGTCGAGGCCCTGACCGTCGGCAAACACTTCTCGCGCCTGCACGGCTACGAGATCCGGCCTGGCCAGGAACTCGTGGCGCTCGGCATGGCCAACCTGGGCGGCAGTCTGGTGGGCGGCTATCCGGTGGCCGGCGGCTTCTCGCGCACGGCGGTCAATGCCCAGGCGGGTGCGCGCACGCCCATGGCCGGCGTGGTCACGGCGCTTCTGATCGCGCTGACGCTGATCTTTCTGACGCCGCTCTTCTACTACATGCCCAAGGCGGTGCTGGCGGCGGTGATCATGACTGCGGTCTTCGGGCTCTTCGATCTGCGCGAGCCGCTGAAGCTGTGGCGGGTGGAGCGCAATGACCTGTGGTTGTTGCTCTTCACGTTCGCGATGACGCTCAGCGTGGGCATTCAGTTCGGGATCCTGGCGGGCGTGGGGCTGTCGCTCTTGCTCTTTCTGATTCGGACCACGCGCCCACACGTGGCGGTGCTCGGTCGCATCCCCGGCACCGAGGCCTACCTGAACGTCAAGCGCCACCCCCACGCCGTCGAGTTGCCGGGCGTTTTGGTGGTGCGCATCGACGCCCAGTTCTATTTCGGCAACGTGACCTTCCTGAAGCAGACCCTGGCCAAGCTCGAAGCCGCCATGGGTGAGCCGCTCAAGGGGCTGGTGCTCGACGCCGGTGGCATCAACCAGCTCGATAGCTCGGCCGAGGATGCCCTGCAGGAACTGGAGCAGGACTACCGGGAGCGCGGCATTCGGCTGATTTTCTCCCACGTGAAGGGGCCCGTGCGCGATGTGATGCACCGCACGGGTCTGTTGCAGCGGCTGGCCGAGGAGGGCCGGATCCACCTGCGCACCCACGACGCGGTGTTGTCGGCTGCGGGTCAAGGCGAGGGGAAACCCTGGACCGCCGCCGACGATGACCCGCGCGAGCCATCCGACCGCATCGGTTGTGGCGCACCGCTGTCGATTCCGCCGCCTGTGGCGCTCTCGCAGGGTGGCGACGGGCGGTAGTTCCCCGCTCCGGACTCGGCGGCCTGCAACAAGGTTGACGCCCATCGCTGTCGGGTCGACAGTAGTGAACGCGAGTGCGTCGCCCTCACGGCGCGGGGTGCTCGCGTTCAGCCGAGGCACCGCACGTGGATCCCGTCTCCGTCTTCCTCATCGTCGTCGCCGCCATCTTCATCCTGGGCGTGATCGGGGAGGTCGCCTTCGAGCGCACCGGCGTACCCGACGTGGTTTGGCTGATCGGGGTGGGGATGCTGCTGGGGCCCATCACCGGCATCCTCTCGCGCGAGCGGCTTTTGGCGGTGGCGCCTTACTTCGGAGCGCTGACGCTGGTGATCGTGCTCTTCGACGGCGGCTCGAGCCTGCGGTTGTCGGAGTTGGGCAAGGCCGCCGGGCGCGGCTCGACCACGGCGCTGTTGAGCTTTTGCTTTTCAGTTGCGGCCGTGACCGCCGCCACGGCGCTGGCCGGTGTCTTCGGTTGGTTGCCCGAGAGCTGGAACTGGATGCACGGGCTTCTGGTCGGGGCCATCGTGGGCGGCTCGAGTTCGGTCATTATCATGCCGGCCCTGAGCAAGGCGCGGCTGTCGTCGCGCCTGTCGACGCTCTTGAGCCTCGAAAGCGCGATCACCGACGTGCTGTGCGTGGTGGTCGCGGTGGCCGTGATTCGGGTGGTCGTCAGTGGTTCGACCGACTTCGTGGCCGCGGCCGGCGAGTTGGGGCGCGGCTTCGGCATCGGGCTCGGCGTCGGTTGCGTGACCGGGCTTCTGCTGATCCTGGTGCTGCGGCGGCTGCGCAAGAGTTCCTCGGGCTACCCGATCATCCTGGGCACGCTGCTTTTGCTGTACGTGCTGGTCGACAGCATGGGCGGCAGCGCGGCGCTGGCGATCCTGTCGGTGGCGGCGATTACCGGTAACGCGCCGGCGCTGTCCAATGTCATCGGTCTGGCCAAGCAGGCGAGCCTGGGGCGTTCCATCGAGGGCTTTCACGATCAGATGACCTTCATCGTGAAGTCCTTCTTCTTCACCTTCATCGGCGCCATGCTGGGGCCACCCTGGAGCCTGGTGGCCGTGGGTTTGGGGCTGAGCGTGGTGTTGCTGATCGCACGGGTTCCGGCCGTCTGGTTGGGCTTGCTCGGCGCGGGCTTTCCGCCTTCGGCGCGCACCATGGTCATCATTACCCTGCCGCGCGGCATGGCCGCGGGCGTGCTGGCGATGCTGCCGCATCAGATGGGCGTGCCCGATACGGAGCTGCTGCCGGTTGCGATCTTCGCCGCCGTGGTCGGCTCCATCGCGATTTTCGCCGTGGGTTTTCCGATCTACAAGGGTCGGCTGCCCGCCGAGCTGCTCGAGGTGGGGCCCGCGGCCGTGGAGACTTCCGCGCGCGAGTCCGTGCCCGAGACGCCCTCGCTGCCGCCGAGCGAGCCGCCACCGGCCGCGCCGGCGCCGGCCGATTCCTGAAGCGCGCCCGGGGGCCTTTCTTCGCGCGCGGCCGGTGCTACTCTGCCGGGCCTCGGCCGTGTGAGTAGACGGCCAGCGAGCGCTACCGTGCCAGATTGCAAGCCGAAGAACGCCATTGGGGACGGGCAGCACGCTGGCGCGGCGCGTGAGCGGGCCCGGTGGTGAGAGCGACGTTCTCCCTGGGCGGGGTCGAGGTGGCTCCGGGGTCGGCGGCCACCGTCAAACTGGGCATCGCCCGCCGCTACACCGCCGACGACGTCAACCTGTCGGTGCGCGTGGTGCACGGCAAGAAGCCTGGGCCGTGCCTCTTTGTGACGGCGGCGATCCACGGCGATGAGATCAATGGCGTCGAGATCGTGCGGCGCCTGGTCCAGAGCGGGCGCCTGCGCCGGCTGCGCGGCACGCTGCTGGCGGTGCCGGTGGTCAATGTCTACGGCTTTCTGCATCAAAACCGCTACCTGCCCGATCGGCGCGACCTCAACCGCAGCTTTCCGGGCAGCGAGCGCGGTTCGCTGGCGGCGCGATTGGCTGACGTTTTGCTGAGCCAGGTGGTGGCTCCCGCCGACGCCGGCATCGACCTGCATACGGGCTCCATGCACCGCAGCAACCTGCCCCAGGTGCGCGCCTCGCTCGACCACGAGCCCACCGTGCGGCTGGCGCAGGCCTTTGGTGCGCCGGTGCTGCTCGACTCGCGTCTGCGCGACGGCTCCCTGCGCGCGGCGGCTGCGGAGCTGGGCAAACCGATCCTGCTCTACGAGGGCGGCCAGGCGCTGCGTTTCGACGAACTCGCCATTCGCGCGGGACTCCGGGGCATCTTCGCGGTGATGGAGGAGCTGGGCATGGTCGAGCCGCGCAAGCGCAGCCGGCCGCGGGTGAGCTTCAGGGCCAATGGCAGCGCCTGGTGTCGGGCGCCCGAGAGCGGCGTGCTGCGCAGCCGGGTCAGCCTGGGTGCGACGGTGGAGGCCGAACAGGTGATCGCTACCATCACCGACCCGCTCGGCGCCGACTCGACCGAGGTGAGGGCGCCGCGCGATGGCATCGTCATCGGCGCGACCCAACTGCCGCTCGTCAACGAGGGCGATGCGCTCTACCACATTGCGCACTTCTCGAAGCTGGAGCGGGTCTCGAGCGGACTCGACGGCCTGGTCGAGGCGCTGACGGACACGGACTTCGCCGCCCCTTCGGAGGAGGCGGTCGACACCGAGTTCTGAGCGCGGCGGTCTCGGGACTGTGATCGTGGCTTTCGATTGCGGCTCGTATCCGCCCGTGAGCTGGCCGAGGCACTGCGCGAGCGTCAGGGCGATTGTGGAGCCTTCTCCACGCCCTCCGCCTGCTCCGGTGCCGAAAGCCAAAAGTAGAGCGGCAGCGCGGCAAAGAGCAGCAGCGTCGAGTAGTGAAAGTGAATGCCCACGTCTTCCAGCAGCGTGCCGAAGTACTGGGCCACGCATAGCAAAAGTAGCGCCAGGAGCGCGAGAGCCTGCCGTGCGGTAAATGGCAGCGAGCCGCGCAGCTCGCGCAGGCCCAGGGGCATCAGGCAGATGATGTGTAGATAGTAGTTGGCGGGATAGAAGAAGACAGGTAGCAGGCTCAGTCCGAAGACACCCGCATGGGCGGGCTCGCACCTGCGGGCGGCGCGGAACGCTAGATAGCTGTAAGTTGTGATCGCAGCGATGTGAAGAAGTTCGCGATGTCGAAGCAAGATCGCCTGATCGGGCCCCCAACCTCCCAGCACGGCGCGCAGCCCGATATGGTTGCCGTGGGGCTCGGCCGACAGCTGTTGGACCTTGACGAACCAATCGCTCCAGGCCTCGAAGGACAAAAGCAGGCCAGAGGACAAGAAAAGCAGCGCACCGGTCAGCAGGGCCCCGATCAGCAGACGAAGCTCGCCGCGCCGCCGCTGCAGCACCGTGCCCAGCGGCGTCGAGCGCTGCCACAGTGCCTGCAGAAGATCCACCGCGAGCGGCAAGAGCGCCCCGGCCAGGGCCAGGATCGGAAACGCCCGGATCGCGGTTGCAAGCGCGAGCAGGCCGCCGGCGAGGGCGTGGCGCTTGACGCGCAGGGCGCTCAGGCCAAGGCCCAGATAGGCCAGCCAATCGTGCCGCAGCGTGGCGCCGCTCCAATTGGTGCCGTAGGTGATGAAGTCGTTGGCGCCGAAGAGCACCATCGCCAAGAAAGCCGTGTGGTGTCCGAAGCTGCGCCCGATGGCCACAAACATCAGCGCCAGCAGCAGCAGATCGGCGGTGGCGCCCCACAGAAAGCCCGCTTCGCCGGCTTCGAAGCGATTGAAGAACGCTCCGGCCATGGCGATCCACACGGGCGTCGCATTGCCGCCGTAGTCACGCATGGTGTCGAAGTAGGCGGCCTCACCCAGCGCGGCCCGAAAGTAGCGCGCGTCGCGGCGATAGGCCTGCCAGCGCTCGGCATCGAAGCGCGCGCGGTAGTGCGCGATGGAGTCCTGTTGGGCGGCCACGGTAGTCAATGCGTGGCTTTTCAGATCCCGCATCGGCAGCTGCGCCGGGCGCGGGCCCTCGCGCCCCTGCTGGTCGTCGCGGTAGGCGGCGATGTCGGCCGCGTACAGGCCGCGGTAGCCGATTTCAGGGAAGTACTTGGCGGTGGCGTAATACTGGCGCAGGTCCAGCAGGTGGACGTAGGTATCGCGCCCCTGCTCGACGTTGCGAAATTGGGGCTGTAGCAAATTGTAGAACGCGAGCACCGAGGCCACGGCGCAGGCGGCCAGCAGCAGTGAGCGCAGGCGCGTGCCGAAGGGCCCCCGCCCATTTTCTGCCGAGCCGCCCAGCCAGGGCGAGTCGTGCAGCACGAGCAGCGCCGCCAGAGCAGCCACAACGGCGCGCAAGAGGCCGACCTCGCGCGGGCCCGCCGGTCCGTGTTCGGCGATCAGGCTCACGAGCTCGGAGAGCTGCCAGCCCGCCAAGGCCAGGAGGGCGGCGATGGGGGCGAGTGAGCGGCCGCGCGTCGACAGCAGGACCGCGAAGCCCAGCGCCAGGCCGAGCAGCAGCATGGCGCTGCGCATCGCGAAGTCGGCCGGCGCCACGTGGGCTTCGACGCGCAGGAAAGCCGAGAGGTCGGCGGGCGGCTCTGCGAAGAGCTTGAGTTCGCTGATGCTGTAGCGACCGTCGCCGCCGCGTGCCTTCAGCCGCAGGTAGCGCGCTCGCCCCGCAAGCCCGCTCTGCTGTCGCGCCCGCAGACCGCCGAGGGGCACGGTTTGCGAAGTCCACAGGCGGCGAAAGCGCTGGCCGTCATCCGAGATCCACAGTTCGTAAAGGTCGTTGTGGTCGGCCTGCAGGTAGACGCTGTCGATGTCCCGCGGGGCGCCGAGGTCGTAGTCGACCCGTGCGCTGGCGTTTTCGAGGGAAGCCGTCAGCCGCGAACTCCAAGGCTCGCCCTCGAGGGCCACCACACCGTCGGTCAAGCAGGGGGCACAGCGGAGTCCGAGGCTCTGCAGCGGTAGGCGCCCGGCCAGGAGGTCGCCGTGGGGGGCGGGCCGCTGCTCGGCGCCGGCCGCGGCCGCAAGCAGCGCAAGGCAGGCGCCTACCGCGAGCAGCAAGCCGAGGCCGACGATGGGATAGCCTCGGCGATCGTCTGTCCTCGCATCGTGGTCGGTCATGGGGAAGCCGGCCAGGACTGCAGCCGCGGGCGCTGGGCTCGCAAAGCCTACCGCGTTCGGCTTCGGGCGCAATCGGTCTGGCGACCGCCGACGACAAAGCGCACCTGTCGGGGGGCGCGCTGTGGGCTTCGAAGAAGGTGTGCCCGAGGTCGAGATCGCTTTCGACGCGCGTGCTCGGGGCTCCCGCTCAGGGTGCCGCCTCGATGCGGTACACCGTGCCGGCCGACGTGGTGATGTAGATCTCACCTAGGCCGTCTTCGCCGAATGACAAAATATCGCCATCGACGGTCAGTTGGTCGCTCAGCTCCAGGGTTTGGTCGCCGCAGCGGCCGGCGCCATCCCAGACGAAGGCGCGGACCTTGCGGCCACTGCCGTTGTCGCCGTAGACGTAGTAGCCGCCGAGCGATGGGATGGCGCTGCCGCGGTAGACGTGACCGCCTACGACACAGTCATCGCCCCCGCCGTGGGGATATTCGTCCACCGCCAGTGTGAGCCCGGCCTGGTCGCAGCTGGCGGCGTTGTAGCAATGGTTGGCTTCCATGATCGGCCAGCCGTAGTTGCGCAGGCCGCTGCCGGCGGGTTCCACGTCGATCTCTTCCCATTCGCCCTGACCGACGTCGCCGATGTAGAGGTCGCCCGTTTCGCGATCGAAGCTGAAGCGCCAGGCGTTGCGAATGCCCCAGTCCCAGATGTGCGCGATGCCGGCGCCCTCCAGATTGCCGGGGGCGGCGCCGTCGGGTGCGTCCACGTCGAGGCGCAGGATCTTGCCGTGCTCGGTGTCGAGGCTCTGGCCGTTGCCCTCGCTGGCGTGGCCCGTGCCCACGTCGCCGGAGCCGCCGCCGTCGCCGGTGCCGACGAAGAGGCAGCCGTCGGGGCCGAAGGCCAACATGCCGCCGTTATGGTTGCTCTGGGGTTGATCGAAGCGCAGTAGCACCACCTCGCTGTCGGCGTCGGCGACGAAGGGATCGGCGGCCGAGACTTCGAAGGCGCTGATGCGGGTCTCGGTGCCGAAGTCGCCACTTGCGGTGTAGTTGATGAAGAAGCGCGGGTCGGCGGGGTAGTCGGGATGGAAGCTCAGGCCCAGCAGCCCGAGCTCGCTGCCAGCGCTGCTGGTGGAGGCCACCGGGAGACTCAAGAAGGTCGAGACCTCGGTGCCGCTGTCGCGGTCGAGGATCACGATGCGGCCGTCGCCGCCGGCTCCCATGCCGCGCTCGAGGACGTAGATGTGCTGGTTTTCGCCCGGAGGTGCCGTGACCCAGACCGGGAGCGCAAGGCCGCTGCCGACCACGGTGGCCTCGAGCGGCGCCGGGCTTTGGTCGGGGCAGGTGTTGCCCGGGTTGGTCGCTGCCACCGGCGCCTTGCAGACGGTCTGCTGTGGTTGGCTTTGGGCGCCACCGGCGTCGGCGAGCTCGCCCCCCGCGTCGGATGCGTTGCTGCCGGCGTCGCCCGGAGCGGCGTCGGGGTCGGGCGCGGCATCCGGGCTTGACGCACTTTGGCTGCCCGTAGCGTCTTTGCCACCCACACCGCCACCCGCGCTGCCTAGGTCGGTGGTGCTGCCGGAGGTGGCGGCGTCAGCGGGGCCTTGGCTCCCATTTTCGCCCCCGCAGCCCCAGCACAGCATGAGCGCCAGCCAGAGTGGTCCCGCGAGTGGCATCGTCAATCGGCGCATGGCATTTCCCTTTTCCTGCATCACAGTCCATCAATGAAGTCGCGCACCCGCTGCACGCCGCTGGCATCCACCTGCTCGCTGCCCAGGGGCGGCATCGCGATGTCCTGGCCGCGCAGTAGCATGCGTGCAATCAGGCCGCTGGCGTCGGAGTCGCCTGCGGCGATGCGCAGCGAAAGGGCGCCGCCCGTTTCGGTCAGCGCCACGCCCACTGTGGACAGATAACTCGTGGTTTGCGCGATGTCGGTGAGCTGGTCGCCTTGGAGCCAGAGATTGAGGTCCACGCGATCCCAGTAGGTGCTCTCCGGATTGTGGCAGCTACCGCAGTTCGCATGCAGGTAGCCCAGAGCTTCCCAATCGGCGCCGGCGGGAAGTCGCAGGGCGTCGCTCGGCGCGGGCACGAGTCTGCCGCTGTCGGATAGCTCGCGCAGGGTCAGCCCCGGGCCGTCGTGGGAGAGCTGCAGGGCGCCGATGCCCAACAGGCGGTCGGCGCGGCCGTTGTGGCATTCGTCGCAGTCCTCGCGGCTGGGGATGTCGTGCGCGGTGCCCAGCACATCGAGGGCGCCGTCGGGTTGGGCGCTGGCGCTGTCCTGGGCGGCATTCCAGGCGAAGGCCATGCGGAACCAGCCGCGTTCGGTCTTCCACAGAAGGCGGGTTTCCAGGCGCTTGTCGCCCTGGCGAAACTCCTTCCAGGCCTTGGTGCCGACGGGGAAGCGCCAGCTGTCGATGTCGCTTCCGTCGATGGTGCTGCCCTCGGGCAAGTACAGCCAGCGGGCCTTGTCGGCGCCGTCGGACCACAGCGGGTAGGCGGGCGCGAACTCCATCACGCCGGGAGCCAGCTGTTGGCCGCTCGCATCGGCGTAGAGCCCGGTTTCATGCAGCGTCGTCGGCAGGGCTTCGGAGTCGCTGCTGGCGTCGCCGCTGGCGTCGCTGCTGGCGTCGCTGCCGGCGTCGCTCGAGGCCGCGTCCATGGCGTTGGAAGCGTTTGCAGCGTCGTCGCTGGAGCCACCGTCGTCACTGCCGTCGCGCGCCGTGGCGGCGTCGTCGTCGGGAGCGGGAGCGCGCTCCCCGGCGGCCCCGCCTTCGGAGCAGGCGACGGGCCCGGGCAACCCCACCAGCAGGGCGATGGAGGCCAGGGCGGCGCTCCACTGTGGCATCGGACGGAGCATCGGCTCCCCCGGTGTAACGCCGAAGGGCCGCTGGACGCCAGTCACCGTCGAACACGCCGCCCTTGCGTCGGCAGGGCTCTCCATCTATGATGTTCCGTATAGTAGAAGAGCGTTTCATATCATGGAACAATCGACCGCCATCGACCGCGCCCTGGACGTGCTTTTCCACCTGCACGACCAGTCCGAGGCCCTGGGTGTGAGCCAGATCGGGCGTGCGCTCTCGATGCCCAAGAGCAGCGCCCACCGCATGTTGCAGGCCCTGGGGCGGCGTGGGCTGGTGGAGCAGGACGCCTCCGGTCGCTACCGCACGGGGGTGGGGCTTCTGTGGTTGGCCCGCCGCGTGCTCGATCGCGAGCCGCTGGTGGTTTTGGGTCACGATGTGCTGGAAGCGACCGTGGCTGCCCTGGATGAGACCTGCTTTCTGGTGGCCGCGCGCGGCGGCAGGCTTTTGGTGCTCGACAAGGCCGAGGGCAGCGGGCTTTTGCGCGCTTCACCCCAAGTTGGGGCCGAGGTGCCCAGTGGGGCGAGCGCGGTCGGCAAGCTTTACCGCGCGTTGGCGCCCGCGCAGCTCGAAGACCGGGACGATCCCGAGCCTTTCACCGCCGCCACGCTCTCGGGCCATTGTCTGCAGGAGTCGGTCGAGCAGGCGCGGCGGCAGGGCTACGCCGTCAATCGCCAGGAGTGGATCGAGGGTCTGAGCGTGGTGGCGGCACCGGTCGTGGTCGATGGAGCGCTCGAGGGCGCCGTGTGCGCGGCCATGACCAGCGCGCGGCTGCAGGCTTTGGGCGAGGTCGAGGTGGCCGAGCGCATGATGGCGGCGGCCCGGGATATCGTGATGCGGAGGAAGCTCTGATGAAGGTCTACATCGACGGTGAAATCCACGACGGCGAGCGGGCGACCATTTCGGTCGACGATCACGGCCTGCTCTACGGCGACGGCATCTTCGAGGGCATTCGCGCCTACGGAGGCAGGCCCTTTCGGCTCGAGGCCCACCTCGAGCGCATGGCCTACGGCGCTCGCGCCCTGGGGCTTTCGCTGCCCGGTGGCCTCGAGGGCCTCCGCGAGGCGGTCGAGCGCGTCGTGGAGGCCCATGGCGGTGACGAGATCTATCTGCGCCTGGTCGTGACCCGCGGGCGCGGGCCGCTGGGCATCGACCCCACCCGCTGCGAGCGGCCGTCGCTGTTCTGCATCGCCGACACCATCGCGCTCTTCGATGAAGAACGAAGGCGCGCGGGGCTGTCCATGATCACCTCCAGCGTGCGGCGGCCGGCGGCGGACGTGCTCGACCCGCGCATCAAGTCCCTCAACTATCTCAACAACGTGATGGCCAAGGCCGAAGCGCGCCGTCAGGGCGTCGACGAGGCCTTGATGCTCAACGGCCGCGGCCAGGTGGCCGAGGCCACGGTGGCCAATGTCTTCGTGGTGCAGGGCGGGCAGCTCAAGACGCCGCCCACCAGCGACGGTTGCCTCGACGGCGTCACGCGCGCGACGGTGCTGGAGCTTGCGGCCGAGCTGGGCATCGACAGCCGCGTCGAGACCCTGGGGCGCATCGATCTCTTCAGCGCCGACGAGGTTTTTGTCACCGGCACCGGCGCTGGCATTCTCAGGGTCAGTTCCCTGGACGGCCAGGCCCTCGGCGGGCGCGAGTTGGGGCCGATCACCGAGCGCTTGCTCGCGGCCTATGCCGAGGCCACGCGAGCGGCGCCGTGAGCGGCGTTACTTGCCGGCGTTACCGAGCGTCAGCATGATGATCGAGTCGCCGGTGGCGATGACTTTGCCTGCGTCGTTCTTCACCACGGCGCTGGCGTGGCCGATGCGTCGGCCCAGGTGCGGAATCTCGGCCTCGCAGGTGGCGCTGCCCTCGCCCAGGGGGCGCAGGTATTTGATGCGCAGGTCGACGCTGGTCATGCTGCCGCGGGTGTCGCGGATCTGCTGATACTCGTCGGTGGTGAGCATGCACTGGGTGATGGCGGCATCGATCAGCGTCGCGATCGCGCCCCCATGCATCACGCCGTTGGCGTTGCGCAGGTCGTCACGCAGCTCGATCTTGGCCTTGCACCACTTGGGTCCGAAGTCGATCAACTCAAAGCCGATGAGCTTGAAAAAGGGGAAGTCCTGGGCGAACTCGAAGAGTTTGCGCTTGAGCTTTTCTGGATCGCGTTGGGTGGTCATGGTGGCCGGGTGGCTGCATACCACAGATCAGGTCTCGAAAGTTCCCGGCTCGACCAGGGCGCCTACGCCGATGATGGGGGTGACCAGGGCGCCGTGCACGGCGCCGAAGGCGGCCTTGAAGGCGATCAGCTGGGCGTAGCCCATGGCATCGAGGCCGGCGAGCCACAGCAGGGTGATGGTGGGCGGCGCGAAGAGCAGCACCGAGAGGGCGCCGAGGTTGAATGCCCGATGGAACACGCCCGCGGGCCAGCGGCTGAAGGGGAGGAGGCGCTCTGGCGGAAGCGCAGGCGCGGTGACGCGTCCGTCGCGCTGCTGTCGGCGTAGCTGGGGGGTGAGGACCAGGCCGGTGCCGAATGCGATGCCGAAGCACATGGCGACCACGTCAAATGCGGTGCCCGGCAGCGCCCAAAGCGCGAGCTGCTGATCGGGGCGAAAAAGCAGCCAGGCGAGGCCCCCGTTGATCAGGGCGTTGATGAGCGCACCTCCCGCGGCTGCGCCGATGAGCCCGTAGGGCTGTGCGTGCTGACTTACCTGGTCGGTCATGTGAGTTGTCTGAGAGTGAAAGTTGTTGGGGGCGGCGCTGCTGGGCTTGAGCTTATCCGATCCTTTCGGCCCCTGGCCCACCTCGCCTGGTCACCTGGATCGAGCACGACGATGACGACGGCTGCACGGGTGTGAGTTCCTACATGTTGAACCTGGGCATGGAATCCGCCAAGTGCGGCCATCGCCATGCCTACCTGCAGATTCCCTTCAGCGACGCTTGGCCGACCCTGAAGGTCGCCTTCGTCGGTTCGCGCAGCCCCGGTCGGCTCGATGGCGTGATCGACAGCTACGACCGGATGTCGGCGCCGTGATCGGACCGGACAACGGCCAGCCGCTGTTTGCCGGCCGCGTCAACGGCTGCATCCGCGACAACGATTCGCCCTGCACCACGGCCGGCGCCAACGGACTCGATGCCGCCGGCAACGGCACCACCCAGCTGTCCTCGCTTCGCGCTTCACCATGGTGCGCGCCGCTGACGACATCACCCTGAGCGAGAGCGCTGACCGCGGCGGGGCGCCTTCGGGTAGACTCGCCGCGTGTCAGCCTGGCGCTCGCGGGGGCTCGTGCATGGGCTCTTCCTGGTCTCCGGTGGTGCGGGCCTGCTCTGGCAGCTGACCTGGGTCCGCACCCTGGGCTCGGTCCTGGGCACCACCGTGCTGTCGGCGGCGGTGGTCAGCGGGGTTTTCGTAGCGGCGCTCGGCCTCGGGGCCTTGTGGGCGGGCCGAGCGGTCGACCGCGGCCGCTTTGAGCCCCTGCGCGCCTACGGGCGGGCCGAGCTCGCCATCGCCCTGCTCGGCGTGGGCGGGGCGCTACTGCTGCAGCACAGCGGCCACTGGCTTGCGACCCTCGGCGGCTACAGCCGGGGCCCCGGCGGCTGGCTCGAGCCCTCGGCACTGAGCCTGCTTCTGCGCGTTGTCGTCGCCAGCGTTTTCGTCGCGCCGGCCGCGCTTTTGATGGGCGCGACCTTGAGCTTTTTGGTCAGCCGCGAAGTCGAAGACCGCGTCGAGTGGAGCGGTTTTCGCATCGGCTTGCTCTACGGCATCAATACGCTGGGGGCGGCCCTGGGCGCGCTGGCCACCGATGCCTGGTTGGTCCCGGAAGTCGGTCTCTTTCGCACTCAGCTTTCGGCGGCGCTCGCCAACGTCATCGCCGGGGTTGGCGCGCTGCTGTGGGCGCGGCGTCTCACCCCTGCGGAAAAGTTTCCGGCGGTCGCCCTGGAATTTCGGCCGGAGCCGTCCGAGTCGCGCATCGCCGTCAGCCTGCTGCTTGGCGGCATGGCGGCCCTGGGTTTCGAGATCCTGTGGCTGCGCTTTCTGGGCAGCGCCCTGGGGGCCTACCGCATGGTCTTCGCGATGCTGCTTTCCACGCACCTTTCGGGCTTGTGGCTGGGCGCCACGCTGGCGGCCCTGCTGGCGCGTCGCTACGGCGCCTGCCGTCCATGGCTGGCTGTCGCCCAGGCCGCCGCTGCCGTGCTCTCGGTGGCGGCGCTGTCGAGCTGGGACCCCAAGGAGCTGGTGGCCGCGCAGCTTACGCTGCGGCCACTTTTGGCCAGTGCCCCGGAGGCGCGGGCTCGGCTCGGCGAGCTGCGCATGGAGTTGGGCTTCGTCGCCTCGGTGGTGTTCGTGCCCTCGCTCGCCATGGGCATGGCCTTTCCCCTGGCCAATGGCGTCGCCCAGCGCGCCGGCCGGGTAGGGCGCACGGTCGGACAGCTCTACTTGGCTACTGCGGTGGGTAACCTGACGGGCGCGCTGGTGACGGGGATCTTCCTGCTGCCCGCATTGGGCATCGAGCGCACGGCGGCGCTCCTTGCGGTTGTCTTTCTGGCGGCGTCGGCGTCGGTCGCGGGCAACCGGGCGCAGCTCTTGGCTCCGGCGCTCGGTGCGGTTTTGGTGGCAGCGGTCTTTGCCACGACCCCTGCAGAGCAGCTTTTGTGGTCGGCCTTTCCCGCGGGCCGGGTCGATCACCGCCGCCTTCTGGCCGTGCGTGAGGGCGTCGAGCACACGATCGTGGTGACCGGGAGCCGACAGGGCCCGGCGCGGCTGTGGACCTCGGGCCATCCGATGACGAGCACCGACCCCCACGCCCGCCGCTACATGCGTCTGATGGCTCATCTGCCGCTTCTGCAGATGGAGGCCCCACGGCGCGCGCTGGTGATTTGTTTTGGCGTCGGCAATACGACGCGCGCGGCCTCGTTGCATCCCCTCGAGCGCCTGGAGGTGGCCGATCTCGACCGCGATGTGCTCGAACTCGGGCCGCTCTTCGCCCACGCCAACGGCCATGTGCTGCGCGATCGGCGGCTTCAGGTGATCGTCGACGACGGTCGCCACTGGCTCGCGCAGGCCTCCGGCGCCGACTACGACCTGATCACCCTGGAGCCACCGCCCATCGCGAGCGCCGGCGTCGCTGCCCTCTACTCGCGCGAGTTTTACGCTCTGGCCGCCTCGCGTTTACGTCCGGGCGGTGCGCTCAGCCAGTGGCTGCCGGCCTACCAGGTGCCCGCGGCCCAGGTGCGCGCTTTGATCGCCGCCTTCGTCGCGGTCTTTCCGGAGGCCGAGCTACACGTGGGTGATGGCCGTGAGTTGATCCTTTTGGGCTGGAAGGGGCCCGCTCCCGATTTCTCACTCGAGGCCGTGGGGCGGCGCCTGGGGGAGCGGCCTGCGGTGGCCGCGGACCTGCGCGCCCATGGCGTGGCCGACGCCGAGGAGCTGGCCCTGGGTTTCGCCGCCGACGCCGCGCGCCTGAGGCAGGTGGCCGGCGCCACCACGCCGGTCAGCGACGACCGACCGACGCTCGAGCACAGCCGCGTCAGTCGCGTGATGGAGACGCGCCTGCCCTACGCCTTGATGGCGCCCGAGCGCATCGCCCGCTTCTGCAGCCAGTGCCCGGAGCGACCGCTTCTCATGGAGGCGCTGGCGCTGGCCGGCCGGGTCTACCGGAGCCCCGACTACCAGCGCTACTCCAACCTGGTTTCGCCGCGCGCGACGCCGGGCTGGGGCCTCGACCTCGACGGGCCCAGTCAGCGCTTGCTACTGCGATGGGCGAGTCTGCGTTGGCTGATGGGCTACGAGGTGCAGTAGCCGGATTTGGCTGCCTTGATGCGCTTGAGCAGATCGCGCGTGCGGTCGCCGAGCTTTTTGGAGGGCTTGCGCTTGAGCAGGGCCTCGGCTGCGCTCTTGGCGTCGGTGCAGGCGTGGAGCCGGTAGAACGCATCGGCCATGCCGAAGAGCGCGACGTTGAAGGCCTTGCTCTTACTGTAGTCGGCGATCACGCGCCGGTACTCGCCCAGGGCCGAAGCCGGCTTGTTTTGCTGCACGTAGCTGGCACCCACCCAGTACTGGGCGTCGCCGGCCTTTTCGTCCTGGGGGTAGCGCGTGACGTATTCGCGAAAGAGCGCGCGCGCCTTTTCGTGCTCGCCTGCGCTGTAGGCGGCGTAGGCGGCCTGGAAGTGGGCGTCTTTGTCGGCGGGTACCTGCGACGGGTCGAGCTTGCCCTTGGAGGTCAGGAGGCTGCCGAGCTTCTGATCCATCTCGGCGCGGTAGCTGGCCATCTCGTGGTTCATCACGTCGAGCTTGTGGGCGAGCTCGGCGATTTGACCCTCGGCCTTGGACAGCTGCTGCTGCATGGCTTCGACCTGGGCGCCTACGTCGGCGCTGTTGCGCTTGAGCAGCTTGGTGGCCTGATCGAGCACCTCTTCGAGCTTGGCGATCTTGGCGTCCAGCGCCTCGCGCCCTTCCTTCTCGCGCGCTTCGAGATGCTCCAGCCGCTGCTCGCGGGCCTGACCCTGGGTCCTGAGCTCGTCGCCGTCGGAGGCCATCATCAGGCAGCCGGTCGCTTGCAGGCCGAGCAAGAGGGCCGCGCTCAGCGTGATCAGCCGGGGCCGTCGGTGGGATGGGGCGCGCATGGCACGGGGTCTACCGCCCGCTTTGGGCGGCTGCAAGCTTTCGGCCGGCATGACGATCGGTACCCGCAGGCCTCAGCGCTCGCGGAAGTCCACGCGGCGATCGCGCGACCAGCCGGCCTCGTCGCTGCCGCTGGACATCTCCTCGCCCATCGACGAGTGGCTCATCTCGGCTTCCACGCCCAGGGACTTCAGATACTTTTTGGCCGACTGCGCCCGGCGGTCGCCCAGGGCCAGGTTGTACTCCTCGGTGCCGCGGGGGTCGGTCAGGCCGGTCAGGTGCACGGCGGAGAACTTGCGGTCCTTGATGCATTCGGCCACGCCGGTCAGCTGGTCGCGGGCCGAACTTTCGAGTTCGCTGGAGTCGTAGTTGAAGTAGACCGACTCGAGTTCGCAGGGGCCGGCGGCGGCCGGCGTTTCGCTGCCGCTGGCCGTGGCTTCGGCGCGCGTGACGCAGATGTTGTTCTCGCAGTCTTCGCCTTCGCCGCACTCGCTCTTCGAAGTGCAGTAGCCGGGGGTCTCCGTACAGGCGCCCTGGGCGCAGCTGTGGCCGGCCGGGCAGTCCTCGTCACCGCGGCACTGCTGGCACTGGCCATTGACGCAGTACTCGCCCTCGTGACAGTCCCCGTCGGTGTCGCACTTCGGATAGGTCGGTCCACATCCAGTCAGGCACAGCAGCGCTGTCGCGGCCATTGCGAAAAGAGCGTGATGTGGCTGCATCGCTCGCGTACCGGGCATGCGTAGTCTCCTCGAGTCGTACTGTTTGGCGCGGCCCCAGCCCTGCACCAGCTGTCGCCGCGGGCGTCTGATACCGGTGGGCTAGTCCACACGGGCGGCCTTGTCAAACGGCGCGGGTCAGGGGGATGTGCAATCGTCTTCGTCCCTTTTTTGGGCCAATAACACTTCGAGGCCTGCGGCTGCGCTGGTGCCTGCTGCCGGCGCCCTGTATGACACCCGGTCATGACGGACTCCCCATTCGCCGCGCGCCTTTCCCGCATGTCGGAGTCGGCCACTGCCGCCGTATTTCGCCGCGTCGCTGAGCTTCGCGCACAGGGCGTCGAGCTGATTTCACTGTCGGTGGGAGAGCCGGATTTCGACCCGCCGGCCCATGTCGGCGAGGCCATGAAGCGCGCGATCGACGCCGGCCTTACGCGCTACACGGAGGTGGCGGGCATGGCCGCCCTGCGCCGCGCCATCGCCGCTGACTCCCTGGCCCGCCGCGGCTTTGAGCACGGCCCCGATTCCATCGTGGTCAGCGCCGGCGCCAAGCACGCCCTATTCAATCTGGCCCAGGCGCTCTTCGACCACGGCGACGAGGTGATCGTGCCGCTGCCGGCCTGGGGCACCTACGCCGAACAGGTGCGACTGTGCGGCGCGACGCCGAAACTGCTTCCGTGCCGCGCCGAAGACGGCTTTCTGCTGCAGCCCCAGGCGCTTGCTGAAGCCCTGGGCGAGCGCACCAAGGCGCTGATCCTGTGCAGTCCCTGCAATCCCACCGGCGCCGCCTATGGGCGCGCTGAGCTCGAGGCGTTGGCCCAGGTGCTGCGCCCGCATCGGGCCTTCGTGATCATCGACGAGATCTACGCCGGACTGACCTACGATGGCTTCGAGCAGCAGTCGCTGCTCACGGTCGCCCCCGATCTCGGCGACCGCATCATCATCGTCGACGGCGTGAGCAAGCGCTACGCCATGACCGGCTATCGCGTGGGTTGGCTTTTGGCCTCGCCCGCGATCGCCCGGGCCTGCGAGGCGATCCAGAGCCAGTGCACCACCAGCATCACCGCGCCCGCCCAGGTGGCGGCCCAGGCGGCCCTCGAAGGGCCCCAGGATGCGGTCGAGGCCATGCGCGCCCAGTTCGAGCGCCGGCGCAAGCGCGTGCTCGAGGGCCTGACGGCCATCGCGGGGCTGCGCGTGCAGCCGCCGCGGGGAGCCTTTTACGCCTTCGTCGACGTGCGCGAGCTGGCCGCGCGCGGCCCTGCGTTCGGCGACGACCTGGCGATCGCGCGTCACCTGCTCGACAAGGCGCGCGTGGCGGTGGTGCCGGGCTCGGCCTTCGACGCGCCGGGTTACCTGCGGCTGTCGTTTGCGGCCTCGGACGCGGAGCTGGAGCAGGCGCTCGAGCGCATCGGCGACGCGCTCGCCTGAGCCTGGCCCATCGCGAACTGCTCAAGTTTGGTCGCCGCCGTTGCCCGCGCGTTCGCGGGCGGTGGCCGGCTGAGCTGACGGCGGGGCCAGTACCGTGCGTGCGATCAGCACCATCGCCAGCGCCAGCGTGAGCAAGCGCCCTGGGGCGTGGGGCGCGTGGGCCGAGGAGACCAGCAGAAAGAGCGCTGCACCACCCTGGCGTCGGGCGGAGTTGTCGCTGATGCCCGCGGCCAGCACCGCCGAAAGTGCCAGCCCCAGCGGAATCGAGTACAGCCGCGGGAAGCTGTCGATGAAAAGATTGACGCGCTGGGCGTGGTAGAGCAGCAACGTGTAGTCGCTCGGCAGATGCCGCTCGGCGGCATAGAGCGAGCCCAATACGACCGGCAAGAGGAAGAACGCCGCCGCCCGCGACAGGCGGTCGCGGGCGCTCTGCCGCGGTGGAAGCACCAAGAGCGAAAGGCCCAGCAAGAGCAGCAGGTGGAAGATCTCGCCGGTTCCGCTGATCGCCCGGTAGGCCATCAGCTGCCAGCTGCCGAGCGTCACGCGCGTCGATTCGTGCAGGGCCTGGGCCACGAGCGTCAGCGCCGACAGGGTTGCGGCCATGACGGCCACCGCCTTGGCCACGCGCTGCTCGGAGCTGCGTGCGGCGCTGGCGTTGACGATGAAGCCCAACACGTGGGCGGCGCCGATGGCGAAGAGCACGATTTGCGCGGTCGTACGCTGGCGTTCGAAGAGCGTGGCCACCGCGATCGCGGGCACGAACATGCCCGAGAAGCTCGCCAGCAAGAGCCGCTGGCGCAGGCTGACGGCGGTGCTGTGGCGGATGAAGGCGACCAGTCCGAAGCTCAGGGCGATCAGGCCCGCGACGGTGGCCAGATTGGTGGCGAAGTCGCCCCAGCGCGCAAGGCGCAACAGGGCGGTGCGGTTGGCCGGATCGCTGAAGGCCGGCAACAGCACCTGGTTGATGGCCATGGCGGCGAAGGCGGACAGGGCCGCCAGCCAGGCCAAGGGCGGACCGCTGGCGACATGGGGCTCGAAGGCCGAGGGGGCCGGGTCCTGGTAGTCGTCGCCGGGGCTCGCCTTCGCGTCCCTTTCGGCTGCGCCGGCTTCGCGGGCAGCGTCGCTCGCGTCGCCGGCATCCGAGACCGCTCCGCTCATCGGCACGCCCCCTGGCGGCGCGCGGCCACTGGCTTCGCTCGGGGCCGTGTCTCGGAGTCGTGACGAATCATGGATGGGGCCCACCGTTCGCCCGCCGGCCGCAGCCGTCGAGGGCGGCGCCCTGGCGGACGGAGGCGAAGGGGCCTGGGCTCTGGCGCCTGCGAAACCGGGCCGCATCGAGGATCAGCCGCCGTGGCGGCCAGGTCAACCCTGCGGCGCGCTTCAGCCGAGCTTGGACTGCACCAGGCTGACGACCGACTCCAGATCCGTGATCTGCTCCAGATCTTCCTCGGGGATCTTGATCTTGTAGGTGCGCTCCACGTCGGCCACGATTTCGATGGCCATCATGGAGTCGATGCCGAGGTCCTTGAATGGGGTGCCGTCGGGCACCTCGTCCAGCTCCGCCACCTCCGCCACGATCTCGCGCAGCGTCTCTTTGAGTTCTTCAGTCGCCATCGCATGTCTCCGCTGCTATGCCAAGGTTCGTCGCGTGCTCGGGCTCGGCGCGCTTGCTCGGCGCGCTCTTCAAAACGGCGCATCCAAGCACATTCGGGTGGCCCAGGGCAAAGTGCCGGGCCCGGCTCATGTGGGATGCTCCTCGAGTTCGCCGCTGAGGTACAGGGCCCGGGTGCGCCGCCTCTGGGCCTTGCCGCTGGAGGTCTTGGGTAGGCTGCCCACGCGCACCACCGCGACCTTGGCCACGCGCAGGCCCAGGGTTTCGGCCACGCGCGTCGCGATGCGCTTTTGCACCTCGGCGGCGTCGCGCGAATTGGCTTCGGCGGCGATGACCAGCTGCTCTTCGCCCTCGATGGGCACACTGAAGGCGACCACGTTGTCGCGGCGCACGCCCTCCACGTCGCTCACCGCCCACTCGATGTCCTGCGGGTGATGATTGGCGCCGCGGATGATGATCAGATCCTTGGCGCGGCCACAGATGTAGAGCGTGCCGTCGGCCAGGTAGCCGAGGTCGCCGGTGTGCAGCCAGCCGTGCTTGAAGCTCTCGGCGGTGGCCTCGGGGTTTCTGTAGTAGCCGGCGGTGACGCTGGGGCCGCGGCTGAGAACTTCACCCACCTGGCGTGGACCCAGGGCCTGGCCGTCGTCGCCGAGGATCTTCAGCTCGTGTCCCTCGAAGGGTACGCCGCAGCTGACGACCTCGAGGCTGGTATCCGCGCTTGCGCTCGTCGCCGGTTCGGCGCGGCCGGCGCTGAGCCTGGCGGCGTCGACGATGTCGGTTTTTAGCTCTGTGCCTCGCGGATGGAAGCTGATGGCCAATGTCGACTCGGCCATGCCGTAGGCCGGCATCAGGGCGCGGGTGTTGAAGCCGACGGGCGCAAAGCGTTCGGCGAAGCTCCGCAATACCTGTGCGTTAATCGGCTCGGCGCCGCAGCCGGCGACGCGGATGCAACTGAGATCCATGTCCTCGAGGTCGCGGTCGCGGGTGCGCTTGGCGGCAAGGCCGTAGGCGAAGTTGGGGGCGAAGGTGATGGTGCCGCGCACTTCGTGCATGGTCTGCATCCACATGCTCGGTCGCCGTGCGAAGGCTTCGGTCGGTAGCAGTACGGTTTGGATGTCACGCAGGATGGTGCCGAGCACGAAGCCGATGAGGCCCATGTCGTGGAAGAGCGGCAGCCAGGTGACCGCGACGTCTTCGGGGTGCGTGTCGAGGCCGCCGGGGCCGAGAAACGCATCGGCGTTGGCCGCCAGGCTGCCGTGGGTGACCATCACGCCCTTGGGCATCGAGGTGCTGCCCGAGGTGAACTGCAGAAAGCAGAGATCGTCGGCCGCCGGCACCGGGAAGTCGATGGCGGGCGCCGAGTCCTCGAGGAAGTCTTCGAGCACCAGCACCTTCTCGAGCCCCACGTCCTGGGCCAGCACTTCTTCCACCACCGGCTTGGTGGCCGCGGTGGTCAAAAGGGCCCGGGCGCCGGCCGCGCGCACGATGTGCGAGACGGTTTCGACGTAGGCGTTCTTGGCTTTGAAGCTGGCGCGCGGGTAGATCGGAACCGGCACCAGCCCGGCGATCACGGCGCCGACGAAGCTCAGGACGAAGTGGTGCGGGTCGGCCACCACGATCGCCAGGCGATCGCCGGACCCCAGGCCCTGGGCGCGCAAGAGGGCGCCGCGGCGGTGACTCTCGCGTTCGATGTCCTGCCAGGGGTAGAAGTGTTCGCTGCCGTCGAGACTGCGAAAACGATGGCCGCGCTCTTGGCCACGCGGCAGCGTCGCAAGCGCTTCGACCAGTGTGGTGGGCTTGGCGCCGAGCATTGCGCGGCTGTTTAGAGGCGCCTCCACCCCCTGTCAAGAGAGCCGAAAACCCTTTGAAAATTAGGCCGGCCGGCCGACTGGGAGTCGATCCGGAAGGTTGCGGATGCCACAGGCTTGCGGTACACGTGCGCCTTGATGCAGCGGGTTTTCGTCACAGGGATGGGCGTCGTCAGCTCGCTTGGCCTCGGCCATGAGGAGTTCTGGGACGCCATCGTTCACGGGCGCACGGGCTTCTCTCCAATCGAGGGTTTCGGCACCGAGGGGTTGGACCGTTCGGTGGCGGGCGAAGTGCGCGACTTCCACGCGCGCGACTTTCTCTCCCACGCCGAGGCGCGGCGCATGGGGCGTTGCTCGGCCTTCAGCCTGGCCGCCGCGCGCATGGCCGTGCAGGAGGCGGCGCTTGCGCCTTCGCACCTGAAGGGCGAGCGCACCTCGGTCATCGTGGGCACGACCATGGGCGAGGCCGACGTCATCGGTGAACTGGAGCACGCCTGGATCCACCGCGGCGCCGATGCCGTGCGCACCGCGCGCATGCCCATGTACGGCACCACACTTCTGCCGATTCACCTGGCCCGGGCCTTCGGAGCCCGTGGCATGGTGCAGACGTTGCCGGCGGCCTGTGCGGCCGGCAACTACGCCATCGCCTTCGCCGCCGATCTGATCCGCGAGGGCCGCGCCGACGTGGTGATCACCGGCGCCAGCGAGCTTCTGCAGCAGCATCAATTCGCCGGCTTCGTGCGCCTGGGCGCAGTGGCGCCCGAGCGCTGCCAGCCCTTCGATAAAAATCGCAAGGGCATCATCATCGGTGAGGGTTCGGCGATCCTGGTGCTGGAGTCCGAAGCCCATGCGGTGCGCCGCAATGCCACGGCTCTGGCCGAGGTGGGCGGTTCGGGCCTGGCCTGCGATGCCCACCACATCACGCGCCCCCATCCCGACGGCGAGGGCAGCCTGCGCGCCATGCGCGAAGCCATCGCGCGCAGTGGCGTCAGCGCCGACGACATCGACTTCGTCAACGCCCACGGCACCGGCACCCAGGCCAACGACAAGATCGAGTCGCAGGTCATCGGTGAGGTCTTCGGCGGGCGCGACATCCCGGTCAGCAGCCTCAAGAGCATGCTCGGTCACTGCATGGGCGCCGCCAGTGCCCTGGAGGCCGTCTCCTGCGTGATGACGGTTCAGACGGGGGTGTTCCCTCCAACCATGAGTTACGAAACCCCGGACCCCGAGTGCGACGTGAACCTGGTGGCCAACCGGGCTGCGCGCGGCAAGGCCGACATCGTGCTCAACAATTCGCTGGCCTTCGGTGGCTACGACGCGGTGGTCGCCTTTGCGCGCCCCGGCGTGCTGCCCGAGATGCCGCGTCCGATCCTGCAGTGAGGCCCCTGGCCATCACGGGGGTGGGGCTGGTCAGCCCACTGGGCGTCGGTTATGGGGCGCTGTGCCAGGCCATCGCCGATCATGGGCGCATCGGGTCCAGCGCCTTTCGGAGTCGCTGCACGGTCTTCGATCCGGAGAAGATCGAGGCGCCGCTGGCGGCCGAGGCATGGGACTTCGACGCCACCGAGTATCTGGGCAAGAAGGGCCTGCGCAACTTCGATCGGCTGACGCGCTTTCTTCTGGTAAGCGCCAAGCACGCGCTCGAGCACGCCGGCCTCAAGCTGGATGGCGAGCACAGGGTCTACGGCGGCGAGCGTGTGGGCGTGTGTTCGGCCACCGCCTATGGGTCGCTCGACTCGATCACCGAGCTTGTGGAAGTGGCCGAACTCGAAGATCCGCGCTTTTTGAATCCCAACCGCTTTCCCAACACGGTCATCAACACGGCGGCCGGCTACGTCAGCATTCGCGAGGATCTGCGTGCGCCCAACGTCACCGTCGTCGATGGCAATTGCGGGGCCCTGGACGCGGTGCTCAACGCCGAGACCCATCTGCACAACGATCGCGCCGATGCATTCCTGGTGGGCGGTGGCGAGGTGCTTAGCGATCCGCTCTATCTGGCATTTCGCAAGCTCGGAGCCCTGGCCGAAGAGCCCGAGCGCTATGCGCCCGGAAGTGCCGAGGGCTACGGCATGCGTCTGGGCGAAGGCGCCGCTTATCTATGTGTTGAACACGACGGTCGCGCCACGGAGCGCGGCGCCAGGGTGCTCGGCAGGGTGGTGGGCTACGGCAACGCCTTCGAGCCGCCCCAGTCGGAGGCGGCCCTGGTGCACGCCTCGCCGCTCGCGCTCGAGCGCGCCATCGCCATGGCCCTCGATGATGCCGGACTCGGGCCCGATGACTTGGATCTGGTCTGCGCCTCGATGAACGGTCTGGGCCCTTTCGATCGGGCAGAACTCGAGGCGCTCGATCGGAGCGTGGGGCCCGAGCTTCCCGTCGTCCTGCCCAAGGCCTTGATCGGCGAGACCTTCGGCGCTGGCGGTGCGCTGGGCGCCATGTGGGCGCTTGCGGCCTTCGAGGGGCTGCCGGTGGGGCCGCTACTGCGGGGCACCATCGCGGGGCGGCCCGAACGGGCGCTGGTGGTGGCCGTGGGTTTCTACGGCAACGCCTCGGCTTTGGTCTTGTCACGCTGAGCCCCGAGCGCGACCTGGAGGCGGCGGAGGTTATCGCGGGCATCGGCGGCGAAGGCGCCTTCGGGGCCGGCCGCCGCCAAGAAGGCGTGCCAGCTGCGCAGGGCGGCCTGGAGCGCTGTGATGCGCTGCTCGGGGCTTTCGGCGGCATCGGCCAGGGCTTCGTGGCCCAGCGCTTCGTAGTAATGCAGTTCGTGGCGGGGCACGAAGAAGACGCTGGGCGAGCGCAGGATGCGAAGCTGGCGGCCGTCGGCGTAGCTGGCCTTGCGCGCGTGCTCGATGGCGGCCTGGTGTTCGCCGAGGCGATCGTAGGCCACCGCCAGACCCCACAGTGCGAGCAGCTGCAGGTGCGGCTCGCGCGCCACGTCGAGGGCCCGGCGGTAGTGGGCGAGCGCGCGTTCGAGCTGTCCGTCGAGCATCGAGACCTCGGCCAGGTTGTAGTGCGAGTTGGCGCTTCGCTCCGGGTCCAGGCTCAGCGCAATGGCCCGCAGGTAGGCCTCGGTGGCGTCGCCGTAGCGCGACAGCCGCGTCAGCAGGATGCCCTCCGAGGCGGCCACCGATGCTGGCATGAATTCCGGGTCGAGCTCGCGCAGCCGGGCGTAGACCGCGAGCGCCTCTTCGTCGCGGCGTTCGGAGCGGCAACCGGTGAGCGAGCTGGGGTTCTCCCAAAATTGCAGCATGCGCGCCCAGGTGAAGAGCAGTTCGGGGTTTTCAGGGTCGAGGGCGACGGCCCGTTCGATGCGTGTCAGCGCGCCGTCCAGGTGGGCGCGGCGTTCCAGGGCGTGGCGCAGGAGGCTCTTGAGGCCGCGCAGGCGCCCGCGGAGCATGGCGATGGACAGCTCTTCGCCCTGGGGGGAGAGCGCGTGACGGCAGATGCGCGACCACTCGTCGGGCAGCTGGCGCAGGGCCTGGCGTTCTTCTTCTTCGGCCGCGAGCTGCAGCTGGCGCGCGCGCTCGAGGCCCGGGCGTCGCAGGCTCGCCCACAGGTCGGCGCTGACGCGGCGCTCGCCCTGGTCGCCGCCGAAGTGGGCCCAGGCGGGGGCGGCCGGTAGCAGCAGCACGACCAGCAGCGTCCAGGGTGGTCGCAGGCGAGTTCTAGAGCGCCGACCGGTTTGAAATCGCCGCAACTTCGCGAGGGAGAGTGGGTTCGGCGGGCCGTAGCGGCGCCGAAGTCGTAGCCGAGCTACTTCGAGGTGCCGTAGCGGTGCGCTGGGCCCGCTAAACCCGCGAAGTTGTGGTGGTTTCAAACCGATCGGCGCTCTAGCGGGCACGGGCACTGCGTCCCTCGCGCTTCAGGGTTTCGACCTGCTGCTGGGCGTGCTCGGCCCAGGGGCCGCCGGCGCGCGCCACGCTGGCCCACAGCTCGATCGCCCGCTCGAGCTGACCGCGCGCTTGCATCTGCAGCGCCATGCGGGCTGCGCGCTCGGCGGCGCTTTGAACCTCGACTTCGGTGGGCTGCTGGGGGGTGTACTGGGGGGTGTGTAGATCCGGCAGCAGCGCGGCGTCGTGGCTGAGTAGCTGCAGCGCCCGCTCGCGCTTGCCGTCGCGCAGCGTCGCCAGGGCCAATCCCAAAAGCAGCTCCGGGCCTTCGGCGCCGCGCTGGCGCGCCTGCCGATAGCCGCGCAGGGCCGGCTCGAGAAAGGCCGGTCCACGGGCGAGCATCAGCTGTGCGTGCAACAGCAGGGCCTGGGCCTGCAGTGGCTTTTCGTGGCTGCGTCCGATGGCCTGCTCGAGCACGGCGCAGGCTTGCTCGAGGCGCCCGGCGTGGGCCGCGCTGGCCGCGGCCAGCAGTGCGAGTTCACCTGCCAGCACCTGCGGGTCGCGGGCGAGGGCGGCTGCGAAGGCATCGCTGGCCTCCTGGTGCCGCCCCAGGGTCGCCAGACTGCGGCCGCGCAATACGTGGCCGCCGGCACGCCCAGCGAAGCGCGCGATGGCGGCATCCGCTTGCTGCAACGCCTCGGCGGCGCGGTTGTCGGCAAGGGCGACAGCGCCTGCTGCCAGGTCCCTGCGGTAGGCGGCGAGCCCGGGATTGCGGACCTCGTCCCAGAAGTCCGAGGCGCTCGCCGTCACTGGCAGCATCGAGCCGGCGGTCCACGCGAGGGCGATGAGGGCGCGCTGCCACACCATTCAAAGATACACGCAAAGTCGCGTTTGGCGCGTCGCCCGCGGGCGCGGCCGGGTTTGCGCGCCTACATGTGCTCGCAACACATAGGAGTGTGTGCTTGCCCACTGTGTCCGGGGCTGACGTACGCACCTCCCTCTTATCCCCCCCTTTCTCCTGCGCCTGTCTAGGCTACAATGGGTCAGTATTGTGAGCGCGTCACTCCAGCCGCCGGGGACCGGAGCGCCCCGGCTCAACACGAAGTTGCTGGATGCCCTACTCGCCGACGGCCTGATCTCCGCGGCGGACTACGAGGGCGCGCTGCTCTTCGCCAAGCGGCGCCAGCTGCACGTCGAAGAGGCCGTGGTCCAGATGGGGCTGATGGAGGAAGCCCAGCTGCTGAAGTTCCAGGCCAACCTCTACCGCACCTTTTTCGTCTCCACCCGCAAGCTCGCCAGCGCCCCGATCCACGAGTCGCTGCTCAAGCGCGTGCCGCTCAGGCTAGCGAAGAAGCATTGCGTGTTTCCGGTGCGTTTCGATGCCAAAACTCAGCAGTTGTCGATCATCACGGTGCAGCCCGACGACCTCGAGGTGATCAAGAACATCCAGTTCGCCACGCGGGTTCCCAATGTCAAAGCCCTGGTGGCGCGACCGGCCGCGATCCAGGCCGCGATCAGGCTGCACTATGAAGGCGAAACCGGTGCCTTTGGCACTGTCCGCAACACCGGTACCTCCACGGGGCTGAGCGTCGACCGCGAGCGGCGCACCTCCGCCGCCTACGAGGCCTCGATGAGCGTGCCCAGCCCGCGTGACAGCATGGTGGGCGGGCCGCCGCCTCCGCCGCCTTCGCAGCCGACCCGCCCGACCCGTCGTGGCATCACGCGAGGGACGGTCGACATGCCGGCGCCACCGCTGCCGCCGCCGCCCGATCCTTCGCTGCCGCCTGCCTACCAGACGCAGCAAGAGCTGCCTCCGGCGATGCCACAGCATCAGGGCTACGGCATGGCGGGCGATACGGGCGCCTACCCGCCGCTGCCGCAGGCCCCCGGCGGCACCATGGTGCAGAACTTTGCGCCCCAGCCACTACCGGGCCAGGGCATGCCGAGCGCGCGGCCCACCGGCGAACACCTGCTGCCGCAGCAGTTTGCGCACCCACAGCCCATGCCGTCGCCGCGTCCGATGCCGTCGCAGCAGCCGATGCCGTCGATGCCCTCGATGCAGCCGATGCCATCGATGCAACCGATGCCCAGCGATCCGCGGACCTCCACCGGTGTCGGTCTGCAGGCGCCGACCACGGGCGACATCACCGCCACCATCGAAGTGCCAGCTGGCACGCTGGGCGCGGAGATCAGCTCCCAGGTCAAACAGGCTCCCGCCGGCATCGCCGTGCACGACTATCTCGAGACCTTGAACGTGATGGCGGCGTTGCTCGAAGGCGAGCGCGGTGAGCTTCGCAACCACTCGGTGACCGTGGCCCGCATCTGCCGGCGCCTGTGTGAGCGCATGGGCCTGTCCCAGGAAGACAGCGACGCGGTCCTCATCGCGGCCTACCTGCACGACATCGGCAAGACCTCGGCGTTTCATCTCACGGCCCTCAACGTGGCCGAGTACGACGCCCATCGCCAGCAGGCCAAAAAGAGCTATTTGACGCCGGTGCGTTTGTTCGAATCGATCCGGCTGCCGGGCGATGTGGGTTCGATCCTCAGTCACCTCTACGAGCGCTATGACGGGCAGGGCTTTCCCGATCGCTTGACTGGCAAGGAGATCAACGTGGGCGCCCGTGCGCTTGCGATCGTCGAGACCTACGCCGATCTGGTGGGGCACGCGGGCAATCCCTTCCGCAAGAAGCTCTCTGCCCAGGAGGCATGGGAGGTCCTGGCCAAGTACAAGGGCAAGGTTTTCGATCCGGGCCTGGTCGACGTCTTCAAGGTGGTCGTGCTGGGCGACGACCTGCGCTCCAAGCTCTTGGCCGACAGCAAGCGGGCGCTGCTCATCGATCCGGATGCCGAGGAGACCACGGTGCTCGAGCTGCGCATGATGGAACGCGGCTTCGAGGTCGTCATCGCGCGCAACGCGATGGAAGCCGAAAACGAACTCACCGAAGAGCTCGACGTGGTCATCAGCGAGGTGGAGGTCAAGCCGATCAGCGGCTTCGAACTCTTGCAGCGCGCGCGCCAGGCGGGCAATCAGGTGCCCTGGATCTTTCACAGCAAAGCGATCGAAGGGAACTCGATCCAGAAGGGCTTCGACCTCGGCGCCGCCGACTTCATCGCCAAGCCCGCGTCGCCGGACCTGGTTGCGACCAAGGTCGCGCGCGTGATCGACAACGCCGGCTCCGCCAAGCGTCGCACCGGCGGCGTCAGCGGTTCGTTGACCGAGATGGCCTTGCCGGACATGGTCCAGATCCTTTTCCACGGGCGCAAGAGCGGCAAGCTCACGATCGCAGGCGAGGGCAAGCGCGGCGAGATCCTCTTCAATGAAGGCATGATCTTCGACGCGCGCTTCGGCGAGCTGGGTCAGGAAGAAGCGTTCTACGCCATGCTCGGCCTGACCGAAGGCGACTTCGAGCTCGATCCCAGCTTTCACGCGACCAACCAGGTCATCCAGGTGTCCCCCGAGAGCCTGTTGCTCGAGGGCATGCGGCGGCAGGACGAAGCGGGTCGCTGAGCGCCCCGGCATCGAGGGCAGCTTCAGCGCAGCGCGTAGTAGGCCAACAGGCCGAGCAGGGCTGTGGCCAGCCGCCGCACGATGCGAGCCGGCAGGCGCCGGCGATCGAGGGCGCCGCCGTCATCGCGGCGCAGCGCCTTGCCCATGAAGAGCGCGACGGTGGTCACCGCCAGTGCCCCGCAGATGACCGATAGCAAAAGCGCCGCGTCGGTTGCAGCGCCACCCCAACTCGAGCGCAGGGCGCCCACGCCGCCCCAGCTCGGCGCGATCAGGCCGAGGCCGACGCTGCCCGCCAGAAAAATGGCGATTGCGACCCGGCGCAGTGCTGCGCGGGCGGGGGCGTGGTGGGCTTCGATCAGGTCGTCGGCCGCAGCCAGCGGTGTCAGGCGGACCTTGCGGGGGACTTCGCGCGGGCTGCAATCGACGGCGGCGCTATAGCCATAGGCCAGCAGCGCCGCCGCTGCGATTAGCAGCCATCCGGTGTCGAGCACGGCTTCGGCACGCGCGGCGTCGAGGGTCGCAAGCCCACAGACGAGGGCGACGGGGAAGATCAGGAGCGTGCAGCAGGCGACCAGCAGGTCAAGGCGTGCGTCGCGACGCGGCCACGGCAGCCCGAGAAGCACGAGCAGTGGCAGGGCCGCCGCCAGGACCATCGCCGCGCGTTCGAGAGATGTGGGGGATGCGACGACCAGGGGCCACACCGCCATGATGACCCAGGCGTTGAGACCCAGCAGCAGCGTGCGTCGCCCCGTGTCGAGCGCATCGCTGCGATTCTCGGCTTTGGTCGTCGCGGCCGGTAGGCTATTCTTTAAGAGTCGATGGCTGCGTGTCATCAATGCGGCGTGTCCCTGATCGAAGGGGCGCGCTTTTGTAATGCTTGCGGGTCGTCGGTGGCGGCCGCGGAGGGCAGCGAAGATCCGCTCGTAGGGCGCACCATCGGCGGCTCCTTCATCGTGCTCGACATGGTCGGCGTCGGTGGCATGGGGCGCGTCTACCGGGCCGAGCAGAGGATGCTCGGCAGGACCGTGGCGGTCAAGGTCGTCCACCCACACCTGCTTGCCGACGAGGCCTCGGTTGCCCGCTTCTACAACGAGGCGCGCGCCGCCAGTCGCCTCAACCATCCCAACAGTGTCAGCATCATCGACTTCGGTCGCACCGACGATGGGATTCTCTACCTGGTCATGGAGTATCTGGCCGGGCGCGACCTGGGCCAGATCCTGCGGGACGAGGGGGTGCTCAGCCTCAAGCGTTCGTGCGAGGTGGTGCTGGCGGTGCTGGCTGCGCTGGGAGAGGCCCACGCCCTGGATGTGATCCACCGGGATCTCAAGCCCGAGAACGTGATCATCGATCGCCTCAAGACCGGTGGCGATCTGATCAAGGTGGTCGATTTTGGTCTGGCCAAGTTGCTCGGAGCCAACGTCGATCAGTCGATCACCTCGCCGGGCCTGGTCTGCGGAACCCCCGACTACATGTCTCCGGAGCAGGGGCGCGGTATGCCGGTCGATGCCCGCGGTGACCTGTACTCGGTGGGCGTGATGCTCTACGAGCTGCTCACCGATCAGCTGCCCTACGACGCCGAGACGCCCACCAGCGTCGTGCTCTGCCACATCCAGGATCCGATTCCGGATCCGCGCAAGGTGGCACCCGAGCGTGAGATTCCCGACACGCTGGCCGAGTTGGTCATGAAGTCGATGGCCAAGTCGCCGGCCGATCGCTTCCAGGACGCCGAAGAGATGGCGGTGGCCTTGCGCGCGGCCATGGCCGTACTTGGCCGTGGGGCGGGCATCAAGTGCCCCGAGTGCGGCGCCCGCTCGGCCGAGGGCAAACGCTTCTGTGGCGAGTGTGGTGCGCCCATCGGCAGTGCACCGCCGCGCGAGTCGATCCCCGAGCCCTTCAAGCCGCGCACTTCGCTGCCGCCGCGCTCGCAGCCCCAGGACTACACCGAGGTGTGGTTGGCCGGCCGCGACGACGAACTGGCGCAGATCGAAGAGGCGTGGAAACCGCGCGGTTTGAGTTCGATCTGCATTGGTGGCGAGGCAGGGGTCGGTCGTACGCGGTTGATGGCGGAGGTGGCCAAGCGCGTCGCCGATGCCGGTGACCTGGTGGTCAAGGCCGAGCCCCACGGCAGCGGCGCGCCCGTGGCCTATTATCCGATCCTGCGGCTCTTGCAGTCGCTCTACCGCACCGACAGGGAGGGCATCGTCGCCCACGCCGCCGCGCTCGACGACTCCGAGCCGCTGCTGGCCGCGGGTCTGCGCGAGGTTTGCGAGCCGCGTGGTCTGCGCGGTTCCGGTGGGCAGTCCCTGGCCGGAGCTGTTGCCGCCGCCCTCGGCCATGCGGTCGAGGAGGCGCGCGCCGGTGCACGGGCCCAGCGTGTGCTTTTGATCCTCGACGATTTGCACCGCTGCGACGGACTGTCGGCCCAGGTGCTCGGACTGCTCGGTCGCCAGCTCGGTGACTTGCCGACGATGCTGCTGACTTCCACTGTCAGTGGAACGCACTCGGCCCTGCCGCGCGACACCCGGACGATGTTGTTGGAGTCGCTGCCGAGGGATGCCGCGCGCGCGCTGATCGCGCAGCTCACCGATTCCGAAGTGCGCGACAGCAGCGTCGTCCCATCCGCTTCCGACGAGCGGGTGCTGCCGCTCTTCGCGGTTCAGCTCGGCGCCCTGGGGCTGAGCTTGGACGGTTCGGCCGGCAGCTTGCCCCGGCGCTTGGCCGATGCCGTCGCCCAACGCATTCAGCGGCTGGACGTGCCGGCCCACCATATGCTGCAGGCCGGCTGTGTGCTCGGAAGCCGCTTTTCGCGCGACGCTCTCTTCGAGGCCTCGGGCGGCGGCGACGACGATCAGAAGGGCGTGGACGAGTTGATCGAAGCGGGCCTTTTGCTGCCGGAAGGTGATCACTTCCGTGTCGCCCATCCCTTCATCCGCGATCTGGTGGAGGCCTCGATTCCCAGCGGCGCTCGGCGTGCCTTGCACGGGCGCGCCCTGGCCATCGCCGCGCAGACCGACAGTCCCATGGAGGTGCGGGCCCGCCATGCGGTGGGCATCGAAGTGCCCATGAGTGCGCTGATGTTGCTCGAGCGCACGGCCGATCTGGCCAGCGAGCGAGGCGATGTGGTAACGGCGGCGACGGGATATCGGGACGGCCTGGACCTGGCGCGCGGCGAGTTGCTCGAGCGATGCGACGGGCAATACGAGTCGGCCCTGGCCGGCTTCGCGCGCAAGCTCGGCGAGGCCCTGACGCGCAAGGGAGATCTGCCGGGGGCGGAAGGGGCGTTTCGTGAAGCCCAGGAGTACAGCCGGCCGGCCACCGCGGCCCGCGCCATGGTGCTGCTCGGTCTCGGCCGTGTGGCGGCCCGTCGCAATCGTCTGCGCGACGCCTACCGCACGCTCGGCGAAGGGCTCGAAGCGGCCATCAAGGCCCGCGCGCCCGAGCCCCAAGCCCTGGTGCACCGGGCGATCGGCGAGCTGCGTCGTGCCGAGGGCAACCTGGACGGTGCGGTCGAGTCCTTTCGAGCGGCCGTGCGCTGCTATCCGGAGAGCAGGCAGGGTGACGATGCGCTGCTGGTGCGGGCGGAGCTGGCGACCGAGCTGGCGACGACCTTGACCTACGGCGGCGATGGCGTCAGTGCCCAGGAAGCGCTGGCGCGGGCGATGGACCTGGCCCGGCGTGCGGGGTCGCCGCACCTGGAGGCGCGCTTGCTGGCGGCCGAGGCCACGCTCTTCGAGGCCACCGGGCGCAAGCAACACAGCCGCGAGCGTACGGAAAAGGCGCGCGCCACGGCGGCCCGGGCGGGCGACGCCGTGGCCGTGCGCGTCCATGACAAGTCGCTGATGCGCTTTCGAACCTCCCGCTCGCGGCGCAGCGGCGGCCGCCTGCGCTGAGTGGCGCCCGGGCCCGCGCGTGCTGGCAATCGCCCGCGACCCGGCTATTCTGGGCGCGATGGGCCGTCTTTGCACCCTGCTCGCGTTCGCCGCGTCCCTGCTCTTGCTGGGCGCCTGCGATCGTCTCGGCAAGTTCCGCACGAGCGACGAGGAGGTCTTCCGTGGCGAAGTGATCGGTTCGCACAACGACGACCCGGACAAGCCCTCGTTCATCCGCAGCGGCTTTCCTTCGCACACCCAGATGGAGCTTTCCTTCGATCCGGCGCTCGCAGAGGACTTCGCGTCCGAGGTTGGCACGCTCGACACCTATCTATGCCCGCTGGGCGACGACGGCTGCGAAGTCGGCGAGCGCATCGAAGGGGCTTTCGCTGCAACGCCGCTCCGGTCCATCGAATACCTGGAGCATGATGCGCTCAGCGAGTACGACTTCCCCGGCGGCGGGCGCGTTCGCAACTACATCCTGGCGGCGCACTTCGGTCAGCCGTCGCCCGGGCGGGTGGCGATGGTCTTCATCTCCCTGATGGACACCGGCCGCATCGAGGCCCGCGTCATCGGTCCCGCGGATCCGGCTGTCGTCGGCAGCGGCGACGGCGACGCTGGGCCGCTTTTTGGAGTCTTCATTCTCGATCGACAGCGGAGAAGTGCACCATGATCGTATTAGGAATCGAGAGCAGCTGCGACGAGACGGCCGCGGCGTTGGTCCGCGACGATGGCTTGATCGTCAGCGACGTGGTGGCGAGCCAGGTGAAGCTGCATGCGCCCTTTGGCGGCGTGGTGCCCGAGTTGGCCTCGCGCGCGCACATGCGAAATTTGGTGCCGGTGCTGGAGCAGGCCCTGGGTGAAGACGGTCTCGACAAGGTCGACGCAATCGCCGTGACCAACGGGCCGGGGCTCGTGGGGGCCCTGCTCGTGGGCGTGCAGGCCGCCAAGGCCATGGCCATGGTGCGCGGGCTGCCGCTGGTCGGCGTCAATCATCTTGTCGGACATCTGTTGAGCGTGGCCCTGCATCGCGAGGGCGAGCCCCATACGGCGCCGGAGATGCCCTTCATCGCGCTGGTGGCTAGCGGTGGTCATACGGCGCTCTACGAAGTGCGCGGCAGTGAAGACGTGGAGCAGCTGGGTCAGACCCGCGACGACGCTGCCGGCGAGGCATTCGACAAGGTGGCCAAGCTGCTGGGCCTGGGCTATCCGGGTGGTCCGCGCATCGATGCCCTGGCAGCCAAGGGTGAAGCCGGGCGTGTGCCGCTGCCGCGGCCCATGAAGCGGCGCAGCAGCCTCGACTTCAGCTTCTCGGGTCTCAAGACCGCCGTTGCCCAGCAGGTGCGGGAGCGCGGCGTTCCCGAGGATGACGCCGGACTCGCCGATTTCTGCGCGTCGTTTCAGTCCGTGGTGATCACTTCATTGGTCGACAAGTCCATCGCCGCCTGCAAGCAGCGAAAGGTGCCGCGACTGGTCATCACCGGCGGTGTGGCTGCCAACCGCGGGTTGCGGGCTTTGGCCGCCGAGCGCTGTGCCCGGGAGGGCATCGAAGCCTTTCTGCCGCCGCCGCGCACGTGCACCGACAACGCCGCCATGATCGCCTACGCCGGTGCCTGCCGATTGCGCCAGCGCGGCGACGATGACGGCCTGGGGCTGCCGATCTTTTCGCGCAGCCCGATCCTGGGTGCCAAGCCGGGGTCGGCCGCCAGCAAGCGCTACCGTTCCATGCGCCTGCCGCGCGAGTGAGGCCCCGCCCGGAGGCCCGTTTGTGCGCCTTTGCTTTGCGGTGGGGCGTTGGCGTGCCCATAATTCATGCATGTTTGAAAAAGCGCGCGCCAACATCCTCGAGGCCATCGGCGGCACGCCGCTGGTACGGCTCAATCGGGTGGCTCGGGACGTGGAGTCGACCATCTACGTCAAGTGCGAGTACATGAATCCGGCAGGATCCATGAAGGATCGCATGACGCTCAACCTGGTCGAAAAGGCCGAGGCGCGCGGCGAGCTGATGCCCGGCGGCACCATCATCGAGGCCACCAGCGGCAATACCGGCGCCGGCCTGTCCATGATCGCCGCGGTGCGCGGTTACCGCTGCGTCTTTGTGATGCCTGACAAGATGTCGCCGGAAAAGATCGCCGCCCTGCGCGCTTTTGGCGCACGCGTGGTGGTCTGCCCCACGGCCGTCGAGCCCGAGGACCCGCGCAGCTACTACTCGGTGGCCAAGCGCATCGCCGCCGAGACGCCCAACAGCTTCTACGCCAACCAGTACCACAACCCCGACAACCCCGGCGGTCACTACCGCTTCACCGGCCCCGAGATCTGGGAGGATACCGGCGGTGGTATCGACGCCTTTGTGGCGGGCATGGGCACCGGCGGCACCATGTCCGGCGTCGGGCGTTATCTCAAGGAGCAGAAGCCCGAGGTGCAGCTGGTGGGCGTCGACCCCATCGGCTCGCTCTACTACGACTACGTCAAGCACCAGCGCCTGACCAAGGCTTTTACCTACAAGGTCGAGGGCATCGGTGAGGATTTCGTGCCCTCGACCTTCGATCCCGGCTATCTCGACGACATCGTGCGCGTCGACGACCGCGAGTGCTTCAGCATGACGCGCGATCTTGTGCGCCTCGAGGGCCTCTACTGTGGCGGATCTTCCGGTGCCGCGGTGGCCGGCGCCCTGAAGTACGCCCGCGGGCTTTCGCGTCCGCTGAATATCGTGGTGCTCCTGCCCGACGGTGCCGCCAAGTACCTATCGAAGATATTCAACGATGAGTGGATGCGCGAGCACGGCTTCCTGCAGGACCAGGGCTTTGGCAGCGTGCGCGATCTCTTGCAGATCAAGACGCGCAAAGACGTCCTGCGCGCGCGTGCCGAGGACACGGTCCGCGATGTCATCAACACCATGCGCGACGAGGGCATCTCGCAGATCCCGGTGGTCAACGCCGACGACGAGCTGCTCGGTGTAGTCACGGAGGTCTCGCTCTTGCGCTACCTGGCTAGCGGTGAGTACTCGTTGGCGACACCGGTCGAGCAGCTGGTCGAAAACGACTACGCCACCGTCTCGCCGCATACCAGCGTCGAATCGCTGCAGAGCTTGCTGGCCGGCGCCCGCATCGCGGTGGTCATGGACGGCGATGCCATGGTCGGCGTGGTGACCAAGATCGACGTCATCGAATACCTGGCTGGCGCCCGCTCGGGCCCGACCCTTTTGCCTCCGGCCGGCAGTGATGATTGACGCGCTCGAGCAGGCGATCGATGCCCCCTTCGAAGTCCCGCGAACGCGGTAACAGGCTCACCACCAGGTAGGGGCCGCCCTGTAAGTCGTAGAAGTAGCCCGGCTGCACCAGGGTGGCTGCGTGCTCCAGCAGATCCAGGGCCCAGCCTTCGTCGTCGAGCAGGGCCGGCAGCCGCAGCACCGCCGACCAACCGGCCTCGGCGTGCAGCACGCTGACGGCGCTGCCTTCGCAACGGCTTTTCAGACGGCGCAGGTTGCCGCGCACACGCTCGCCGATGGTGCTCACGGTTTGGGGTAGCTGCTCGAGGATCGCCGGCAGCGCGAGCTGCACCGGCGTCGACACCGATAGAAAGTTGTCGGCGATGCTCTCGAGGCGCTCGAGGGCTTCTTCGACCTGGGCGTCGGGGCCGCTGAGCACGATCGAGGAGAGTTTGAGCTGGGGCAGGGCCCCGAGCTTGGACAGGCCGTGCAGGGTCAGGCACAGGCTCGAGGCCGGCAGCAACTCCCGCAGAGCTGAGCAGCGCGCGGCTTCGAGCGGGTAGGGCGCGAAGACCTCGTCGCTGATCACCGGGAGCTCCAGTGCAGCCAGGGCCGCTGCGCCTTCGGCGTCGAAGAGCGAGCCACTGGGATTGTTGGGGTGGATCGCCACCGCCGCGCGACTGCTGGCGTCGAGGGCGGCCCGCAGGGCGCTCGGCTGAAGATGCCAGCGGCCGTCGTAGGCCAGGGCGTAGGGCTGGGGGCGCACGGCTTCGAGCTGGCACAGACCGTCGAGTAGCGGATAGCTGGGGCGCGGGATGAGCAGGCCGTCACCGGCGTCGCAGAAGAGTTGCATGGCGAAGGCGTAGGCCTCGGAGGTGCTGGCCGTCAGCACCAGGCGATGCGCCTCGGGTCTGGGACCCCAGTCCGCGAGCCGCTCGGCCAGCGCCTCCCGCGCCTCGGGCAATCCCAGGGCATGGGGCCGGTAGTGGCGCCCGCGGGCGTCGGCCAGGGCCTTTAGGGCCGCGCTGTGGCCCGGCAGCTCCAAAAGGCCCTCTGTCGTCGGATTCGAGAGCGTCAGATCGCAGATCGCGTCGCCCGCGCGCAGCCGTTTGTGATGGGCCAGGGTCAGGCGGTTTTTTTCGCGGCCGAAATCGCTGCGACGGGAAAACATGGGCCGTCACTTTCAGGTCGGTCGAGGCTCTTTACAAGGTATGTTCCGCCCCGGAGCCCGGCAAGGCCACGATGGCGGAAGCGCGCACCGAAGAACCCACGCCGCGTCGAAGGCGCGAGCTGTTGCGGGCGGGGATGCGTCCCTATAGTCCCGGTTTGAGCGCTGCGGTCGCCCTCGCGGCCACGCTCGCGGTTTTCGTCGTCGTCGGTGGCCCCATGCTGGCCGCCTTTCGCGCAGTGTTGCTCGAGGGGCTCGGTGCCGCGGCGTCACCGGCGCCTGCGGCTGCCTTCGCCTTCCTCGACTCCGCGCCCCTGCGCCGCCTGCTGGCGCTGACGGCCCTGCTCGTGCTGGCTCCGGCGGTTGCCGCGCTGCTTTCGGGGCTGATTCAAGTCGGCTTTCGCATCACCCCCGCCGCGCTCGCGCCGCGCGCCTTCCGCCTCGACCCCGCGCGCGGCTTCGGCGCACTTTTCAGCGGCCGGCGCGCGCTCGATGCCAGCGTCGCGCTGCTGTGGTCGGCGGTCTTTGCAGCCGCCGCCCTGTGGGTGCTGTGGCCCAACTTGCGTGGCCTGCTCGCCCTATCCGGCGCGTCGCCTGCCCAGGCCCTCGCTTCGCTTGCGGCGGTGGCCATGCGCGCGCTCTGGGTGGTGGTCGCACTGGCTCTGCTGGCCGGCGCCGTCGATCTGCTGCGGCGCCTTTTGGCATTTCGCGCCGCGCTGCGCATGGGGCGTCACCAACGGCGTCGGGAGCTGCGCCAGAGCGAAGGCGACCCGGAGCTGGCTGCGCGCCGTCGCGCCCTGCATCGCGAGCGCGTGGCGGCGCTGGCCCTGGAGCGCGCGAGCCTCCTACTCTGCGATCCGGCGGGGCTGGCGGTGGCCCTGCACTACGACGCCCGGGCCGAGCCGCCCGAGCCCCCGCGACTGCTGATGCAGGGGCGCGGAGGGCTATCGCTCGAGCTGCGCCAGCGCGCCCGGCTGCTGGGGATTCCGATCTTCGAGGCCCCCGCCCTGGCCCGCGACCTCGCGCGTGTGCCCGACGGCCAGCCCATCGCCCAGATCCACTTCGAAGCCGTCGCCGCGTATCTGTGCGAGCTGGGCCCTGAGCGAGCGCGCCATGGCTGAGTCGCGCCAACAGTCCTTGCTCGACCCATCCCAGGAGGCGACCGTCGCCGCGCCGTCGCTCGTCGAAGTCGCGGTGCCGGTGCCCCTGCGCCGCACCTTCACCTACGCGCTGCCTGGGGCCCTGCGCGGCCGCCTCGAGATCGGCAGCCGCATCGCGGTTCCCTTCGCCCGGCAAAAGCTCGCCGCCTTCGTCGTTGGCTTCCCGCGCGAGGCGCCCGGTGACATCACCCTGCGCCCCATCGCCGGCCTGCTCGACTCGCAACCCGTCTTTGACGTAGAGTTGATGGGCTTTTTGCGCCAGGCCGCCGACTACTACATGCACCCCATCGGCGAGGTGCTGCGCGCTGCGGCGCCGGCCCTGCCCAGCGAGGCGATGAAGGCCCTACGGCGGTCGGGTTTTCTCGGCCTCGAGGAATCGCTGCCCGGTGTGCGCCTTGCGACCCGCACCACCCTCTTCGCGCGCCTGCGCGAGGGCGCCGAGCCCGAAGGCCGCATCGGCAAGGTCCAGGGCGTGCTGCTCGAGCTGCTCAAGGAGCGCGGCGAGGTTTCCATCGACGAGCTCAGGCGCCACATCAAGGGGCCACGGCCCGCCCTGCGCACGCTCGAGGCCCGGGGCCTGGTAGAGCTCGAGCAGCGCGAGGTCGCCGCCGATCGCTTTTTCGCCACCCCGGTCAGCCATGCCGATGCGCCCGAACCCAACGCCGACCAGGTCGCCGCCATCGACGCGCTCTCGGGCGCCCTCGATGGCGGCGGGGGCTTTCTGCTGCATGGCGTGACCGGCTCGGGGAAGACCGAGGTTTATCTTCGAGTGATTGCCGAGGCCCGTGCACGCGGCCGGGGCGCCCTGATGCTGGTGCCGGAGATCGCACTTACGCCCCAGTTGGTCGGGCGATTTCGGGCGCGCTTCGGCGACACCATCGCGGTCTTGCACAGCGAGCTCGGCGCCCGCGAGCGCGACGACGCCTGGCGGGCGCTGCGCGCCGGCCGCCTGCAGCTGGCCATCGGCGCGCGCTCGGCCCTCTTCGCGCCGGTGCAGCGGCTGGGCGTGATCGTGGTCGACGAAGAGCACGACGGCTCCTTCAAGCAGGAGGAGGGCTTCCGCTATCAGGCGCGCGACATGGCGCTGCTACGCGCCCACCGCGCTTCGGCCGTGTGCATTCTCGGCAGCGCCACGCCGTCCCTCGAGACGGTGGCGCTGGTGGGCGCGGAGCGTTTGCAGAGGCTGCGACTACCCCACCGTGCCACCGCCCACGGACTGCCCCGGGTGGAGGTCATCGACCTCGGCCTGCACCGCGGCACCCCCAGCGGCAACCGCCTGATCACAGGGCCCCTGCAGGCTGCCCTCGGCGACTGCCTCGAAGCCGGCCAGCAGGCGATTCTCTTTCTCAATCGTCGCGGCTTTGCGCCCAGCGTGCGCTGCGCCAGCTGCGCCGAGTTGCTCGAATGCCCCGACTGCAGCGTAACCCTCACGCTCCATCGCGGCGCCGGTGTTCTGCGCTGCCACTACTGCGACTTCAGCACGCCTCACACCGGCAGTTGTTTCAAGTGCGGGGCGCCCAACGTGCTCGAGCTGGGCATCGGAACCGAGCAACTCGAACAGGCACTGGCCGAAATCTTCCCCCAGGCCCGCGTTGCCCGCCTGGACCGTGACACCGCCAGTGGTGAAGGTGTCGAAGCCGTGCTCGGGCGCCTGCGTCGCCAGGAAGTCGACATCCTTGTGGGCACGCAGATGGTCACCAAGGGCCACGACATCCCCGAGGTCACGCTGGTGGGCGTGGTGCTCGCCGACCAGAGTCTGGCCTTTCCCGACTTCCGTGCCTCCGAGCGTACCTTCCAGCTCTTGGCCCAGGTCAGCGGTCGCGCGGGCCGCGGTGAGTTGCCCGGCCGTGTGCTGCTACAGACCTACCAGCCCGAACACCCCGCCGTGGCCAGCGCCTGCCGTCACGACTACGAACGCTTCTGTGAGCTGGAGCTGGCCGCCCGTCGCGAACTCAGCTACCCGCCCTATGCGCGCCTGGTCGCCATTCGCGTGGACGCCGCTACCGAGCCCAACGCTGCCGAGGCGGCCGACTTGCTCGCGCGCCTGGCCCGTGCTCGACCGGAAGTGCGCGCTGAGCGGGTCGAGGTGCTGGGCCCGGCGCCGGCGCCGATTTCCAAGATCCGCGGCCGCCACCGTCACCGTCTGTTGCTCAAGAGCCCGCACCGCGCCGAGCTACGCGCGGTGGCCTACGCGCTGGTGCAACGCATCGACGAGGGGCTGCCGGCTGCGCGCGCTTCGGTGGACATCGATCCGGTGTCGATGCTTTGATGGGGCGCAAGCGAGTTGCGGTTGGGTCGTTGGGGTGCGGGCCCTGGAGCAAATGCATCCTGCTTTCGGACCGTGCGGGTACGTGTTGCGCGTACCGACGACCACGCTGCTGTATCACTGCGCCGTTGTCGGTGCTTGCGCGCAAGGGCAGAAGCAAGGTGTATCTCCCGTAATATGCCTCACTTTGGTCTTGCATCATCACGGCACGCGGCGTCTAATTGACACTGGGCGTTGGAGCGATAGGCGTCCATCCAGGCCCCGACTTCGGATGCGGATGCGGATGCGAGGTCGGGAGGGGCCTTCAACCAAGAAGTAACGTGGGCACGAGCGACGTGGGCGAGCGGTTTCATGGCGCCGCCACCAGTGTGGGTGGCCGATGTTGAACGACCCACCGATCGAGCAGATCTTTCTCGCGGAGGCGACCGAGGGACTGCACGTGATCCACAGGGCGCTGCTGGAACTGCAAGCACAGCCCGAGCGGCTCGCACGCTGCATGACGCGGGTGCTCGACCGGGCGCATGCGCTGAAGGGATCGGCCGGAGCTGCGGGAATGCGGTCGATCCATCAACTGATGCAGCGCTTCGAAGCATGCGCCAGGGTTCTGCAGGCGGGCGTGCTGGAGCCAACCCAGGAACGACTGGGAGTGCTCGTCGCATTTCTCGAGGGCATCGAGGTGACGGTGCGCGAGGTGTGCGCAGGCAACGCTGAGGCAACGCTGCCGCGTCCGGCGCTGCTGGAAAAGGTTTCTGTGGCCTTTGGAAAACCTGCGGCGCCTCGGGACGGGGCCCATCGCGGCAAGGCCGGCGATGGCGTCAACCTGCGATGGGTCAATGCTGGTCCCCGAGGTCAGGCATCCGAAGCTGCGGGTGGAGCGAGGAGGCGAGCAATGACCGCCGAGGGCAAGGCAAGGGTGCTCGTGATCGATGACTCCGATGTGGTGCGTGCGTTGCTCGAGCAGCACATCGCAAAGGCTGGCTACGAGGTCTACGGATCGCGGCTGGCGATCGGAGCGACTCATTTGATCTTGAGTAAGGCGATCGACGTGGTCATCGCCGATGTGAGCATGCCAGGGTTGAGCGGCGATCGCCTGGTCGGCGTGCTGCGCAGGAATCCGCGCCTGCGTGACCTCATCATCGTGATCATGTCAGAGCGCTCGCAGCGCGAACTCGAACAGATCACGCGGGGACTCGACATTCAGGCGGTTTTGGCCAAGGGGGACGTTCATGCGCGACTGGTGCCGCTGCTGGAGGAGTTGCTGAAGGCACGGGCGGTGGGCGGTGGGGCGAAGGAGGCGAAGTCTTGATGGGGACTCGGCCGACGCGCTCACGGCGGCTCGTGCGCTCGGCAGGTCCGCTCGCAGAAAGGCGCGGTAGGTAGGTGGCTCGCATCCTGGTCGTCGATGACAGCAAAACGGTCGAGCACGCCCTGCGGAAGCTGCTCGAGCCGGACGGGCATACGGTGGAGGTGCTCGCAGCCTTTGTACAGCTGAGCGCCTACCTGCGTGCGACGCCTCCTGATCTGGTCGTGCTCGACCTGTCGATGCCGGCGATGTCGGGGATGGCCTTCGGCAGGTTCCTGCGCCGCCAGCGCGGCGGCAACGTTCCGATCTTGATCTATTCGGGGCGAAGCAAAGAGGAGATCCGGAGCGCCGCCGAGGCTCTCGGTGCGGCCGGTTACGTACAAAAGGGCGAGGAGCCCAAGCACGTTCGCGCGACGATCGAGCGGTTGTTGCGCGAGGCCCGGGCGGGTGAAGGTTCGGACCCGTGAAGCGGAAGCGGCCTTGTGAGGTGGCGCGGTTCGCCCGTCGAAACGGGTCTGGGCCTGGCCTGGAGCCGTTTCCGTGGCGGCATCGGAACCCGGGCTTCGCCGCTCGCATGGGGCTCGTCGATGTCGAAGAGGGCCTGCGTAGTCATCGATAGCGGCTGAGATCGAAGGTCGCCAAGTGTATGACGAGGTTGCACGGCTGCGCATCCCACACCGGGAACCGGAGCATCTCTGGAATCGAAGGCGGGCGGCACAGATCGGCACACTCCGCAGCGCGGCCGCAATCACCGCGGTTCACACGCGCCATAACGCGCCCGATTTTCCGTCGGCACGCTTTCTGCTTACTTGACCACCCATGGGTAGGACGCAGGTCGCAGCGACTGGGCTCGTGTTGGCGGGCTGCCTATGGTCGGCAGCCTGCGGTTTCGACGCGGGCGCCCGCCGGGAGGCGGAGCAGATCCGCGATGCCGGCAGCAGCGACGCCGGCAGCGGTGACGCTGGCGTGCAGCCTGCACCGCCCACACTGCGGCTCAACGAGGTCGTCGCCAAAAACCAGGGCGTGTGGGTCGACGAGCTGGGCGAGACCGACGACTACGTGGAGCTATTCAACGCCTCCCAGCAGCCGCTCGCACTTGGCGACTACCACATCGCCGACGCGTCGCAGCAGGTGGCGCTGCCGGATTTGGAACTCGCGCCCGGTGAACACGTCTTGCTGTGGGCCGACGGCACGCCCGCGCAGGGCCCGTTGCACCTGCCCTTCAAGCTCAGCGGCGCTGGCGACAGTGTCACCCTCTCCCGTAGCGGCCGCGTCGTCGATTCCCTGAGCTACTCGCAGCTGCGCGAAAACGAGGCGCTCGTGCGCTTGCCCGACGGCGTCGGCGAGCCGGTCCTATGCCGCTACGCCAGCCCCGGCCGTGAAAACGGCGACCGCTGTGAGCCGCCAGCGCCGCCGGAGCTGGAGGATGACGTGCACTTCGCGCCCTACGGCTGGCCCCGGGACTGGGCCGCCCCCGCCGGACCCTTGCGCCTGAGTGAACTGGCGCTGCGCCCCGCGGCCTTCGTGGAGCTTTACAACGCCTCCGACGCCGAGGTCTCCCTCAAAGGTGTTTCACTGCGCGTTGCATCCCACGGTCCCGGGCAGCCCTGGCCGCCGGTCAGCGACGGTCACGCCCTGCCGCTGCCCACGACGCTCGCACCCCACGCCTACCACCGCGTCGAGGTGACCTCGGCGGAGGTGGCCGAGCTGGAAGCCGATCCCTTCTTCGAAGGCGTCGTCACCCTCTTCGATGCGGACTCAGGCGTGCTCGACCGCGTGGATTTCATGCGCTGGCCCGAGGGTGCCGTGCTGGCCCGGGGCATCCAGGGTGGAGCCGGCCGCTTCTGCGAAAACCAAAGCCCCGGCGCTGAAAACGCAATATGTCAGCAGCTGCCCGTCCGCGAAGTGGGTGATCGCCTGCGCCACCTGCGCACACCGGCGGACTTCGCGGCTTTGGCCGAGGGCGGCAGCGCCGTGGGCGTGCGTTCGGTGAAATTCGTGCTCGACATGCAGGCCGGCGACGTCGTGCACCTTTTGTCGGCTGCGCGCTATCCCCTGCATTACACCTTCGTGCGTGAGGTCATCGATGGCGACCCCGCACTCGACCGCTGTGATGCGGCCCAGGCCGACGCCTTTTATCAGGGCTGGGTGGCCTTCAGTCAGCGCGAATACTTCGTCACCGAGGGCCGGCGCTACCTGCTCGGCACCCTCAGCCATCACGTGGGCGCCGATCTGCATGCGATGGAGTTCACCAGCGGTGATGTCATCCCGGCCGAGCAAATGGCCTATGCCTTCTTCGCCGTGGCGCCGCACCTGCTCGAGCCGACGCGCTATTGGCTGCGGGCCCAGAGCGGAAAACAGGTCGACCTGATGCGCGCGATCGAGGGTCAGCTTCCGATCGTGGGGCCGAACGAGCCGTTTCAAAACCTGACGTTGCAGCCGTTGACGCCTGGCGTTGGCTACGGCGTGCTGCGCTTCATCCCCGCCGATGAGCTTTCGCAGGCGGCGCTGGGCAGGGACGTGATCGTGGTCACCGACGACGTACCCAACGACATCCCGTTGGTCGGCGGCCTGATCACCGAGGCCTTTCAAACACCCCTGGCCCACGTCAACGTGCTCAGCCAGGCCCGCGACACGCCGAATATGGCGCTGCGTGAAGCGCGCGACCATCCGGATGTGCTCGCCCACCTCGACCGCTTTGTGCGGCTCGAGGTGGGCGGCGGCGGCTTCAGCCTGCGCGCCGCCGAAGCCGTCGAGGCCGAGGCCTTCTGGCAAGCCCGAGGGGCGGCGGGCCCGCGCGTGGCACCGCGCCTCGACACCTCCCTGCGCGATGTGATCCCGCTTGCCGACCGCGGCCTCGACGAGCTGCCCGCCATCGGAGCCAAGGCTGCCCAGCTTGCCGAGTTGGCGCGTGTGGCCGCGATGTCATCGTGCGCGGGTGGCTTCGAAACGCCGCGTGACGCCGCGGCCATCGCCATCGTTCACTCCCTCGAGCACTATCAAGCCAGCGGTGCCCGAGCGCGCCTGGCCGAGCTGCAGGCCGACGCCAGCTTCCGCGCCGACCCGGAGGTCCGCGCCGCGGGTTTGGCCGAGGTGCGCGAACTCGTGCTCGCCCACCCCGTTGACTCCCAGCTGCTGGCAAGCGTGACCGAATACGTTGCCACTCACTTCGGAGAGGCGCGCGTGCGTTTCCGCAGCAGCAGCAACACCGAGGACTTGCCCGCCTTCAGCGGCGCCGGCCTCTACACCTCGACCAGCGCGGCATTCGACGACCCGGAGCGCCCCATCGCCGACGCCATGCGAGTGGTCTGGGCGAGCCTCTTCAGCGCCCGTGCCTATGACGAGCGCGAGTATGCCAACATCGATCAGCAGCAAGTGGGCATGGCCATCCTGTTGCACGAGGCCTTCCTGTCGGAGCGGGCCAACGGCGTGGCGGTCAGCCGCAACCTGCTCGACCCCACGCGCGGCGATGCCTATTACATGAACCTCCAGATCGGCGAGGCCAGTGTGACCAATCCTGCGCCCGGGGTCACGACCGAGCAGCTGCTCTACAACCACAGCGGGCGCTTGCCCCTCTTGCGTCACCAAAGCCACAGCAGCCTGACGCCCGACCCGGTGATGAGCGAGGCGGAGCTGGCCGAACTCGCCTGTGCGCTGGGCGAAGTGCACCGCTACTATCGCCCCTTGCTCGACCCCGCGCAGGAAAACCCCTGGTTTGCGATGGAGATGGAGTTCAAGCGTCTCGGTGGTGAGCGTCGGTTGCTGATCAAGCAGGCCCGCCCGCATGGCTTCGGCAGCGCCGAGATGCCAAGCGATTGCCGGGAGCTCGAGCGCTGAGGCTGCGAACGTATTCGGGGGCACAAGAGATGTTGGCGCGGCAGCACGGAGCCGTCGTCAAGCGTGTGGTCGGCGACACTCTGCGGGCATGGAGTGCTTTGCGCACATGGACCCGGGCGTTTCAAATGCACGGCCAAACTTGGGTGTCACTGCCGAGTCGAGTGCGGTGGATTCGACCCGGCATGGGATCAGCGCTGCCTCGGTGGGCGCATCGGAACGAACACCCGCGCGAGCGTTGCGGCCTTGCCAAAGCAGGGCACGGCCTCACGCACCTTCCGGGTCTGGCTCGAGACCTCGAATGGGTCCCCCTCGCTGATCGTCAGGAAATCGCCGCCTGGGCCGCCGCACGATGCGCAGTTCCTGCCGCGCCGGCAAGCCGCGTCGTGCTGGGGGGGGGGCACGCCTTTGCCGCGTCCTATGGGAGGGCTGCTGTCTCGACGTCATCGCCTGGCCGCGTCAAGATCACCGAAAGCGAAGTCCGAGGTCACTGCGATGCGCACACTTTCTTACCTTCCCGTTCTGGCCCTGCTCACCCTGCTCGTCGGCTGTCCAGGCCGGCTCACCGCCGCGGAGGCAGCGGAAGCCGTGGAGGAGTCCTCGATCGCGACCCAGTCTGCAGCGCTGATGGGTGCGAGCATCGAGATCAGCACCGACTTCACCATTGGAGGCGCGGTTCGCGACGCCGCGGCCGAGGTCCGCGCGGCCATCGAGTCTCAGCTACCGTGCGCCGAGATCACGCTCGAAGACGCCACGTTGACCATCGAGTACGGTGCCTTGCCCGGCTATTGCAGCTACCGCGGCCACACGTTCAGCGGCTCCCACTCGATCGAAGTCAGCCGCAACGAGGAAGCGGCGGTGGTGGTCCACCACAACTGGAATGAGCTGAGCAATGGCAGGGTGTCGGTCAGCGGCGAAGCCGAGGTCACCTGGAGCCGGGTCGAGCGTTCGCGCCACGTGGTTCACGAGCTGACCTGGACGCGCCTGCGCGACGGTCGCGTCGGGGTGGGCAGCGGCGACCGCACCCAGCGCCCCCTCGACGGCGGTATTTCGGAGGGCATTGGTGTCGATGGGTCGCGCACCTGGGACGGCGAGAGCGGCCGCTGGGACCTGGCCATTGATGGTGTGGAGATGCGCTGGGCCGATCCCGTACCGCAGTCTGGCAGTTGGACGCTCGATACGCCCTTCGACAAGTCGCTACGGCTGGACTTCGAGCGCATCGATGCGGACACCATTGGCGTCACCGTGACCAACGCGCGTCGCAGCTTCGAGTTCCGAGTCAACTCGGTGGGGGCGGTGAGCCGGCGCTGATGCCACAGCGGTCGAGCGGGGGGCGGCCACGCGCACGTGACCTCCGCCGATGTTGCAATGTGCGAAGTTAGATGCAAGAAGTAAAGTTCGTATGTCGGACTCCGGATCGGATGCCTCCCAGACCAGCTGGACCTTCCTGAGCAACCACGCGCACGTGCTGATTTGCCTTGCTCAGAACCGTGACGCCCGTCTGCGCGACGTGGCCGAGCGTGTCGGCATCACGGAGCGGGCGGTGCAGCGCATCGTGGGCGAGCTCGAGCAGGCCGGCGTGCTCCAGCGCGAACGGTTGGGGCGTCGCAACCACTACGAGATCAACCCGAACGTGCGCCTGCGGCACGCGCTCGAGGCCCACTGCACGATCGGTACGCTGCTCGAATTGGTGCTCGGCCCCGGGCTCGCGCGCAGCAGCGGCGGCAGTGGCGAGTGAGGCGGGCTTTGTGGGCGTCGATGGGGCGCGTCGGACGAGCGCCCTGTGCCAGCTTCAGGCTCCGATACCGCGCCCGGTACCGGGCTCGGCGGCTCCGACCAGGCACGCCATGTTGCCGTGGCCGTGACGGTTGTCGTGCATGAGCTGGTGGGCTTCGGGGATGGCGTCGAAGTCGAAGGTGCGCGTCAGGCAGGGGTCGATGCGACCGGCGCGCACCAGGTCGTTGAAGTCCTGCGCTTGTGCGTCGTTGGCGAAGTGTGAGCCCTGCAGTCGCTTCTGGCGCATCCACAGGTATCTGAGGTCGACCCCCGCGTTGTAGCCGGTGGTGCCCGCGCAGATCACCACCATGCCGCCGGCGTCGCAGACGAATGCCGAGGTGGGAACGGTGTCCTCGCCCGGATGCTCGAAGACGATGCGTGGGCTCTTGCGCTCTCCGACCACGTCCCAGATCGCCGCACCGAAGCGCCTCGCCTCTTTCGACCAGGCCGCCATCGCGGTCTCGTCTTTCCAGTGGGGAAGCATGCCCCAGTGGTCGAATGACTTTCGGTTGATCACTCCGCGTGCACCGAGTTGGGTGCAGAACTCGGCTTTTTCCTGGCTCGAGATCACGGCGACAGGGATGCCGCCAAACTCCCGAACGATCTGGATGGCCATGGCGCCGAGTCCACCGGCGCCGCCCCAGACGAGCACCACGTCGCCCTCCGCGACCTGGTGGGGCTCAAAGCCGCGCAACATGCGATAGGCCGTCGCTCCCACCAGCATGTAGGAGGCTGCCTCTTCCCAGGTCAGTGCCTTGGGCTTGGGCAAGCACTGGTGTGCCTGCACGCGGGTGAACTGCGCGAAGCTTCCCCAACTCGTCTCGTAGCCCCAGATACGGAAGCTCGACCCGTACATCGGGTCGCCTCCGGATTGCACCCAGGGGTCGTGCTGTTGCCACTGTCCGCAGTGGATCACGACGGGATCGCCGACCTTGTGCGTGGTCACGTCCCGGCCGACGGCCCACACGATGCCCGAGGCGTCGCTGCCGCCAATGTGAAAGCCGGAAGAGTCCGAAAACCACGGATCGTTGGGGCGATTCTTCGTGACGTCGATGGGCACGCCCAGGCCAGCCCAAACGTTGTTGTAGTTGACGCCTGCGGCCTTCACCAGGACGAGCACCTCGTCGGGGCGTAGCTCCTGTGGCGTTTCGACGACCTCAACCTGAAACGCTTCGTCAGGTACGCCGAATCGTTCTGGCCGAATGACGTGGGCGTGCATGCGTTCGGGCACATGACCCAGGGGCGGCGCTTGGCCGACTGCGTACAGATCTTGGGTTGAAGACATGGTTCCTTCCTTGCAGCGCGGATCGATCACCCCGCGCCATCAGCCGCCCCCGGCGTATTGGCGAGGCCCTGTTGCTCCCGTAGCGACAGCGGACCCAGACCCCGAGTGCATAGCAGCTCGGTGGACTCCACCGCAACCTGGGCTGCCGCGAGCGGATCATGACTCCCGCCGAGCACATCTAGCTGTTCGAGGATCTCGAGCGCGTGGCGCATGGTTGGCCAGTCGCTCTTGCTGCCCATGACCACACTCGGGCGTGGCATCAGGCTGGGTGCGGTCATGGTGTGTGGCGACCGCGGTGCTGCGCGCTCAGGCTGCGGCGCGACGTGCACCGCTTGCCTCGCGGTTGCGTCCAGGGAGCTTGCTCGAGAGGCGCCGACGGTAGTCCCGCGCATGGTCGACCTCGTCCCAGTCCAGCACGAGGCGCCCGCCAGCGCGCTCGGCCTGGCGCTCCCAATCGACCAGTTGATCCATGATGGCCTGATCGACGTGCAGCAAACCATCGAGGTGCACGTGTAGCTCGGCGTCGCGCGGGATTTCGAGTAGGCGCTCGCCGACCTGGGGGGCTCGCAGGAAGGTGGCCGCGCCGCGGATTTCCATGTCGTAGCGACCTTCCTGGTCGGAGTGAACATCGATGTCGACGTGCGCCACGTCATGCAGCACCTTCAGTACCGCCAAAGCGAAGCCCGTCATGACGCCGGTGAGCAGGTCGGTCGCAATGATTGCGACCACGGTGATGCCGTAGATCACTTGCTCGGCCCGTCCGTGTTCACCGAGCTTGCGGAATGCCTCGACGTTGACCAGGCGGTAGCCGGTGTAGACCAGGATCGCGGCCAGCGAGGAGGTGGGGATGAGTTCGAGCATGAAGGGGGCGGCCGCGACAAACATCAGCAGCCAGACGCCGTGCAGGATGGCCGAGGTGCGGGTCGTGGCGCCAGCTTCCACGTTGGCCGAGCTGCGCACGATGACGCCGGTCATCGGCAGCGCGCCCAGCAGTCCCGCCAGGATATTGCCGACGCCCTGGGCCGACAGCTCGCGGTCGTAGTGGGTTCGAACGCCGTCGTGCATGCGGTCGACCGCGGTCGCACACAGTAGGGTCTCGGCGCTGGCCACGATCGCCATACCGACGGCCGCGACGATGATCGGACGGCTCATCAGCAGCGCCCAGCTGTCGGCCGTCGGCAGTGCGACGGCGCCGAGCAGGCTGTCGGGGATTTCCACGTAGCGGATGGGAAGCGAAAGCAGGTTGGCCAGCGCGGTTGCCACGACCACGGCGACCAGAGGGCCGGGCACGAAGCTCAGGCGCGCGGGTCGATAGCGATTCCATGCCACAAGGGTCACCAGCGTGAGCAGGCCGGCGCCGGCCGCGAGATGATGGACCGTGCCTTCGAGCGGGAAGATGCCCTTATAGATGGCGACCGGAATCGACAGCAGGTTGCTCAGGCCGCTGCTGCGGGGTGAGTCGTCGACCATCATGTGGAATTGGCTACTGAAGATGAGCAGCCCGATGCCCGCCAGCATCCCGTAGATGACCGCTGGCGACACCGCCTGAAACCAGCGACCGGTGCGCAGCGTTCCGGCTACCAGTTGGATGACGCCGGCCAGTAGCGTGATCATGGCCAGGCCTGCAAGCCCGTGGGTGTTGACCACTTCCCATACGATCACGGCGAGACCGGCGGCGGGGCCGCTGACCTGTAGTGGAGAGCCTCCGATCAGGCCGACGACGAGGCCGCCGATGATGCCGGTGACCAAACCGCGTTCGGCCGGCACGCCGGAGGCCATGGCGATACCCATGCACAGCGGCAGGGCCACCAGGAAAACCACCACCGAGGCCATGGCCTCGCGGCCGAGGAATCGGGCGTTCAGTCGCTCTGGTCGCTTCATCTTGACTCCTTACTGGGCGGCTTCGACTTGCTCTTGAGGTCCTGCTTCGACGAAGTCGCCGCATGCAGGGTCGTACTGGCGAATCGCGCCGGAGCCGATGTCGTAGACCCAGCCGTGCAGCTCGATGGCGTTGCGCGCGAGGGCGCCGGCCACGCAGGGATGGGTGCGAAGGTTGTCCAGTTGCTGCAGGACGTTGTGCTCGATGGTCCGCGCCAGGCGTCCTTCACCGTCGTCGCTCACGCGGCGCCGCGACGACTCGGCTTGGGCCAGCCAGGCGCTGACGCGCGGCAGGTGCGCTGCGCTGGCCGGGTCGAGCAGACCTTTCATGGCGCCGCAGTCCGAATGACCACAGACGACGATGTCACGCACGCCCAGGACGTCGACGGCGTATTCGATGGTGGCGGCGTCGCCACCACCGCTGCTGCAGCAGGGGGGCACGAGGTTGCCCGCATTGCGCAGCACGAAGAGTTCGCCAGCATCGGCCCCGGTAAAACGCTCGGGGCCGACCCGGGAGTCGGAGCAGGTGATGAACAGGGTCGCGGGGGCCTGGCCCTGCGAAAGGCGTGCGTAGAGCGCCCGGTTTTCCGCGTGGTAGCTCTCGCGGAAGCTGCGGTTGCCCCGCAGTAGTTGGTCGATCATCTCAAACTCCTCCCCGCCCGGCAGGGGCGACTTCGAGCGGCTCCATGGGCCGCGTTTCTGTATCAGTTTTCGTGTAACAAAATACGCGAAATATAATAGCAGAAAAAAAAGTCGTATGTCAAGCCGAGGCGGGGCAGCCGCTGCCCAATCTGTGAAGGCGGCGGTTGCCCCGTGCTCCCCTGGCCGCCTCAGTCGGCTTCGAGCAGCGCCAGGGTGACAGCGCGTCTGCGGGCAGCGACCTGCTCCGGCGACTCGACCACGATGCGCTCGTCGGGCTCGATCTTCAGGATCGGCTGGCCCTTCTGGACGATGGTGCCGTCGGCGTCGTGTAGAAGCACTTTCAGCACCCTGCCGCTGAAGGGTACCGACACCCGGTTGAACATCTTCATGACCTCGATCACAAAGAGCGGCTGCCCGGCCTCGAAGCGCATGCCCTCCTGCACCAGTGGTGGCAGGTGGGGGGCCTCGCGCGAGTAGAAGTGCCCGCCCATGGGCGTGACCACCTCGTCGGAGCTGGCCGCTGGCGGCGGCGCCAGGTTGCGTTGCAGCTGTGCCCGTTGCTCGCGATCGTTGAGCCGATCGGGGAAGCGCACGGTCAGGTCCTCGCCGACCTCGATGTCGAAGAATCCCGCGGCCTGGCCGATGCGCGGCAGCAGCAAAAGCAGCTCCATGCCCAGCTGGAAGCCGGCGTGAGAGGCCCGCACGCGCTGCCACAGCTCGGGCTCGTCGCCAAAGGCCGGCGGTGGTGCGCCCTCGCTCTCGAGCACTTCGCGCAGCGCCGGCCAGGACCCCGTGCCAAGCCGTTCATGCACGTCCCGGTAGAATCCCTGGGCGCTTTCCAGAATGCGCTGATCGTGGTCCCAGATCGCTTGACTCGGCGGGCGCCCCGCTCCTGCGTCGAGGTGCAGGAAGTGGTAGAGGCGCTCGAGCATGGTCACGGGGTTGTCGGCGAAGTCGACGCTCCCGCCATCGCGCCGCCACAGGCGGCCGCCGTGAAGCCCCAAGAAGCCCGCGAGCAGATGCGGTGTCTGCAATAGCTCGTGCACGGGTCGCATGAGCAGCGTTTGCTTCAGCCGCAGCAGCTGCCGGGCTTCGTTCGTCTGCTGTGCCTCGAGCATCTTTTGCCACAAGAGGGCAAGGTCGATGTCCTGGGTCAGGCCTGCGATGGCACCCACCGCGGCCAGGTAGCGGTCCATGAACTGGGTGTTGGGCTTGATCATGGCGTCGTGGCCCAGGATCCAGGCCAGGAGGCCATAGTGCACCTGCAGGTTGGTCTGCAGGTCGTAGCCGCGCAGCTCCGTGCGGCGCAGGATTTCGGCCAGGCGCTCCAGGTTTTCCCGTCGGCTCGCGCCGTGGGTGATCACCAGGGCGATATTGGAGTCGTAGGCTCCCGCCAGGCGGTAGTAGACGAAGGCGCCGGTGTCCGGGTTGCGAATGCCGATGCCCTGATCGTCGCGCGTTTCGTCGGGCAGCGGGTCCGACCAGGTGGAGATGATGCCGCCGGCGTGGGGCTGTAACGCCTGGTTGGTGGCGTTGATGCGCACTTCGGCGCCCGAGCGATGCCGTGTCACGCGCGTTGGGCGCGGTAGTCGCGGTCCGTGCACCGACAATAGCGCCATGGCCTCGATCAGGCTGTCGACGTAGAAGTGATCGTCGGCGTCGTCCGGGTTGTCGAAGCGCAGCACGTAGGCCTGCTCTGTGACTCGGTGTTCCACCTGGATGCGGGTGTTGACCTCCATGAAGTAGTGGCGCGCGTCTTCGACGATGGCCTCGAAGGTCGAAACGCTGTCGAGCTGCACCGCCTGGCCCAGGGCCTCCGCTTCGGCCTCCATCTCGGCAAGGGCGCGGCGATCGGCCTCCAGCACTGAAATCCGTGCTTTTTGGCCGCCGGCGCGGGCGTGCTCGAGTTCCTCGTCGAGTTGCTCCTGGGTGAGCGAGATTTCGAGCAGCTTCTGCTCGTGCATCTGCACCGAGCAGTCGCGGCCGCCCAGGGACAGGCACCACTGACCGTTGCCGATCATCTGAATCTCGTTGTGGCGCGTGGTTTCGATGTTGAGCTCGATGAGGAAGTTGCGATTGGCGCCGGCGGCGACCACCTTGGACTCGGCCAGCACATTCATGACGGCGCCAGCGACTTCATCCGCCTTGGAGATCACGCGCTGGCCCTTGCCGCCGCCGCCGCCGATGTACTTGAAACGGATGCGGTGTTCGGGGTGGCTGCTCCAGATCGTCTCGCATTGGCGTGCGGCCTCGGCCTGTAGCTCTTCGATCGTCACCAATTCCACGCCGCGCCCGTAGCCGGCCTGCAACAGGGCTTCGGCGTTGTCGGAAAGCTCGCGGGCCGCGGATAACTCACAGCCAAGTTCATGCTTTGCCGCCAGCTGCTCGAGCGCCTTCAGGTTCTTGCAGCGCCGCAAGAGCGCGAGGGCCGAGACGTTGTCGACGCCGGGGGTGACCGAGATGCCGAGGCCGCGAGCGAGCTTTTTGGCCTCGTCCTTGGCACCCACGGCCCGGGCCACGCGCGATGCTGGTCCCATGAAACGCAGGCCCGCACGCTCCACCGCCTCGATGAAGTCGGCGTCCTCGGCCATGAAACCGTAGCCGGCAAAGAGGTGCGTGTAGCGGCCGTCCCGGGCGATGGCGATGATTTCGTCGATACGCTCCTGTTTTTCAGCTGCACCGGCGCCCATGTAGTCCGGCACCCGATGGATGTTGTGCGGGAACCGGAAGTCGCGCAGCTCCGGGGCCAGGCACTTGGGGTAGACGATGGAGTCCTTCTCCGACAGCAGGATGCCGTACTCGGCGATGCCGATGGCGTCGAAGGTATCCATCGCCTCCTTGCGCACCGGACCGCGGCAGACGATCAGGCACTTGATCTCGGAGAGGTGGAAGGAGCGCACCCAGGGGGAGGCGTTTTCGGCGTAGCTTTGTCGAAGGTGTTCGCGATTGAGCATGTTACTCGAACTCCCGCTGGACGCCGCCGAGGGGGCTTGGCGTGTAGTGGCGCATCAGATAACCGAGGTTTCGGGCCAGTACCCGGCGCGTGGTGCCGGGCATCACGATGCGGTTGACCGAGCCCAGCGACAGGGCTTCTTTGGGATTCATCAGCTCGCGCTCGTAGCGCTCGGAAAGGGCGGCAAGGGCCGCATCGCGCTCGGCGTCGGCCTCGGCTTCAGCGCCAGCGGAGACGCCTGCGCGATGCTTTTCGCGGATGGCGTCGAGTTCTTCCTTGTAGACGTACTCGCGCCCGGCCGGGCCCATCACGGCGATGCGCGCGGTGGGCATGGCCAAGACCATGTCGGCGCCCGTGAAGTGGGAGTTGAAGCTGGCGTAGGCGCCGCCGAAGGCGTTGCGGATGATCAGCGTGATGCGCGGGGTGCGCACGTCGATGATGGCGTCGAGCAGGCGCCGGCCCTCGAGCACGATGCCGCCCTGCTCCTGGGCGCTGCCGGGCAGAAAGCCCGTGGTGTCCTCGATGAAGATCAGCGGGATGTTGTAAAGATTACAGAAGCGCACGAAGCGCGTGCCCTTGCGTGCGGCGGCGATGTCGATTTGCCCGGAGGCGGTGGCGGAGTTATTGGCGACGAAGCCCACCACTTGGCCGCCCAGCCGCCCGAAGGCCGTGACCAGGTTGCGCGCGCGCCCCGGCTGCAGCTCCAGGTATTCGCCGTGGTCGCAGATCTGCTGCAGGTACAGGGTGATGTCGAAGGGGGCGTTGAAGCCGGCGGGGCCTGTGAACGTCTTGCGGAAGAGGGTGTCCTCTTCGTAGGTGAAGCGATCGACCGGGTCGGAGGTGGGCCAGAAGGGCGCGCCCACGCGGTTATTGTCCGGCAGATAGGACAGGAGACGCAGGGCCATGCGCAGGGAGCCGAGTTCGTCGGGGGTGACCAGGTCGACCACGCCGCTCTGGCTGTGCACGCCCGGGCCGCCGAGTTCGTCGGCGCTTACGTCCTCGCCCAGCACGGACTTGACCACCCCCGGGCCCGTGAGCCCGAAGAAGGTGTTGTCGCACTGGATCATGAAGGAGCCCTGCCGTGGCAGGTAGGCGCCGCCGCCAGCGTTGAAGCCGAACATCAGCATCACGCTGGGCACCACACCGCTGATCTTGCGCAGGGCGGTGAACGCCTCGCTGTAGCCGTCCAGGCCCCCGACGCCCGCGGGCACGTAGGCGCCGGCGGAGTCGTTCATGCCGATCAGCGGGATGCCGTGCTCGGCGGCCATGTGGATCAGGCGCGCGAGCTTGGCGCCATTGGTGGCGTCCATGGCGCCGGCGCGCTGGGTGAAATCGTGGCCGTAGACCGCCACGTCGCGGCCGCCGATGCTCAAAATGCCCGTGACGATGGAGGCGCCGTCGAGCCTCTGGCCCCAGTTCTGCCACAGGATGTTGGGGCGCTCCCTGGAGAGCACCTGGATGCGCTCCCACACCGTCATGCGCTGCTTGGCGTGCTGGATCATCACGCGCTCGAGGCCGCCGCCCTGGCGTGGGCGGGCCAAAAGCTCGCGGCCCATGGCGAGTGCGTCGTCGTAGGGATTGCCGCTGGTCGGGGGCGCCGCCGCCGGTGGCGCGCCCGGGGCGGTCTCCTGCAGGCGCGGAGAGAGGGGGTTTTCTAGGGAATATTGCTGCGTCATCGGATTGAGGCGCGAGCTCGCTAGGGCCCGGCAGGGCGGGAGTATGGAGCTTCAGGCAATCACGGCAACCCTAGACGCGAAATGTGATTCCTGTGTCCCGATCCCCGTCACCCCCCGTCGCCCTCCGTCGCCCCCAGTCGCGGCCCCCATGGCCTCGACAGCCGCCCTGCGGCAGCTGTCGAGAGCCGGTGCTCAGAGCCTGCCGTCGGTCAAGAGCGTGCGGGCGATCTGCTGTACCTGCACCTGGCCTTCTCCACTGGAGAGCGCGCGGGTGCGCTTCCAGATGGCGTCGCCGGCTGTGCGGTCGTCGCCGATGACCGAGATGCGCATGTGCGGTCCGACTGCCTTCACGTCCACGTCGTAGACCCCGGCCACACGCAGCGGATCGTTGGGGTGCTCGACCGATGCGATTTGGGAGACAGCGTGGCAGGAGAGGGCGCGTTCCAGGTAGGCCGCGCTGCCGCTGCGGGGCGCCGGCACGTCGAAGCTGGCACCCGCCACGTAGCGCGGTTGGATTGCGCGAGCGACGAAGTCGGTGCGGTAGATCGGCCGCGCGTGGCGAACCGTCCCCTGGGCGTAAAGGTCGGCCACCTCTTGTCCGACATCCTGTAGCCCGGCGCAGTCGGCCGCGGCGACTGGTGCAGTGGCCACCGGGGTGGTGCTCGAGGCGCATCCGCCCAGCAGTGAGAAGGCCAAAGCGACCAGGGTGGTATCAATTATGCGCTGCATGTTTCCTCCTTACTCACCAGATCTACGGCAGAATATTTCCATTCTGTTACTAGCACGTATGCACGTCTTGGGTTTCCTGCAATAAATTTCGTGTCTCCACGGGTTGTCAGGAAGTAACGGGCCTGAAACAAGCACGAAACCCGGCCCTGCCAGAACAGGGGGGTGTCTGCGACTGCCCGACCCATTCCGACTCGATGGCTGGTGTGGGGGCCCGTGGCGGGGGGGCTGCATCTTGCGGTGGCGATGGGGTTGGGGCTGCCCAGCAGCGCGCCGCGTCAGCCGCAGCATCAGGCCAGCATGGCGCTGGCCTGGTTGAGCATCGGGCCCGTGAATCAGCGTACCGAGGGGGCCGAGACGGGGCCTGCGGCTGCGACCGGGGGGTCGGCGAGCGGGGCGTCGGCGAGCGAAGCGCCGCGCGCACATCGTCTGGCTCGCCCGCGCCCCCGCAAGGCCCGAAGGCGCACTGTGGCCGCCCCGAAGCCGGCGTCGGCGCTTCCTTCTGAGGCCGCATTGGTGGATGGCGTCGCGACCGATGGGTCGGCGGAGGGCGGCGCGGGCCCGTCCACGGCGGCCCGAGCTGGCGGCTCCATCGGTGCATTGGGCGAGCGGGCAGGCGGTGCCGCGATCGTGGCGCGCGGTCCTCTGCTGCTACCGGTGGCCGATCCCTGTGCGCACCACTTTCCGGACTCCGCCCGCGCCCCCCATGGCGATGTGCAGGTGGAGGTGCGGGTGGGCCCCGACGGGCGGCCCCGCGGCTCGCGCATCCTGCTGGAGCGTCCGCGGGCCGAGGGCTTCGGTGCCGCTGCCCACGCCTGCTCGCGACGACTGCGTTTTGCGCCCGCGCGCACGACCACCGGTCTCGCCGTCGAGTCCGTCGCTCGGCTGCAGCTGAGTTTCGACCGCTCGTAAGCGACACGGCGATTTCAGGGGGCGGCGTCGGGCGAGTCGGCGCGCTGCTTCAGGTCGATCAGCGTAAGCAGGGCGTCCGCTGGCGAACGCCCGAAGCCGGTTGCCACATTTACTCGACAGGGTGAGGGATGTCGTCTGTCGCGGGCATCGCGGCGGCACTGCGGGCCGCGGGACAGGGCCTCCGAGCCCGGGCTCCGCCCGGCGGCTCGCCACAGGCCCACTGATGGCGGCTGCCCAGTTCTCCGTCGCGATGTTCGGGTTCGGTGGCCCCCCGACCGACTCCGGAACACGAGAAGAAGCGAGCCTGGAACAGCGCTTCGCCCTCCCGACACCGGACCGGGTCGGGGGGCTGATAAAGCTTCGCTGATGCTGGCTTGTGGCCATGACGGTGCACCGTATGGGGCGGGTGCTGCCACGGTGCAAGGAAGCCGGGCCTGGCCAGGTAGTGGCGATTCGGCGGGCATCAAAAGAGGTAGGTCCAACCGATGCGCACGAAGATCCAGTCCCCAACGGGCATATAGCCCACTCCGAGTTCGGACAGGCCCCAGGACAGGGGCGCGCTGCCCCAGGCGAACTCGCCCTTCAGTCCAGGCGTCCAGCCATCGATGCGGTCGCCATCCGCATTGCGAGCGCCTGCGGGCGCAAAGAATGGAGGGGCGATGAGGTGAACGGAGAACTCGTACTGGCCCTTGGCGGTATGGGTCAGATAAGGGGAACTCGCGCGATAGTAATAAGTGTAGCGCACGCCCGCTTCGAGCAGGTAGGCCTGCCGCGCTTCGAGCGGTCCCTGCAGCGTGGGATCCGCCGAATCGGGGATGCTGAGGTTCACCGGACCGGATAGCACCCCGGCTTCCCCGACCCAGGTGTTGACGGTCGCCACTTCGCCGGGAACGTAGTTGTACGTGGTCGTCCCCATGCCGTGTTCGACGTCGACGATGAGACGTGCGGTGGTGGTGCCCAGCCAGCTCGACAGCACCACGCCGCCCAGCGCTTCGAAGAGGTGCGAGCCCGATAGGCCCGTATCGCCGTAGTGCCATCCATATTGGTAGCGCGCCTGGACGCTCACGGTTTCCGCGATTAACGACTTTGCCGCGACGCCGAAACCGATGACGTGAAAGGGCGTCATCATGCCGACCGTCAGCCCAAACCTGAATGTCGGCAGGGACCTGGAAACCTCGAGGCTCGCCATCAACTCGGCCACCGCCTCGTCCTCGATTTCGTCGCCGGTACCGACGTTGGGCATGGGCGCCTGCACATCGGTCGGATCGTGGCCCTGCAGCAGAAATTGCAGCAAGGGCGACCGCTCTTGGGCGTCGGCGTCGACCTCTCCCACGCGGCGGGCCAGCTCGCGCGCCCGAGCGAGCTGCTGGCTGCCTTGTCCGCCCCGCGCGATTGCGACGGCCGCGGCATTCCAGAGCTCCGCTGCACGCAACGTCATGGCCAGCGCCGAGGGCGCGTCGGACTCGTCGACCAGCGCTTTGGCGAGTTCGGAGTCGGCGGCCGCGCCCTCGTCTCCGGCCAGCGCCTCGAGCGGACCGTTGCCTTGGTCGCTCACGAGGGTGCCGACGACCGCATTGACTTCCTGTTGGAGTCGAGGTCCATCCGCCTTCAGCTCTTTCTTGGCCTCCTGCAGCCGCTCGCTGCCTCGCGCCTTGCCATATCCCTTCAGCAAGTGCGACACGGGCACCGCCACCCCGATGCCCTGGGCTCCAGCCCGCGGGTCGGCCCGCGCCACGGCGATGCCGAGCAGATGCTCGTCCGGGTCGACGACGGGACCACCGGAGTTGCCCGGGTTGAGGGCCACACCGAGCTGGAGGAGGCCATCGTCCATCAGACCTGAAATGATGCCTTGCTGCGACTGCGGATGGCTGCGCGTGGCGTCCAGGGGATAGCCGATGACGAAAACCTTGTCGCGCACGGCAAGCGTCGGGCTCTTGTCGGGCATCGGTACGAAACTCTTGTGCTTGCCGGGCACGACCAAGAGGGCGTAGTCGTGTTCTTCATCGCTGTAGACCACGCGGGCGGGCAAGGCCTGCTGCTGCCCGGGAAGCTGTACCGCGATCAGGTGGGAACCTTTGACCACGTGCTCTGCGGTCAGGATGAGCCCATCGGGGCTGATCATCAGGCCGCTGCCGTGACCGGCCTCGGGCACAGCCACGACGTAGCGTCCCTGTGAGCCCGGTCCGAAGCGTCGCACGGTCATGTCGCTGTAGGCGAAGACCCGCACCGTGGCTGCATCGACGCGCGAGTACTTGAGCTCGTCGGCGCGGGCAGAAGACTTCGTGAGCGACAACGCGACCAGCAGCGTGCAGCACAGGTGGAAGGGCTTGGAGCCGGCGCTACGAACTCGGAGGGGAACATGGATGCCCGGCTGCACCTTTCGATCGTAACTTCGGAGCCGCGGGGGTCGCCAGGGGCTTTGTGGTCGTCACGTCGGCGCGTACGCCCGACCCGGTTGTCCGACTGACGCTGGCGGAGGGTGCATGGCGCGGTCGCACCCACTCGTACACTGAGCGCTGGGGTGCCGCGGCATGATCGAGTTCGGCGCCTCACTGGAGGATAGAACTTCGCAGCGCCGTGGAGTTGCCCAACCCGAGCCGCGCCATCAGGCCTACCGCAAGTTGCATGCCGAGATGGCGCACTGGGAGCGCCACCTGCAGCACGGTGGCGATTATTTGGTCGGCGATCGGATGACGTTGGCGGATGTCGCCGTCTTTCCGTCCATTGCCTTTGCGGTTCGCACGGGCCTGACACTCGCCAAGCGTTGCCCGAAGGCCGGCGCCTGGTACGAGCGTATGGCCGCGCGGCCTTCGGTGGAGGCCAGCTGGCCGCCGCACTGGCGCCAGAGCGAAGGGCCCGACGGCGGCTAGGATGCCGTGGCGTGAAGTGGCCGCCGTCGGGACGAAGCTCAGAAGTCCGGGTGACGCGGCATGATCAGATCCGGCGCATAATCGCCTGCACCGTAGGCCTGGCAGAAGGCCGCTTCGTCGCCCGCGTAGGTTGGATCCATGGCGACCACGGCGGGGCGCACGACTTCCCACATGCCCATGGGGCCGCCCTGATTGGAGAAGTTGTGGGCCACGATGACCAGGTCGAGGCCCGGATGGACCACGACGAATTGTCCGCCGAGGCCCTGGGCGCTGAAGACGCCCACGTCATGGGTCTGCTCGCAGGAGGCACCCGCGGCGGTGGCGCGGCAGTCGGGCGCCTCCGAACCCTCGTGCGGATAGGAGGGCCAGAAGGCCGCCGGAGCGCAGGGGTCGCCCTCGGCGGAGTTGGAACCGCTGGCGATGTCGCCACCGATGCCGGCCGCGTTGCCGCGGTGGTTGAGCCAGGCCAGCTGGCCGTAGGAGGTGTTGGCATCTTCGTGGGCCGGATGGGACATGCGGTAGACCCAGTGCCGCGACATGAAGCGCTCGCCGTTGTACCAGCCGTCGTGGGCCAGCATCACGCCCATGCGGCCCATGTCGCCGAGCGTTCCCACCCAGCCGGTGCCGATGGTGCCGCCGCTCCAGCTGCTTTGGGCCATGCCGAGCTTGTCGAAGACCTGCTCGCGCATGAAGGTGGCGGAGCTGGTCGGGATGCCGCTGAGCTGGCCCACCGCGTTCATGGACACGTTGACGATGCTGCTGATCTCACGGGTGCCCAGGGTGTCGTATGAAAAGCTCTTGGAGCCGTAGGCCAGGTTGGAGTTGAAGGCCGTCATCGACATCACGTGGCTGAGCAGGGCCTCGTTGTTGTAGCTGACGCTGCCCAGCCAGTCAGCGGCGCGGTCCTCGTGCAGGATCGGTCCCGTACCTGGTCCCGTGCGCGGCACGTCCTGCACCAGGTAGGCGGCGCGTCCAGCGAGCACGCCGCCCAGGGTTTTGGTGGCCGAGAAGTTCGAGCCGCTGGTATCGCCGCCCTGGATGAAGCACTGCAGGCCGTAGCGGTAGACGGCGATGTTGGAGGTGGTCCGGATCTGGCTCGTGTCCATCAGGCATTGCTCGGGCGTGCCGACTTCCCACGGACCGGTGCCCGGATCGTGGTAGTCGCCCTCGGAGCCGGTGGGCTGTGGCGAATCGCCCGTGGCTTCCGGCTCGCCACCGCTGCCGGCTGCGCCATCATCGGCTGTGCCCGGATCGGCCGTGCCCCCGGCCACGCCGCTGGGCATGTCCGAGCCCATCGGGTTGCTCGAGGTGTCGGTGATGGAGGGGCCGGTGGTGGCCGCCGGGGCTGCTGTCACGGGCATCATCGATGTCGCGGTCGTAGCGCCAGGCTGTAGCGGCGAGTTGGGCCCTAGCGTCACGGAAGAGGATTCGCTGTCGTCACTGCAAGCGCCGAGCATCACCGCGAACGCGAATGCGAAGAGCATTCCCGGGCGTAGATGACTCAGGGTTTGGCTTGGAGCGGTTTGATCGAATCGACGCATGTCACCTCCAGGGCGCTTCAGCGCGCCATGCTGGCAGCCTCGGTGACGGGCGCGGGCGGAGTCTTCGGTGCGATGCGGGTTGAAGTTTGGCGTTGTCTTGTCATGTCATGTGTGCTGAAGCACACGGAGTCGTTCGCTGACGAGGACCGCCGGTGACTTCGGCTCTGTCTCGATCGGTCTGGCCTGATTTGACCAACACGACGCGAATGTTCCCAAGTGGGAACATGTCTGCGGCTGCTCGGGACGGCCCCGATCGCACCAGCGGGGGCAAAAGGAGGCTTTTGCGCGGTGCTGAGCTGCTCTCAGCCCTCGTCGGCGACCTCCGCCACTTCCTGATCTTCTTCGGGCAGCGGCGGTAGCGAAAGTTCGTCGGCGAGTCCGAAGCGTTCCATCAGCGGCCGCGTCAGTTCCGCCGCCCCGGGAACTTTGAGCTTGAAATCGCGCTTGGTGGTGTCGCTTACAAAAAGGATTTTCGTGATGCCCTGGGCGGCCATGCGGTCGAGGAAGCTTTGCCCTCCGCCGCCGTCGCCCTTGATCAGAGCATCGATGGCGGCCGACTCCAGGGTCGGCGACTCGACCCGCAGCTGCTGGTCGGACTCGCCTTCGAGCGAGGCCGTGGCCGCAGGCAGCTCCCTGCGAATCGCTGCCAGGGTCGCGCCCAGTGACGAGCGCCGCTGTTGGCGCTGACCGTCGCGGGCGGCCCGGCCAAAGGCGCGCTGGACCTGCAAGCGGCAGCGCTCGAGCTTGGCCGCGGCGTCCCGGGCCTGCACGTAGCGCTCGTCGCCCATCTTGGCCGCCGAAAGCCTCCGCCAGGCATCGGAGACCTCCTTGGCGGTCTCGCAGCGCACGCGATCGCGGGTGATGCGATTTGCGGCGGCGATGCCCAGCGCAAGGCCCCGAACGCGATCCTGCTCCCCGAGCTGCTCCAGGGTCGCGGTCAACTCCGCCAACACCGGATGTTCGGGCGCCAGCTCTTTCAGCGCGTCGCGCAGGGGTGCGGCCTCTTCGTAGTTCTTGGCTTCCACCGCCGCTCGCAACTTACCCGACAGCTCGGCGGCCCGGATCTTGGCCTCGGCGCGCTCGGTGGCCTGCCGCGTGGCTTGCTCCTGGGCCTCTGCGGCCAGGGCTTGCGCTTTTTCCAGCGCGGCCTGCTGCTCGCGGCTGCGCGTCCGGGCGTCGCCCAAGCCCAGGCCGGCGCCCAGGGCCAGCGCCAGGGGAAGCGCCAGGGCGGCCGCTGCGCCCACGCCCCGCGCCCAGCGCCGCAGCCCTGCGAGCAAGCCCGTTTCCAACAGCAATGCCAGCAAGAGCAGCAGCGTCAGCAGGCCCCCCAGGGTCAGCAGCGCGCCAGCGAGGGGCAGAGCCAGCGCCGCCACCATGCGCACCGGGACCACCAGAAGCGCGGCGCCGACGACCAGGAGCGCCGCCTTTTTGCGCTGTGGCGTCAGTTCCTTGGCGAGGTTCTCGCGCACCGTGGGCGGTGGAATGACCAAACCCACGCGCCCGCCGACCTGCTCCAGGCGCTGCCCAAAGTCGAAAAGGTCGCCTTCTCCCTCGCACTCCAGCTGCCAGTTGGATCCGTCCAGGAATACGGCCTCGGCCTGTCGTCGGGCCAGGTCGAGGATGCGAAATTGATGCAATTGGGCGATCGCACCCAGGCGACGCACATGGAGCTTGCCGCGCACCGCCAGCTCGCCGTTGACGCAGACCAGTTGTCCGCCGCCCGCATCGGCCGTGCCACTCCGGGCCGCCCGAACATGGGGGCCGCTCAACTCACCGTCCATCGCGAGCCACCGTCCCTACTCCCAAGTCCATGCTGCAATTCTGGTAGAGCCTCGGTTCGGGGCCAAGAGGGGAAAATCTCCACATTGCATGCCATGTAGGTTGCTGTCCTCTTTGAATGCCGACGACAGACCCTGCGCTGTGGGGGTCAACTCTGGGCGGAGCCCGCCGTTGTGTGGGGAAAACAGTCGCTTCTCCGAGCGGCGCCGCAACCGCAGTAGGAGTGGAGCCGCTTGAACCCAGGTGCCCGTGCCCGCATCTTTCCCCAGAATGACCGATCGCGATTCGAGGACAGAAGAACGTCGAGCATGCCCTGCCACCATGCGTCTCTGGTCGACGGAGGACGCCTGCGGGCGCTTCGGGCCGGACAGGGGCGCGCGGCGGCGGTGCAGACCTGCGACAGCTGCCATCGAATGGTGGTCGGTCGTCTAGTCACCTGTGTCGGTAGTTCAGGGCAAAACTCGACGGCCCGTGCGCGGAGGAGCCATAGCCCATGCAAGCGAGCATGAATCCGGACGACCATAACTCGAGCGATATCGAAACAGGCGCTGGCGCCCGCATCTTGGTGGTCGAGGACGAGGCCATCATCGGCATGGAGATCGTGCAGCGGCTGCGGCGCAACGGTCTCGATGTGGTGGGGCTGGCCAAATCCGGCGAAGAGGCATACGACATGGCCGCCGCCCACAGGCCCGATTTGGTGTTGATGGACATCATCCTCAAGGGTGACATCAACGGCATCGAAGCGGCTGAGCGCATCATCGCGGCCTTCGACTTGCCGGTGGTTTTTCTGACCGCCAACGCCGATCGCAAGACCATCAACCGGGCCAAGCAAGCCGGTCCTTTCGGTTATCTGGTCAAGCCCTTCCAGGAACGGGAGCTGCTGACGACGCTAGAGATCGCCCTCTACAAGCACCGCCTCGAGCGCGAGCTGCGCGAGGCCAAGGAGCGAGCCGAGCGCGCGCTGGCCGAGGTCCGGCAGCTGCGCGGGCTTTTGCCGATTTGTTCCTACTGCAAGAAGATCCGCGACGATGCCAACTGCTGGCACCAGCTCGAGCAGTACATCAGTCACCGCACCGATGCGAGCTTCTCCCACGGCATCTGCCCCAGCTGCTACGAACAGCAGGTAAGCCGCCACCTGCGCTCCGACAAGGACGGGAAATAACCCGGTCGCCGCGGCTGCGTCGGCCGTGCACAATGGACGGGTGAATCGGACAACGCGCGTCCTGAGCCCCGCACTTGCACTTGCGCTCGTCGTTGCCTGCTCGACCGGCCCGCGGGATGCGGCAGGCGCCGCCTGCGAGCGCGATGGCGATTGTGGCGGGCTGCTGTGCGCATTCGATGAAGCCGCCGAGGTGGTCGACCTGGAGCCAGCACCACTGGCCTGTGCTGCACCCCGCCAAGGCGCGGCGCCGGGAGCGGCCTGCGAGCGCGGCGAGCAATGCGACCGCGGACTGTGTCTGCTTTCTGGCAGCTGCGCCCGGGCCTGCCTCGAGGCGGCCGACTGTGATGGGCAGGAGCGCTGCCAACGGGTCTTCGCGCGCACGGGCGACGATGCGCTGGTCGGACTTGGGGCCTGCGTGCCGCGGGTGGACGACAGCTGCGGCAGCCGCGTCGAGCACCATCCACACGTCGCCTCCCTCGAGCCCGGCGAAAACACGGTGCTGCTCCCGGAGGCGCCCGGGTCGGCCGACGTGGACCTCTATTACGTGCTGGAGCACGAAGAGGCTCCCGCTCTTTCGGACTGCACCAGCGCCGACTGCTGTCGCTCGCCGCTATGCGCCCGCAGGCTGGTCGCCCGCGATTCGGAGGGCCAGTCGGTGCTTTTTGACGACGCCCTCGACTACGCAAAACAGCCGGCACCCGTGGTGCCGATCGCCTCTGGCGAGCTACTCGACCCCCTGGTCATCCGCATCGATGTCCAAGTCCGCGAGGCCCTTGCCGGCGCCAGTCTCGAACTCGCGCTGCGCACCGAGACCGCGGGCGAGCTTCGCATCACCGTGGTGCAAGCGCCGTCGGCAGGGCAGGGCGGGCGCCTGGAGCTGAACCTCTTCTACCTGGGTGACCTCCAGCCCTCTGCCTCGGGAGCGGCCCCGGCGGTACTGGTTTCGGCCGTCGATGCCGCCAGCGCGATCTTCGAGCGCGAGGCGGGCATCCAGATGAACGCCGCGCGCCATATCGCCGTGCCGGGCGCGCTACCGCGCGAGGGGCTGGCCTTTCCCGGACCCGACGACGCTCCGGGCATGGGCTTCACGAGCCTGATGCGGCGCTATGGAGTTCACCCGGAGTTGCCGGAGCTCTTCGGGCTGTCGGCCGGCGCTGGCAATTGCGGGCTCAACCTCTTCGTCACCGGGGGTATCGAGCCGCTGATGTCCGGGCAGTTCATCGAGGCCCTGGCTGGCAATACGCCCGGCCCGCCCGGGATGCAGGGCACGCGGGCATCGGGCATCGTCGTCAGCGCCTCCATGATGGCGCAGCCGGCCGAGCTCCTCGGTCGCTCCATTGCCCACGAGGTCGGTCACTACCTGGGCCTCTTCCATCCCGTGGAGCAGGACGGCAGCCGCCTCGATCCCCTGCTCGACACCCTGAGCTGCGCCGAGCCGGAAACAGCGGCAGCCTGCGCCAGCGAGAACCTGATGCACTACGCGGTGTCGATGGGCAGTCTGCTGACCGAGGAGCAGGCGGCAGTGCTCGCGCGCTCGCCGATGCTCAAGTAGGGCTATTGAAGCTGGCGCTTGGCCGCCTCGTCCAGAAGCTCCACCAGGCGCGCACGGATCTTCGAGGCCGAGATGATCTCTTCGAGGGAGCCGACTTCGCGCGCACGCTGTACCGAGTGGATGGCGTCGAATTCGGCGGCCACCTCGGCGCGCTTTTCGCCGGTGACGTCCTGCCGCAGCCGCTCGAAGGCCGCGCGCTCGGAGGCGCTGGGCGTTCCCTTCAGCTTCGAGCGCAGCTCCTCGATGCGCGGATCGGCCGAGACCCGCGCCCGCACCTCGCGCGGAAAGACCACCGCGGCCGCCGGGCCGCCACCGATGACCGAGGCGAACGATCCCTCCACTGCCAGCGCCCTGAGGTCGCTCTTGAGCTCGCGCGAGAAGACCACGTAGGCGCCGCCGTGGTAGCGGGAGACCACCAGGAAGACGATTGGTCCCTGGAAGTTCACCACCGCCCGCGCGATCTCGGCTCCGTACTCGAGCTGTAGCTTGCGCATGGACTCGGGCGAGCCGTCGAAGCCCGAGAGGTTGGCCAGGATCACGGCCGGTCGGTTGCCACTGGCGGCGTTGAGGGCGCGCGCCACCTTTTTGCTCGACTGGGGAAAGAGCGTTCCCCCATTCCAGGACTCGGGGCCATCGGAAGGGCGGTAACCCAGGCGCGCTACATTTTGGCTCTCGATGCCGACCAGGCAGACGGCATGGCCGCCCAGGTGGGCGTCCCAGACGATGGCGGTCTCGGCGCTGACCTGACTCTGCCAGCGCTCCAGCCTGTCGCCGTCGGCATCCACCACCGCGCGCATCAGCGCCCGCATGGCGAAGGCGCGCTTGCGACCAGGATTGGTGGTGTCGTCGAAGATATCGCCGATGCGTGCAAAGCCCGCCTCGGCTTCTTCGGTGCCGCTGACCACGTAGCTCTCGTCGCAGATGTCGCGTTGCTTGGGATCTTCGCTGGCCAGCTTTCGGGGCCCGCGCTCGCCCGGCACCACGTAGGTGAAGGCGTAGTGCCGGTAGAGCAGCTGGTAGGCGCTGAGCAGGTCTGGCGCGTAGTACTGGGCCTGACCATTGGGGCCCATCACGCGCTCGTGACCGCCGATGGAGACCTCGTCCTCGGCGCTCACCGAGCCCGAGGCCGCGAGCGCCGCGCGTCCGGTCAGGACCATGGAAGCTTCGGGTGTCATGATCAGCACGCCGCGGGTGTGCATCAGCATGGTCGACAGCGAGTCCCAGTAGCTCTGGGCACCCACGTTGACGCCGGTGACGATCAGATGGATCACGCCGCCGGCCTGGGTGAACTCCACGATGCGCCGCACCACGCGCGCGGTGGCGTCGAGGTTTTCGGTGCCGCTGTCCATGGCGATGCGCGCGCCGCTGGAGATCGGGATCCACTCGACCGGCACCCCGAGCGAGGTGGCCAGGTCGATGGCTGCCACCACCCGATCGCACTCGGCCGCAGCCAGCGCACCCATGCCGCGCGTGGGGTCGGAGAGCACCAGCACCCGCTTCATGCCCTCGGGGACCTTGTGGGTGGGCGTCGTGATCACGCCGAAGACGATGGCGCTGCTGTTTTCACCGGGAGTTCGACCCATCACGCTGACGGCGTGGGGAGCGCCGTCGCCGCCGCGCAGATCGTATTCCTCGAATTGCCCCACCGGCAGCACCGGACGCTGGCCCCGATCGCTGCTGTCCTCCATTGCGCGCTCGGTGTCCTCGTCGCCGCTGGTGAGCATGCGGATGATCTCGTAGGGGTAGACCAGGCCGCGTCGGCGCGCCGTGGCCACCCTGCGCTCGTAGGGGATGGCCGAGACCAGGGGGCGCCTGCGCGGCCGCCGCCAGCTGAGTTCGAGCCGGCTGCTGGCCAGGTCCGAGCCCACCACCTCCACTTCGCGCGGCGGATCCTCGGGGCGCTCTTCGCTGAGTACCTTCAGGCGCACGATGGTCTTTTCCAGGCCCAGATAGCGAATATTGACCAGAAGCTTGCGCGCCAGTTGCTGCGCCACCAAAGCGTCGATGATCAGCGGATGGGCCATGTGCATCACGATGCGATTCCAGTGCAGCGTGCGGCGCGGATCGCGGATGCCGAGATTGAGGCGCATGGTACGGGCGGCTTCCTGGAAGGCCTGCTCGAAGAGCGGAATGAAGGACTCGGCGTGCGAGCCACCTCCGGCCGGCCGCCCGCGCACATCACCGAGTACAAACAGCCGCTCGTCTTCGGCGTCGGCGCGGGCCCGCGCGTGGAAGCAGTAGATGTCCTCGGGCCCCCACAGCCGCTCGAGTTCGAAGCTCCTGTAGCGCGCGAGATCGATGCGCTCGGCCACCTCGGGGTGCAGGCCGTAGAGCTGGCTCTGTTCGAGACCCACCGGACCCTGCTCGAAGCTGATGTGATCGAGCTTGCCCTCGGTGTCCAGGAGCGACAGCGTGACCCGCTGGGGCGCGCGCAGTCCGGCCAGCACCTGCTCGGCGCGCTCGGGGCAGTCGCCGAGCGCACCCGGCACCGTGGGCACCACCAAGAGTTCCACGATGTCGGCGCCCAGCTCACCATCGGTGCAGGCCCGCAGCGTCGTTTCCAACTCGTCGCAACGGCACACCGCGCCCACCACCGCCTTGCCGTCGTAGCGCGAGCGGTCCAGCCAGCGCCCGTCGCGCAGCTCGGAGCGATGGCGTTCGGGCGCGCGCGGCGAGTAGAGCCGGCGCACGAAGGCCGACAGGGCGATCACTTGCTTCCAGCGATCCTCGCTGTGCAACCAGGCCTCGACCGAGCGAAAGACACTGCGCGGGGCCAGCGAGAGTTCTTCGAGCACGGCGGCCGGCGGCGACGGGGTCTGACCGTCGCCCTCGGCGTGGCTGAGCCACTGGTCGAGCTGGCGCGTGGTGCTTTCGATCTGGCGCGCGAGTTCCGGCGCCTGAAAGCCGCGGTAATAGGCCTCGAGCGCCGTATCCGCCAGCGCATTGCTGACCTCACCCCGCATTTCCGCCAGCTGCAAGAGCGCGTCGCGCAGCTCCTGGCGTTCGCTGACATCGACGCCCGCGCTCATCAGGGCGATCAGACGCCTGAGCACGGCCATGGCCAGGCGCCGCCGCTCGGCCGGATCGCGCTGGGCAGCAAAGCTGCGCAGCACGGCGCGCTCCAGATCGTCGTCGTACTTCAGGCTGTAGACGTCGTAATGGGCCAGAGCCGCGCGCAGGCAATCCAGAAATTCAGGGGCGATGCCCGCACCCTCGCTTTGCATCCGTCGCAGGTAGACCCTTAACCGCGCGTTGTTTGAAGGGCCGAGCGCTCCGCTGCTATCGGGGCGGCGGGCGCGCGAAAAGAGCTGCTGCAGATCGGCGAAGATCAACAGGCCGTGGGCGATCTGGAGCTGCTCGCCCAGGAAGTCCTCGGCGGGCTCGGCCGGCAGAGGCGCCTCGAGCCAGTCCAGGATGCGCTCGAAGCGCGGCGGGTAGATGTCGAAGCCGAGCATGGTGCGCTCGATCTCCTCGTTGACCGCCTGCATGGCCAGCTCGCGGCGCTCGCGCGGCGCCTTTTGGGCCGCCTCGAGATCGGGCGCGCCGAGTCCGCCTTCGGCCGTGGGCTCGAAGAAGGGCGCCAGCGGATCGTCCTCCTGTGGCAGCCGCAGCCGTGCCGCTGCCTGGGCGTCGGCGTTGCCGTCGCGCGCCGGATCGATGCTCAAGAGCAGCTCACCGGCGGCCACCTGCTGGCCCTTGCTGACGCGCACTTCCTTGACCACGCCCGCTACGGGCGAGGCGAAGGCGATTTCCATCTTCATCGCTTCCAGAAGACCCAGGGGCTGGCCCGCCGCCACGCGGTCGCCCACCTGCACATCCACCGAGACCACCATCGACGGCGCGCCCGCCCGCACCTGGCCCGCCGTGCGACGCCCGAAGCGATGGACGACGCCTTCGACTTCCAGGCGGATATGACTGGGAGTGATGTTGTGCGTGGCGCGGTAGTAGCGCGCCGAGATCACGACGCGCGAGGTATGCTCGCCGGTTTGGCCGAAGCGGGCGCTGATCACCTTGCCATCCAGGTGCACCCGATAGCGCAGGGCGCCCACCGAAAAGACGCGCATGCGATACTGCTCGCCGCGGTACTCGAGGTCCACCTCCTTGCCGTCCAGCACCGGGATCTTGTCGGGGGTGATATTGCTGGTGTCGGCGTAGAAGTTTCCACGCTGGGCCTGCCAGGCATTGCGATAGGCCAGGATCGCCGCCAGCACCAGGGCCTGGGAAGCGTGGGGCCGCTCGTCGCTGCGTGCGGCATTCCAGCGGTCGAGCCACAGCGTATCGACACCGCCTTCGCGAAAGTCGGGCGTGTCGAGCAGCTCCAGCAGATAGCCCTTATTGGTCGCACCGCCATCGATGACCAGATCGAAGTCGTGCAGGGCCGACGAAAGCCGTGCCCGGGCCTGCTCGCGGGTGTCGCCGCGGGCCATCACCTTGGCGATCAGCGAATCGAAGTCCGGCGGCACCGAGCTTCCGGCCACCACCCCGGCGTCGACGCGCACGTCGGGGCCGAGGGCCGGATCGAAGCAGGCGATGCGCCCGGGGGCGGGCAGAAAGCCCTGGTCGGGGTCTTCGGCGCAGACACGGGCCTCGATGCAGGCGCCGCGCTGCTCGAGCACGAGCGAGGCGATCGACTCGCCGCGGGCGATGCGGATCTGCTGCTCCACCAGGTCCAGGCCCGTGATCGCCTCGGTGATGCCGTGCTCCACCTGCAGCCGCGGGTTCATCTCGAGAAAGTAGAAGTGCTCGCCCTGCACCAGGAACTCGACGGTTCCCACGCCGGCATAGCCCACTTCGCGGGCCAGCGTTTCCGCCGACTCGCCCAGGGCCCGGACCTGCGCCTCGCTCAGCCCAAGGGGCGGCGCCTCTTCCAGCACCTTCTGATGGCGCCTTTGCACCGAACAATCGCGGCAGCCGACGGCGCGGGTATTGCCGAGGGTGTCGGCCACGATCTGCACTTCGATATGGCGCCCGGAGGCGACCATGGTCTCCATGAAGAGCCGATTGTCGCCGAAGGCGCTCTTGGCTTCCGAAGCGGCTGACTCGAAGGCCGCGGCCAGCTCGCGTGGCTCCCGCACCATGCGGATGCCGCGCCCGCCGCCGCCGGCCGAGGCCTTGATCACCAGGGGCAGCCCGATGCGTTCGGCCACCTGGCGCGCCTCTTCCACATTGGCGACCACACCGCCGCTCCAGGGGGTCACCGGCACGCCGACGACCTCGGCCAGCTCCTTGGAGGCGATCTTGTCCCCCAGCCGCCGCATGGTATCGCCCGACGGTCCCAGAAAGCGGATCCCGGCGGCATCGAGGCGGTCGACGAAGCTGGGCGACTCCGCCACGAAGCCCCAGCCGGGCCAGACCGCATCGGCCTCGACCTTGTGCAGGGCCTCGATCAGCAAATCGTGGTCCAGATAGCTCGCCACCGCCGAGGCCCGTTCGGGTAGCCGGAGGGCCATGTCCGCATGGCGCACGAAGGGCGCGTCGCGATCGACGCCGGTGTAGAGGGCGACCACTTCGAGCGGCTCGGCCTCCAGCGCACGCAGGGATTTGACGGTTCGGATGCAGCGAACGGCGGCCTCACCGCGATTGACGATGGCCAGCCGTCGGATCGGACGTGGAGCGCTCGGCGGTGAGCTCACGTGGACCTCGGGAGGTGGAGGGGGACTGCGGTTTTCGAGGCGAAGTCGAGAGGCGGCCAGCAGACTGCCCTACCGCGCTTTTTCGCCATGTTTTCAGGACCTTGCAGGGGGGGGCGAGTAGCCTCGGACGGTAGCTGTGCAGGCGCCCCGGGGTCAAGCCGTCAGCGGCCGCCCAGCGTGCCCGCTGGCGGCGAGAGCGGGCGTTTTCGAGCGGGCCCCAGTCGCCCAGCAGGTCAAGGCCTACTGGGCCGCCGTGGCCGCCGAGCGTACACGTACGTCGCGTCCTGGCCTGTTCGCCTTCAACGTCTTCGCCGTCTCGCGGGCCGATCTCGAGCGCCTGACTAAGCTACAGCGCGCCTACCTGCGCGAGATGCGCACCATCATCGCCCAGAGCGAGTCGAGCGAAGTGGTTGCCCTGGCCAACATGCAAATATCGCCCAGAGCGAGCCGAGCGAAGTGGTTGCGCTGGCCAACATGCAAATTTGCGCGCTGGAGGATTGAACGTGGCCGCGTTGGGCCCGATGCGATCGGGTAGGGCAGTGGGCGCGCCTGTGCCCGCGGTCGCGCCTGCAGACTTCACAGGCTCACACCCGCGCTCCCCCAATCCTTCGCGATTCGCGCGGCCGCCCGCCGCGCTATGATCGCAGGCATGTTGACATCCTCGCTACGCACGCTGCTTCCCTGGACTTTGGTGCTGGCCGCCTTCATCGGCTGCGGCAGTGACGGGGTCGGCAGCGGCGGTTCGCTCGTCGGCGGTTCCTGCATCGACAACTACGACTGCGAGGGGCAGTGCCTCGGGGGCGGGGACTTTCCAGGTGGTACCTGCTCGGTCTCCTGCCGCGACGATCGCGACTGCCCCGAGGGCAGCTTCTGCATCGACAAGAAGGGCGGGGTCTGCCTACTGCCTTGCGGCTCGGTCCGTGATTGCCGGCCCGGCTACGACTGTGACGACAAGGACAATAAGGGCATCTCGGGCAAGACCTTCGTCTGCATCAACGACTGAGCGCAGCGCCCGCCAGTCTACAGATCCGTAGGCTGCTCCTTGCGCCAAGCACGCCACTGGACGTCGGTGCCCATCAGGCGATCCCAGATGCCGAAGAAGCTGCCCAGGCAGCCCTTGGAGGCGTAGAGGTGGTGGAAGGCGTGGCGGCTGGCGCTGGCGGTGAAGGCGTAGCCGCTGTGGGCCTCCACGGTTTCGAAAATCCGCACCACGGTCCACAATGCCACCACAGGGAAGGGGCTGCCCATGAGCACGGGCCCGGCGAAGAAGGCGACGAGGTTGGCCGCGTTTTCGAGTGGGTGGGCGTACTCGGCCACCGGACCGCGCACGTAGCGAAAGCGGTGGTGGCGGGCGTGGATGCGTTGGAAGCAGTAGCGCGTGTGCAGGCCGCGGTGGGCCCAGTAGAAGATGGTGTCGTTGGCCAGGATGAAGACCAGAAGGTGCAGGCCCGTGGTGACCACACCCGGTAGCGGCGCTTCCATGGAGCCGCCGCGGGCCTGCCACAGCGGGTAGACCGCGAAGTAGACCAGCAGCGCGAAGCCCAGCTGCCCCGCCAGCGTCTCGCGGGCGGCCGCACGCAGCAGCTCGGCATCGGGCGCCTTGCCGCCGGCCACCTGGAAGCGCACCCCGATGCCGCGCGCGAACAGCAGGCTGAAGACACCCCAGACCGCCAGCAGCGTCGCCACGTGCAGACCGCTGAGCACGAGCGTGAAGTAGAGCGCCGGGTCCATCACCCGATCGTGGGCAATCCCTCGAAGCCGGGCAAGTCGCATTCGGGTGGCGATTGAGCGGCGGCGGAGATTGCTGTAGGTGACGGGGCCGTGCGGCGCGACCACCATCCTTTTTGGGCCGAAAAGGCCCTGGCCAAGATCACCGAGCTGTGGGCCGAGCGCTTCCTCTTGCCCCACTTCGACGCGGTCGGCGTCGAGCCGCGCTTCTCCGGCCCCCATTACATCCACATCCAGGGGCCCAACGTGCGCGTGGGCGACCACTTCCACGCCTTCGGCACCGCCAGCAGCCCCGTGTCGATGGCGGTCAACCCCTACGACGGCGGCGCGGGCGACGGCGAGATCGTGATCGGTGACTTCTGCGTGATCTCTTCCGGGGTGCGCATTCGTTCGGCCCTGTCGGTGCGCATCGGCGACAACTGCATGTTGGCCGAGAACTGCTACATCACCGACGCCGACTGGCACGACACCTACCACCGCATCTACCCCGGCAAGCGCGCCGCCGTGAGCATCGGTAACAACGTCTGGCTGGCCGACAGCGTGACGGTCACCAAGGGTGTCACGATCGGTGACAACAGCATCGTCGGCGCCTCGTCGGTGGTGACCCGGGATGTGCCCGACAACACCATCGTTGCCGGCAATCCCGCGCGCACGATCGGCGAACTCGATCCGGCGCAGCCCATCAGTCGGCGCCAGGATCTCTTTGTCGGCGGCCGCCCCTATGAAGCGTTCAAGGACGAGTACGACCGGAAGCGGCTCGAGGGTAACTCCCTGCGCAGCTGGTTTTTGTCGCGCTACCGGCCCAAGCGCAGCACCTGATTTCGAACTCGCGCGTCAAAGCTCGCGCGTGGGCGCCAGCTTCGAGCGCAGCCACACCGAGAAGCGATTGGACGACAGCACGAAGCGGTCGAAGCCCTCGATGTATTCGGCGTAGGACAGGTCGCCGTCGAAGAGGGTTTCGCGCTTGATCAGCTCGCGCTCCGGATCGAGTTCCTTGACGACGCGGGCCGGGTTGCCGGCCACGATCACGTTGGGCGGCACGTCGCTGGCCACCACGGCGCCGGCTCCGACGACGCTGTTTTCTCCGATCGTCACGCCTTTGCAGACCATGGCGCTGTCGCCGATCCAGACGTTGTCCTCCAGCACCACCGGCCGCGTCGCGCCCGGCGCCGAGGTGCGGTCGTAGATGTCGTGCCAGTCGGCGTCGGATACCGAGCTGGCCGTGGCGAACATGCAGTTGCGACCCACTCGAATCGACGTCGCCGAGGCGATGCGCACGCCCGGCAGCACGATGGTGCAGTCGCCGAGCTCGATCTCACCGCCAGGGTCGGGATACGAAGTGAAGCGGATGGGCGCGTCGCGGGTCGCCATCATGTGGATGTCGCGCCCCAGCCGCACGCGGGTGCCGGTCACCTCCACCGCCTGCGGATTGAAGACCACCAGGCCTTCGCCGACGGCGTCGAATTGGGGGTGCAGGAAGTGCTCGGCCCACAGCCGATTGTAGGTCGACAGCGCGCGCTTGAGCCAAATCGGGCGGTGGTCCTTGCGCACGACAGCTCCAGTGATCGGCGCCCGGTGTGGCGCCGGGGATCGCCGCTGCGTTCGTCCTGCATCCGGGCGCCAAATACAAGCCCAAAACGCGACCGGCAGTCGGCTTTGAGGCCCGCGCCGGTGGCTCCTTGACGCCCCCCGCCGGTGTCCCCCTGCGCCCCCCCCCTGGCCCCCCCTGCGCCCAGCAGCCCGCTGGTTTGCAAAGCCGTCTACGAACGTGTAGGTAACGGCGCCACATTGGCCCCTGATTGACCTGCGAATCGGTTCAGTGTTCGGCTTCTGCCGGTCGCTCTCGCCGGCTACAGGCTCGAGCCGGCCGCCGATTTTTCACCATGACCGCAGATGCGCTACGGATATGCCTGCTGACCTACCGCGGCAATCCGCGCTCCGGGGGGCAAGGTATCTACGTTCGCCTGCTCAGCAAGGCGTTGATCGAGCTGGGCCACCAGGTCGACGTCTGGAGTGGCCAGCCCTATCCGGAGCTTTTGCCCGGCGTGGGTCTCGAGAAGGTGCCGAGTCTGGACCTGTGGAATGAGCAGGCCTTCTTTCGCACACCGACCCTGCGCGAGCTGCGCGACCCGATCAACTTCAGCGAGTGGGCCCAGACGCGTACCGGTAGCTTTCCCGAGCCCCTGACCTTCTCGCGCCGCGTGGCGCGCCGCTTCCGCCACCCCAAAACGCCGCGCTACGACATCGTGCACGACAACCAGTGTTTGGGCCCAGGCCTTCTGCAGCTGCAGGAGTCGCTGCCGGTGGTCGCCACCGTGCACCACCCGATCACCGTCGACCGTCGCATCGCCTTCGAGAGCGAAAAAGACGGTCTCAAGCGCTGGGGTCTGCGCCGCTGGTACAGCTTTTTGCCCGCACAACTGAAAGTTGCACGGCGCCTCGATCGTATCATGACCGTGTCGGAGGCCTCGCGCGTGGACATCGGCCGCGAATACGGGGTGTCGGGCACGCGCATGCGCGTGGTGGGCAACGGCATCAACTTGGAAGTTTTTCATCCGGCCGAAGACGGCGTCGTCGGGCGCGCGCCACAGCAGCTCATCACCACGCTTTCGGCCGACGCGCCCCTGAAGGGCTTTCGCTACCTACTCGACGCGCTCGCGGCGTTGGTCAAAAGCCACCCCGAGGTGCAGCTGACGGTCATCGGCAAGCCCAGCTCCGACACCGATACGCGGGCCCACATCGAGCGCCTGGGTCTAGAGGCGCGCGTGCATTTCACGGGCTTCGTCGAGGACACCGACATCGCCCGCCACTACGCGGGCTCCTCTGTGGCCGTGGTTCCCTCGCTTTACGAGGGCTTCGGCTTTCCCGCTGGCGAAGCCATGGCCTGTGAGGTGCCGGTGGTTTCGACCCTTGCCGGCGCCCTGCCCGAGGTGGTCGGCAAAGATGGCTGCTGTGGTCTTCTGGTGCCCCCGGCCGACGGTAAGGCCCTGGCCCGGGCCATCGCGACGCTGCTCGACGACCCCGAGCGCGGCCGCCGCATGGGCAAGGCCGGCCGTGAGCGCGTGCTCGAGCACTTCACCTGGCGGCGGGCGGCCGAGCGCACCGTCGAGGTCTATCGCGAGGCGCTGGAGGAGCGTCAGGGGGCTGGCTTCGGGAGGGCCCAGGCATGTTGACCATGCGTTTCGAGAAGCTCGGGCTCAAGCCCGGCGACAAGGTCTTGGACGTGGGCTGCGGCGGCGGCCGTCACATCCGTCAGACGCGCTTGCTGCCCGGCATCGACGCCATCGGCCTCGATCTCGGACAAGACGAGGTCCAGGAGACCGCGCGCACGCTACGGGAACTCGATCAACTTCCAGTTGCGATGGGCGGTTCGGTGCCCGGCGCCGGTCAGTGGATGAGCATGCGCGGCAGCGTCTACCAGCTGCCCTTCGCCGACGAGACCTTCGACTGCGTCATCATTTCCGAGGTGCTCGAGCATCTGCACGAAGACGAGCGAGCGCTCTCCGAGTTGACGCGCGTGCTCAAGCGCGGTGGCACGCTGGCCGCGTCGGTGCCGAGAGAGGGTCCCGAGGCCCTGTGCTGGGCCCTGTCCAAGCGTTACCGCAACACGCCCGGCGGTCACGTTCGCATCTACAACCGCAAGAAGCTGCGAAAGATGCTGGCCGAGGGTGGTTTCGACATCGTCGATAGCCATTTCGCCCACGGTTTGCATTCGCCCTATTGGTGGCTGAAGTGCGCGATGGGCGTCGATGACGACGACATTTCTCTGGTCAAGCTCTACCACCGTCTTTTGGTTTGGGACATGATGCGCCGGCCGCTGCTCACGCGCGTCCTCGAGCACATGCTCGTGCCCTTCATCGGCAAGAGCGTGGTGTTCTACGGAATCAAGGTATGACCCCTATCAAGCCACTGATCTCGGGCACGCTGAGCCAACGCGATCTGACGAAAACCACCGAGTGGTTGTGTCAGCAGCAGCGATCCAGCGGTGAGATTCCCTGGTCCCAGGGCGCCAAGACCGACCCCTGGGACCACGTGCATGCGGCCATGGGGCTGACCGTCATGGGGCGTGTCGAGGAGGCCAAGGCCGCCTATCGCTTCATGGCCGACACCCAGGATCCCAACGGCGGCTGGCCCACCGAGCGCCGCGGCGGCAAGGCCACGCGCGTCACCCAGGACAGCAATCACGCGGCCTACCTGGCCACGGGCCTGTGGCATCTCTACTGCTACCGCCCCGACCCCGACTTTCTGGCCGAGATGTGGCCCACGCTGGAACGCGCGCTGAATTTCGTGCTGGCGATGCAGTTGCCCACCGGCGCCATCGCCTGGGCCCAGAAAAACGGCAAGGTCTGGGAGGCGCCTCTGCTGACGGGCTCGTCGTCGATCCACGGTAGCCTGGTCTGTGCGATCCGCATCGCCGAGCGCCTGGGTCACCACCGTCCCGGGCTGGTGCGCGCGCGCGAAAAGCTTTCGCGCGTGATCCGCAATCAACCCGCGGTTTTCAGCGACACCGACTTGCCGGAGAAACCGGGCCGCCACTCCATGGACTGGTACTACCCGGTGCTCGGGGGCGCGCTGCGTGGGGCCGAGGGGCGCCGCAGGCTGCTGGACGCCTCGCTGACGGCCGCCTTCATTCAAGAAGGGGCCGGCTGCCGCTGCGTCAAGGATCAGCCCTGGTACACGGTGGCCGAGACCTGCGAGCTGGTGCTGGCGCTGCACGCCTCGGGTCTGACCCAGCGGGCCCGCGAGATCCTTTCCTGGACGCGCTGGCAGCGCACCGACAACGGCGCCTACTGGACGGGTACCACCTTCCCGGCCTGTGAGATCTTCCCCGACGGCGAGCAGACCACCTGGACCGCCGCCGCTGTGCTCTTGGCCCACGACGCGGTGCACCTCGACAGCCGCACCAGCGACTTCTTTACCTCCCTGGACGGCGCCGACCTCTACGACAGTGCCAAGCCCGCGCGGCCCCGCCCCGAGCGCCCCGTTTCCCCGGACTACGTCAGCCTGCGTACGCCGGCGGAGTGAGCGGCCATGGACGCTCGAGTTCACAGTCTGGCCCTCGCGTGCAAGGGTTTCCTCGATGACGAGGAGGGCCTCAGGCTCCACGCGCTCGCCCGCGAGGCCGCGGCTCTGGGGCCGGTGCTCGAGATCGGCAGCTATTGCGGCAAATCGGCCCTGTACCTGGGCAGCGGGGCCAAAGCAGCCGGCGGCAGCCTGATCTGTCTCGACCATCACCGCGGCTCCGAGGAGCACCAGCGCGGCGAGGAGTACCACGACCCCGACCTTTACGACGCCGAGGCAGGCGCCGTCGACAGCCTGGGCCACCTGCGCCGGGCCCTGCGCCAGGCCGAGCTGGAAGAGACGGCCCTGCTGCTGGTGGCCAGCAGTACGAGCGCCGCGCGCCTGTGGTCGACGCCCCTTGGCATGGTCTTCATCGATGGCGGCCACAGCCACGAGGCCGCCCACGCCGACTACGAGGGCTGGGCCCACAAGCTCCTGCCCGGCGGCATCCTGGCCATCCACGACCTCTTTCCCGACCCCGCCGAGGGTGGTCAGGCACCCATCGAGGTCTACCGTCGGGCGCTGGAGTCGGGTGACTTCGCACCCCTGCCCACCACCAAAACCCTCGGTGTGCTGCGCCGTCTCGGCTGACGGTTTACATAACTCGAGGCCGAGAGCCTCCGAAATTCACCGAACTTTTGCCGGCACACGTATGCCGGTACACCAAAATTCCCTCTATACTGCACTTCGTGGAGGTGCCGCAGTCGCCGCGCGTCATCGCGAACCGTTACCGTCTGGAGTCGTTGATCGGCGAGGGCGGCATGGCCAGCGTATGGCGTGCGGAGGATATGACCCTGGAGCGGGCCGTGGCCGTCAAGCTCCTCTACGGTCGCGACGAGCGCGACCGTGAGCGCATGGTGCGGCACTTCCTTCGAGAAGCCCGCATCGCCGCCTCCATCCAGCACCGCAACGTCATCCATATCGTCGACTTCGGTACCACCGAGGAAGAGGACCAGCCCTACATGGTGATGGAGCTACTCGACGGTGAATCCCTGGGGCAGCGCATGGCCCGGGACCCGCCCCTCGAGATCGGCGAGATCGTTCAGATGGCGAGCCTGACCCTGCGGGGTCTCGCGGTGGTGCATGAGGCAGGCATCGTCCACCGCGATCTGAAGCCCGACAACATCTTTCTATGCCGTGATCCGGCTGGCGGCACCTATCCCAAGATCCTGGATTTCGGGATCTCGCGCAGCATCGAGCCGCGCAGCGGTCGCCGCGCGGCGATGACGACCAAAGAAGGCGTGATCGTGGGCACGCCCGAGTACATGTCGCCCGAGCAGGCGCGCGGGCTCAAGAAGCTCGACCGCCGCATCGACATCTACTCCATGGGCGTGATCCTGTACGAGGCCCTGACTCGGCAGCTGCCCTTCGAGAGCGAGAATATCGGCGATTTGATCATCCAGATCGTCACCTGCGATGCCGAGCCCGCCCATCGGGTCTCGCCGCGCGTGCCCCTGGGCCTGTCCGACGTGGTGCGCAAGGCCATGTCGCGCGACCCCGACGACCGCTACCCCGACGCCCCGACCATGCAACGGGCGCTGCTCCGGGCCGGTGAGGACACGCTCGCCAACCAGCTGCCGCGCTCGCTGTCGGACCGCCCACCGCCGCCACCGCCTGCCGGCTTCGGCGCCATGGGGCCCGAGCGCCACTCCCAGGATCGGCTGCGGACGCTGGAATTTCCCCTGGACGAGCCGACGGACTCGGCTATCCGAATGCCCGCCAGCCCCACACTCGACGCCGAGGCCTTGGCCATGCCCGACGTCCTGGAGGCCGAAGCCTCCGAGTTCGAGCTGGGCCGTGGCTCGAGCGAAAGCGACCCGCCCGACGAGACCGGCTTGCCCATCGAGCTGGTGGAGCCGCCGGCTTCGCACCATGAAAGGTCGCGGCGCTGGCCGCTGCTGGTCGCTGGGCTCCTGGTCTTGAGCGCCGCCGGGCTGATGTGGTGGGGCAGCGCTTCGGAGGCCGGGGTCAGCGCGGCGACCGAGGGAGCCACCGCCACCATGGCTGCCGCGGCCGAGCCCGTCGCTGCGGCCGAGCCCGCAGCCCAAGGCCGCGAAATCCCCCCCCCGCCACCGCAGCCCACCACCAGCACCGTGGTGCTGGAGAACCTGCCCGAGGGTGCCGAGGTGAGGGTCGACAACGTGCCGACGCCAGAGCAGCCGATGGTGCTGCCCCGCGACGGCAAAAACCACGTCATCAAGGTGTTGGCAGCCGGCAAGTGGCCCTGGCAGGTGGTGCACCACGCCAGCGGTGACGCGAGCTACGAGGTGCTGCTGGTCGACCGGCCCATCACCCCCGCCCCCGCGGTGTCCCAGAGCCGCCGTGCTGCCAAGCGCAGCGGTGGTGCGCCCAAGAAGAGGGAGCCCAAGGCGCCTCCGTCGGCCCTGAAACAGCTCGACTTCTGAGGCGCCAGGGCCTGCTCGCGCTCAGCTCACGTAGTTGCGCACGACCACCTCGAGCACGGGGCCGCGGCGGCTTGCGTTTGAGTTGATGGCGCGCGCGGCGCTGACCTTGTCGATGCGGTAGTCGGCGTAGAGGTCGCGGATGAAGGCCACGTCGCTGTTGGAGAGCATGAGCCGACAGCCACGCCGGTCGAGGGCTCGAAAGACGTCCCGCAGCTGCAGCTGCTGCTCGCGTCCGAAGCCGTCCTGGGCATAGGAGGTGAAGCTGGCGGTCGCCGACACCGGCTCGTAGGGCGGGTCGAAGTAGATGAAGTCGCCCGGCCGTGCGCTGGCCAAAAGCTCGTCGAAGCCGGCGCAACGCAGCTCGGCGCCTTGCAGCTGGGCATGGGCCGAGCGCAGCGCCGCCTCGTTGATGATGCGTGGATTCTTGTAGCGACCGAGTGGCACGTTGAACTCGCCGCGCCGGTTGACCCGGTGCAGACCGTTGAAGCAGGTCTTGTTCAAGTAGATGAACATGGCCGCCCGCTCGGCCTGGCTCACGCGTCGGGCGCGGTTGTAGCGCTCGCGCACGGCGTAGTAGCTGGCGTCGCCGTGGGCACGGGCGAGCCGCTCGAGGTGCCCGATCACCGTTTCCACGTCGTCGCGCACGGCCTCGTAGGTGCCGATCAGGGACGGATTGACGTCGCACAGCAGGGCGCGCTCCGGGCGGCGCGCGAAAAACATGGCCGCGCCGCCGAGGAAGGGCTCCACGTGGCGCATCAGCTCGGCCCCGGGCGGCAGCAGGGGAAGCAGCTGGGAGAGCAGACGGCCCTTGCCTCCGGCCCACTTCACGATCGGGGCGGGGGCGGGCAGGGCGCTCGGAAAGGATGCGCTGGAAGCGGCGGAAACGAGGGTGGCGAGGCTCGATGTGGTCACGCGCCTACACTATGCGACCTGCTCCGAGTCTCGAAAAAACTGGCCAAGCCGTGCCGCCGATGGATTTGTGTCGACCGTGGGCGGGGCTTTTCCGCGTTATGATCGCCGCGGACGCCGATCGCCGGGAGCCCCTGTCCCTTGCCAGACGAGACGCCCCCAATCGCGGAAATCGAGGACCGCCTCCAGGACCTGCTCGAAGCGCTCGACGAGGTGGGGCTTGCCAAGCAGGCCGCGGGCCTGGAACGCCACGCCGACCACTTCACCGATCCGCGGCGCGTGCGGCCGAGCGTCAACGCCATCCGCGAGCAAGTGCAGCGTTGGCGCAGCGATCCGGCGGCCGTGGGTGGTCATCCGAAGGTGCTTTTGAGTGCCAACCGCGTCGAAGACGCCTGCATCGAGGCCCTGCGCGAGGGTGTGATCGTGGCGGCGCCGCTGTCGGTCGCGGCCCAGTCCCGGCGCAAGCTGAAGATCGCGCTGGTTACGACGCTGGTCGGGCTTGCGGTGTTGATGGTGCCCTTTTTGCTCTTCGAGTTCGGCATCGATGTCACGGCACTCGGAGAGGCCGAGCCCCTACCGCGGGTGGAAGTGCCGCGCGGCGAGCTGCGCGGGCACAGGCTGCGTGCGGCGCTGCCTGCGCTGTTGCCTGAAGCGGTGAGCGAGACGGTCTTCGAGCCCCTCGACGAGTGCCAGCGCGAGGGCGCCGTGTGCGCGCGCGTCCCCGACCGCCTGTGGGGCGAGGTTTCCCGCCATACCTGGGAGCTGAAGCGGCCCGGCCAGGCCTACGGTCTGCTCTTCGCCTTCGGCACAGCGGGCATCGGGGCTGCGGAACGCGGAGAGGTGGAGGTGCTGCTGGAGGCCACGCCACAGACGCCCACCGGGCGCTATCGGCTGCCGTTGATGGCCACCTACGTGGGCTACACGCCCCAGGACTGCGACTGGGTCGCACGCATCCGCCAGGCCTGCCAGCCACCGCGACGTGGCGAGGGTGAGCGCCATCGGGCGGTGGCGGTACCGGAGCTACAGATCGACGTCACCGCCGGTGACCCCGCGAAGCTCCTGAGCGCCGAGCAGCGCGCCGAGGCCGAAGCCGAGGCCGCCCGCGAGCGCGCCCGGGCGCGGGCGCAGGAGCTGCTGGCCGTGATCTCCGACATCGAGGCGCAGCTGGACCAAACCCGCAAGGACATGCAGCGCCGTCGCCACGAGCAAGCGCGGGAGCGCATCGCGAAACTCGCCGAACTCTTCGCGCCGCTATCCGGGGTCGAGCTGACGCCGGCGATCGACGGCGGCGTGCCCGAGCAACTCCAGGGCGTGCGTGACCGCTACGAAGACCTGCGCGAGCGTTTGGATGGCTTCGAAGGGCGCGTCTTCGACCGGGCCTTCGCCGTGCTGGCCGCACCCGACGCCCGCGCCGCCGACGAAGCGGCCAATATGGCCAAGATCGGCAAGCGTTTCGGCATCTCGGCGGGCTACGTCGAGGAGATCTACCTGGCCCGGGCCGACGAGTTGCAGCGCCGCATCGAGGCCCGCGAGCAGGCCCAAAAAGACGAACTCGAGCGCAAGCAGGCCGCGCTCGAAGCGCGCTGCGGCAGCCTGCCCAAGGGCGCCTGGGGCAGCATCAACGACTACCTCGGCAAGCTACACACCGGCGCCGACATCTATCTTGGCGAGTGCATGACGCCGCGTCTGATGCCCGATCGCTGCTGGGAGCTGCGCTGCGACTACGTGCGCAAGCTCGAGATCACCCCGGAGAAGCCCAAGGTGGTGACCAAGCACAAGGCCGCGTTCTTCCTGAAAAACGGCAAGGTTACGGGTCATCGGGGGGGCCACGGGCCTGCGGAGCGATAGGCCGGTCGATCGACTTATTGCTCCGCGGGCCCTATTCTCCCGGCGCCATGCGGATCGAAGTCAATGGTGAGGCGCGCGAAGTCGAAGTCGGTTGCACCGTGGGCGTGCTCATCGGCCAGCTTGGCCTTGGGGACACGCCGGTGGCGGTCGAACGCAATGCCGAGATTGTGCCGCGCGCCCGCCACGCCGAGACGGCGCTCCAAGAAGGCGACCGCCTGGAGATCGTGCAATTCGTGGGTGGCGGCTGAAACGACCCACCAGGTGCCCGGCGCGACCGGCGCGACCGGCAGGCACGAGCAAAGGAAGGAATGGCGATGGATCGACTCCGGATCGGTGAAGTTGAGCTGGACTCCAGGCTGATCGTGGGCACCGGAAAGTACCGGGATCTCGAGCAGACGAAGGCCGCGCTCGAAGCCTCGGGCGCTTCCATGGTCACGGTGGCGGTGCGCCGGCTGGACCTGAAGGCCCCCGGTGGCGACTCCATCATCGGCTACCTGAAGCAGCGGGGTTACGTGCTGTTGCCCAATACCGCCGGCTGCTACAGCGCCGACGAGGCGGTGCGCACCTGTCGCCTGGCCCGGGAGCTGGGCATGTCGGGACTGGTCAAGGTCGAGGTGATCGGCGATCCCAAGACCCTCTTCCCCGACGTGGTGCAGACGCTGGAGGCGGCGGCCACCCTGGTGCGCGAGGGCTTCACGGTGCTGCCCTACACCACCGACGATCCCATCACCGCCAAAAAGCTCGAGGATGTGGGCTGCGCGGCCGTGATGCCGCTGGCGGCGCCCATCGGCAGCGGCCTGGGCATTCGCAATCCCTACAACATCGAGATCATCCGCGAGGCCATTTCGGTGCCGCTTATCGTCGATGCCGGCGTCGGCACGGCCTCGGACGCGGCGGTGGCCATGGAACTCGGCTGCGATGGCGTGCTGATGAATACCGCCATCGCCGGCGCCGAGGACCCCGTTCGTATGGCACGGGCCATGAACCTGGCGGTCCGCGCCGGGCGCGAGGCCTACCTGGCCGGCCGCATCCCGCGCCGCCTCTACGCCACCGCTTCCAGCCCCCTCGAAGGGGTGATCGGATCGAAGCAATAGCCGCCCCCGGCTTTCGGCTCTACCTGATCGCCGACGGGGCGCCGCCCGAGCGTCTGGTGGCGGCGGCGAGGTCGGCGCTTTCGGCGGCACCCCCGGGCGCGGTGGGGCTGCAGCTGCGCGCCAAGACCCTGGCGGAGGCGCACCGGCAGCGCCTGGGCGAAGCGCTGGGCCGGCTGTGCGCCGAGCGTGGGGTGCCGCTGCTGATCAACGGCTCGCTGGAGCTTGCCAAGCGCGTCGGTGCCCAGGGCGTGCAGCTGCCCGAGGCCGGACCCAGCATTGCCGAAGCGCGACGCCAGCTGGGCGCCGGGGCGTGCATCGGCGCGTCATGCCACGATCGCGCCGGGCTCGAGCGCGCGGCCGCGGCGGGCGCCGACTTCGCGACCCTGAGTCCGGTCCATGTGGTGGCGGGCAAGGGTGAGCCCCTGGGTGAAGAAGGTTTCGCGGAACTGTACCGGGGCCTCGCGCTACCGATCTTCGCCCTTGGCGGCATCGATGTGGCAGCGGCGCGCCGGTTGGCGTCGAGGGGCATCGGTCGCCTGGCGGTGATCCGGGCCGTGATGGCCGCCCCCGACCCCGCCGCCCGCGTGGGCGAGTTGCTCGCCGTGCTCGCTCGCGTTTCGTGTGCAGACCCCTGAGCGACATGCCGAACGGCTCCGAGCATTGCATTGCGCTTTCAGAGCGCGGACTATGGCCGCCCTCTTTCCCTGCGCGCCATGAGTGATCGGGCCAAGTTCTGGATGAATCTGCTGGCGGTGCTCGCCATCGCCGTCGTCGTCGCACGGATGACCGTGATCGACGTGGTGACCATCGACAACAACAGCATGGCCCCCACCCTGGTCTATGGCGACGAGGTGTTGGTCTGGCGCGGCGCCGCCGCCGACCGCGTGGACGTGATGGTCTGCGAGCACCCCAGCCGCGATGGTCAGCTGGTCTTTGGTCGCGTGGTGGGCATGCCCGGCGAAGAGGTGCGCCTCGACGACAACGGCCGGCTCGTTCTCGGCGAACTCACGGTGGCTGCCACGGGCGCGGGCACGCTCCGCTTCTACGACGTGACGCGCAAAAAGCAGTTCCACATGCGGCGGGTCGAGGCCGACTTCGGTGCGCGGCGCACCAGCGTCTACGTGATCGAAAAGGACCAGACGTTTCGGCTGCGCCCCTATACCACCAACACGGGCCTGTACCTGCTGGGTGACAACCGCAGCGAGATCCACTTCGACAGCCGCGCCTTCGGCCAGGTTCAACCCGAGAAGTGCATCGGCCAGATCTTCGCCCGCTGGAAACCCGCGCCGCCCACCGGCGACGACGTCGACAACGGCTATCTGGATCTGATCCGATGACCTCCAGGGCCCCGGGATGTCGCTTCGTGGCTCGGCTCGTGGCTCGGCGGCTTTCGCTGCTGGTCATGCTCGTGGTCTGCGTGAACGGCGCGCCCGCCAGCGCCCAGCAGGGGCCGCGCTACGCCGCCGCCATCGAGCAGGAGCTCGAGGCGCTGGCGCTGGAGCCGCGCTGCGAAAGTGCCGCACCCGACAGCCTGCGCTGTCGCTTCCGGGGCCGCTCGGGGCTGACCGAGAAGGGCGCCGAGATGGTCCTGGTCTACAGCGACAGGAGCGACACCATCTACATCTACATCGAGCGCTTTGTGCAGGCCCAGGCCACCGACCCGGCCACCCCGGCGCTGCTCATGCGCCTGATGGAGTTCAATTGGGAGCTGCTCCTGGGCAAGTTCGAGTGGAATGCCCACAGCGGCGAAGTGCGCCTCAGCGCCACCCTCAGCACCGACTCAAACCTCGACCGCCGCGCCCTGCGCTCGGCGATTCGAACCCTGGAAACCGTGGGGGCCCGGCTGCGACCCCAGCTGCAGCCGGCCGCGAAATCCCGTTGACGAAGCGGGCAAAGCGCCCTGGCACCCGAGCATTTTACAGCGAACCACGCTAACCTGATGTAGCTACCCCGCAGCGAGGTCACCTCGCCACAGGTTGTGGGAGGATGTGGGCAACGTTGGTTGGATGCCTCCTTCGGGTGGGGAGCTGGCAGCCGTAGGCCATGGACGGGACTCAACACAGCAGTGGAGCCAGGCGCGAACGTGCAGGGCGGCGGGCGCTCCAGCCGTTACGAGTCCCGCTGGTGGTGCTGTCGGCGCTTGCTTGGAGCGTCGGGGCCGCCGGCGGTTGCACCGGCCTGCTGGCCATCGATGGGGAGTTCAGCGCGGAAGCCTGCGGCAACGAAACAGTGGACGAGGACGGTGACGGCCTGGTCGGTTGCCAGGACCCCGACTGCTACCACCACAGCTTCTGCGCGGATGCGGGGCTGGTTCTGTCGGCGATGGATGCGGGCAGCGGTGGCACGCCTGCCGTTGTCGATGCCGGCCCAGGTACCTCGGTGGCGCCACCTGCGGCCATGGATGATGGGGGCGACGACCCCGTGGACGCCGCCATGGCGGACGCCGCGCCGCCCGTCGCCGACGCCACCATCACCGACGCCCAGTCGACCCCGCCGGTGGTCGCCCTGCGCATCCTCAGGGCCACTGTGCCCGATAAAAATGTGCTCGGAATGTGCAACGACACAAAGTGCGGCGACATCTCCTCGCAGTCCTACGTCACCGGTCCCTGCCCCTGCTCGCCTGACGTCTTCATTGTGGTCAGCCGCCTCGTCGACGGATCCGAAGTCATGCTCGCGCGCACCGAAACCGCGGCTCGCAGCTTGACGCCGAGCTTCGCAGAACAGGTCTTTCCGCTCGATTTGCAGGTGGGCGACCTGCTGAACTTTGGGGTCTGGGACGATGACCAGGCGTCCGGAGTTCTGGAACTCTACGACTGCAATGCCACGGTCGACTCGCTCGAAGGCGGACCCATCAGCTGTTCGACCACGCCCGGCGCGACGATCCCGGGGCTGACCTACAGGGTCGACGCCGAGCTGCTGCCGTTGCAGTAGGCCCGTCGTTGCCCGGGCGGGCCCAGGTCGCCTATCCTTGCCGGCCCGGAACACAGGGCAGCCGCCGTGGGAGGCGGACGGGGCTTTTTCCGCTGGCGACCCTTGACCGAGCATCGAACGTAACTAATAATCGTTCTAAGGTAGGAATGAGTCAAAACGAGGTCAGCCAGCTGCTGAGCGCACTGCGGGACGCGGGCCTGAAGCTCACGCCGCAGCGTTTGGCGATCGCGGAGGCCATCGCTGGCGATTGCAGCCATCCCACCGCCCAGCAGCTCCACGAGCGCCTGGCCCCGCGCTTTCCGACCATGAGCGTGGCCACCGTCTACAACACGCTATCGGCGCTGATCGAGGTTGGTCAGTGCCGTTCCATCCACCTGGGCGCCGTCACGCGCTTCGATCCCAATGTAAGCCACCACGATCATGCCGTCTGCGACCGCTGCGGCGCCATGGTGGACGTTCCGTGCCAGGAGGGCGCCGACCGGGCGCCCGGGCGCGCGCTGCGCGGCTTCCGCGTGGCACATATCGAGAGGGTGTACCGCGGCCTCTGCGCTCCGTGCGCGGGGGCCGCATCGCCGGAGCATTCATGAATCCTCGCGCCGCTGCGCCGGGGCTTCACGCATGGTCCGGTTGAAGTGGCTCGCCCCCCGGGGCGGGCACCGAACGCGACAATCAAGGAGAGAGACCCATGGCAGAGCTCAAAGGCTCAAAGACCGAGCAGAACCTGAAGGACGCCTTCGCCGGTGAGTCCCAGGCCAACCGTCGTTACCTGTACTTCTCGAAGATCGCCGACGTGGAGGGCTATCCCGACGTGGCTGGCCTCTTCCGCGACACCGCCGACGGCGAGACCGGACACGCCCACGGCCACCTGGACTACCTGAAGAAGACCGGCGATCCCGCCACCGGCAAGCCCATCGGCTCGACCGACAAGAACCTGGCCGCCGCCGTGGCCGGTGAGACCCACGAGTACACGGACATGTACCCCTCGATGGCGAAGACCGCGCGCGACGAGGGCTTCGACGACATCGCCGAGTGGTTCGAGACCCTGGCCAAGGCCGAAAAGTCCCACGCCGGGCGCTTCCAGAAGGCGCTCGACGAGCTGGACTGATCGAAGCGGGCGCTGGGGCCCCCCGGCCTCGCGCCCCAAGTTCAATCGAAGGGGGCCTACCTCGCACGCTGCGGCATGCTGTCGCTGCGACGGCGGGGTAGGCTCGCCTCGGCTCCGATGCCCAGGTAACGAACCATGCGCCCTGAACGAGACCCCTGCTTCGACCCCAACGACGCGCGCTACTACGACGCCGACGACTTGCACAGGGAGCTGCAGCGGGTCTTTTCCATCTGCCACGGCTGCCGCATGTGCGTGGGCTATTGCCCATCGTTTCCGGAACTCTTCAAGCGTGTCGACGCCTACGAAGAGGGAGGCCATGGCGAGATCGAGGCCTTCGTCGCCCTGGACTACGAAGCGGTCAACCAGCAGTGTTTCCAGTGCAAGCTCTGCTACATCAAGTGCCCTTACACGCCCGACGACGGGCATGAATTCAAGCTCGACTTTCCGCGCCTGATGCTGCGCCACAAGGCCCAACTCGCCCGGCGCGACGGCGTGAGCCTGCAGGATCGGGTGCTCGGTGAGCCCCAGCGCCTGGGTGCGATGGGCAGTGGTGCGATGGCGCCGCTGATGAACTTCGTCAGCAAAAACCGGCTGCTGCGCAAGGTCCAGCAGGCGGCGACCGGCATCAGCGCCGACTTCAACCTACCGCCCTTTGCCTCGACCACCCTGCGTAGCTACTTCGAGCGGCATACGCCGGCCGACGGCGCGGGCGAAAAGGGTGAGGTTGCGTTGTTTTCGACCTGCACCACCAACTTCAACATGCCCTCGACCGGCATTGCTGCGATCCAGGTGCTCGAGCACAACGGCTTCAAGGTGCACTTTCCCGAGGGGCAGACCTGCTGCGGTATGCCCAACCTGGACGGCGGCGACGTGGAGGCGGCCAAGGCCAAGGCCCGGGCCAACGTGGAGGTGCTCTTGCCCCTGGTGGAGCGGGGGGTGCCGATTCTGGTGCCGGGGCCCACCTGCGGCTATGTGCTCAAAAAGGACTACGCCGATCTGCTCGGCAGCAGCGAGGCGGCAGAGGTCGCCGCGCACAGCTTCGATCTCATGGAATTTCTGCGCCTGAGGTTGCGCGACAAGACCCTGCGGCGCGACTTCGAAAAGCCCCTGGGGCGCATCGCCTACCACAGCGCCTGTCACCTCCGGGCCCAGAAGATCGGCGCCCCGGGACGCATCCTGCTGTCCAAGGTGCCCGAGACCGAGGTGGAGATGGTCGAGGAGTGTTCCGCCGTGGACGGCACCTGGGGCATGAAAGCCCAGCACTACGCCGCCGGTCGCCACTACGCGCGCAAGCTCGTCCAGGGCCTGCGCGAGGAGCCTTTCGACGCTGTGGCCACCGACTGCCCGCTGTCGGGTCAGCGCATCGCCGCCGAGCTGCACACCGAGGCCTACCACCCGATCGAATTGCTCAACCGCGCCTACGGTCTGCCGGAGGTGAGCGCGGCTTCTGCGGCGGTGGCCGAGGATTGAGCCTCACAAATCAAGGACAAGGAACGATGCGCAAAGTACAGCGATCCGAGCTGCTGGACCTGGGAGCCTACGAAGCGATTCGCGAGCGCTTTCGTAACCGCATGATCGCGGCCAAGCGCCCGCGGCGCGTGGAGCTGGGCGATCACATGTCGGTGGTCTTCGAAAACCACGACACGATCCTGCTGCAGGTTCAGGAAATGCTGCGAACCGAGCGCATCAGCGACGAAAAGGGCATCGCCCACGAACTCGAGACCTACAACGAGTTGATCCCTGAAGGGCGGATGCTGTCGGCGACGCACTTCATCGAATATGACGATGAGGTCGAGCGCCGGCGCATGCTGCAGCAGCTGCATGGCGTGCGCGAGCGGGTGCACTTGGTGATCGGCGAGGAGCGTTTCACTGCGCGCTTTGCGGTCCACCACGGCGAAGAGATGGACCGCATTCCGGCGGTGAACTATTTGAGCTTCGAGATCGGCGACCGCGCCGCGGCCCTACGCGATGCGGGGCTGGCGGTGAGCCTGGAGGTCGACCACCCGCTTTATGAAGTGCGGGTGGAGCTGGGGACGGCCACGCGTCGGGCGTTGGCCGATGACCTTGAGGATTGAGTCAGGGCCGCTCTGAAACGCGGCCCTGCGTGTCTCGCGGCTCGTGTCGCGTAGACGCGTAGACGTGGCCGACCTTGGTGTTGGAGCGGGCCTGAGCGCGCTGATGGCCTGTGCAGGCGGCCGGCGCTTTCGTGTCTCGTGGTCGAGGGGCGACCACGAGACACGAGACACCTGGGCTGCTCTTGGCGCAGCCTAGGGATAGGTGCAGTCGATGGACTCCCACGGCTCCGGATAGAAGCCGTAGTAGTCGCTGTCCTGGTGGTTGAGCCAGGCTTCGCTGCGCTCGATGCAGCCGGCGCCGGTGGCGCTCTGGATGCCGCATTTGTTGTCGGGGCGGCAGCAGCCCTGCAGCGTCGCCAGGAAGAAATTAGTGCTCTCCGCTGGGGGACAGCTGTCGTCGGCGACCCCCTCCTGATCGCGCAGGAAGCAGCCGGCGCCGTAGTAGGTCTGCAGCGAAACGCCGCACTGTTCGTCGGGCGTGCAGCAGGTCACGGTGCCGCCGGGGGCGCCGCTGGGCAGGGCGTCGCATTGGATGTTGCCGCAGACGTTTTCCTCCGGTCGGCGCGTGCAGACCGAGGGGTCGTTGCCGGTGCAGGCGTAGCCCTCTTCGAGAGTGCAGGAAGGGGTGCAGCCGTCGCCCTCGAAGATGTTGCCGTCGTCGCATTCCTCGCTGCCGTCGGTCTTGCCGTCGCCGCAGCCGAGCGTGCGGGTGTCGACCTCGAGCGCGAAGCTGCCCACGTTGGTGTCGCCGTCGGCGTCGACCACGATGTAGTAGCGCACGGTTTCGTCACTTTCGTTGGCCATGCGTAGCTTGTCGGCGCTCAGACCGGTGCACTGCTCCTCGGCGCTCAGGTCGCCGTCGGCGCATACCGGCAGCGCCAGCATCCACAGGCCGGTGCCGGTGAAGCCGCTGACGCCGGTGAAGGAGACCACGGTCACCGACTGGGGCGGCACGTCGACGGCGAAGAGCAGGTCGGGGGCGCCGGCGCCGAAGGGGATGCCCGACGGCAGGGTGGGGCAGACAAAGCTGCTGTAATCGTTGGTCACGCCTTCGGCCGAGGTGTCGTAGGCGGCGGTGGTGAAGGAGCCGCTGAGCACGTTGCCGGCTGCCAGCGCTTCGTCGCAGGTGTCGCTGCCGCTGTAGACGCAGCCGTTGCCCGAGTTGCACGTGAAGTTGTCGCCGCAGTCCTCGCGCAGTAGGTCCAGGCACATGTCGCCATCCAGATCGGTGCAGGTTTCGAGCACGTTGCCGTCGCAGCTGCGGTCACCCTCGCCAGCGCCAGTACAGGCCGCGTCATCGCTGCAGGCGCTGCACACCGGGTCGCCGCTGTCGTCGCAGGTCACCGCCACGCTGCCGCCCTCGGTGCAGTCGGTGATGGTCTCGACCAGGCAGCCATCGCCGTTGGCCGCGCAGACCACCAGATCGGTGCCGCGGCAGGTGGTGCCGGCCGTCAGGCATTCGGTGACGCCCTTGCAGGGATCGAAGACGCACTGGGGGGTGCTGCTGTCGTCGCAGCTGTTTTTGTCGGTCTCCATGGTGCAGTCGACGCGCGTTGCGATGGGGCAACCGGCGGCGTCGTCGCTGCAGGTGACCAGGATGTCGGCCTGGCAGGTGGTCGCGTCGAGCACGCAGACGCTTTCCTTGGCCTCGCCGGCGTCGGTCTTGCACTCGTCGTAGACGCAGGCCGGACCGCCACTGGCCTCGGGGTCGCAGGAGTTGTTGTCGCCGACGGTGGTGCAGTCGGTGGTCTCGGCCACCAGACAGCCGTCGCTGTTTTCGGCGCAGTCGACGAGGTCAATGCCGTCGCAGCTGAGGCCGGCGGTGTCGCAGGCGTTTTCGAGCCCGGCGCAGGGGTCGTAGGCGCAGGCCGGACCGCCGCTCGCACCGGAATCGCAGACGTTGGTGTCGGCGGTCTCACAGCTCTCGCTGGTCTGAACCATGCAGCCGTTATCATCGGCGGCGCAGGTGACAAGGTCGGTGCCGTTGCAGCTGATGCCCGCGAAGAAGCACGGGTTGCTCACGCTGGCGCAGGCATCGGCGGCCGATCCGTCGCTGCCGGGCTGGCCGGTCATGGTGGCGTCGCCCTGCAGGCCGCCATCGCCGTCGCCGCCGGTCTTGTCGTCATTGCCCGAACCCCCGTCGGGACCGGCGTCTTTCAATCCGGCGCTGTCGCTGCTGCTGCTGCAGCCGGCGACCGAGAGGCCCAGGATGAGGCCGGCGGCCAGGAGCTTCGACGCCCACGGCGCCACACTATGAGTCGAATAAGCGCGAACCATCACTACCCACACCTCTCTTAAAAGAACCACACCCGGCTCTTATGGGTTGTGCCGAGGGTCGTCAAGCGGCCGTTATGCAGTCAGTTCGAGGATCGCGCTTTCCAGCACGCGTTCCGGCGGCCGCTGGCTACCCTTGAGGGCCAGATCGGTGCTGGCGATGATGGCGAAGGCGCGGCGCAGTCGCGCGGGCCGAAAGCGCCGCGCCGATGCACTTAACTCACGGGCTTTGAAGGGAGGCGCGCCGGCCACACTGGCCGCCTCGGTGGGGCTCGCGCCCCGGGCAAGAGCGCTGTGGGCGCGTCCGATCATGCGCAGTTGGCGGGCGAGCAACGACAGGATTCGAAGCGGTGGTTCGCGATCGGAAAGCAGCGAGGCCACCGCTTTGAGCGCGGTTTTGCGGTCGCCGGCGCCTACCGCGTCCACCAGCGACCAGACGGTCTCGATGCGCACCTTCACGACGCAGGCTTCGACCGCGGCCAGGTCGATCGTGGCGCTGCCGCCCACGTAGAGCGAGAGTCGCTCCAGGGCGTCGTCCAGGGCCGGCAGGTCGGTGCCGATGGCGTCGGCCAGGGCTGCGGCGGCGTCGGGCGAGAGGCGCACGCGGCGTCGCTCGGCCTCCCGCGCCAGGAACGTGCGCAGTTCCCTGGGCTTGAGCGGCGCCGCATCGGCCAGGTAGCCGAGCTTTTTGGCGCGCTGGGCGAAACGCGAGCGTCCGTCGAGTTTGCTTGCGGTTAGGACCAGGCAGGCGCTGGGTGCCGGATCCTCCAGGTAGGGAAGCAGCCGGGCGAGCTCATCGCTGTGCATGGCGTCGATACCGCGCACCAGCACGAAGCGCTGTCGGGCCAGCATCGGCAGCGTGCGGGCCGCATCGATCACGGAGCCGGCGCTGAGGCTCTTGGCCCCCTGAAAGATCTCTTCATTGAAGCCGGCGGTGGCCTCGTCGACCACGGCCCGGCGCACGGCGGCGACGGCGCGGTCGATGAAGAAACGCTCGTCGCCAACCACGATCACCACCAGCGGTACGCGTCCTTCGGCCGCGGCCGTCACCAAGTCATGGGCGTGCACGGGGCTGTTGTAGCTGCGAACCGACGCACGGTCATCCCCGCGGCGCCAACTTCAAAAACTTGGTGCGCCCGCTCAGGCATTGATATTCCGAAGCTGGCGGTCCCCAGGCGTCCGCCCTGGGGCACGGTCGCCCCGGCCATGGGCCCCGAGCCCGGATTGGAGCGTACGTGAGCGACGACCGATGGCCCGCAGTTGCGAGCGGAGTCGTGGGCCTCTTGTCCCGGGCCGAACTCGCTGCGCGCAAACGGGGCCACGCGCCCACCACCCAGCATCTGCTGCTGGCCCTGGCGCGGGAGGCCAGCGCCGGCCCCGTGCTCGCCTCCTGGGGCGTGGATGAGGCGGCCCTGGTCGGCGGCTTCACCGGCCACGACCCCGAGCCCGAGCCCACCCTGCGCCTGGTCGCCGAGCGGGCCAGTCGGCTGCTTTCGGATCCGACCTGGGGGGACATGAAGGCGGGGCTGGCATTGCTTCTGTGTTTGAGCCGCGAGCCGCGCACCGCCGCCTATCGCAGCCTCGAGCGCCTGGGGCTATCGCCCGCCCAATTGCGGGCCAGCCTCGAGTCGGTGCTTTCGGGCGAGTCGCGGCAGCACTTCGACGCCGATGTCGACGCCCGCGGGGCCGGTCGCGGCGACCGCTTGCGTGCCGACGAGCGCCTGGCGCAGCAGTCGGCGCGTCTGGCGGCCCAGACCGAGGCCCGTGCCCGCAAACTGCGCGTGCGCCCGCGCGGGGTGGTGGAGCCGGTCGAGGCCGAAGTTCTGCGCGCCGGGTGCGAAGGCGCGGAGCTGGCAGCAGATGACGCGCCCGCGGGACCCACGCCCGCCGCCGCCCTGGGCACGCCCGCCGGCATCGACGGACTCGAACTCGACCCGGCGCGCTTCCCGCTCTTGACCAGCCTGGGGCGCAATCTCAGCGCCGCCGCCGCCGCGGGACAGCTCGATCGTGTCTACGGCCGGCAGCGCGAGATCGAGCAGCTGCTGGACGTGCTCGCCCGCCGGCGCAGCAACAACCCCATCCTGGTCGGCCCCCCCGGCGTGGGCAAGACCGCGCTCATCGAGGGCCTGGCCAGTCAGTTGCTCCTCGAACCCCAGGGCCCGCGTCCGAGCCCGCTGCTGATCGAGTTGCCGCCTGCGGCGCTGGTCTCGGGCACCGGCGTGCGCGGCGCGCTCTCCGAGCGCCTGGCCGCCGTGATCGCCGAGGTCGCCGACGCGGCCGGCTCGGTGGTGCTCTTCATCGACGAGATCCACAGCCTGGTGGGCGATGATGACGGCCCCGACAGCATCGCCACCGGTCTGAAAGCTGCCCTGGCCCGCGGCCAGCTGCCCTGCATCGGCGCCACCACCGACGCCGAGTACCGGACGAGCTTCGAGCGCGACCCGGCCCTGGCCCGGCGTTTCAGCCGCATCGACGTGGAGGCCCCCGACCCCGAGGCCTGCCTCGAGATCCTGCGCGCGGTGGCGCCCACCTATGAATTGCACCATGGCCTGCCCATCGAAGCGGCGGCCATCGAGGCGGCCATCGCGATGTCGGTGCGCTACCTGCCCGAGCAACAGCTACCGGACAAGGCCATCGGTCTGCTCGACCAGGCAGCCGCGCGCAGCCGCCGCCGCGGCGGGCGTCGGGTGGACCTGGCCGCGGTGGCCGAGGTCGTCTCCGAGCGCGCCGCCATCCCCTGCGACCGCCTGCTGATGCGCGACGGCGAGGCCCTTTTGGCCCTGGAGTCCCACCTGCACGAGCGCATCGTCGGCCAAGACGAGGCCATCGCCGCGGTCTGCGAGACCCTGCGCAAGGGCGCTGCGGGCTTTCGGGGCGAGCGTCCCCTGGGCACCTTTCTCTTCCTCGGGCCCACCGGCGTCGGCAAGACCGAGCTGGCCAAGGCCATCTCCGAGCTGCTCTTTCCGGGCGCCGAACCCACCCGCATCGACATGAGCGAACTGTCGGAGGCCCATGCCGTGGCGCGCCTGATCGGGGCGCCACCGGGCTACTTGGGCCACGACAGCGGCGGCCAGCTGACCGAGGCCGTGCGCGGCCGGCCCTACCAGCTGCTGCTGCTCGACGAGGTCGAAAAGGCCCACCGCGAGGTGCTGCTGTCGCTGTTGCCGCTGCTGGACGAGGGGCGCCTCACCGACGGCCGCGGCCGCACCGTGGATTTTCGCAACACCGTGATCGTGATGACCTCGAACCTGGGCGCCGGCCACAGCGACGCCCCGCGCCGGGCCCCCATCGGCTTCGGCGGGGGCGGTGAGGTGCAGGAAGGCGAGTCGCGGGCCCAGCGCCGGGAGGCGGTGCTGCAAGCCGCCCGTCAAGCGCTGCCGCCCGAGCTCTTCAATCGCATCGACGAGCCCCTCTGCTTTCATCCCCTCAGCCGCCAAGAAGTCGCAGAAATCGCAGAGGCCATGGTCGCCCGCTGTGTTGTGCAGCTGGAACGCCAGCACGGCATCGAGCTGGACGTGGAGCCCAGTACCATCGACAGCCTGCTCGACGCTGGCGGCTACGACCATCAGCTGGGGGCTCGCCCCATGCGGCGCACCGTGGGCAGGCTGCTCGAGTCGGGGCTCGCCCGGGCGATTCTGTCGGGGGAGGCCGCTCGCGGTGACCTGCTCAGGGTCAGGGGGCAGGGGCAGCGTTTGCTGATCGAACGCGCCGACCGCACGCTCGACGCCGCCGAGTAAAAAACGCACACTAGCCATCGGGACGCGTGTCGGGTCCCGTCGGCCGCCGCGACCCACCAGCGCGGACCCCTCCGAGACATGACGAGCCAGCCAAAGCAAGCCAGCCAGGGAGCGCTCGAGCTGCCGCGCGCCTTTGGCAATTACTTGCTCTTCGATCGCATCGGTCGCGGTGGCATGGCCGAGATCTACCTGGCGCGCATCCGCGACGAGCTGGGCGGCTCGCGACGGGTGGTGATCAAAGAGGTGCTGGCGGAGCTGTCGAGCGATCCGGGCTTCGTGCGCATGTTGGTGCGCGAGGCCAAGCTCGCCGCCCAGCTCAACCACCGCAACGTGGTGCACGTCGTCGACCTCGGCCGCGAGTCCGGGCGCCTCTTTATCGCCATGGAGTACGTGGAGGGCTACGACCTCAACCAGCTGCTGAGGCAGCTGTCGCGGCGCCGGCTGCCGCTGCCGGTCCAGTTCGCGATCTTCATCATCCGCGAAACGCTCGCGGCCCTGCACTACGCCCACCGCGCCAAGGACGAGCACGGCGCGCCCATGGGCGTCGTCCACCGCGACGTTTCGCCTTCGAATGTGCTGGTCTCCTTCGAGGGCGAGATCAACCTCTGCGACTTCGGCATCGCCCGGGCCCTGGACATGGACCTCGAACGCCGCCCGGGCCCGCAGCGGGCTGGCTACGAGGTCGACGACAGCCGCGTCACCCAGGCGCGCGTGGCTGGCAAAAGCGCTTACATGGCACCCGAGCACGCCCGCGGCGAACACGTCGACCTGCGCTCCGACATCTTCGCCGCCGGCATCTTGCTGTGGGAGCTGTGCGCAGGCCGACGGCTGTACAAGGGCAGCGAAGAAGAAATGTTGGAGATGGCGCGGCGTGGTGAAGTGCCGCCGCTACCCTCCCGGCGCCTGCCCGAGCAGCCGCGGGTCCAGGCCATCCTCGATCGCGCGCTGGCCGTCGATCCGGCAGCGCGCTACCAATCGGCCGCCGAGATGCTCGAGGACCTCGAGGAGTACGCCTTGGCTACCAGTCAAATGGCCTCCCAGTTGAAGTTTGGGTCCTTTTTGACCGAGAATTTCTCCGAGGAAATCGTGGCCTTGCGACGCGCCCGCGAGCGCGCCGCCGAGGCGGCCCTCCACACCGAAAATATCCCCTTCACAGACGTCGAGCCGGTCACCCTCACCTCCGAGCCGCCCTCGCGCGTGCAGCGGCGCTCCAGCCCCGAGCCGGATGCGCATGAGCCGCCGCCCTCCGTGGAGCCCGAGCCGGGCAAGTCCCGCAGTTGGCTGCTGCTGGTCGCCGCGGCCCTGGCGGGCCTGGCGGCGGTGGCCTGGGTCCTCGGCGCGCAGTGAATGGCGGCGGGTCTTGGGCCAGGCGGGAAGAAGCTGAGCTGTCGCTCGCCGACGGCAGCCCCATCGTCTACCGCATTGAAGGTCCGCGGCTTGTGGACGCGTTGCCGCTGGTCCTGAGCCATGGGCTGACCACCGACACGCAGTTCTGGGATCGCGGAGGCGGTGGACCACTTCCGCTGCCGTCGGGTGGCCTGAACGCGTCGTCGTTGCCGTATCTGGAGGCCTGCTCAGCCCGCGCAGCTGCCCGGTATTTTCTCTCGGTGCCATGAATCGACCGATTTGACCAACCGTCAACAGCGCGTCCGTGACGGTAGCGGACCATCTTGGCAGTGGGGAGGACGCGCATGTTTGAACGATTTGGCGGAGGATCTTGGATCGTCGGCTTGGCCGGCTTTGGCCGGCTTGGCATTGGCGCTGAGCGCATGCGGCGATGATGGTGGGAGCGGCGGCGGAGGCGGCGCATCGACCGCCGAGTTATGTGCAACAGTCTGCCAGACCGCGGCGCCGCTCGCGTGCGCGAACGACAGCAATTGCGCGTCCAGCTGTGAGTCTGACGCAATGGGCGTGCAGGGCTGTGAAAGCGAGGTCCAGAGCCTGCTTCAATGCACAGCCGGACGGCCAGCGTCGGACTTCGAATGCGATGAGTTTGGCGAGCCGACGCTCAAAGCGGGGGGGTGTAACGCCGAGGGTGAAGCGGCGGTCACCTGCCTCTTTGCCGCGTTGGGCGGCGGTGCAGCGGGAACCTCTGGTAACTGAGCGTCGGCGAGGTCCGCTCACAGTTCCTTGGTCGGCAGCGCCGTGCCGCGCAGCGCCAAGCCCGGCCGACAGCTCGGTGCCTACCAGGCCTGCCGCTACAAACGCAGAAGGTGGGTCGCGGCAGCCCAGCTGCAGGGCGGAGCGGTGGTCGGTGCCGAGATCGAGACCCTGGCCGGCCACGCTGGCCGAACGACCTCGCCCTCAATACGCCAGCGCCTCGCCGCCCTTGCGCGCCACGTCCGCCACCGCCCGAAAACCGCGCGTGTCGGGGTCGACTTCGATGCAGTTGGCGTGGCCGATGCTGCCCCAGCGGCTTTCGGCCACCTGGTGGCCGAGGGCTTCGAGGCCGCTGCGCAACTCGGCCTCGGCGCCGGGCTCGACCAGCACCCGGTCGGGCATCCACTGATGGTGAATGCGCGCCGCGGCCACCGCTTCGTGCAGGGGCTTTCCGTAATCGATCAGAGCGCGCGCGATCTGCACCACGGTGGTGCTGATGGTCGGCCCCCCGGGCGTGCCGAGCACGGCGCGTAGCTCGCCGCCGTGCTCGATGATCGTGGGCGTCATGCTGCTGAGCATGCGCTTGCCCGGCTCGATGCGATTTTGTTTGCCCTGGATCAGACCATAGGTGTTGGGCGAGCCGGGCTTGGCGGCGAAGTCGTCCATCTCGTTGTTGAGAAGGATGCCGGTGCCCGGGATCGCGACCTTGGCGCCGAAGCCGGTGTTGAGGGTGTAGGTGTTGCTGACGGCGTTGCCAGCTTCGTCGACCACGGAGTAGTGCGTGGTCTCGTGGGACTCGCCCGCCAGCGGGTTGCCGCCGTCGATCTCGCTCGAGGGCGTGGCGCGGGTGGCGTCGATATTGGCCATGCGCTTCTTGATGTAGTCCAGGTCGGTGAGCGCAGCGGTGGGCACGTCGGCGAAGTCGGGGTCGCCCAGCAGGTAGTTGCGGTCGGCGTAGGCCCGGCGCGAGGCTTCGACGTACAGGTGGTGGGCGGCGGCGCTGCGCCAGGGGTGGCTCTCGATCTTCAGCAGTTCACTGGCAGCCAGGATCTGACGCAGCACGACGCCGCCGGCGGACGGCGGGGGCATGCTGATGATGGTGTAGCCGCGGTAGTCGAATACGATGGGCTCGCGGATCACGGCGCGGTAGCGCGCGAGGTCTTCGAGGCTGAAGATGCCGCCCAGCTGCTCGACGCCCTTGACGATGCGTTCAGCCAGCGGGCCCTGGTAGAATGCCTCGGCGCCACCGCTGGCGATTTCACCCAGCGTTTGCGCCAGCTCCGGCTGCTTCCACAGGGCGCCCTCGGCCAGCGCCTTGCCCTCGACCTCGAAGAGTTTTGCGGTCGCCTCGAAGCCGGCATCGCGCATGCGTTTGACGGCCCGCGCCATGCTTTCGGCGTGGCGGGCGTCGATGGTGTGGCCATCGCGGGCCAGGGCCAGAGCCGGCGCCACCAGCTCCGACCAGGGCAGGCTGCCATGGCGTGCGTGGGCCAGGCCCAGGCCCGCCACGGTGCCTGGGATGCCCGCAGCCCGCGGTCCCAGCACGCTGTCGTTGCCGACCTCGCCGTCGGACTTCAAGTACATGTCGGCGTGGGCTGCGAGCGGCGCTGTTTCGCGGTAGTCGATGGCGACGCGTTCGCCCTTGGCCGTGCGCAGGATCATGAAGCCTCCGCCGCCCAGGTTGCCGGCCGTGGGGTGGGTGACCGCCAGGGCCAGCCCGACGGCGACGGCGGCGTCGACGGCGTTGCCGCCGCGCTTGAGCACGTCGAGTCCGATGCGGCTGGCATGGCCCTCGGCGCTGCTGACGGCGCCGTGGATGCCGACGGCGACGCCGGGCTCGTTGGCCGGGTCGTGGTTCGGAAGCCGCCGCGCCGGCGTCGCCGGGGTTGGCGGGGCGTCGCTGGCCGCACCGGCACTGCGCGCGGCTCCGGGGCTGTTTTCCACCGCGGGCGTGGGGGCGCCGCAGGCGGCCGCGGCCAACAGCAGTCCCAGCAGGGCCCAGTGCCCGCCGCGTCGGGCCGGGCTCCCCGGGCTTGCCGGCGCGCGCGGGGGATCGTCTCGATATAGGCCTTCTTCTCCCATGCTCTGGCTCCCTGCCGCCGCCCGGAATCGGGCCATTTCTGGCCGCGGCGGGGACTCACGGCTATGATCCGCCTTTCCCCGCGCGAGGGCGCAGGGGGCGGCGGGCTGAATCAGGGCCCGCCTCGCCACGTCCCCACTGGGGTGCGCCGGCGTCGGCGCTCGGAGGTTGCAATGATTCGGCGGAATTTGCACGGCTTGCGACAGTTCGCGGTCCTCTCGATTTTCGGCTCGCTGCTGGGCTGCACCGTGGGTGAGGTAGACCACGACTTCGACGGCAGCTTCTTCGATCGCGATGGCGGCACGGCCGGCGACGGGGCCGCGCCCGGGCCGGATGCGGCGGTCGATGGCGGTGGCGAGCCGAACGCGATGGCGGACGACGATGCCGGTGCGGATCCCGACCCCGGCGACAGCGCACCCACGGTCGAAGATCTGCCGCGCCTGTTCGCCGACGCCTACTGCGCAGCCCTTGAGGACTGCATGGGCCAGGAGCTGCTGTTGCGCACGTTCAGCGGCAACGACTGCCGAGGGCTGCGCCAAAGCCGCCTCGAAAATGGGGAGTTCGGTCGCGCTGGCAATTCGGTGGCTGCGGGTCTGGCTTCTTTTTCAGCCGCCGACGTCGATGACTGCCTGGCCGACATCCGCGCCCTGGGCTGCGATGCGGTGGCGGCCCGGGAGCCGGTCAGCTGCGAGCTGACCCTGCTCGGTCTGGCCGACCTTGGCGCCGACTGCACCGCCCACCACGACTGCAGCGGCGACGCCTTCTGCGACAAGGGCACCGCCGCGACCTGCCCGGGCACCTGCAGCGCGCTCCGGGCCCAGGACGACACCTGCAACAACAATGACAACGCCGAGTGCGAAGATGGCCTGGTCTGCTTCGACGGCAGCTGCCAGCCGCTCGGTGAGCTCGGCGACGACTGTGGCGACATCATGCCGGCCTGCAGCCCCGGGCTGGTCTGCCAGGCGGGCATCTGTGAGAGCAATGCCGTGGTGTATGCGGGCGCGCTCGACGATGCCTGCACACCGGGCAGCGATCTATGCCAGCCCGGCCTCTACTGCCGCAGCGACTCCGCCGACACCGGAACCTGCGCCGAAGCGGCGGCAGAGGGGGGCGGCTGCCGCCGCGCCAGCCCCGACATGTGTCCGGCACACCAGTACTGCGACGCCAGCACGGGCGGGGAGGACGGTCTGTGCACCGATCTCCCGGTCGATGCCGAGGGCTGCCTCGCCCGCACGGTCCAATGCGCCCCGGGACACACCTGCGTCGCGGACATCTGCTACCGCCTAAAGGACAACGGCGAGAGCTGCGACGCGGACAGCGAGTGCTACAGCCGCTTCTGCGACGCCTTCATCTGCAGTACGCCAAGGGCCTGTACGCTTTAGGCGCCCGGCGGCAGCGGGCGACCGTGGTCTACATGGCCGCCCCGTGCGCCGTGGCTATGGGTCGCAGGCCGCCTTGCGCGTCTTGACGTATTCCTTGGCGAAATCGCATAGCGCTCGGCAGAGCTGCACCCGGGTGGCGTCGAGCCATACCACCTGCGTCATCGCAACGTCGCAGGCGTCGGCGACGCGGGTCTCCCCGGTGGAGCCGGCGTCTTCGTCGTCGGGAGCGGGCAAGAACGTCGAGACGCTTTGCTGGATCAGGAACGCGATCACATTGGTGGCTTCGGGGCCGCTCAAGGTGCATTCATCGATGACGGCCAGTTCGGCTTGGTTGTAGAAGTCGATTTCCGGGCAGAGATCGATTGCTGCCACGTCCGACGCCGCCGCGTCGGTGGCCGCGGCGTCGGCGCCCGGCGCCGTGTCGGACGGGCCGGCATCGACGCCCCCGTCCATGGCTACGGCGCCGTCGCTGATCACGGGCTGCTGCTTGACGGCGTTCATTTCCGCTTCTGCAAGCCGTTTGAAGACCGCGACCTTCTGGGCCTCACTGTCGCAGCCCCAAAGCGCGAAGGCGCAGATCGAAAGCGAGACCCAGCTGCGTGTCGCGACGGGCATTGCTGTCAACTGTGCAACGGCTGGCTTTCCTGCGCCAGACACCGCTCGCGTCCGCTACGGCGCGATCAGCGCGCGTCGATCTCGGTCAGCCGCTGCGCGTGGGCGCGGGCGTGGAAGCTCTTGGGGTGCAGGCGCAGGAACTCTTCGATGGCCGCCCGTTCCTGGGCCGCGCGCCCGGCCTGGTGCAAGGCGCGGATGCGCGTATGACGGGCCTCTTCGGCCAGCGCACCGCGCCCGCTGGCCAAGTAGCGCTCCAGGTTGCCCAGGGCGACATTGGGGCGTCCCAGGCGGTCGAGCTGGAGCTGGGCCAGCGGGACCAGCACGGTGCGCGCTTCGGGGCTTTGGGGATGGGCTTCGTAGAGCGCCTGGTAGCGGGCCGCAGCTTCGGCGAAGCGCTGCTTGCGCATCAGCTGGCGGGCCTCGGTGAGCATTGCGGCGGGGCTGGCTACGGCGTTTTGGCTCGTCGCTCGCTCGACTGCCACGCCGGCGGCAGGGCGCTGCGCGTGGCGCTGGCGCTGTCCAAGGGCTGCCAGGTCGGTGGAGAGGTCGAGTACCACCCGCTCGCCAGCCTCGGCCCGGAAGGGGCGCACGGCCAGGCGTTCGGTCCCATGCCGGGCTTCGAGGCGATGTTCGCCGGCGGGGATCAGGGTTGAAAGGGGCGCTTCTCCCACCAGGCGCTCATCCAAATAGATGCGCGTCTGGGGTGGCAGACCCTTGAGCTCGAGGGTGGCCGACACGCGCTCGCTCCACAGCGTTGCCGGTCGCAGCAGGGCCCACTGGGGTGCTTCATCGCTGCGGCTGACGGCCGCCACTTCGGTTTCGCTGCCGCGCACCTGGGCCCGCTGGTGGGCCCGGACCATGCGCGCGTTCTGGGGCGCGCCATCGACGCGTCCCACGCGCACCTTGCCGTGTAAGACGGTGGTGGCGATGCCCTGTTCGGGGTCGCGTACGACGCTAAAGGCGGTGCCCACCGCGGTGCTGATGATGCCGTCGGCGACCACCGACAACTCCATGCCCGTAGGCTGCGTTTCCAGCTGCACTGCAGCGCGCCCACGTTGCAGGTCCAGGCGCCGCGCGGCCGAGTGCACGTCGCTGAGCTTCAGCTTCGAGTCGGCGCCGAGGCAGATGTCGATCTGCGGGTCCATGGCGATGCAGGCGCCGCCCTGGCCGACTTCGATCTCGCTGCCCTCGCGTAGCAGTGAGCTGTCCTGGACCACCGCTGCCCCATCGACCCGCACTTCGCCGGAGGCGTAGACCAGCTCCATGCGCGTGCTCGGGGGCACGACTGGAGCGCCGGTCCGGGTCGCCTTCGGGCCGACGGCGGTGGCCGTCGCCGGCGCGCTGGGCCGCTGCGCCTGGGGCTCTGGGGTGCTTGTGGTGGTGCCCGAGTGTACGAGCAGCAGCAGCATTACGGCTGCCGCGCTCAGACCCGTCGCCGCCAGGAGCCAAAGCGCGCGCTGCTGGCGCGTGCCAGGCCTGTCGATTCCGCGGCCCGCATGGGGCCCTCTGTCGTCCGGCGCTTCGATGCGCTGCTCGCCCTGAAGGCCGCCTTGCAATCGCGCCAGCGTGGCGTCCACCAGCTGGCGCGACTGTGCGTCGGGAGCTGCGTCGAGCTCGGCCAGGGCCGAGAGCAGCTCCACCTCGCGCCGGGCGCGCCCATCGCGCTCGGCCACGCGCTCGCAGAATGCGCGTTCCTCGGCGCTGAGCGCTTCGCCCAGGGCCTCGCGGTCCATCAGCTCCGCGAAGCGCCGGTACTCCCTGTCTTCGCTATCCCACATCTCGATCCCCTTTGCGTGCGCCCAGCCGCAGTTCCCGCTGGATCAGCTTGCGCACTTGCTTACGAGCCGCAACCAACCTGTCTTTCACCGTACCCACCGGCTTTCCCGTCATTTCCGCGATTTCCTCGGTCGTGTAGCCGAGGGCGTGTTTCATGACGAGGACCTCACGGCGGGCCGCCGGAAGCTCCGCCAGGTATTCCATCAGTGCCCGCGGCGTGTCGCCGGGGTCGGGGGGCGCGGGCGCCGGAGCGCCTAGATCGTCGGCTTCGATCGCAGAGCCGAAGCTCCAGGGCGGGCGCCGCTGGTCGCGCGCCAGGCGCAGCGAGGTGCGCACCGCGATGCGATCGGCCCAGCGCTCGATGCTGGCCTCTTCCCGGAAGGACCCGGCCGAACGCAGGATCTCCATCAGGGAGACCTGGGCTGCGTCTTCGGCATCAGCCCGGTTGGCCAGCAGGCGCCGCGCAACCCGCTGCACACGGGGTGCGAGGCGGTGAGCCAGGACCCGCTGCGCGCGCGGATCTCCGTCGGCTACCCGGCGCATCAGGCCCAGTTCGCTGCTGCCCGTGTCGGGCCGAATTTCGGTAGAGGCGATCTGCACTGCTCCGGTTTGGGGAGTGTGTGGGACACCCCGATTGTGGTCGGGATTTTGTTGCGGCAAAAGCCCCGCGTTAGGTCCCCGTCATGGGTAGAGCCACAGGCCCAGCTGCAGCAAGGGGCGCAAACGGTGGGCCGAGAGCATCCAGACCAGCTCGCTGGTGCCATCGTCCAGCTCTTCTTCCGCGTAGTAGGGGAAATTGTTCGGGATCAAATCCAGGCCCAGCCCCGCGAAGGCGCCCAGATCCGCGGTCAAGGGGTAGTAGGCGTGAACCCGGAGCGACAGGCCCCACATGGAGTGGGTGGCCTGGGGCTCGGCTTCCACCGTGGTGCGCCCGCCCCGGGCCTGGGCGGGAGGCTCGCTTCGCAGCAACCGCGTGTCCACATGGGTGGTGCTGCGCTGAATCTCGATCAGGCCTCCCCCCTGCAGCTCGAGTTCCACGGGGCCGAGTGGCCGCCGGTAGCCTGCGTACAGCCTCAGCGGAACTCTGAAGACCTCCAGCCGTGCGGCGCTGGTGCCATCGTCGGAGAAGTGCTCGACCTCCATGGTCGGCTGCAGGGCGCTCTCGACGCTGACAGTCATCGTCTTCAGCCCCAAATAGGTTAGCCCCAGGCCCAGGCCGTGGCGGAATCCCACCTCTTCGGCAAAGTCGATTCCGGAATAGCCCGTGAACAGCCGCAGGGCCGGGGCCGGCGGGGCGCGCTCAGGGGGCGGAGCTCGGGGTGCGGGATCGGGCGCCGGTTCGACCGGGGGTTCGACAGCCAGTTCAGCCGGCAGCGGCTGACCGCTGAGCAGCGCCTGCGCTGAAACGCGCGCCATCACCGCCGCAGCCTCGGCCTGCGCTCCGGAACCGTCGATCGCCTCTTCGCCCAGCTCGATGGCGCGGACAACGATGCGCTCTTCGAGAGGATCCATCAGGTGCATCAGCCAGCGCCCATCGGTCTGGGGGTCGATCCAAAAGACCGCCGCGGCGCCGCCGATCTGGTCGCTCAGGGCCTTGGCCTCCGCCAGGCGTGCGCCCAGGGAGGTGGCGCCGCTGGCATCGAGCTCGAAGTGCAGGCTCACATCGAGCAGCGAGAATTGGGCCTCCATGGCATCGCGCAGGCCGCGCACGGCGGCCGGCTCGATGGCCGGTAGCAGCACCAGCACCGCCGGCGTCGCGTCGTCGCCCGGCGCTGGCTGCGGTAGCTGCCCCGCAACGCGGGTCGAAAGCAGCAGCAGCAGCAAAGCGCTGGCGGGCCAGCGCCCGGTGCCGCACGCGGCGCGCCCGGGGCGCCTCCACCGCGCCTGTTGTAGCTCCGAAGCTTCCGAGTGCATCGGCCTCCGCCGCGCCGCGCACCATAACCCGGATGGGCTCCCGATGGCCCGGGAAGCTGCGACAGGGGGTGCTTCGATGCTCGCTGCGCCCCGAACCTCGTCGTTGAGGGGGGATTCGGGGCTTTCGGGCCCCTGGCTTGCGGCAGCTCGCCCGACTCCCCAGCCATGCAAGCCGTCAGTACGCCACGATCGCCACCACCGCGATGGCGTCTTCCATGGTGTCGCTGCGGGTGCCCTGGGCGATGCCGAGGCCCAGGCCCGCAATTGAGCGTTCGAGCAGGCTGTCGATGCCGGCGGCGTCTTCGAGGGAGGCGACTACCGTGAGCATGGCGCCCAGGCGCCGGTAGGGCAGCCCTGCCTTGGCGCTCTCTTGGCTGAGCCGTTGCAGTAGCGGTTCGCGCGCCGGCGCTTGTCGCGAGAAGAAGCGTTCGGCGGCTTGCTGGCAGTGCGCGGAGAGGGTTTCGTCGAGCTCCAGCGGGGGCGCTCCGCGGCGCTCGCGTTCGGCGTTGATGCGCGAGAGCAACTCAGCCGGGGCGTTGCCGGTGTCGATGATCTTGGCGAATTGGGAGTAGACCAACGTGACCAGGTAGACGCTGCGCTCGTCTTCGGTGGTGATGACCGAGCCGATGCCCACGTGGCTTACGCGCGGGTTCAAGATGTTGGCGCGGTGGCCGGGGCTGTCCATGAGGCCGCCGTGGACCTCGGCGGTGCTGTAGCCGCGACCGATGTTTTCGAGCACGACGGGGGTGCGGAGGCCGGCACGCTCGACGCGCTGGGCGGCGCTGCCGGTGGTGGGGGAGGTGTGGCCGACGAAGCCGTGGGCGTGCATGTCCTGGCTGTGGCCGAGGGCGACTTTGGAGAGTCCTTGGTGCAGTTCCAGGGGGTGCAGGCCCGCACGTTTGCGTTCCTTATTGGTCAGCTCGAGCAGGCGCGCGGCGAGTTGCTCCGGGGTTAGACCGCCCTCGGCCGCGGATCCCTCGACGGTGATGGAGGTGGTGGGCTCGACGCCGACGAAGACGGGGAAGTTGGCCACGACGGTGCTTCCGAGCTTGGAGTGGGCCAAAAGCTCGACCCGGTATTCGCCCTGCTGGTCGGTGGGAACGCGTACCTCGAAGCGTCGCCCCTTTTGGCGCGGGCCGCGCAGGTCGCTGCCGTCGGGGAAGGTGACGACCAGCTCCGGTGCCGACAGTTCGGGGTCGAGCTCGCCGCTGAGCTTGAGCTCGGCACCCTTTTCGATGCGTCGCGGTACGGCTTCGATGTCGGCCCAACGCCAGGATAGGGCGATGACGACCAACACGGTGCCGTCGATGTCGCCACTGGCGGCGCCGTAGTGGGTGTAGCGGTGGTTTGCAAGGGCGCGCGTCAACTCCTGGTCGACGCGTTCTGCGAGGGTGGAGGGGTCGCTCTGACCCAACACGATGAGGTGCGGGGCGGGTTCGGGCAGGCCCAGGTGGTGGGCCCAGAGGTCGATGACGGGATGGGGGGGCGGCGCGCCCTGGTCGTCGAGCTTTGAAAGGGCCCAGCCGGCGAGTTCACGCAGGCGTGGGTCGGCGCTCAGGCCCTTGCGCTGGCCGATGCCGGCGCCCAGGCGCTCGGCGTGGGGGCCGCCGACCGCCGTGCCCGCCGGCGGCTGGCTTTCGTAGAGGGTGCTGGCGGCGCCGGGGGCGTCGAAGTGGGTGGGTTTGAGCGCGCCCGTGGTGCCGGTCGTCGCCGCGCCGCAGCCGATGCAGAGAGAGAATAGAGCGGATGCAAACAGCCAGTTGAGTTCCGGTGTCGTCATGGCTGCCGTCACGAGGGGAAAAGATTCGAGACCACTTCCACGCCGCCGACCCAGGTACCCACGAAGCTGCCGAGGCTGGTGAGCAGGAACACCAGGAAGACCCGCAGCAGGCGACTTCGCCACCAGGTGCGGGCTTCGGCGATGTCTTCGCCCACGCTTTGGAATTCGTGCACGCGCGGTGGCGCCAGGTAGACCTGCACGGCGGCTGTGACGTAGCCGGCGCCGATGACGGGCGTCAGGCTGGTGAAGGGGGCGGCCATGAAGCCGGCCAGGATGGTCAGCGGGTGGGCCAGGGCGACGATGCCGCCGACAGCGCAGGGGATGGCGTTGGCGAGAAACCAGTAGAGGGCGCTGTCGCCGGCGGCCTGGGGGCCGCGCGTCATGCCAATGTAGGCGAGCGAGCCGAGGATGACGGCGGCGACCGACCATCCCAGGGTTCGCCACAGGCCCGAGACCGGCGGGATGGTGTCCAGGGCCTGCAGATCCACCGGCTGGCGGTTTTTGAGGACCTCGACCATGCCGGCGACGTGGCCGGCGCCCACCACCGCCACCACGGTGTTGCCTTCGGTGGCTCCGATCTTGGCGGCCAGGTATTGATCGCGCTCGTCGATGAGCGCCCGCTTCAGCTCCGGAAGCGCTTGGCCGAGCTGCTCCATCAGCTCGCTAAGCACGTCTTTTTGGCGCAGTTTGCGCAGATCTTCTTCGCTGAGCTCGGGGGTCTCGAACGCGCTGGCCATGACCGCCGAGATCAGGCTGGCCTTCTTCCACAAAGACAGCGCGGCCCAGGCCCTTCGCAGGGTGACGCGCACGTCGCGGTCGCACAGCTCGAAGGGCACGCCTTCGGCCTCGGCCGTGCGTGTGGCTTCGAGCAGCTCGCTGCCCGGCATTACGCCGAGCTTGCCGCCCAGGCGCTTCTGATATGAAGCGAGAAAAAAATTCAAAAGCAGCGTCGCCAGCTGGCGGTTTTGAATCACCTCGCGCAGGTCGAGGGCCTCCCAGCGTTTGCGCTGGGAGAGGGCTTCGTAGCGTCGCGGGTCCAGCTCCACGCAGACCACGTCCGGCCGCTCCTGGCCGATGACGTGGCGTACCAGGTCCACCGACTCCTGGGAGATGTGGGCGGTGCCGACCAGCACGATGCGGCGCTCGCCGTCTTCCACGATGCGGACGTCTTCGGGGTAGTCCGGCGCCGGGGCTGAGGGCGGGGCTGAAGCGGGCGTCTGGAGCGGGCCCAGGGGGCGGGTTTCGGCGGCTTCCGCGGGGGCGGACGAGGCGCTTTGGGGCTGGCTTTCGGGGTCGTCCATGGGGGCTCGCCGCGGCGGGCGCCAGAGGATGAACCAGAGCGGGGGGCTTGTCGATCTTCGGGGCGCGCGTCCGGATTTGCGTCCACGGGACACCCGGGCGCGGCCTGCGGGTGCCCGCATCGAAATTTCGGGTAGGCTGCGCGCGATGGTCGAGATCGTCGAGGAGATTCAGAGCCGCCAGAACCGCCGTTTCGTGGTGCGGCTCGACGACGGTGCGCGCGTCGAGAGCGTGCTCTACCGGGGCGATACGCTCTGCGTTTCGAGCCAGGTGGGCTGCGCCGTGGGCTGTCGTTTCTGCGCCTCGGGGGCCAACGGTTTCGGGCGCAACCTGCGGCTCGAGGAACTCGAGGGGCAGCTCGAGGCGGTGCTTGCACGGGGGCATCTGGTGCGTCGCGCCACGCTTTCAGGCATCGGCGAGCCGCTGCATAACTTCGCCGTCGCCGCTGAGTTCATCGACAGCTGTCGGGCCCGGACCATCAAGACGAGTTTGACCACCAGCGGCGGGCCGCTGCCCAGGTTGCGGCAGGCCCTGGGCTGGCTGCACAACGGGCTGACGCTCTCGGTGCACGCCGGCTACGAGTCCACGCGGCGACGGCTCTTGCCCCAGGCGCCGCCGCTCGGGGATCTCTTCGCAACCCTGGCGGAGGTCTTGCCCAGCCTCAGCCGCAGCCGTCAGAAGAAGATCGCGCTCTCCTATCTGCTGATGGCGGGCGAAAACGACAGCGAAGCGGAGCTGGACGCCTTTGCCGCACGGGCGCGGCCGCTGGGGCTGACGCTGCATCTCTACGCCTACAATCCGGTGGCCCCGGTGCTCGGCGACGGTTACCGGCGCCTGCCGCGCGAGCGCTACGACGCGCTGTGGGCACGCCTGACGGCCACCGGGCTGCGCGTGCGCATGAGCGCCACCGCGCGCATCGAGGAAAATGGGGGCTGCGGCACGCTGGTGGCGCTGCGCTCGGGCCGCGGCTCGGGGGCTTTGGGCGTGAGCGCCCCGATCGGAAGCCCGGAAGGACGCTGAGGTGGGCCTCTATCGGGTGGTCGTGGGCGGGCTGCCGGACTGGCTCGACGCGCGCCGGCTGCTGGGCGACGGCGACTTCGAGTTCAGCGCCGAGCAGGGGGGTCGCGTGAGCGCGCAGGCCCGGCTGGATGCCTCGGCCGCGGCCGATCTGGCGGCGCGGCTGCGCGGCGTGGGGCTCGGGGGGCGCGCGCTCACGCTTGCGGTCGAGCCCGCGCTGCCGCGGGTGCTCAGGCGTCGCGCGCTGGCCGAGGAGGCCCGTCGTTACCGCAGCGGCAGCCCCGGCTTCGGTCGCGGCGGCGTGCGTTTGGACGCCGAGGGGCGCCGCAGCCTAACGCCCGAGGCGCTGGCGCTTTCGCTCGGGCAGCGGGCCGCGGCGCGGGGCGCGGGGCGCGTGCTCGATGCCGCCGCGGGCGCTGGGGGCAACGCCATCGGCTTCGCCCGCGCCGGGCTTTCGGTGACCGCCATCGAGCGCGACGCCGGTCGCCTCGAGTGCGCCCGCCACAACGCCCGCGTCTACGGCGTCGCCGAGCGCATCGACTTCGTCCACGGCGATGCCCGGGTATTGGTGCCGGAGATCGAAGCCGACCTGCTCTTCGTCGATCCGCCCTGGGGCGAGGGCTACGACAAGCAGCGGGTCGAGCCGACGGCGCTGCCCCTGCTCGCGGAGCTGTGCACGCTTGCGAGTTCCGAAAGACCCTTGTGGGCCAAGGTGCCGCCATCGTTTGCGGTCGAGACCTGGCCCGATGCGCGCCCAGAGGCGTTTTTCGGCGTGGGCGAGGGTGACCGGCGGCGGGTGAAGTTTCTGATTTTGGAACTTTCGTGAGCGCTTCAGACCACGTCGAGTCCCACGGTGTCGGAGCCCCCGACCTCGCCGGCGCGGTCGACGGTGCGCATGGCGATGACGTGCTTTCCGGGCTCGAGCGTGAACTCCAGCTGCCACGGCGCCCAGACGCCGCGGAAGGGGTAGGGGAAGGCCTCGGGCCGTTGCACCTGCAGGGCCGATGAAAGCTCCGGCGTGCTCGAAAGCACCTGTTCGAGCGGGCTGAGCTGGGCGTCGATGTAGGGCTGACCGTCGAGGGAGAGCTGCACGCGTTCGATGCCGCCGAAGCCGCTGAGGGCGTGGCCGCACAGCAGGGTCTTGCCGGCGGGGACGATGGCCTCGAAGCCGGGCTCGGTGAGGCGCAGATTGGGGGTCACCACGGCCCGGTCGTCGCTGTAGTTGTAGGGCGGGTTTTGATAGACGCCGATCGCTTCATCGCGGTCGGTGGCGTCGATGCCCTCGAGCCATTTGATGTTCTTGAAGCCGAAGCGGTCGCACAGCAAGAGGCGCATGGGGCCGCCCAGGTCGACGGGCAAAGGCTTTCCCTGGATGCGAAAGGCGACCAGGGGCGGAAAGACTTCGGGGGGCGGGTTGTCGATGTCCTCTAACTTCAAGTTGTTGTCGAAGCGATCGGCGCCGTAGCACAGAAGGCGCAGCGTGCGCTGGCGGTCGATGCCGGCGCGATCGAGCAGGACCTTGAGTGGCACGCCCGTCCACAGCGCCGTGCCGCGCTTGCCGAAGACGCACTGCAGGGTGTTGAGCACGGTCAGCTGGTTTTCGGTGTCGGCCATGAGCTCATCGAGGCTCAACGACAGGGGAGTGCTGACCAGGCCCGAGATGCGCAGCACATGGTCGGGCGCCACCTGTTCGGGCGCCCGCCAGTCGGCCACCGTGCCGTTGCCGCCGAAGAGGGCCGGGAAGTCTTCGATGGGGGTCAGGAAGTGCTCGCAGGGGGGTAGGGTCGGCGCCTTGCCCGCGTCGTGGGGTCCCGCCTCGATCGCCGTCGGGGAGGCGTCACCGCCGGCGTCCGCCCCGCGCTCGCCCCGATCGCCACATCCCAGGGTGGCCGGCAGCAGCAGACTGATGAAGCCGCTGGCGCCGGTGCGCAGGAAAACGCGGCGAGTTGCGTCGTGGAGCCGTGGCACGTTGGCGATCAGGTAAGCACCGCTCGTGTTCGCGCGAATGGCGCCTGTCGCTCGCGTCTCGGGCTGGCGCGGGCACCGGGTAGTGGTAGGGTTGTCGCGCATTTTCGCGAGCGTCATCGATGCCCGAGGATCCGACACCGAACGCACAAAGCCCCGCGCCCGCCGCCGAAGCCGGGCTCGGCGCCGGCGCCCTGATCGTGACGCCGACCTACAACGAGGCCGACAACCTCCCGCTCTTCGTCACGGCGGTACGGGAGGTCGCGCCCGCTGCCCACATCCTCGTGGTCGACGACAACTCGCCCGACGGCACCGGCGAACTCGCCGAAGACCTCAGCCGCACCACGCCCAACCTGCGCGTGATGCATCGGCCGGCCAAGCTGGGCCTGGGCACCGCCTACGTCGATGCCTTCACCCGCGGTCTGGGCGAGGGCTACGACTATTTCCTGGAGATGGACACCGACCTCTCCCACGACCCGCGCCACCTGCCGCTCTTTTTCCGCGCCTTCGCCGAGGGCGCCGACGTGGTGGCCGGTTCGCGCAACATTCCCGGCGGCGGCGTCGAGGGCTGGGGGCCGGGGCGGCATGTTCTGTCCAAGGGCGGCTCGTTTTACTCGCGCCACATTCTGGGCGTGCACATTCGCGACCTGACCACCGGCTACAAGGGGTTTACCCGCCACGCGCTCGAGCAAATCGACCTGGCGGCCGTGCGTTCCAGCGGCTATTCGTTTCAGATCGAGATGACCTACCGCGCGCTGCGCAAGGGGCTCAAGGTCGTCGAGGTGCCGATCCTCTTCGTCGATCGCCGCGTGGGCCAAAGCAAGATGGATCGCCGCATCTTCGCCGAGGCGATCACAGCTGTCTGGAAGCTGCGCCTGGCGGCTCTCGCCGGAAAACTCTGAGTTTTTGTTTGCGCCTACGGCCAGATGCCGCGCTCGAGGGTGACCTGGGCGACGCGGCTGACGGCGACGATGTAGGCCGCGGTGCGCAGATCGATGGGGCCGAGGGTGCCCTCGGGCAGTGCGCGCACGGTGCGTAGCTCGTCGAGGTTTCGCTGGTAGTCCGCGAGCTGTGAGTTGACCTCCCGGCGCTTGTCACAGATGACATCGAAGGCCCGGTGCATCTTGCGCCGTAGGGCCCGGTTGACGTCTTCTTCGTCCCACTGCTGGTTCTGGTTGTTTTGGACCCACTCGAAGTAACTCACGGTGACTCCTCCGGCGTTGGCCAGGATGTCGGGGATCACGGTCTTGCCCAGGGCGTCGAGGATCAGGTCGGCTTCGGGGGTGGTGGGGCCGTTGGCGCCCTCGACGATCAGCTTGGCCTTGATCTCGGGGGCGTTGTGGCTGCAGATCTGGTTGTGCAGGGCCGCGGGGATCAGGATGTCACAGGGCAGGGTCAGCACTTCGCTGCTCGTGACGGTGCGCGTGCCGGCCACGCCCACCACCGAGCCGCACTCGGCCTTGTGGGCGCGCACGGTTTCCAGGTCTAGGCCCTTCTGTTCGTAGATGCCGCCCTGGCTATCGCTGACGGCCACGATGGTGGCACCCGCCTCGGCGAAGAGCTGGGCGGCGATGGCGCCGACGTTGCCGAAGCCCTGGATCGCCACGGTGGCGCCCTCGAGCGTGGTCAGCCGCGGGATGACCCCGCGCTCGACGGCGCGCTCGGTCACGTAGAGACAGCCGCGGGCGGTGGACTCGCGCCGCCCGGCCGAGCCGCCCAGGTCCAGCGGCTTGCCCGTGACCACGCCGAGGTTGTTTTCCCCGGGGTGCAGCGCGCTGTAGGTGTCGTAGATCCAGGCCATGGTCTGGGCGTTGGTGTTGACGTCGGGGGCGGGGATGTCGGTGTGGGGACCGATGCTGTCGCCGAGCTCGGCGATGTAACGCCGGGTGATGCGCCGCAGATCGACCTGGCTGAGCTGCTTGGGATCGCAGCGCACGCCGCCCTTGGCGCCGCCGAAGGGCACGTCGACCAGGGCCGCCTTCCAGGTCATCCACGAAGCCAGTGCGGCCACCTCGTCCACGTCTAACTCCGGGTGATAGCGGATGCCGCCCTTGCCGGGCCCGCGCGCGTGATTGTGCAACACGCGATGGCCGGTGAAGGTCTGGACGTCGCCGTCCACGGTCTCGATCGGAAAGGAGACGGTGACCACGCGATTGGGGTGGCGCAGATAGGCGATCATGCCGGTGTGCAGCTGCGGCATGTAGGGGCGAGCCCGGTCGAGCTGGCGCTGCGCCACGTGCAGCGGGTTGAGGTCTTCCTCGGCGCTCGGGGTGGGCTTTTCGACCATGGGGACTAGTCACCTGTGTCAGTAGTTCTGCGCAAAGCTCGCCGGCCCTCGCCGGCCCTCGCCGCGTCGATCGCCCTTCGGGCTATCTCCTCGAATATACTCTGAATGTCCTTTGTCGATTCGCCACGCCGAGGGCCGCCGATTGCTCGCCGAGTTTTGCGCAGAACTACCGACACAGGTGACTGGTGCGTTTCGGTTCAGTCGGTGGCTATTGCGGTCTGGGCGACCATGCGCAGCACGTCATGGCTGCTGAGGATGCCCACGAGACGGCCATCGTCGACCACCGGCACCCGATGGATGCCGTGCTCCAGCATCAGGCGCGACGCGTCGGCCATGGGCGCGCTGCTTTCGACGGTGATGAGGCGTGTGGTCATCAGATCGGCGACCTTCTTCGAGTGCAGCTGCTCGCCGCTGATGGCGCCCAGCTCGGCGTCCTCGCCCATGGGCAGCCCCGGGTCGCGGTAGTAGTCGGTGGCGATCTCGGCCAGGGCCTCTTCGACCGCCAGCTGGCGCACCAGGTCCCCGCGGGAGACCACGCCCACCAGCGCGCCATCGTCGACGACCGGGACGCCGCTGATGCGGTGATGGGCCAGCGCGCGCTCGAGTTCCACGATGCTGTCATCGGACCGCACCGTCACCATTTCACGCTTCATATAGGAGCCGACGTTTTCTTCCATGACCACTTCATCCCGCCGCGGCCGCCAGAGGTCAAGCCCATCGCGCGCGCCGCAAGGGGTTGTGACATAGGCGCCGGCCCGTCGCTGTCAACGCTGCTTCACGGCTCGGCGTCGTGCCGAATGTTCAGCCGCCGCGCGGCCGTGCCCATGCAGGCGTCCATCACCACCTGCAGTCCAGCGGCCCGGGCGCGCTCGGCGGCGCCGGGGTGGACGATGCCCAGCTGGCTCCAGACGGTGGTGACGCCAGCGGCGATGGCGTCCTCCACGATCTCCGGCAGCGCCTCGGCCTGGCGAAAGACCAGCACCGCGTCGACGCCCGCGCCGGCGTCGGCCAGGCGCGAGACCGCCTTTTCGCCGAGCACCTCGTCGAGCTTGGGATTGACGGCGATGATGCGAAAGCCGCGCTGCTGCAACTCGGCCGGGATCTGATGGGCCGGGCGTTTTGGATCGGCGGAGATGCCCACCACCGCCACGCTGCGGGTGCGCTCCAGGATCGTGCGCAGCTCGTCATCGCGCGGGCGCTCGAGTGCGGGCACCGGCGCCGAGTGCGCTGCCTGCACGCGCAGGGGCAGCCGTACGCGAAAGACGGTGCGACCCGGCACCGAGGCGACCGTCAGGTCTCCGCGATGGCGCTGGGTAATGATGCGGTAGCTGATGTCGAGGCCCAGGCCCGTGCCCTTGCCCGGCGGCTTGGTCGTGAAAAAAGACTCGAAGATACGTCCCTGGATCTCCGGGGGGATGCCCGGGCCGTCGTCTTCGACTTCCACCACCGCGAAGGGGCCGTCCCGAAGGGTTCGAAGCGTGATGGTGCCGCTGTCGCCGAGGGCGTCGGCGGCGTTGTCGATGAGGTTGGTGAAGACCTGGTTGAGCTCGGAGCCGTAGGCCTCGATGCGCGGCAGGTCGCTGGCGTAGTGCCTGCGGACCTCGATGCCCTTCTTGAGCTTGCTGCGCAGGATCAGCAGGGTGTTGTCGAGGCCCTCGTGTAGGTCTACCTCCTGTACCGGAGCCTGGTCCAGGTAGGCGTAGGACTTCATCGCCTTGACGATCTCCGAGATGCGTTGGGCGCCCTGGGAGAGTTCGGCGCGCAGCGTTTCGACCTGCTGCCGGCTGGAGAGCCAACGCACCGCGGCCGCCAGCGCTGGCGCCGGCAAGTCGCCGCCCAGGGCATCGAGGGTGGCGCTGTCGATGCCGGCTTCGACCAGGCCCGGCGCAAGCTCCCAGGGCGCGGGCGCGTTGTGGGCTTGCAGCCAGTCTTCGAGCTCGACCTCGGCGTCGCTGCGCGCCAGGGCGTCGAGCTCGGTCCCGATACCGCCGCGTTCGGCGATGGCCTGGCCCAGCGCGTGAAGCTGCTGGCGCGCTCCGTCGGGGACTGCCGCTGTGGCCAGTTGCTCGGTGGCGGACGAAAGCGCCGTGATCGCGGGGCCCAAAAGCGAGGCCCCACGCTGTACGGCGGCGGCGGGATTGTTGAGCTCGTGGGCTACGCCGGCGGTGAGCGTGCCGAGCTGGGCCATCTTCTCGCTCTGGCGCAGCATCGTGGTGGTACCGCGCCAGCGCTCGAGCACCATGAAGAACATCACGCGGGCGGCGTTGGGGTTTTTCTCGATCAGCTCGAAAAACGGCTCTTTGCGCAGTGCGAAGACGCGCAGCTCGCCCACGGCGCGGCCGCTGGCCATGCGTGGGGCCTCTTCGAGCAACGACATCTCGCCGATGATTTCCCCCCGGCGCCGGACGGCGAGCAGCACTTGGCGGCCGCCGGATTCCTTGACCAGCTCCAGCTCGCCCTCGGCGATCACGTAGGCCCCATCGCCCTCGTCGCCCTCCCGAAACAGCATCTCGCCCGGCGCCAGCGAGCGCATTTCGCCCAGCTCGCACATGTGGTCGAAGACGTCGTCGTCGAGTCCGCGGAAGAGCTCGACTTCCCTCAAAAAGTCGTAGGTGCTGGGCATCAGGCGGCCGCAGGGTAGCGCGAAACGGGCTGCAGTCGGCAGTTCGGGAGCCGCTCGGCGGCCGCCGAACGGGCGCATTTGTTCACCAGGGCGGGCCGTGCTATGCGGTCGCGGTGAAGCGCCCCGTCTGGCTTTTGAGCCTCGATAGCGACCAATTTCTTGCGCCGCCAACGACCACGGCGGGGCTCAAGGCCTATTTCCAGGTCCACGGCCGCAGCGCGGACGCGACCGACATCGAGCTGGTTCACTTCCGGGCAGCCGAGGACGTGGGGCGCTGGCTGACGGGCGCTTGGGACAACGAGCACCGCCTGCGCGCCGAGCAGGCCCGGTTGCGCGGGCTCTCCCCGGTGGTCGGGCTGAGCATGTACACCTGGAACGCGGCCGAGTTTTTGGCCGCCGCCGCCCACCTGCGCAGGAGCTGCCCCGACCTGACGCTGATCGCCGGCGGCCCCCACGTGCAGCGGGCCTTCGACTACGTCGGCGTCGAGCCCATCGACGTGGTGGTGCTGGGCGAGGGCGAGGCCACCTTCAGCGAGTGGCTGGACGCCTCCCACGACGGTGGCCCTGGGGCGCTGGCCGCAGTCGCCGGCCTGGCCTTCTTGGGCGCCGACGGCGCGCCGGTGCAGACCGCCGAGCGTCCGCGCTTCACCGATCTGGACCTCTTGCCGAGCTTCCTCGACGCCCTGGAGCTACGCGACGCCGAGGGCCGCCCCAAGTACCAGTCGGTGGCGTATGAGACCACCCGTGGCTGTCCCTTCCGCTGCGCTTTTTGCGAGTGGGGCACCGGCGCCATCGGTACCAAGATGTACCAGCACGGTCTCGAGCGCATTGGCAGCGATTTTGAGCGCCTGGTGGCAGGCGGCATCAAGGACATCTGGCTCAGCGACTCCAACTTCGGGGCGCTGCCCGAAGACCTGGACAAGGCGCGGCTGGTGGTGGAGCTGCGAAAGCGCACGGGCCAGCCCTCCACCCTGGCCACCAGCTGGTCCAAGAGCCATAACTCGCGCGTGCGCGAGATCGTGATGCTGCTGGAGCAAAACGGTCTGCTGACCCACTACAACCTGGCGCTGCAGACGCTGACGCCGCTGGCGCTGAAGCTCAGCAACCGCCGCAACATGCGCTCCAACCGCTATGAGCCCATCGCGCAGGAGATGGCCGAGGCGGGCATCCCCATCGCAACCGAGCTGATCTGGGGGTTGCCCGGCGATACGCTGGCGGAGTTCGAGCGGAACCTGGATCGCCTCGAGTCCGTCTTCCCCAACATCAATATCTTTGGATACACGCTGCTGCCGGGCACGGAGTTCTACGATCGCCGTGAAGAGTACGCGATCGAGACCATCCCCGTGGCAGGCTACGGCAAGGCCAAAGGTGAGTACGTGATCGGCTGCCACACCTTCAGCCGCGACGAGGGCATGGAGGGCTACTTCTTGATCAGCGCCCACATCCTGCTCATCCGCGGCCATGTGATGCCGCGCACGGCGCGCCTGCTGTCGTTGGACGGCCGGGTGCCGGTCTCGGCGCTCCTGCGGTCGGTGCTCAGGGCCCTGGTCGAGGACTTGCTCGACGTGGTCGACGACCTCGATGCGGGTGACCGCATGGCCATCTATGCCCGCCGCGCCGAACTCTACCTGGCCATGCTGGCGCGGCTCGAGCGCAGTTTCGGCGTGATCGCCGGCTGCGTCGAAGCCTGGCTCGCCGAGCATGACGCCGACCCCGAGCTGCGGCAGCAGGTGCGCAAGGTCTTGGCCCTCGACGAGGCCTTCTGTCCGCGCGTGGGGCCTTCGCACGTGCTGGAGCAGAGCTTCGACTTCGACGCCGAGGCGGTGGAAGCCGAGCTGGGGCGCATGCGGCTGCCCGAGCCCGAGTCCTTCATTAGCGCCCGGGCCGACCTGCGCATCGACCATCCGGCCCACGTGGGCGAAGTGCTCATCGACCCCGACGGTGGCAGCTGGATGCGTGGGCGACTGCTGCGGCCCCAAGCACGGCCGGACGCGGCCGAGTGAGTGAACTCATGGTGTTGCGCGGGATTTTTCGCTATGAAAGCGGTCGGTTGGCCATGACAAAGACCCAACGCCTGCTCGCGGCGGTTGTGCTGACAGCCCTGGGGTTCGGCTGCAGCGATGATGTGGAAGTCGCCCAGCTCTGCCCCAGCCCGCGCTCGGGGCTGGCTGAAGTCCAGCCCCTGCCCGACGGCGGGTCGGCGCCCGCCGGCACCGAATTCGGTTCCAGCTGCGCGATCGTCGCCGCCGATGGGTCGTTGAGCTGCGACCCGGCCGAGAACGACCCCGGACGCGACGAACGCGGGTGTCCGGTTTTCGTGACGACCGCAAGCTGCGGCGGCCCCGTTTGCATCGGCGGGAGGGTGCTGCTGCCGCCTTCGGCCGACGACGACGCGGGCGCCGACGACGACGCGGGTGCTGAGGAGGATGCCGGTGAGTGAACGCAGCCTGATGGCCGTGGTGCTGCTGCTGGTGCTGGCGTCGGTTGCCCACGGCCAGGAAGCAAAGTCCGGGCAGCCGCCAGCTGCGGCGGCGGCGCCCGGGGTTGCCGCGCAACCGGCTCCCGCTCCGGCAGACGCCGAGACGGCAGAGGCCGCCCCGGCAGACGCCGAGACGGCGCCAGCCGAGACGGCGCCAGCCGAGACGGCGCCAGCCGAGACGGCGCCAGCCGAGACGGCGCCAGCCGAGGCGGCGCCGGCCGAGACGGCGCCAGCCGAGGCGGCGCCAGCCGAGGCGGCGCCAGAGCCCGTTCCGACGGAAGCGGCTCCCGCGCCGGCAGAAGCAGAAGCGCCGGCCCCGGCTGCAGAAGCGGTCCCGCAGCAGCTCCCTGTCGACGAGCCCGCCCTTGACACACCCGTGCGCGATCCTGGCTTTCAGTTCGGCGCTGGCTTGGCCGTGGGCGTGCTGAACCTGCCCAAGCTCGGCGCCGGGCTGCAGCTCTACATGCGTACCAAGCTGCCAGGCTTCATTCCTCTGGAGCTATCGGCCAGCTATTTCTTTGCCAATCGCGCGGCCCTTGACCTGGGTGACGTCGACTACGGACTGAGTTCGCTGATCCTGGTCTTCGGTCCTGACTCGAACGCCCACGTCGACTACCAGGTGATCCAGCTGAGCGCGGCCCTGTGCCCCGCCAATGGTGGCGTGGCCACCGGTCAGCTTTCGCTGTGCGCGGGCCCGATTGTCGGCGCCATCACCAGCGATTCGGGCAACTTCGTGGTGGCGGCCGACGACCCCACGCGCGCGCTCTTCGCCTTCGAAGCCTACGCGCGTTTTCGCTTCCAGGCCGGCGACACCGTGGGTCTGAGCTACAGCATAGGCCTGTTCGTGCCGGTGATTCGCGACCGCTTCGGTTACGCCGACCGCAGCGGCGAGTTCCGCCAGCACTTCCGGCAGGCGCCGGTCGGCGGCCGCTTCGACCTGCTGGTCACCTTCGCGCCCTGAGCCGCCGAGCACATCTAGATGTGCTCGGCGGGAGTGCTGAGCCGATGATCGGGGTCGATACGATGGCAGATGCAAGGACGGCCTCCGCCGGAATACTCCGTGTATTTCAAGGGGACCGGACGCCGCAGCTGGCGCCGTAGCGGTCCCGAGAGCGGATCACGACTCCCGCCGAGCACATCTAGCGGCTGTTCTTCTCCAGCCAGGCGTCGCAGTAGTCGCGGCTCTTGCGGAAGGCCGACAGGCCGTAGAGCAGGAGTGCGGCGGCGAAGACGTGGGCCAGGGTGGTGGTCCACAGGAGCGAGAGGTGCACCTGGTTTTCGTCGGCGAAGACGTAGTCGGTGACCAACGCCAGCACCTGCGGGCCCAGGCCCAGGCCCACCAGGTTGATGATGAAGAGATAGACGGCCGAGGCCTGGCCGCGCATCTGGTTGGGCATGATCTCCTGGATCGCTGCCGGTGCAATGCCCCAGGGCATGGCCGCGAAGAACGTGGCCGGGATCAGCATCGCGAACGACAGCTCCGCCGTGGGCATCAGCGGCATCAGGATGCCAAAGGGAAACCAGGCCGTCGCGCACATCACGCCCACGCGCATCTTGGAGTCGCGGTAGCCCTTGGCGTTGAGGCGGTCGGCGAACCAGCCGGCCGAGATCAGGCCCAGCGGCCCCACCAACATGCCGGCAAGGCCCAGGTAGGTTCCGGCCTCCTTGGGCGTCCAGCCGTGGATGCGCATGAAGTAGGCGGGCATCCATGCGGCCGCGCCGTAGCCGGAAAACGAGAGAAAGGAAAAGCCAAAGCCGTGGGTGAGGATGGTGCGGCGGTTTTCTTTCGCGTAGGTCAAAAAGTCCCTGATAGGCACCTTTACGGCTTGGACCTTGCCGGCGGCGTCGCGCACCACGGCCAGCCCCCGTCGTGTCGGCTCGCGCAGCGTCAGAAGCAGCAGCGTCAGCGGGATCGTCGGCGTGGCGATGGCGAAGAAGATGATCTGCCAGCCGAAGCGCTCGCCTACGATGGGCATCGTGTGCAGCTCGTCGGGGGCCAGGTAGCCGGTGAGCTGGCCACCGACCAGGTTGGCCAGGCCGCCGCCCACGTAGATGCCCATGCTGTAGACGCTCATGGCTCGCGCCAGGCGATTGGGCGGAAAGGTGTCGGCGATGAAGCTGTAGGCCGAGGGCGACAGCGATGCCTCACCGACGCCCACGCCGATGCGCGCGCCGATCATCTGCGTGTAGCTGCGGCTGAGCCCGAAGCCCACCGACGCCAGCGACCAGAAGAGCTGGCCGACGGCGATTAGCCAACGGCGGCTGACGCGGTCGGCGAGCCAGCCCAGGGGCAGACCGGCGATGGTGTAGAAGATCGCGAACGACGGCCCCATCAGGAAGCCGACCTCGGAATCGCTCAGCTCCATGGTCGACTTCATGGGCCCGACGATGAGGCCCAGGATTTGCCGGTCGAGGAAGGAGTTGAGGTAGATGCCCAGCAGAACGATAACGCAGTACCAGGCGTAGAAGTTCGAGGGGTAGGGGGCTTCGATGCTCGCTTGGGTCTCGTTTGGCTGGCTCATGCACTGTCTCCTGCCGCCTCGCAATGCGAGCCTCCTGCCGCGGCGCCGGCACGCTAACCCAAAATCAGCAGCCGCTTCCACCGGATGTGCGGGGGCGTTGGTGCTAGCCTTTCTGGGAGCGTCCCGTTTCGGTGACGCTCCACGCCTGAGCTTGGATTCGATGGCAGCCAATCGGAGCAGTTCTCTTGTCAGCTGAGGTGGGGCCCCGCGCGGGGTGGAGGTGGCTGCGTCGCGTGCTGCCCTGGCTGTGGCTTTGCTGGGTGCCGGCCTCGCTGCCGGCGGGTGAGGTGCGGCAGGCGGCACCCGGGGCCGCCGCCGTGGATGCCGCCAGTTTGCGCACTTTCAATGCGCGCGTGGCGGAGCTGTCGGGGTTGGCCGCTTCGAACGTCGCAGCCGGGTCGGACTTGCCCACCGGAGGCGGCGTGCAGATCGGTTTCTGGGATCGGGGACTCGCGCTGGTCGGCCACGGGGACTTCGGCGACCGCGTGCGCGGGCGCGACCTCGGCGGTGTCGATGAGCACGCCACCCACACCACCGGCACCGCCGCCGGCGCCGGCCTCCTGGACCCGGCCGCCCGTGGTATGGCACCCGCGGCGGGCGTCTGGAGTCGCGATTGGCGGCAGGACCTGGACGAGGTCTGGGCCGAGGGCGCGGGCCTCATGGTCAGCGCCCACCCCTACGGTTTGACCATGGGTTGGGCCGTGGAGCCGAGCTGTCCCGAGCTGCCCAGTTGGTGGGGGCAGCCGGTGGCGCGTGCCGATCCAGCCTTCGGTCGCTACGGTCCCGAGTCGGCCCAGGTGGATCGCGTGGCCCACGGCGCCGAGGTGTTGATGGTCTGGGCCGCCGGCAACGACCGCCTCGATCGCGGAGTGGCCGCGGGCGAGCCCCACTACCATCGCGGCGACTGTGGCCAGCTGCACACGGACTTTCATCTTCAGGAGATCACGCTCCAGTACGGCACGGTGGGCGGTCAAGCCGTGGCCAAGAACGCCTTGACCGTGGGCGCGGTGCGGGCGGTGCCGCGGGATGAACTCAGCGCCGAGCGCATCGTGCCCCACGACATCAGCAGCTTCGGGCCCACTTCCGACGGACGCATCAAGCCCGACTTGGTCATGGGCGGCGAAGCGGTCTACTCCACCTCGGTCGAAAGCGCCGATGGCTACAGCGTTTTCGACGGCAGCTCCAGCGCTTCGGCCGCGGCGGCGGGTGCGGTCGCGGCCCTGGCCGAGCATCACCGCAGCCTGGGCGGCGGCTACGACCTGGAGCCGGCGGCGATCAAGGCGCTCCTGGTGCAGACCGCGCACGAAGCCGGGCGCGACCGGGGTCCCGACTATCGCATGGGCTACGGTCTGCTCGACGCCGCCGCCGCCATCGCTTTGATCGAAGACAACGCGCAGTTGCCGGCGGACTCCAGCAAGATTTTCGTCGCCCACCTGGGGCCGGGGCAGCGGCTCGAATTCGAGAGCATCGAGCCGCTGGCTGCGGATGAAGGCGCGAGCTTCACTCTGAGCTGGATCGATGCGCCGGCCGAAGCGACGCCGGGGCAAAGCTCGGCGGCGGCGCTCGTGGTCGACCTCGACCTCTCGGTGCACGATGACTCGGGCGCCACCATCGGCTGGCCCTACGCCCTGGACCCGACGAGGCCCGCGGCTGCCGCCACGGCTGACGCCCCCAATCGTGTCGACAACGTCGAGCGCGTGGACCTCGTCACCGGTGACGGGCGCGTCGCCGGAAGGCTGCGCGTGCGGGTTCAGGCTCCCGAGGCGCTGCCGCGCGGCCAGGCTCAACGCTTTGCGCTGGTTGCCAGCCTGCCGCTGGCGCGTCCGCCTGGCATCTATCCCAGGGCTGCCCGCCAGCGCCTGATCGATGTGCCCGTCGAGGGCGGTTCCAGCGAGCTGTCGTTGCCCCTGGGCAATCACGGTCGGGGTGGCTTTGATTTCCGAGCATACAGCGATGTGCCATGGCTCGCGGTCAATCCCGCAGCGGGCAGCGTGAATGAGTTGGCGAGTGCACAGCTGCAGCTGTCGCTGGATGCGGTCGGCCTCGAGGCCGGCGACGAGCGGCTTGGGCGCCTGTGGCTCGAAGTCGACGGCGTCCCACAGCTGCCGCCCGTCGGCATCGTGGCACGGGCCGAGTGCAGCCCCGATTGCAGCGGACGCAGCTGCGGCCCCGATCCGCGCTGCGGCCACTCCTGCGGGGGCTGCGGTCCCGGTGAAGCCTGCCAGGGCGGAAGCTGCGTGACCTGGGCCCAGGGCTGTCCCGCCGCCCGCCTCGAGGGCGACCTGGGGGTCGGACTGCTCAGCGGTAGCGTGGCCGGGCGCGCTGCGGGCGCCGGGGCCAGCTGTGGTGGAGCGGCCGCGGCGGCCGCCTCCGGTGTTGACTTCGAGTGGACCGCGCCGCGGGCCGGTCGCTATGCCTTCACGACCCGGGGTTCGGAGCCGGCGACCGCGATCGCCGTGCGTGATGGCAGCTGCCAGGGCGCCGAACTCGCCTGCAACGCCGACCCTCCCAGCGTCGGGCCCGCTGTCGCCCTCGAGCTCGAGGCCGGCCAGCGCGTGACGCTGAGCGCCTCCCAGCTTGCCGGCGCCGCAAGCCAGCGCCTGCGCGTCGACATTCGCGAGGCTCCCTGCCCCGCCCACGACCTCTCTTCCCGCCTCGGCTTCGATCTTTCCGTCGGCTCCACCGAGGGGGCTGTCGATGACTTGACTCCCAGCTGTGGTCGCGAGGGCAGCGCCGACGTCAGCTACGCCTTCCGCGCGCCCCAGGCTGGAAAATACCGCTTCGCCCTGCACGGCCAGGATTACGCGGCCGTGTTGCACGTGCGGGCGGGCGCCTGCGATGGCGCCGAACTGGGCTGTAGCGCCGCGGCCGACGTGGGCCCGGTCGAGCTGAGCCTCGCCCAGGGGCAAGAGGTGGTGGTGACCGTGGATGGCTACCAGGGCGCCGAGGGGCGCTACGCCCTCGACATTCTTTCCCTCGACGCCACCTGCGCCGGCAGCTGCAGCGACGACCGTCCGCTGGACCTATGCGGCTGCGACGGCGAGTGCGTGGCGCGCGGGGACTGCTGCGTCGATGCCTGCAGCGCCTGCGGCCATTGCGCCTGCATTCCCGATTGTGAAGGGCGCAGCTGTGGCGACGACGGCTGCGGCGGCAGCTGCGGCTCCTGCGACGCGGCAGCGCGTTGCGGGGCCGGCAGCTGCGAGCCCGACCCCTGCGCGCAGAGCCCCTGTGGGCCCTGCAGCCGCTGCGGCCAAAGTGGCTGCGAGCCGCTGCCCGAGGGCTCGGCCTGCGAAGACGGCGACCTCTGTACCGTGCTCGACCGCTGCCAGGAAGGTGAGTGCGTGGGCCAGGCCCGCGACTGCGACGACGGCCGCGCCTGCACCGAAGACAGTTGCCAGGCGCGCAGCGGTCGCTGCATTTCCACGGGCGGCGACGCCTGCTGCGAGCAGGGCCGTGATTGCGTGCTCACCGGCGTGCTCGACGCTGCGACCTCGGGCGACGCGGGCACAGGCAGCGACGCCAGCGCCGCCGTGAGTGACGGCGGCGTCCAGGCGCGGGGGGGGTCGAGCGGTGGCTGCGGATGCGGCGTTGCAGGTGCACAGGGGCCTCCGGCCGCGGCCGCGTGGCTGCTTTTGCTGCTCGCTAGTTGTCGGACGGCGGCACGTAGAGCATCAGGCCCACGAAGAGGCAGGACATGTGGTCGGCCTCACCCGCTTCGGCGCCCTTGTCGAGCCAGATCTTGCCTGGATAGAGGGTCTCCACGGCGCCGGCGGGCTTGCCTCCGCTGTCGACCCTGAAGCCGGGGATCTGCGAGCTAAAGTTCGAGCTGTCGGTCTCGTTGACGGCGCTGACCTGGTAGGCCGTCGCATCGATCGTCATATCGCCGGTGCTGGTTTTCTCGGCGCCGGTCAGCTTCACCTCCGACTTGCCGTCGCTGCCGTTGCATTCGCAGGTGATCTCCACATTGCCCCAGTTCACGGAGCTATTGTCTCCGAGGGAGAAGCCCTGCTCCTTGGCCATCGAGCCGCAGGCGCCGCTGAAATCCCCGGACTTGGCTTTCAGTTTGTAGGTGTAGCCGGTCGTGGTGGAACTCTTGCCGTAGCCGCCGATACTGAAGTTGCTCTTCGAGGTCGCGTCGCGGTCGACATCGGCGACCGAGTAGGGGCCGATGACGAAGCTTTCGTCCACGAACAGCCCGCTGGCGCGACTGCGATCTTGGGCCTCATAGGCTTTGCTCATCTTGCTCACGTCGGAAGGCGGCACCATGCGCGGTCCGGCACAGGCTCCGAGGCCCAGTGCGAGGGCGGTTGCGAGTATCTGATGTTGTCCCAGGTTAGGGATGACGCGTGACATGAATTGCTCCTGACTTCCTCGTTTGTTTTGTCGTTTTCGATACCGCCCAGGGGCATGGCCGCCAGGCAAGCGCCGCGCCTTGGACTGGGTTCAGGCCAAGGCATTCATCTGGATTCGTGGTCAACCGTAGTCACTCGCGAAGGAAACGGTGCGCAAAAATCTGCGCGCAATCGGCTCAGCACTCCCGCCGAGCACATCTAGCGCTTCGATGCGAGCCTCCGCTCGCGCTGGCCTCGTTCAAGTCCGGTCTGGCGGTTTCGGCATCGCTGAACATGGGCGGCTTCGATACCCACGGCAACCACGACCGCGACCAGATGCGCCTGATCTTGCAGCTCTTCGGCGGCATCCATCAGGTGATGGAACTCGCAAAGAGCGAAGGCCTCGACCAAAATATCATCATGGTCGTCACCTCTGACTTTGGGCGTGGGCCCCACTACAACGGGGAACGCGACAACGCGGGCAAGGATCACTGGCCCATCACCAGTGCCTTCTTTCTCGGTGCGGGCATTCCCGGCGATCGTGTGCTCGGCGCCACCGATGCCGAGCAGCTCGCTCGCCCGGTCGACGCTTCGACGCTCGAGGTGGCCGACGGTGGCGTCGTGATCCGCCCTCACCACATCCATCGAGCCCTGCGCCGGCTTGCCGCGATGGACGGGCACGAGATCGCCGACGCTTATCCGCTGGCAGGCGAGGATCTGCCGCTTTTCGGATAGCGGCGAGCGTCGTCGCGGCCCTTTCGGAATGTGGTGCTCTCGGCTTTTGGCCAGTGGCGGCCAGGCCGCCATCGTGGCAAAAACACCCACATGCATGCCGCACCCCCTCGAGCGAGCGGCGGACTCTTCGCCGTGCTGCGCGGATTCATCGGCGACCCCATGGGCTTTGCCCTGCGTTGTGCCCGCGAGAAAGGAGCGATCGTGGAGCTCCCGATTCCCGGCCTGCCCACGGTGCTCATCAGCGACCCGGCCCTGATCGAACAGGTCTTGCTCAAAGATCATGAACTCTACGTCAAAGACCATTTTACGCGGCTGCTGACAGAGGTTTTGGGGCAGGGTCTGCTCGTCAGCGAGGGCGACTTTTGGAGGCGCCAGCGCCGCATGATGCAGCCGGCCTTTCACCACAAGCGGATCGCGGCCTATGCGCGCATCATGGTCGTCGAGACGCGTGCCATGTGTGACGCATTCCGGGACGGTGAAGAACGCGACGTGCACGCCGAGATGATGCATCTGACCTTGCGCATCGTGGCGCGCGCGCTCTTCGGTGCCGGCATCAGCGATGCTCAGGCCAAGCTCGTCGAGGCGGCCATCGCGACGATGATGCAGCGCTACCTGGGCATTCTGGGAAGCGGCCTCGTGCTGCCGCTGTCGCTGCCCACGCCGGCTGCGCGGCGCTTTCGCCGGCAAATGGCCGAACTCGACATCTTGCTGCTGGGCATCATCGAGCGCCGTCGCAGCGCGCTGCATGCCGAGGCCGAGGCGAGCGACGATCTGCTCGACATGCTGCTGAAAATGCAGGATGAGGATGGCGCGCGCATGTCCAACGCCCAGCTTCGCGACGAGTGCATGACGCTTTTCTTGGCCGGCCACGAGACTACCGCCCTGACGCTCACCTATTGCGTTCACCTGTTGGGCAAAGACCCGGCGGCCGAAGCGCGGCTGCATCAGGAACTCGATACCGTGCTCGCGGGACGCGTGCCCCAAGTCGACGATCTGCAACAACTGGTCTTCACCCGCGCGGTGATCAACGAATCGCTGCGGCTCTATCCACCCGCATGGTCCATCGGTCGCGAGGCCAGCACCGATACGAGCCTCGGCGGCTACCGGATTCGCAAGGGTACGCAGATCTGGATCTCGCCCTACATCATGCACCGGGACCTCGCGCACTTTCCCGATGCGGAGACATTTCGCCCCGAGCGCTGGCTCGATGGCCTGGAAAAGGAGCTACCCCGCTACGTTTTCATGCCCTTCGGCGGTGGGCCGCGGATATGCATCGGCAACGCCTTCGCCCTGACCGAGGCGGTCCTGGCGCTGGCCACCATCGCCCAGCGCATGCGCCTGCGGCTTGTCGATACGCGCGATCCGGAGCTGGTGCCGACGATTACGCTGCGTCCGAAAGGGCCGCTGCGGGCGTGCGTGGAGCGGCGTGAAGCGGACAGGCACGAAACGCGCGGGCAAGATTCAAACCCGCCTCGGCGATGAGGCTCGGCGGTCGGGCCGCTTCTGGGGCTTGCGTCCCCGCGCCAAAGTGCCTATGTGATCTCCATGTCCACAGTCGGTGAGCACATGAGTCCGGCCCCCCATCCAGTGGGGCTCGAGCAAACCCTGGCCGTGGCGGCCCAGTTCATGCGCAAGCACGGCGTGCGGCAGCTTCCGGTGCTACACGGTGGTGAGATCGTGGGCGCGCTCAGCGCTCGCGACATCGTTCTGCTGGAGGCCGCCCAGCAGAAGTCCCTGTCCGAGCTGAAGGTCGAGGACGCCATGTCCGACGATCCCTTCGTGGTAGAGCCCGAGACCCCGCTCCATGAGGTGCTCGAGAAGATGGCCGAAAAGCAGATCGGCTCTGTGCTGATAGCAAAAGGCCCCAAGCTTCAAGGTATCTTCACCGCCAGTGATGCCGTGGCCATGCTCGCCAAGATGCTCAAGCCCTGAACGGGCCCGTCCCAGCGCTTCTCCGACAGGCTTGCGCTCGCCGGCTGTCGGCCATCGTCGATCCCGAGATAGGCAGGAGGGTCGCCGTGGGTGCATGCGATCCCGGCCAAACGCAGCGGGCCGGTCGGCAGGCGTTGGTCATCCTGGCGGCGGGGCGGTGCGCGTCCGGCACCTTTGCCTGAGCCCGCGCCGGGGGGCATTCCATCTTCGGTGCCCCTTGAAGCAGCGCGTTCAAGTGGCACCGACAACCGGAGGCGAGCTCTCTGCGAGCTGCGGCGCAGGTCCCCGAAGCGCAGTTGTCGTTGCCGCAGTCAGCGTTTGAGAGGCAGCCTGGGCCGATGGCGCCGCCGCCGCCGGTGGCGGTGGCCGAGCAGCTGGCGCTGCACATGCCGCAGCTCGGGGCATTGGAGTCGTCGCAGGCCTCGCTGGGCCCGGTGGCGTCGTTGCCGCATACTGGGTTGCAGAGTCCGCCGACGCAGGCGCCGCTCGCGCAGTCGACGTCGTCGCCGCAGGTCTGGGTGTTGGGCTGGCCAGCCACCGGTTGGCAGTTGGCGCTCTCGCAGTCCTCGTCCCTTGACACGAGGCGCACAGGCTACTTTCGCGGCAGCTGCCGCGGCCGCTGCCGGCGCAGCCGACCGACACCTGGGCGTAGACCGTGGCGTCGGTGCCTGAGTCGTCGTCGTCGCTGACCAGCACGATTTGGTGGCCAAAGAGCTGTCCACCCTGCAGCATCTCGTAGCTGATGGGCTGATCGATGAATGACATGTAGCGGTCGCCGTTATTGCTGCTGCTGCTGTAGACCGAGGAGTCGCTGCCCGGGCAGGCCAGTGCCGGTGCTGCAGTGCCCGCTCGGCGCTACAGGCCCACGCCCAACACGAAACCCGGCCAGGTCTGCTCGGTGTAGTCGCCGTCGGTCACCTTTTCGATGATCGGGCCGTAGCCCGGTCGGTCGCCGTCGCCGAGGCGCTCGGTGTGGCTGAAGTAGGTGTTGAGTGCGAGGCCGCCGAAAAGCTGCAGGTGCTGCATGAGCTGCACCCTGAGCATCAGCCGCAGCTGGAGCAGAAGGGGTGTGTAGCGGGCGGCAAGGTCGGGCACCGAAATGGCGTAGCCGGAGGCGTCGAGTTCGATGAAGAAGCGCTCGGCGATGGCTGGCGTTTTGGACCCGATGCCAAAGCCGCCCAGCGTGCCACCGCCATCGCCGCTGAAGCTGGTGCCGACCGAGAGCAGTGAATAGGTGTAGTCGGCGTCGAAGCGTACGCTGCCCATCAGGATGCCAGCGTTGCTCGTCCACAGCTGGGGGTGCACGCTCGGCGTGATACTGAGTACCCCGACCTGGGCGCTGGCGCGCGATGCGTAGTTGAAGACGCCCACCTGGGCGCCGCGCAGGCGCGTGGTACTAATATTGGCCGCTCCGAACTGAACGCCGCCAAAACTTTGGCCCTCTGCGACCAGGTTTACCGCGCCGAGCTGGGCCAGGCCGCGCGGCGCAAGGGCGAGGTTGACCGCGGCCAGCTGGACGCCCTTGAGGCCCCCTTGGGCACCGTTGAAGCCCGCTGCCACCTGCAGCGCGTGGCCGGGGGCGCGCAGCAGGTTGGCGCCGGCTGCCACCTGTACGGCCTGGACTTCCGAGGTGCCGTCATGGAGGTTGAAGCCGCTGGCTACCTGGGCGCCGCGTAGCTCGCCGAAGCCGGTGTTGAAGCCGTAGCCGATCTGCGCGCCCCGCTGGCGTTCACCGACGTGGTTGGCAAGGCCAACCTGCGCCCCGGTGATGCGATCGGTGCGGCCCCAGATCAAGTTGACCTGAAAGTTGTTTTCGATGTGAGCGCCGTGTTTGCGCGCGCTGTTGTTGCTGTCGAGGGGGGAGATGAGCGAGGCGGCGAAGGGAATGCGCTCGACCGGCGGGCCGTCTTCGGCTTCGGCCGCCGGCTTCGCGGCTCCTTCAGAGGTGGCGGCATTCGCGGCTCCTTCCGGTGCGCCGCGCGTACGGGTTTTTTCCTGCGCCACCGCTTGCAAGTCGCCGGCAGAGAGCGCGTAGGTTGCCGCGGGCTTGAGCGTGACGCGCCCCTCCTTGCGCTCGCGCTCGCCTTCGAGGGCGACGCTGTAGTCGCCGGGAGGTAGCGATAGCTCGATGCCGCGTCCCCGGGGCTTGGATAGCTCGGCGACGAGGTGACCGCTTGCGTCGCGAATGTAGAGCCGTCCGCTGAGGCCGGCCGGCACGCCCAGGCTGGCGTCGGTGGCGCGCAGGTCGGTCATCACCAGGTCACCGGTGCCGGCCAGCTGGATGTCGTAGGCCGGGTGTTGGGCGCCGGCCTGGGTGCGTTCGGTGCGGGCGAGGGTCTCGTCGAAGGCGAAGCGGTAGGCTTCGTTCAGCGTGACGCGCCCGTCGGCGTTGAAGTCTGCGGCGCCGCGGAGACCGCTGACCAGGAAGTGGGTGAAGAAAGAAGCTTTGATGCGGTCGGACTCCTGGGCGGCCTCGTCGCCCGATGCGGAGGTCAGAAAGGCGTGGCCGCGCACCTCCGAGGAGAGGTCGAAGAGGAAGGGCGGCCGGCGCGTGCCACCCTTGATGCGTGTGAGGGCGCCCGAAGCGCAGGAGTCCACCACCGCGATGCGCACATCGGCATCCACCGAGGTCACAAGCTTGCGCAGCTCGGCGTAGTCCATGAGCGCTTCACCCACGCGCAAGCCCTGTTCGTCGGAGTGGCCGGAGTAGAAGAGCAAGAACTCCGTGTGTTCTCCCCGGGCTCGCGCCTGCGCCACGCGCCCGGCCATGGCCTCGAAGCCGACGCGCAGCTGCGATAGGTCGGCGCGTTCGACGTGGAGTACGTCGCGCGGATCGACGCCGCCGAGCTGCACCATGACGTCGGCGAAGGCGTGGGCGTCGCGACCCGCATAGCGCAGGGGCACGCGCGCCTTGCCGCCGTCGTTGATGCCGACGACCAGGGCGAAGCGGTGCAGCTCGCCGCGGGCGACTTCGGCGTCCTGGGCGCGGGCGGCCTGCGGTGCGAAGGCGCCGAGTAGGGAGACGACAACCCCGGCCCGTAGCCACAGAGTCATGGTTTCACCTTCCTGAGCTCGAGCGTCGCGACGTCGAATCCGGGTAGCGATGGCGTGGCCGGCGGCTTGCCGCGTCCCGCCTTCTCGACCTGCGTTTGCAGCGCATCCTGAACGCGCTGGACCGGGAAAGGGCGGTTGTGGGCGAAGAGGTAGAAACGTTCAAAGTGCGGCGAGTCGTCGAGTTCATAGGCGAAGGGAAGCAGGCCGCTGTGCTTGGGGAGCTTGGCATCGCGCTCGGGAGCGGTTGGAAAATGCAGCGTGACGGTGCCGCGACCGTCCACCGACAACATGGTCGCGTAGGGCTTGTCGCTGGCGTAGCCGAGCTGCAGCACGTCCCCGGCGCGTACCGGGGTGCCGTCGGCGAGCGCCTCGATGAAGGGATTTTCGGCGGCGGCGGGGTTTTCGCGGCGACGGAAGATCCGCACTTCCAGCGCCTCGCCCTTGATGCGCGTGGCTTCGAGATCGCTCGGATCGGTGCCGACCCCGGTGCTGACCCCGCCGCCATCATCGGGCGTCGACGGCCGAACCATCAGCAAGACCGCCGCCGCCATCAGGGCCGGGCCGAGCGCCCACAGAAGCCGCAGACGGCCCCGCCTCCCGGTGGCGCGCCGCTGTGCGAGGCGGGCCTCGATTGCGCCGGTCATCACCTGCGTCGGGTAGCGCGCCGACAGCATGGTGTTGCTCTCCGAAAGTTCATGCAGGGCAGCGTCGATCGCCTCGCGTCCGTAGCGCTGCAACAGTAGCCGCTCCTGCTCGGCCGGCAGCTCGCCCAGGTGCAGCTGCTCGAGCAGCAGTGGAGGTGGCGCTTGGCGGTGCTCAGGCATGGCTCACCTCCGGCAGGCTCTGAACCCGGGCCTGCAGCTCACGCAGGCGTTTGCGCACGCCCGAGACGCTCATGCCGAAGGCTTCGGCGACCTCGGCGTGGGTCATGCCGTCGACCCAGTGCATCGTGGCCATTACGCGCGTCGAAGGCTGCTCGTCATCGAAGAGCCGCGCCAGCAGCCGCCGCGCGGCGCTCAGCTCTTCCGGGTCCTCGGCGGCTGCGATGTCGGCCAGCAGCGCGTCGCCGGGGTGCTCGGGGTGGCGGCGCCGGCTGCGCAGGCGGTTGAGGCTCACACCCGTTGCCATCCGGAACAGCAGGCTGCTCAAGCCCCGATCCTCGAGTTTGTCGTTGTGGGTGACCAGCTGCACAAAGACCTCCTGTGCTGCGTCCTGGGCCAGCGTGTCGTCGCCGAGCAGGCGCCGACAGCGGCGCAGAACCATGGCGCCGTAGCGGTCGTAGGTGGCTGGGATGTCGATGGCCAAGAGCTGGTACCTGTCGGAATCCCGGAGAAAAAACGTCCCGTGAAGGGCTTGCGGGGATCCATCACCGGCGCGGGCCGAAAGTGTCACCGGCCGGGCAAAGAAAGAACAAGTCACCGGATCATCACCTGGCGCCGGGCGACGGTCAGGCCACCGCGGCCATCGCGGACAGCGACCGCGACGGTGATGGGGCTGCCGGGCTCGGCGTCGTCGGGGATCGGCAGCTCGGTCCGCTGCTCGTCTGCGTAGGTCAGCGCCGGAGCGGCCTCGCCGAGGCTGCTGTACCAGGTAAAGAGGTATTGCTCGGTGTGGGTTTCGCCCTGCTCGTCCTGGAATGCCTCCGGTGGCTCGACCTCGACCGACAGCGGCAGGTCCACGCCCGGCGCGGTCTCCGCCGGCGCTTCGAATGTGAGCACCACGGGATTGTGATTGCGCTCGCTCAGGTCGGCGTCGCGTATGCGCAGGCGTTTGACGCTCTGCACGCGCCGGCAGCCGTCGCAGTCCTGTCCGCTGTCCAGGCTCAGCAGCATGTCGAAGCCGGCTTCCACCGAAGGCGCGCTGCCGTCGGTGTTGCTGGCGGCGTCGCCCGCTTCGCGCAACCGCGTTTGGAGGTCGAGTGCGCCGGGGCCCAGGTCGAGCGTGACCTCGGGGCCGTCGCCGACCTCGAGCTGCAGCGCCGCGTCGGGGCATCGATAGCGCGCATCGGGCCCCGGATCGACAAGGCACAGGCTGAAGCGGTAGTCCACGGCCTCGCCGTTGTCCTGGTAGTCGTGCACGCGAAGGGTCACGATGTCGTCGGGTGCGGCTTCGGGCGGGTCGGCTTCGATGCCGATGACGCGGTAGCCACTGAGGGTTACGCGGCTTTCGAAGCCCGGATCTTCGCAGGCCCAGGTCAGCATGGCGAGCGCCGCGGCGAGTGTCTCTTGCATGCGCATCAGAAGGCTCCTTTCACGCCGATGGATGGGATCAGCGGCAAACCCGCAAGCGTGCTCTTGTCGGTGTAGTCGTAATTGTACTGGGTGGCTTCCGGATTTTTGCGGTTGTAGGCGTTTTGAATGTCGAGGTAGGCGGTCAGGCGCCAGGTGTCGAAGATGAAGTGCTTGTCGATGCGCAGATCGAGCTGGTGAAAGCTTGCCTGTCGGCGCGAAAATAGCGCGCCCGGCACCGGCACGAAGGCGTCGGCGTCGCTGTCGTAGATGGCGCCCTCGTAGGGGGTCTCCGGGTTGCCCGTCACGTAGCGGAAGCGGGCACCCAGCTCCCAGGTCTGTAGTAGCCGGTACTGGGCCAGGAGGTTCAGGTTGTGGGTCTGGTCGAGCTCGAAGAGCCGGTAGGGCTCGGCTGGGCCGGCCGAGCGCTCGCTGCGCATCAAGGTATAAGCCGCCTGGGCGCGCAGGCGCGCGCCGTCGTACTTGGCCAAAAGCTCCAGTCCGTAGGCACGACCGCGACCGACGTTGTCGTAGCGCATGCTGGGGTCGTCGACGGCCACGATCTGGTCGAAGAGCTGCCTGTAGAAACCGGTGGCGTCGAGCAAGACGCCATCGAGTAGCCGCTTTTCGGCGCCGACGCTGTAGTGGATGCTCTGGCTGGGGGATAACTCTCGGTTTCCAAACGCTTGGTGGCGCTCGTCGATCTCGGTGGCGCGGCTGTAGCTGCCGACGGCGGCCTTCAGGGCGGCATCCCAGCCCAGCTCCAGGCGCGAGCTCAGGCGCGGATGGGCGAGGGTGTCGCCGCCGAAGCGGCCGGTGCGGCTGAAGTGCTCGATACGCAATCCCGGCACCAGCAGGAGCCTCCCCAGCTGCCAGTCGAACTCGGCCCACAGCGCCGGCTGCGGGATCAGCATGGTGCCCTCGGCCTGACGGATGGGCTGGGCCGACAGCGGTAGTGCCGGGTCGCCCTCCTTCGCGGGTTGAGGCGCGACCACGTCGAAGTGCAGGTAGCCCAGACGCAGATCCGGTCCGGCGCGCAGCTGTAAATTGGGGCTCAGGCGATGGCGGAAGTCGTTGCGCAGCGTGATGATGTGGTAGCTGAACTGCAGCTTCAGCTGTTCGCCGAGGCTTCTTTCGGAGTCGCCGATCAGATAGCCGAGGCTTAGCGCATTGTCGGTGTCGGCGCCGAAGCGGTGCTTGTAGTGAACTTGGGTGGAGAGCCACTGCTCGTGGATGTCGAAGGCGCCGCGCACGGCCGGATCGTTTGTCTCGGGGTTTTCCTGTAGCAGCACCATGCGGTCGGAGCCTCCGACAAGCTGGGCGCGTAGGCTGTCCTGGCCATGGTCGTAGTCGAGCATGGCTTGGTAGTCGTAGTAGACGGGCGCCACCGAAAACGTCTCCAGGTCTTCCGACGAGAGAAAGGCGGGCAAGAGGGCGTCGATGTAGGAGCGCCGTCCACCGAGCGCGACTGACGTATGCTCGGAGACGGGACCCTCGAGAAAGAGGCTTGTGTCGAAGAGGTCCACCTGGGCGAAGCCGTGGGCGCCGTCGTGGGCGGGGGCGCGCAGCGCGACGTCGACGATGCCGGCGTTGGCGTTGCCGTAGCGAGCGCCGTAGTTGCCGGGGATCAGGGTGACCTCTTGCAAGAGGCCATTGCCCACGGTCGAGCGCAGCCCGCCGAAGTGGAAGACATTGGGCACGAAGTGGCCGTCGACGAAGGTCTCGCTGCTGTAGCCGCCGCGTAGCACGATGGCGCCGGTACCGAAGGGGGCGCGCGCGGCGCCGGGCAGGTTTTGGATCACCTTGATGGCGTCGCCCTGGGTTCCGGGGGCGGTCGCGATCAGCTCGGCGTCGATGCGGTGGTGGCTGACCTCCTTGTGGATGCGCTTGCCCGTGGCGACCAGGTCGGCGCGAGCTGCGCCCAGGGCTTGCACGTAGAAGGTGACTTCGGTGCGCGTGCCGGCACCGACCGCTTCCTTCTCCCGCAGCTCCTGGTGGTCGGGATCTTCGATGTGGATCCCGTGGGTGCCGACCGGAACGGACTCAAAGCGGAAGCGGCCCTGGGCGTCGGTGAAGGCGTCGAGGCCGAGTTCCGGGAGCGTCACCCGTGCGCCGATCAGCGGCCGGCGCGTGCCCCGCTCCAGCACTCGACCCTCGAGCACTCCGGTGGGAGCCGGAGCGGCGGCGGCGGGCGGCGGCGCGACCTCGGGCGCGGGCGGCTTTGCAGGCTCGAAAGCGAAGCGGTATTCGATGACCACCGCAGCCGGGGCGCCGTCGATTTCGGCCGGCGTAAACAGGAATGCCGACAGGGCGCGGGTGGCGGCGGCATCGCGGATCGGGTCGATGCCGCGCACCACCTGCACGTTGTCGGGTCGACCTTCGGCGTCGATGGTGAGCTCGAGCACGACCTCGGCGGCCTCGGACAGAGGTGGCAGGTCGGACGGCAGAGCCGGTGGCCGCGCTTCGAGCACCGTCGGTGGTCGGGTGAGCGTGCCGGGGGTGGGATCCGCTGCGTCCGCGTCTGGGCCCGCGTCCTCGGTGCGGGGTGTCTGGGCGCGTGCGATGGGCGTGGACGTGCAGAGCCATGCGCTCGACGACACCCAGCCCAGGACGATGGCCGCCCTAACTGTCGAGTTGAAAGAGAACATCGAAGCGCCTCCTGACGCGAATCGGGCGACCGCCTTCGGTTGCCGGGGTCCAGCGGGTGTTTCTGCTCGCGGTCAGCGCTGCCTCGTCGAGGCCGTGGCCAAGGCCCCGCAGCACGCGGGCCTCTTCGACGGCGCCGTCGGGGCCGATGGTCAGGGCCAGCACCACCACGCCCTCGATGCCCTCGGCCCGGGCCTGCGCCGGGTACTCGGGGGCCGCGGCCTGCAGCAGGGTCGGTGCGGTGCGCGCGGGCCGCGGCGCGGGCGGTGGTGCGTTGTTTGGCGGGGCCTTGGCGCCGCCGGTGGGGCTGGCCGCGACTTGGCCACTCGGTGAGCCGACGGCGAAGGCCGGGCCACCGGAACCTGGCGCCATCGAGGACAGCGACAGCCCGAGCCGCATGGGAGCAGCGGATGCAGGTGGCGCGCTGGGGGCCGCGACTGCAACCGGCGTGGCGTCCGCGGTCGTCGTAGGCTCGGCCGCGATCGGTCGAGCTTTCTCCCGCCGCGCGATGGGCGTGGGCGCCGCTGGTGGTGGCTCGGGCTCGGGAGCTTCGGGAGGAGCAACAGGGGCTTCGGGCTCGGGCTCGGGATCCGAGAGCGCGACCGCGAGCATTGCCCTGCTGGGGCTCCGGTGCCCATGGGCTGGGGCGATCGACGCCGTCGCCAGCAGCCCGGCGACGCCGAGTGCGCTCAGCACGGTGGCATTGAACAGCAAACGAAGCCTGCGTCCGGCCCGCTCCGGGTCATGGTCGAAGTTGCGCACGTCATCGCTCCGGCAGCTCGACCTGGATGGCGAAGTGGGCGATGCCGGCGCGTTTGACGAGGTCGACCAGGGCCACCACTTCGCGATGACGCACTGCGCCGTCGGCCGCGATGAGGGCGCGGGTGTCGCGATCCTCGGAAACGCGGCGCCGGCAATAGGCTTCGACCGTATCCGCGGAAGTGACTTCGCCGTTGAGGCGCAGCTTGCCGTCGGTCGACAGCACCAGCGCCACGGGCGTGCTCGGCGCCTCGGATGCCTGACTGGCTTCCGGCAGGTCGACGTCGATGGCCGGCGGTTGCATGCGATCGGCGGTGGCCATGAAGATGACCAGGAGCACGAGCACGACATCGACCAGCGGCGTGACGTTGATGGCCGTGATGGGGGCGCCCCGTCGTTGTGAATCGACAGCCATCTCAACCTCGCTCCGCGTCAGCCGTGACAGGTGCCTGGGCATGGGAGAGCACGATGCGACCGAGCAACTCCGTGTTACTTAGTCGGTCGTCGACGGCGCTGCGCAGGGTGTTGAAGGCGATGACTGCCGGAATCGCGATGAGCAGGCCCACGGCCGTGGCGACCAGCGCCTCAGCGATGCCGGGGCCGACCACATCCATGCCGCCGCTCGGGTGTTCGGCCAGCTGCTGGAAGGCCACGATGATGCCGATGACGGTGCCGAGCAGCCCGATGAAGGGCGCATTGCTGCCCAGGGTGCCCATGAAGCCGAGGGAGCGCTCGAAGCGCTGGCGCTCGCGCTCGGTGGCGCTGCGCATCACGTGCTCGACGGCGCGCGGACCGCGCTCGAAGACCGAAAGCCCATCGGCAATGACGCGCTGCTCCATGGCAAAGCCGCTGTCAACGAGCGCGCGGGCCTCGCTCAGGCGACCGCCTTCGAGGTGTTCGACCAGCACACGGCCCAGGGCTGCCGTATCTACGCGGGTGCGCGCGAGCAGGCGCAGGCGTTCGATCACCAGCGCCCCGAGCATGACCCCGAGCGCCAGCAGGAGCCACAGCACCCACTCGGCCCCGAGCCCCGCCAGCCGGACAAAGGCTTCGATCACGTCAAAGGACTCTTCGGTTGCGCCGGGCATGACTCTCTCCTTGCAAGTGAGAGGTTCATCACCGCGGGGCGCTGGAAGTGTTACTGCGCAGGCAAAAGAGATCGCAGCGGGCTCGGCTCAACGCTCCGAACGGGCCGCCGTGGTTCAGCCGCGGTGAGAGGCCGTGGCTGTCGCGCGCCAACCCCGCGCCTCGTCGGCCCGAAGCCGCAGGCTACAACGCTCAGCCAACTCGATGCCGCGATCGAAATGCGCGAGGGCCCGCTCGGGGTGGCCGAATTCGGCTTCGAGCATCCCCACGAGCGACGCCACGGGACCCTCCGGCCAGAAGGAAACGGCGCCGGCGATGCGGTCGGTGTGGGGCGCGAGCAGGTCGAGCAGGGCGCGGCAGTAGTCCTCGGCGCCGAGTAATACCGCCGCGCGTGCCAGATGGCCGAGCGTGCCCAGGTAGTCGCGATCGTGGGGCAAGTCACCGAGTTCCTCGGGGGCCACCCTGCGCAACGCCGCGTGCGAAGCGTCGAGCCAACCGGCGGTTGCGAGCGCGCGCACTTCGAGCGCCCAGATGCTGGGAGGCTCGTCGGGCTTGGGGGCCAGGGCCTTCCGCAACTCTTCGTCGAGCACGGGTGCGTGACCGAGGTCGGCCAGCACTACGGCGCGGTCGAAACCGCGAAAGGCGGCGGTCCGCGACAGCGATTGGCGCTCGGCCCGTTCGTGCAGGTCGAGCAGCGAAGCCACGCGCGCGCGGTCGGGATCGGTTTGCAGCGAGAGCAGTAGAGCCCCACGCTCGCTGTGCCACAGGCCCTCGCGCTGGTCGATCTTCGCGTAGCGCGCGCGGGCCGCTTCGAGTGCTTCGGTGCAGCCCTGGCGGTCGCCCGCTTGCAGCGCCGTGATCGCACGCGCGTAGTGCAGCTCCGCGGGCATCACGGGCAGGTTGCGATTGTGGGTGCGAGCCAGCTCCTCGAGGCGCGCGCGGGCCGGCCTGACTTCGCTTTCGTGGCCGGGACCGCCGCGAAGATAGAGATGGCTGATGCAGACGGCATGAACGACGTTGGCCGAAGTTAGCTCGGAGGCGATCTGTACGGCTTCGTCCAGGTAGGCCGCCACGCGACGTCGGTGCCAGCAGTTGGGGGCTGCGCGGGCGAGGCCCGCGAGCGCGATGGCACGCATGGCCTTTTCGCGCGGGTCGAGCAGCGACAGGGCCTGGGCGTAGGTCTCGGCGGCGCCCGGTTCGGGCAAGAGACCGGGGGCGGGGTTGAGCATGCCGCCGGCCACGATCAGATTGGGCGCATCGCCGGTCTCGCGCGCCAGCCGTTGAATCTCCTGGGTAAGCCGCCGGAACTCGGCGGGATCGGTGGTGCGGGTGTGCATGGACATCAGCTGCAATAGCGCCATGCGCAAGCGCACGCTGGGATGGGGCATCAGGTCGAGCGCCTCGAGGGCGCTCCGCAGGTGGCGCACGACTTCGGTGTTGGCGAAGACCATGGAGCAGGTGGCTGCTGCAGCGCGGCTGTAGGTGACGGTCTTGCGCGGATCGCCTTCGGGGAGCGCGTGGTAGTAGTGGAAGGCGAGTTCACTGGCAGTCACCGCTTCGCCGGCCTGCTGACGCTCTTCGAGGGCCTGGGCGGTTCGCAGGTGGCCGCGGCGGCGTTCGGCGGGCGCGAGCGCTTCGTAGAGCGACAGGCGCAAGAGGTCGTGGCGGAAGGCGAAGCGCGTCACCGAATCGGCCGCCGCTTCGAGCACCTCGGCACCCAGCGCTTCGTCGAGATTGGCCATCAGCAGAGCGGTGTCGCTGCCGGTGGCGGTCTGAAGCACGCTGATCTCGAAGCTGCGGCCGATGATGGCGGCGGCCGACAGCACGCGCCGGCTTGCGGCATCCAGGCGCGCGATGCGTTGGCGCACCAGCTCGAGCGCCGCCTCGGGCACGGCCAGGGCGTCGGCCCGGGGCGTGGGCATGTCGCAAAGCGCACGCGTGAGTTCGACCATGAAGAAGGCATTGCCTTCACTCTTGTCGGAGACGGCGCGGCCGAGGGAGCCGTCCGGATCGGTGAGCAGTGCACCGACGTATTGGGCGACGTCGTCGGGCGTTAGCGGCTCGAGCACGAAGCGCTCGCAGTTGCGATGGCCCAGGGCATAGGAGAGGTGGGGCTCGAGGGCCTGGCCGGCATGGGAGCGCGCGGTTACCAGCAGGAGCAGGCGGGTGCGCGAGAGCGCGTCGACGACCTGCGCCAGCAGCTCGACCGAGGCCAGGTCGGCCCGGTGCAAGTCGTCGAGCACGATCACCAGCGGTGTGCGTTCGGCGGCCATGGTGATGGCACGCGCGATGGCCTCGAAGAGGCGATGGCGCGAGCTCCCGGGCAGGCTGTCGTCGAGGCCCGCGCCCGGTCCCGGCGCGCCGGCCTGGGCGAAGTTTCGCAGATCGGCGGCCAGCGGACCCAGGGCCGCTTCGAGTTCGGCCGCGTCGACGACTTCGAGCGCCGCGCGCACGGCCGGCTGCCACGGCCGCAGCGGTGGAGTGTCGTCCAGCTCGTGGCAGAAGCCCCAGCAGAAGCGCACCTCGGAGCTCTGGCGCTCGCGCTCGAAGGCTTCCAGCACCTCGGTCTTACCGATACCGGGCTCGCCGATGAGCGCGCACAGCTGGCCGCGCCCGCCGCGCGCACGGGTAAAGGCCTGGCGCAGACGGTGCAGCACGCGGGCGCGTCCGACGAAGGGAACTACCAGTGAACTCGCCTCGAGCGCGGCGGGCGCGTCGCGCGCGGGCGCTTCGCTCACCACCACCGTGCGCACGAAGCGATAGCCGCGCCCGTAGACGTTTTCGATGAATTCCAGCTCGCCGCGGCGCTGCCCCAGCAGCTTGCGAAGTCGCGCGGTGGCCACCGTGATCACGGTGTCGGCCACGGCGCGGCCTTCCCAGACGGCATCGACCAGCTCGTCCTTGGTGACCAGCCGACCGGCCTCTTGCAGCAGTCGGGCCAGTGTGAGCAGAACGGTGCGCTCGGCCTTGAGCACGCGGCCCGACCGTCGCAACTCGAGGCGTTCGGCATCGAGCTCGAAGTCGTCGAAGCTGTAGATCACCTTTTCCGTGGCCGGGATAGCAGCTTGGCTCGGTGTTTAGAAGCATCCCCAAGCTTGAATACTCCCCCCAAGATTGGCGCAGTGTTGAAGCGCGCTCTTTACGCGCCGTGCGGCTCAGGCAGAGCCCGCCCTCGAATTTAGATAGGAACGTGAAAGGATTGAGTCCCGTCTCCGTGCCTACCTTGTGGTCAGCTCTGTTGCGAGCGAGGTGGAGACATGATGGTGACGGGTAAGGTGGTGGTGAAGCGCCTGGGTTTGGGCTTGGGTCTGGCGATTTGGCTGCTGTCGGCCTGTTCGGATGGCGGCGGCGGGGATGATGCGACAGGGTTGCCCCAGCCGGTACTCGATCCTGCGGCACCGGGCTCGGGTTCGGCAGCGCCGGCGACGCCGACCTCGATGGCGGGCGACCCGCTTTCGCAGCCTGCCGCGGCGCAGCCGGCGGGCACGGCCGGTGCAGGGGCCGAAGCTGCGGAGGGCGCGGCGGGCGCCAGCGCTGGTGCTGAAGCCTCGGGCGCGGCCGGCGCCAGCGCCGACACCGGGACCGAACCCGTGCAGGACAGCGGCGGTGGCGGCAGCGGCCCGGTCGATGGCGACCCGGCGGCGCCGATGGTGGAGGTCCCGGGCGTGCCCTGCGGCGCTCCCAACCTCTCCTTCCTCGGTGTTCCGGCCGAGAACATGGTTCAGATCGGGGGACGGGATGTTTTCGTGGCCTATCCCTGTGCCCACCGGGGCGCCCAGGTCACCTTCTTCCTCTTCATCCACGGCACGCTGCAGGAGGGGCAGAAGATCCCCTTCACCATGACCAACTTCCCGGTGCACACCAAGGTGGACAGCGACAACTTCATCGTCGTCACGCCCCAGGCCATCGGCACCCAATGGGGCAACGGCGACGGCGGCCAGGATCTGCCGCATCTCTACGAAGTCATCGACTGGGTCTACGCCACCTTTGGCGACCAATTCGACATCCGAACCATGTGGGCCAGCGGCGGTTCCTGGGGCGCCTTCTATCTCAGTACCTTCGCCTGCGATCCCATGCTCGACGGGCGCCTCAATGGCGTGCGCATGGTGGTGGGCCCCGGCTGTCCGCGCTGCTCGGACAAGCTGGCCTGCATCGTGGCCCAGCAGGAGCTGGAGCTCGGCGGCGGCTCGCCTCTCTCCGACGATCAAAAAGAGATGCGCGTGATGGCGGCCAACGTCGAGCCCTACGCGACGATGCACGGCTGCGGCCCGCGCGAGGGGCCGACCAACCTGGGGCCCGTGCGCGCCTGGACCTGGCCCGGCTGCAATCCCGGCTTCGCCCACTCCTACTACCTGGGCGCCGGCCAGCACGCCGACCGCTGGGACGACCCGATCTACCTCGACCACGCGGTCGCTGAGATCAAGTCGATCGAGCCCTGAAACGGCTGCTCGGCACTGACGGGGATTTTGAGTTAGATTCGGCCCGCCATGGCCGAAACCCTATTCTCCAAGATCATTCGCGGCGAGGTCCCCTGCCACCGGGTCTACGAGGACCCGCAGGTGCTGGCGTTTCTCGACATCTATCCCCAGAGCCAGGGCCACACCCTGGTGATCCCCAAGGAGGAGGTGGCCACCCTCGACCAGCTCTCCGACGAAAGCGCCGCCGCCGTCGGCCGCGCGCTTCCCAGGATCTGTCGCGCCGTGCTCGCGGCCACCGGGGCCACGGAGTTCAATCTGGTGCAGAACAACGGTCCCGGCGCCCACCAGGCGGTCTTCCACGTGCACTTCCACATCATCCCCAAGACCGAAGACAGCCAGTTCGGCCTCCACTGGCGGCCCAGGAAGCTCGACGAGGCCAGCGGCAAGGTGCTGGCGGAAAAGATCGCCTCGGCGCTTGCATGAGCCCGCGGCGCGTCTATTTCGAGGCACGAAGGCATGTTCAAGCACATTCTCCTGCCGCTGGCGGTGTCCGACTCCGAGCAGCGCGTCGTCGATGCCGCGGCCGAGCTGACCCGCGATCACAGCGCGGTGCTATCCCTGATCCACGTGGTCGAGACCCTCGAGGATGCGGCCAGCGCTGATGGCGCCGACGAACTCGAAGGCTTCTACGACGAACTCTGCCGCAAGGCCGAGGCCAAGCTCGGGGCCTGGGCAGCGCCGCTGGCCGACGCGGGCCTGCAAGTCGATGTCTCCATCGTGCGCGGCAAGCGCGCGCGGGAGATCGTGGCCGCGGCCGAGTCGGGCGGCTGCGATCTGATTGTGATGGGCACCCACCGCATCGACCGCGAGCACCCGGCCGGCGGTCTGGGCACCGTCAGCCATCAGGTGGCGCTGCTGGCACCCTGTGCGGTGCTGCTCTTGCGCTGAGAGCGCTGAACAGTTGGTGGCCTTCAAAACCAGACGTGCAGCGAGACCCGCATCAGCCACGCCGAGGGATTGAGCTTCGAGAGCCGTTCGGCCAGAGCTTCGTCGCCCAGGCCGTCGACTGAAAAGCGCATCTCGCTGCTGAGCACGTAGCCGCCTTCGACCGAGAGCGCGACGGGGCCGGCGATGATGCGCGAGGCGTCGGAGTCGGGTGCGGGTCGCAGCGTCAAACCCAGAGTTGTTTGCAGAAAAGGGGGGCTGCTGCTGTAGCTCCGGATGCGGTAGGCGCTGCAGATCTCGAGCGGCTCTCCGTCCGGCCCCGGCGGCAGCTCGACGCCGGGGACCATCAGGGGCTGGTACTTGGCGCACTGGCTCGGGTCGGTGAGTTTGAGCACGGCCCGTGTCACGCCGCCGCTAACCCGCACGAAGGGAATCAGCCAGGGCAGCAAGCCGTGTCGCAGCTCGAGACCCGCGTAGACGCCATGGGCGGAGCGCTCGGCTGTGATCGCCGGTGGCCCCGCGTCGTCCTCGGCATCGGCTTCGCCCAGCGCACGCGCAGCCACCTCACTCGCGCTCGGCGGCTGTGCGCCCTCGCCCTGGGAGTGATACAGGGCGCCGGCCAGCAGCCCTAGCGCCCAGCGATCACCGGGGCGCCAAACGTCGTAGCGCAGCCAGCCGCCGATGCCGAGCGAATAGGCGTCTTCGTCAAAGATCTCCTGGGAGTCCTCGTCCAGCCCCACGACCTCGAGCGCGGCACCCACGGCGACGCCGCGACCATCCTCCATGCCGGGAGATCGCGCCGCGGGGCGATCCTCGGCGGCGACCGGCGCGGCTGCGACCAGGCCGGCCAGGGTCACCCAAAGAGATGAACGCAACGCCATGCGCGGGAGCCTGCCACCGGACGGCCGCCAGCACCAGAACATCTGTCGTTCCGCGGCGAAGCTCGCTGCGGGCAGTCAGACCCGCAGGTCTGCGAAGATGCGAAACCGACGGCTCAGGGATACTCTTCCACGCTCAGGAAATTTCCCGAGGTATTCCATCCCATCAGGCACTCTTTCGTGCCGACGGTGTAATCACTGTTCCACGCGCCCCGGTTGCCGCGGGCTTCGACGGTAACCTTGTGCGCTCCAGCGGCCAGCGCTTCGACCCAGGTCTGATGGGCCCCGTTTGCCATCTTCCAGTGTCCTGCGCCGCTCAGGCGTTCGCCGTCGCCAGCGCTGAAGAGAGCGACTTGGCTGCCGTCGACCAAGATGCGCCAGGTGCATCCATCATAGGAGCGCCCCATAGTCCCGAGGGTGTCCTGATAGGTGATCTTCAACAGGCTGTCGGCGTATCGCTTCGTGAAATCGAGTTCCCGACCCGTCACTTGCACCCACGTTTGGGCAGCTACAGCCAGATAGTTGGTAGCCTCCATGGTGGCCGCAACACGGATGTCTGGTAGCTTACCGCTTGTTCGGGTGATCAACACCGCGGGCTCGCAGCGCCAAGCCGAATCGCTGGCGCTCCAGCGCAGCGTCTCGCCGTCGGCGCAGTTCAGCGCCGCCACGCCATTGAGGCCGCCAAAATCATCGATGCTTGCGCCTCCCAGGGTTGCTGCGTCACCACAGTACTGGGCGTAGGCTGAGAAAGGGACGGTGCCCAGCCGCATACGAGGTGAAATTACTTCCGTCCCGTCGATGACGACCTCCAGCCATAGGTCGCCGCCGCCGTCGAACGTCGAGAGGTCCAGGGGCTTGCCGTCCTGCGCACCCAGGTAGACCACGAAGTGACCGGCATCCAAATCGATCGACGTGTAGTCGTCGGTGAAGAGTTGCGTGCCCCCGCTCTCGGAATCGAAGAGGGCGAAGGTCAGGCGATGCGCTCCGTCGACCGCACTGCCGTCCGAGGTCGACAAGAATCCTTGCACCGGGATAAGGCCTGGCGCTTGTGCGTGGGCCGATGTGGTGATGGCGGCCATGGTCGAGGCGATGAAAAGAATCGAAGCGACTTGGAGCTTTCGCACGGGCACCCTCCTTCCGGTGGTGTTGCCGGCCGTGGGTAGCCCGAGGGGCCGACCCACGGCGGGCTGCCGCAATATAGCTGAATCCTCGAAGCGGGTCACCAGCCGCCCTGAACCACAGGAATTTCGCGGGCCTCGACATCAATGTTGGGTTTCTCGCCCACGCGCTCGCTCCCCGGAGGTGGCTCCGGGGTCCGCGGTCTCCCGCGCTGCTCGCGCTCGCGCGGCTCAGGCGTCGTGCTTCGCGCGCAGCTACTTGACCACCAGTTCGAATTTGCCGTGCACGCTGCAGTCGCCGGGCCCGTCGCCGCGGAAGTTGCCCTCGGCGCTGGACTCAGACGCGATGAAGCCCTCGAAGCGGTAGTCGAGCAGGTCGCCGTTCTGCAGTTCCTCGGTGAGGTTGAAGACCACGCAGGAGCCGCCGGCGTAGCCCTCCAGGTCGATGCGTGCGGGGTTGTCCTCGTCGAGTTCCAGGACGAAGTCTGCGCGCTCGATGCGGTCGACGAAGCTGTCGGCGACGGTTTCGGGGTTGCGGCCAAAGACGTTGGCGTCGCGCTCGCTGCGTACGACGCGGACCTCGAGCGGGTCGGGCGTCTCGATCTTCAGGCGACCGTTGAAGCTCTCGTCGCTGCAGAGCTTGCGCTGCCCGTGGGCCGTGAGCAGCCAGCGGCCCTCCAGCGCGCGTCCCGTGTGGGCTAGGTCGCAGTTCTCGAGCGGATCTTCTTCGTCCTTCTCGCAGCCCGCGAACGCTACCAGCGCCAAGAGGGTGGCGAGCGCGCAGTGCCGTGCCGGTCGATGCCAACGCTTCATCGCGAGCTACCCCCGAGCACCAGGCCGACGTTGAAGCGCAGGCCATGCTCGTTATCGCGGCGTTTGAAGTCGGCGACGGTCAATGCGTAGTCCACACTGAAAAGCAGGCTCGCCGTGTAGGTTCGCATCACCATCAGGCCGGCTCGAGCGTAAACCGAATAGCCATAGATGCTGTCTTCGACGGTGACCGATGAGGTCGACACCAGCACCTCGCCGACACTCTGGCGCTCGGTCAGCTCCTCGTGCAGGTAGTGCAGGCCGACGCCGCCGCCGACGAGCGGGGAGAAGTCGCCCAGAAGTGGCAAGTAGTAGAGTCCGAGCTCCAACGGCACGTGCTTGTACTTGTCGGGGCCGCGCACCAGGTCGCCCCGGTAGCCGATGCGCGGTTCGATGGCCATGTGCAGGGTTTCGATCCAAATGCCGAACTCGAGACCGCCGCCGAGTTGCTCGCCGGCGTAGCCCGCCATGGGGGCGATGGCTTGCAGATTCATCAGAAAGCCGACCCGCGTCCTGCGGCGCAAGGGTTCCTTGGCTTCACTGTGCGTGATGTTGCCGAGTTCCGCCGTGGTCTCCACGGGTTGACGCCCGATCAGGGCGGTGGCCATGCGCGAGGCGACCGCATCCAAGTCCTCGACGCGATCGACGCTCATGCGCTCCGAAGCGCGCGGCTGTCCATTCCAGCTGCCCCCTGCGATGTCGGCAGCGCTGACCGAGACCACGATCTTGGCGCCCAGGCGCCCCAGGGTGCCGTGCACGGCCACGTCGGCGCCGGCCTGGGCGCCGGCAGCCGCGGCGCAGGAGAGGTCTGCGCATGGGGCCTGCAGCTGAATCACGCGGCCGCCGTCCTGGGCGCTGAGTTCATCGCCGAGCAGCTGTCGAAAGGTCTGTACGGTGCCGGGATCGACGCCCTGGGAGACGAAGGGATCGAGGGCCCAGGTGCGTTGGGCGTGGGCCGGTTTGACCGTCAGCATGATCAAGACCAGGATCGCGCATGCGCCCCAGCGGCCCGATGCCAACGCCGGGAACCGACTCCGGTAGGATCGCTGCTCCCTTGCGTTCATCACGTCGCGTACCGGAGTATACTGCAAGTGGAGCGACGATGAGCAAGAGGATGGTCGAGTCGAATCCGCTGCGGGGCGCACGCCTTTGTATTGGCTACGCCAGCGGCGCGCTCCTCTTCTGTTTGGCGCTCAGCGCACCGGCCGGAGCCCAGCAGTGCGACGAGGACGCCGGCAGCTGCCCGGCCGACGATGACGCCGGTCTCGGCTGTGACGACGCGGGCGCGGGCACTTGCGGATCCCAGTCAATGACGACCTTCACCGACGGTGGGGTGGATGCAGGGGTGGATGCAGGGGACGGCGGTAGTGCCGACGGCGGCCTGGATGCCGGCAGTGAGTACGCCGAGTGCAGCTGCGAGACCCTCATCGGCAGGGACGAGGACCGCATCCACGTATGCACCGAGAGCTTCGACAGCCGCGTCTGCGAGCGCCTCGGCTGCGAACGTGGTGAACTCGCGCAGGCGCCCTGTCCACGCAGCGATGTACGCCTGTGCTGCGAGATGCAGCGCGACGACGTCAAGACCCACCTCTACCACGACTGCAGCCACGACAACTGCGAACTCGGCTTCCGCATCCAGTGCCAGGACTTTGGCGGCATCGTGCTCGCCGGTCCATGCGAAGCCCCCGAGCGTCCTGACTCGGACGGTACGGACCCAGTCAGCGATGACGACCGGGGCTTTTGCGCAGTCGCAGCGCCGGGCGCGGGCCGCGCGGGCATGGGGCGCGCGGCGCTCGCTTTGATGCTTTGTGCGTGCGCGCTGGCCCTGCGCCGGCGGCGCGGACCCTAAAGCTTCGTCTCGGCCCGACATTTGAGTCGCAGCGGGTGGAGGAGCGTCCGTGACAGCGATGTCATGGTGAGTCTTCGGTTGCCGAGCGACTACAGGGACGGAACCGACGTGCCGGACCGTCGGTGGGACTGCCCGTGATCGGGAAGACGTGCCCTCGGTTCGCTCCTGGCTGGGCCGGGGCACGCCACTTTTGCGACAGCCGGGGCGTGAATCTCATCGGGTCGCGGTGGTGCCGGTGTTCGGATAGGGAATTGGAATCGGGCCTGCCGGAGGCGATGGCGTCCTGGGCCCGAGTGCGATCTTGAATACCGAATAGGTCACGCCGTTCAGACGCAGGCCCTCGCTGGGCAATGCAGGCGCCGGCTCGAAGCTGCCGCTGCGCAGCAGGGCGCCGCGTTCGTCGCCGTCGTTGTCGACGATCCAGCCGGCCTTGATGCCGTCGGCCTCGGCCTCAGCGCCCAGGACGCGGAAGAGGCCCGCGGCGCTGTCGGCCACCTCGGAGGTGAAGCTGTGCCGCGTGCCGGCCGAAAGCGTCACCTCACCTTCAAAGCCATCGCCGAGGCGCGTCGCGCTCAGCTCGCCGCCCGCGGCATTGGACAGCTGAATCGCGCCGGGGGCATCGAGGGCGCCTTCGAACCACTCGAAGATCTGCTCTTCGCCGTTGCACACATAGGCTGCGGCCTCGGTCTCGCCAGTCACGATGGCGATGAAGGCCTCGCTGCCCGCGACTTGGCCCACGAAGCCGGCTTCGGGAGCGGCACCAGCGCGGCCCCCTCGAGCTGCACAGGCGGAGGCGAGTAGTACGAGGCTGCATAGGAGTCGCTGCATGCCGCATGTGTAGCAACCGGCCTCGATGAGTGGAAGCCGGCGGTGCGTCGCGGCATCCTCTGCGCGAGGTCCAGCAGCCGCTCGAGGGCGTTGCGCCGGGAATCCGCTGCAGCTCGCTGGTGTCGTTTCGCCGGCCGCCGGGACCCTCGCGCGATCCCCGCGCGTCATGGCTGCCGGGCTACCGCTGCGGCGGACAGTCCCTCAGGGACTGTGACCCCCGGCCTTCGAGTTCGCCGAGGTAGCTCCTGAGCAACAGCAACTCGCGGCTGAGCGCTTCGATTTGCTCGGCCTGAACTTGGAGTGCGGCGACGGCCATCGTGGTGTAGCCGTAGAGGTTGACCTGATCGCGCGAGCTGTCGACGCTCATGCTCGGTTCGACGTCCTCGATGATGAAGCCGAGCTGTGGCCGACCGTCGGCATCGGCTCGATAACTGTAGGTCGCCAGCGGCAGGGACATTAACTCATCGGCGTAGGCCTGACGCTCCGACACCCCGAGGTAGTGGATGTCGCGCTTGAAGCGGGCACGCGAGATGGGGCAGCCGCCGGGCCCGGTTTTCGGGTCGCTGGCGGCGCAGACAAGGCGCACGCCGCAGCCGGCGACCGGATCGCAGCTCGCCCCCTCCTGGGTGCAGGCGCTACCTTCGGTTTCCGATGTGCAGTTTTCGAGATCGGGGATGTCCATGGGCGAGGGGCCGCAGACGGGGTCGCCGCAGCTCGAGTACCAGGTCAGGCCCTGTTGTCGGGCGTTGTCGATGCACTGGGTCAACTCCGCCGTCTGCGTCCAGCCGCAGTTTCCATCGCTCTGACGCTCGCAGGTCGCCGTGGCGTAGCACGCGTATTCCTCCCGCCATTCGCAGTCGCTGGCGATATCCGCCTGGTCGGTGCAGAGTTGTCCGGAACATCCGCCGGGCTGGCAGGCGTCACCGCCACCACTACCGCCCTCACCGCCCGCACCGCTGCTGCCGCCCACACCGCTGCTGCCGCCGGTACCACCCGCACCGCCGCCGGTACCGCCCGCACCGCTGCCGCCGTCGCTTCCGGCTGTCGGCGATTCCTGCGCCGGTACGCAGGCGCCGGCCGCGCAGCGCTGACCGACTCCGCAGCCCGCGTCGTCGGCGCATGACTGCAGGCACACCATGGTGGGCGCTGGAGCGCCGCACAGGGCTGTGACCGAAGGCGCGTCGGTGCCCATGCAGGTCGTGGTGATGCCACGGACATTGCACGGCGCTTCGGCGGCGCACGATGCTGCGCAAGCGCCGCAGATGCATGTGAGGTCGTCTCCGCACTCGGCATCCGAGGAGCAGCCCTTCAGCCAGTGGGTCTGGCTGTTGCCTTCCGGTGTATTCGATTCGCTGCAGGCGAGCAGGCAACAGGCCAAAAACGCGGCGGTGATCGACGTTTTCAATGCAAGTGACATGATTTACCTCAACGTATCGGCGGACGTGTCGTCCGTCTGAACCCACTGTCCAAAGTACAACGTGACCCGATCGGCGTCGCCGGGAACGCGGCTCGAAAGGTTGTGCTCGCCCACTGTATCCCAGAGGCGAGATACCCGATCCCTGAGTTCCGAGAGCAAGCCATAGACCTCTTCGGCGTGCGGATGGCCTGGCCAGACGTCGAAGGAATAGGTGCTGCCGCCGATTCGATCGGAGGCGGTCGCGGAGGTCTGCCCCTGGCCGAGTTTCGCGCAGATGGCGCGCACGACGGCTTGGTAGTGGTCGAGCAGCGCCGCTTCCCAGCCCGCGCTTTCTCCGAGCGCGATGAAGCAACGCTCGGAGGTGTAGTGTTGCGCGTCTGCGGCGTCGTCGACGTCGATGCGGCGTACGCGGCCATCCTGCTCCAGCTCGCCGAGCGCGCGTTGCACCGCGGAGCTGTCGAGCCCGAGCAGTTCCGCCAGCGCTGCGCTCGCAAGCGGCCCCTCGCGGTACACGGTCACCCAGACCAGCGCAGTGATCGCATCCCCCGGCTCCGCGGGCTCCAGCTTTTCCATGTCCTCGGCGGGGGCCACGCGATAGACGGTGCCATCGGCGCGGCCGGTCTTGTAGACCAGCCCCGAGTCGACGAGGTCGTTGAGAATGCCGCGCACGGAGGCCTGATCGTCGCGCGCAAAACGCCGCAGAACTTCGGCCCGAGAGACCACCTGGCGCTCCTGGAGGAAGCCGTGCATCGCCTCCCACAGGGAGACGCCCCGGTCGGTCACGCTCTCGGACAGACGTTGCACCTTTTGCTGGTAGGAGCGCAGGGCCAGACCGAACATGTCGGCGATCACCTTCTGACCGATGCCCTGACGTTCCAGCTCACCGACCAGCGAAAGAAATGTCTGATTGGCGATATGCGCCAGGGGCGCCCGCATGCCAGCGCTGGTGGCCAGCTGAGCGATCAGCACCGTGGTCTGACGCACGATGGCGTCGATGACGAGCCTGACATTCATGCTGACAGGCACTCTATCGCCGCCGACGGGAGTCCGGTAGCGTGATTGTTCACGCCCCCAGAACTACCGACGCAGGTGACTCGGTGGGGCCGTTGCGACAGCGCATTCGCGGTGGCGGTGGCGGTGGGGCTTGCCATGGGAGGAGGCAGCGGTGGGCACGAGCTCCGACGGCCTGGCCCGTCGTCGAAGCACGAGTTTCAGCGCCCTGTCGGTCGCCGCACCACGCCCTGTGGCCCCGCGCAATCCTGAAGTTTCTCCGCACGAAGTTGAAAGATCTGTGGGGTCCGCAGGTGCTGCATTCGTCAGCGCGCCGCTCTGTTGGCCGCGGCGCTTGCGCGGAGGACGCCGGTCATGAATCGAGGAGCATCGGGCACGCTGCGTGGATTGATGGTCGTTTGCCTCTTGGTCGCCTGTGGGAACGGAGAGCAGGCGATGCAGATGGCTGTCTTGCCGGCGCCCAGCGCGGGCGCTTCGAGCGCGAGCACGCCAACTGCGGGTGATTCCGCCGCGGGCGAGTCGAACGCGCGAGTACCCACTTCGGAGGTGAATGCACAGGCTGCAGACACGCCGATCGAGGAGGCGATGCCGACGCCAGGCGGGGACATGGGAGCCGAAGCCGCGGCCGGTGCTGCCGGCATGGCTGGCCAGCAGGCCCCTGCGGACACCACCAGGCCTACTCCCTCGGCTACGGGCTCGGAGTTGCCTCCGGTCACCGACTACACAGCGTCGGGTCCGTTCTCGGCCACCATGGAGGCGAATACGGGGCCGGGCGGCGGCTACGCGATCTTCCGGCCCGACATCCTGGGTGAAAACGGCTTCCTGCACCCGCTCATCATCTTCGGGCCTGGAATTCTCACCTCACCCACGTCCTACACCACCTTGCTCGACCACCTGGCGACTCACGGTTATGTGACCATCGTGGTCAACGCCCTGAGCGCCGGGCCCGGTTCCGCGGCCAACGTCGAAGCGATGCAGCTTGGTCTCGACTGGCTCATCGAACAGAATGGGCCGGCCGGGGTCTTTCAGGGCAAGCTCGACGTGGAGCGCGCCGTCACCATGGGTTATTCCCTGGGCGCCACGGCTTCGGTTCAGCTGTCCTCGCACGCGGCCATCGTGACCACGGTGTCGATCCACGGTCACAGCACCTCGGGCGATCCCCACGGCCCGGTGCTCTTGCTGACGGGCACCATGGACGTGATCGATGACGTGCGCCAGACCTTCTCCACCCTGGAGCAAGCACCGGCCATGCTCGCGGCGCTTCCCATCGGGCACCTCGCGGTGCTCGGTGAACTCGGCGCGAGCGGTCGCTACCTCGCCCCCATCACGGCCTGGCTTCGCTACTGGGTCAACGGCGATGACGCGGCCAAGCAGGCCTTCTGGGGCGCGGACTGCGGCATGTGCGCGTCGCCGTGGATCGCGCCGGAGACGAACGCGCTTTGGGAGGCGCAAGCGTTGTAGGGCGCAGCTCCCGCGTCGTTCACAGACAGAACTGGGACGGTGCGCAGGCGGCGCCGCCGTTTTGCAGGCCCAGGCAACAACCACCGGGGCATTCGATGTCGCGCGTGCAGAAGTTCTGACACAGGCCGCCGCCCTCGGGCTGTGAGATGCAGGTTCCCTCGTCGCTCCAGAAGGAGCAGCACTGGCCGGCGTTGTCGCAGGCGCTGCCCGGGCCGCCAGCGTCGATGCAGAGGGCGCGCTCGGCGTCGAGGGCGATGCAGCAGCCGGTGCTGCAGCCGGCCGGATCGTCGGTGCAGGTCGGGCGGCAGCTTCCGCGAAAGCACAGCGCTGTGCCATCTTCGTAGCCGCAGCAGTCGAGGCTTTCCTCGCAGCTGTCGTCGATGTCGCGGCAGGCGATGTCGCAGCGGCCGTCGCTGCAGGGCGCTCCATAGCGGCACTGTCCGCAGCTCTCGCCGCAGGCCGGGTCGGGCCCGCACTCGCGACCGGCGCACAGGGGCACGCATCCCGAAGCCATGGGACTTTCGAACTGTCGCACGGGGCCGGCATCCTGCACCGACGCCTTCGCCCCATCGCCAGCCGTGCTCGGGCCCGCTCCGGCAGTGGTCCCGTCGCTGGCGACAGCACCGCCTGTGCCTCCGCTCGCATCGTTTTCTTGCGAGGTCGCCGCCGTGTCGCCGCTGTCGAAGGGCTCGGCCGAGTCGTCGAGCAGACCGCAGCTGGCCACGCAGGTGCAAGTCCACGCGACCACGAGGGCCAAGAGCGAAGCCCGGATGCGAATTGACTCAGAGGACATCGTTCAGGGGGACGAAGTTCAGGCCGCCGGGGTACATGTAGCTGGTGTAGGAACCGAAGCCGTAGACCGTGATTCCAAACGGGGAGTCGCCGCGCATGCGATGGGCGCCCGGTTCGAGTTCGACGCGCACGGCCGACCAACCGCTGTCGCCAATGGGTGTCAGACCCGTCAGCGGCTGATCGTCGAGGGTGACGCTGTCGTCGCCAGCGACCACCGTGACCCAGCTCTGCTCGTAGCTGGCGGGCGTCAGAAAGTCGTAGTCGAGGCGGAACTGCCCCAGCGGTGGCACGAAGGTCATGGAGGGATCGCCGACGCGCTGGTCCATCAACGCGTTGGGGTCGGGCTGGCGCGAGAAGTTTTGGCCCACCATGAATTGGGTTACGGCCAGCGCTTCGGTGCCGCTCACCACGAAGTCGCGGTCGGCGTAGAACTCGAGCATCTCTCCACTGTTCAACGTGGTCTCGGGCCACACCGCTGGTTCGAAGCTCAATACGTTGCCTTCGGCGCCGGAGATAATGCGAACCAGGTTTGGTTCGCCGTCGACGGGCTGGCTGTGGGCGACGACGTACTGCTTGTCCCAGCTCAGCAATGGAAAAGCCGATTCCTCCAGGTGGTCGCAGGCCGACTTTTCCTTGGGCACGAAGGTGCAGTGGTGGCCGCTGATGACGAAGACCTTGCCGCTAGCTCGCACGCGGCTGCCAGTCAAGTCGTAGTCCGGACCCAGCTCGCAGAAGGTTTCTTCCATGATGCAGGCAAATTCGGAGCCCGGCGGGCCGCAGCTGAGATTTGTCTCGAGGGTGGGTGAGCCGTTGCACTCACCGACGCTTCTGGGAATGGCGGAGAGAATCTGAAGTACGTCGCCCTTGCCCAGGGTGACGCTGGCGGTGTCGCCAGCGGCGTAGGCGCTGACCGCTTCGGCCGATGGGGAGGTGAATCCGGCGGGGCTGCCCATGGTGTGGGCCTTCAGGTCCACTTGCACCTCCACCGGTTCGTCTTCCACGCCCACGATGGTCACGAAGCCGGGGCCGGCGGCCCAGCGTCGAATGATGTTGCCGTCGTTGTCGATCAGGTATTGGTCGTCTTCGGTCCGGCGAAAGCGCGTTAGCGTCTGGTTGCTGGGGCGCGCGACCACCATGTAGTCGCGATCGAGGATGTGGGTCGGTAGCAGCAGTGAGGCATCGTTGCTGTAGGAGAAGCACTCGTCATCGCCGGGCTCGTCGTCGTCCTCGGGGTTCTCGCAGTCGCGGTCGATGCGGTAGCTCAGCGGACTGAATTGGTAGACCGCCACGGGGACCGAACTCTGAAGCTGGTAGGCGCCTGCCGACACCACTCCCACCGGCACCCGCAGGCGCAGCTCCTCGATCCACGGCAACTCCACCGGCTGCACCTGCCCCGGCTGCACCTCGAGCGTCATGAACTCGGCTCCGGCGCGTGAAATCGTCACTTTGGCGGCGATGACCTGAGGGTTACTGATCACCACCGCGAAGGGAAAATCCGGCGCGACCGCGGTGGAAGTGACCGTGGGCCAGTACTCGCAGCCCAGGTAGGAGCGGTCGTCGGCGGCGGCCTGGCACAGGTTTTCGCACAGTCCGTTGCGGGCGTCGCAGTTGAAGCCGGCGTCGGTCTCGCAGGCTTGCAGCTCGCCCCATCCGCTGCCGTCGGGCAGGCATCGCTGCGAGGCATTGCCCATGCAGCGGCCGGCGCTGGCGCGGCATTCGGTGCAGCCGATGCCGGAGGAGCATACCTGATCCATGCCGGCGCATTCGGTGACCGACTCGCGGCCCTCGGCATCGCAGGAAATGGCGCGCGTGCCCTGGCACATGATGGTGAAGGGGATGCAGGCGTCGCCGCCGCCGTCGTCGTCGCAGTCCTCGATGCAGGTGTCGATGGCCGGGCCACCGTCGCTTCCGGCAGGGGCTTTTTCGAGTTCGGCGCAGCCCAGGGCGAGCAGGCAGCCAATTCCGACGATCGGGAGCAGCGCAAGATTCTTTTCTGGCGTCGCCACGCGCATCTCCTTCAAAACCGCCCTGCACAGGCGATGCCGGGCGAGCGCGTAACCATGCTGCCGCAGCTGACGGCAACGCCACCGCCGCGCGCCTCGCCGCCACCGTCGAGCAGGTAGAGCACGGCGGCGGCGCCGAGCACAGCGCCGGCACCGATGAAGCCGACCGCCTCCAGCGTTTGCGCCGTTTCGAAGCTGCTCTTGGCGTTCTGGCAGCTGCGAGTGAAATCGAGGGCGCAGTCGCGCTCGTTGTAGTAGCGGGCTCGCTCGAAGGAGATCAGGGTTGCCGCGGTGGCACCTACGGCCAGGGCGCCGCCGCCGATGGCGCCGGCCATCCAGTAGGGCTTCAGGTCGGAGCCTGCGCGCCCATCATCGACCGTCGCGACGTCCTGGCGTTGCTCATCGAGTTCCGAATCGTAGGCCTGCTCGCGCTCGGGCAGCTCGAGCTGCACGCGTTGGGACTGTCCGGCGGCGACTTCGACCTGTTGTTCCACGGCCTGGCCTTCGACCGTTGCGCGCACCCGATGGGCGCCTGGCTCGACGCGCAGCAGCGCGCCCTCGGGGCGCTGCCGCAGCTCCGCAAGCGTGTAACTGGCGCCATCGACCTCCGCCCGCTCGACCGAACGGTGGGCGCGTATCAGCAGGGTGCCCACATGTTCGGCTTCCACGCGTCGCAGCTCCTGCAGCTGGCGCGCAAGGTGCGGGTGCGGGTTGCCCGGCAAAGGCGCCCGGTCGAGGCTGCGGATGGCTTCGAGGTAGCGGCCTCTTTTGCCGGCGAGCACGGCATGGGCCCAGTAGGCGCAGCGTTCGCCGGCATTGGCGCGCGCGCCCAGGGTCGTGATGGCTTTGTCGATGGCTTCGGTGGAGCGCCTGCCGCCTTCGGGGTCGAAGTAGAGGGCGAGCGACTCGCGTTCGAACTCGGCAGAGCTGTCGCCTTGCTGGCAGACCAGCAGTCCGTGGATGGCCTCGCCGAAGAGTTCCTCGTCGCGGCCCAGGTACTCGACGCTGTCGTCCATCAGCTTGCCCAGGTGGCCGGACTTGCCCAGCTCTTCTGCCCCTTCAGCCCCCGCCTGCTGTCCCAGGGCGGGCGTCGACAGCAGCAGGGCCAGCGTAACCCGCAGGGCCAGCGTGACCCCCGTCCCCCAGCTGGCGCACCATGTGGTCGCCGCGCCCAACGCCCGGTCATCCAGACCCCCGGGCTGCTGGTTTTCGTCCACGCTCCGACGCTACAAACGGCCCACGGCTGCGTCAAGCCGAGCGCTGTCAGGGCGCGGCCCGGACCCGATGGAAGCGGATGGTATTGGTTTCCTTGCCTTCGCCCAGCGGCATCGCGGCTGCAACGATCACGGTGTCGCCGGCCGAGGCCCAGCCGGCGGCGATCAGGTGCCTGTCGGCGGCGATCAGCTGCTCTTCGAAGTCGGTGCGGTTTTCGATGGGCACGGGGACCACGCCACGCAGTACGTTGAGGCGGTTTAGGGTAGGGCGGAAGCTTCCCAGCGCCACGATGGGTAGCCGAGAGTGTTGCTTCGACAGGGCCAGGGCGGTCAGGCCGGAGCCCGCCAGGGTGACCAGCGCGCGGGCGTTGATGCGCTCGGCCGCCGCCACCGCGGCCCCTGCGGCGCCCAGTGCAAAGCCCACCAACTCCGCGTCCATTTCCTGCTCCGCGCGGGCCGGGAGTTGTCGCTCGGCGCTCTGCGTCAGCGCGGCCATTGCGCGCACGGCGCCGGCCGGGTGGCTGCCGACGGCGGTCTCCTCCGAGAGCATCACCGCGTCGGCGCCATCGAGCACGGCGTTGACCACGTCGGAAGCCTCGGCGCGGCTGGGCCTGCGGGCGGTGACCATCGAGCCGAGCATCTGGGTTGCCACCACCGCCCACTTTCCGCGCCGGGCGGCGCCGGCCAGGATGCGCTTTTGCAACAGCGGCACCTGCGCGAACGGCAGCTCCACGCCCAGATCGCCGCGGGCGACCATCACGCCGTCGGAGCCGTCGAGGATGGCGTCGAGGCACTCCAGGGCTTCGGGCCGCTCGAGTTTCGCCATCACCGGGATGCGACGGTTGTTCAATACCTGGCGGGCCTGCTCGATGTCGGCCGGCGAGCGCACGAAGGAAACGGCGACGATGTCGATGTCGGCGCTGGCGATGAAGGCCAGGTCGCGCCGATCCTTGTCCGTCAGCGTCTGCACACTCAGGCGCCGTCCTGGCATATTCAACCCCTTGTTGGAGTAGAGCCGGCCGCCGCTGACCACCCTGCAGTGCACTTCTTCTTCCTCGATACGTTCAACTTCCAGTTCGATGGCGCCGTCGGCGAAGAGCACGGTGGCGCCGGGTTCGAGATCTTTCAGCAGCCAGCGGTAGGGGGAGTGCACGTGGTGCTCGTCGCCCACGATGTCATGCGTGGTAATAACGAAGGGCTCGTCGTCGCGCAGCAGGACGCCCTGGGCGGGCAGCTTGCCGATGCGCAGCTTGGGGCCCTGGACGTCGGCGAGCAACGTGATGTGGCGACCCTCGGCGGCGGCGGCCTCCCGCGCGCGCCCGATCAACGGTGACAGGGCCTCGCCATCACCGTGGGAGAAGTTCAGGCGAAAGCAGTCGACGCCCGAGGCGATCAGCGTGCGCATGGACTCCACGTCGCTGCAGGCGGGCCCCAGGGTTGCGATGATCTTCGTGTACTTCAGCCTCTGCATTGGCATTCACCTTCACTCGGCGTTGCCGATGGGCAGCCCCACATGATCCTCGAGCGCGAAACGGCCGTCCTTGCGCACCACCATGCCCGTGTGGTGGCGGAAGCGCTGGTTCTGCAGGTCTTCGACGAAGAGTTCCAGGGCGTAGCGCACGGCGGTGAAGGCGAGCTGCTGCCAGGGGATCGCATCGGGCTCCAGAAGTTGCACCTCCAGGCTTTCGGGTCCGGGGCCGAACTCGCCCGCAAGAAGCTGCGCGCGGTAGATCAGATAGGCCTGGCCGATGTGGGGGATGTCGAAGTGGGCGTAGGGCGCCACGATTTGAACGCGCGCCAGGGCTTCCTCCAGGGTCTCGCGGGCCGCCCCCGCCGTCGCGCTCTCGCCCAGCTCCATGAAACCGGCGGGGATCGTCCAGAAGCCGCGACGGGGTTCGATGGCGCGCCGGCACAGGAGCACGCGGCCGCCGTCCTGGACGATGCAGCCGACCACCATCTTCGGGTTGCGGTAGTGGATGGTGCCGCAGGCGCTGCAGACGTGGCGCTCGCGATCCTCGCCCTCTGGTACGCGGACTTCGTTGTGCTCTCCGCAGCTGCTGCAGTGCTTCATCGCGGCGATCATAGCTCGAATCGGCGTCAATTGGGTGGCGCCGGGGGGCGAAGGCGCGTCCGTTGGGCCTCGGGATTGCGCCCGCCGATCGATGCGCTCAAGATCGGAGCCGACGATGGACAGCGCCGACGGGTCGAACTCACTTTTGCACCGCAGGCGCTGCTTGCATTCCGGGCGCGGCCCGACGGACCAGCCGCGAGCGCGAGCGCGAGCGCGTGGCATGGGCCGGGTGGGACTGCTGTGGCTCTGCGGCTTTGCCGTCGGCTGCGCGGGTAGCAGCTGGAATGGCAGCATCTACGACGACGGCGTGGTGCGCTACCGCGTGGGCGAGCGCGCTTCCGGCTTCGAGCGCGTCGAGGTGGAGGATAACGACCTGGCTTTTCACGATCGGCGCCTGGGTACCATCAGCGTCAACTCCACCTGCAGCGAGTACGAGGACGTGCCGCCCCAGGCGCTGCTCAATCACCTGCTCTTCGGCATGGAAGAGCGAAATTTTCGGCTCGAGGAAGAGGTCACCCTCGACGGCCGTGGCGCGGCGCACGCGATCGTCGACGTGAGCCTGGACGGCGTGCCCATCAGTCTCGAGATCTACATGCTGCGCAAGGACGGCTGCGTCTACGATCTCACGCTGACCAGCGCCCGTAGCCGCTTTGCCGAGGCACGTCGCGCCTTCGCCACCTTCGTGCGCGGTTTCAGCGTGCTCGAGACGCGTCTTTGAGCTGCGCGCGCGGCACCTGCGATGGGCGGTTCGGGAAGGAGGCCACGATTTTCTACGTTGCTGGAAATCGAGTAGCCTGCTGCCGAACAGCCGATGCCGGAAAAACCTCGATCCAGCAAACGCCCCTCCGCCCCCGACGCGCCGCCGGCGTTTCGGGGGAGCATCGTGCTTTTGGTCTTCCTGGGGCTGTCGCTGGCCATGCTCTGGACGATGAGCCGGACGCTGGACCGCGACGCCATTCGCTACGACCAGTTCAAGCGTTATCTGCGCGACGGTCGCATCGAGTCGGTGCAGGTGGGGCAGAGCGAGATCAATGGGCGCTTTCGCGAGGGCAAGGAGCCGCCGGCCGAGGTCGGTGACAAGGCCCAGGACGGCAAGAAGCGCTCGCTCTATTTTCGACTGCAGCGTGTGGACGACGAAGGCTTGATCGCCGAGTTCGAGGAGCGCGGCGTCGAGTACAGCGGGCTCGAGGAGGCCGACGGCAGCTACTGGCCTTTCCTGATGTATCTGGGCCTGGGCGTGATGCTCTTCATGCTATTGACTGGAACGCTGGCCCGCGGCGGGCGCGGCGGAGGGCCGGCGAATGTGCTGGCCTTCGGCAAGAGCCGCGGCAAGGTCTTCCAAGAGACCGACGTCGAAGTCAGCTTCAAGGACGTGGCCGGAATCGATGAGGCCAAGGCCGAGCTGCAGGAGATCATCGACTTCCTGCGGCGGCCCGAGCGCTACCACGGCCTGGGCGCCAAGATCCCCAAGGGCGTCTTGCTCGTGGGTCCGCCGGGCACGGGCAAGACGCTTCTGGCCCGCGCTGTGGCCGGCGAGGCCGGCGTGCCCTTCATTTCCATCAACGGCTCGGAATTTGTGGAGATGTTTGTGGGGGTGGGCGCCTCGCGCGTGCGCGACCTCTTCGAGCAAGCCGGCAAGGCCGCGCCGTGTATCGTCTTCATCGACGAACTCGACGCCATCGGCCGCACCCGCAATGGCGTCAGCGTCGGCGGCGGCAGCAACGAAGAGCGCGAACAGACGCTCAATCAACTCCTGGTCGAACTCGACGGTTTCGAACCGCACAAGGCCGTGATCATCATGTCGGCCACCAACCGTCCCGAGGTGCTCGACCCGGCCCTGCTGCGGCCCGGTCGCTTCGATCGGCAGATTCTCGTCGATCGGCCCGATCGGCGCGGCCGCGAGGAGATCCTGCAGGTGCACGTGGGCCATGTGCCGCTGGACGCCGACGTGGAGCTGGGCGCCATCGCGGCCCAGACGCCGGGTTTCGCCGGCGCCGACCTGGCCAACCTCGTCAACGAGGCGGCCCTGGCCGCCGCCCGCCGCGGAGCGACGAAGGTGGCCAGCGAGGACTTTTCGCGGGCCATCGATCGCGTGGTGGCCGGTCTCGAGCGCAAGTCGCGTTTGATCAACGACGAGGAAAAGCGGCGCATCGCTGTGCACGAGATCGGCCACGCCCTCGCCGCCAAGTGTTCCGGGTCCCACACCCGGGTTCAGAAGATCTCCATTATCCCCCACGGCATGGCGGCCCTCGGCTACACGCGCAAGAGTCCCGAGGAAGAGCGGCAGCTGATGACCGAGTCGATGTTGCGTTGCGAGCTGACCAGCCTGCTCGGTGGCCGCAGTGCCGAGCAGTTGGTCTTCGGCGAGGTGTCGACCGGCGCCTCCAACGACCTTCAGCAGGCTACCGACATCGCCCGTGCCATGGTTGTCGAGTACGGCATGAGCCCCGCGGTGGGGCCGCTTTCGCTTCGGCGGCCGGTGGGTTCTCCCTTTCTGGGTGCCATGGATCCGGGGCTGCGCGGTGCCCACGGCGACGCCATGGCCGACCGCGTGGATGCGGAGGTGCGGCGCCTGGTCGACGAGGCGCAGACGCGGGCGGTGGCCATCCTCAAGCACAATCGCCGCCAGCTCGACGCCATGGCCGAGCGCCTGATCGAGCACGAGCAGCTGGAGGGCGAGCTACTCGAGGCGTTGATGGCCGAGGTGTCGCCGCCGCCGGGCGGGGCGGTGATGACGGCGCCGGGTGCGCTGCGCTCGAGCTGACGCGGTAGGGGGGCTTGCCGGCGGCCAGGTCATGCGTATCTGGTGATCGACCGGTGGACAAGGACCGCGGGCAACTGGCATATCTGCGGCCCGCGGGCAGCCCGTCCGCAGCGTTCCCCACTGGAGCGCGCCCCCCCACCTCGGGGCCCATGGAGAATCCCAAATGATCGCCGACGACATCATGACCCGCGACCCCATCACCGTGACCGAGAAGGTCTCCATCGGCGAGGCGATGACCACCATGTCGGAGCAGGGCATTCGCCACTTGCCGGTGGTGCGCGGGGAGGATGTGGTGGGCATCCTCAGCGACCGTGACATCAGTGGTCTGGGGCTGTCGATGGTCAACGACGTGGAGAGTTACGACCAGCTGCGGGCACGCATGTCGCAGCCGGTGACGGCATTGATGACCGGCGGTGTAGTCACCATCGACCAGGACAGCACCGTCAGCGAGGTCGTGGAGTTGATGCTCGAAGAGAAGCTCAGCGCGATCCCCGTGGTCGAGAGCGGCACCCAGCAGCTGGTGGGTATCGTCAGCTACGTCGACGTGCTGCAGGCGGCCCAGTCGCTGTTTGATTGATCCGGGGCGCATCCGGGGCGCATCCCGGGCGCACGCACGGCGCAAACGAAAAGGGCCCCCCGGGTGACCGGGGAGCCCTCTTCTTGGTCGGCGCCGAAAGCGGCTACTGCACGCAGTCGATCTTGGGGCCGACGGAGGCGCCCCAGAGGTTGCACATCTCGCCGGTCTCGACCTCGTTGGTGTAACGAAGGGCTGTGGCCGAGTCGTTGATGATGTGGCATTCCCAGTCCACGGTGTCGCCGGCATTGACTTCCAGCACGCCCGTGAAGGCGCCCGCGGCGCTATCCGAGAAGTCGGGGTTTTCCGTGATGGTGTCGTACTGGAACTCGACGGGCTCCAGGTAGTCGTACATCTCGAAGACCTTGCGCTCGGTGTCGCGGCCGCGATTGATCCAGGCGCTGAAGCGGACGCCGTGGGCGTGGTAGTGCCCGAGCAGGCCGATGATGCGGCCAGGGGCGTTGACCGGGCAGGAGTACTTGTAGACGTTGTCGGTGCCCGGCTGGATCGGCAGGAAGGTCCAGGTGATACCGCCCATGCCGCGGATCTGATTGGCCTGCTCGGTGACTTCGTCGCCTGGCTTGAACCAGATGTTGAGCCAGAACTCGCGCAACACCGGGGCGTCGGTGAAGTTGAAGTAGTGCATGTCGGCCTGGGCGGCCGTCTGCGGGCCGATGCGACGTCCCAGGTTCGCATTCTCGGGAGCCACCTGGCCGAGCTCCATCCAGGGCTTGGAGGCACCCGGCAGGTTGTCGATCAGGTCGGGGGCCGAACCGGTGCCCGGGTCACGGCAGAGCACGAAGGTCGTGCCATTGTCCGAGTTGGGCGTGGCGTACATCGAGTTGATGATGTGGTGGGTGCCGGGGCGACCGCTGAGTTCCCACTGCTGGTAGAAGATCTCTTCGGTGTTCGGCGTGGTGAAGCTGATGCACTCCGACGACTCGTTGCCGGGGGCGAAGCTGTAGACGTTGAGCTGGTTTTGATCGGTGTAGTCGGTCGGGCCGACGTGAATTTGCATGCCGAGGCCCTCGGGAGGCGGCAACAGGCAGGTGTCGTCACCGGGGAAGCCGGTGTCGGGCAGGTCGCACTGACCGCGCGTGGAGATGGGCTGATCGGCCTTGGGGATCATGGTCATGTCCCCGACGCCCATATCGCTTGCCGAGCCATCGGTTGTCGTCGGCGCTGCTGCGCCCGCGGCGCCCGAGGCAGGCTCGGAGCCCGAGCCGTCGTTCTGCGCGCCTGTGGCGTCCGTCGCCGCGGTCGAACCGGAACCATCTCCGTCCTTGACGGGATCGCCGGTGACGACCCCTCCACCAGAATCGCCGGAACTGCAGCCGACGAGGATTGCCAGCACTGGGGCTGGCATGAGCAACCATCGCATTCGCATCATGACCTCCACATCACACCGGCGGCTGGCACCTGACACCCTCAGCCGCTCGCTCACCGACCTCTCCACCGGGACTGCCCCGGTTGGTATGGGTCCACGCATTAATGCGGTTTTCCTTCCCTTACGTCAACTTGGGCCGGGCCGAAAAGCTGCTGCCAAAGCGGCCATTTTCCGTGCCATCTCGCGGACATAGCCGGACGCATGGGGCGGCCAGGGGTATGCAAGGCAGCATCTGCAAGCGTGTCGAGCGCCTGCGGTGAGCTGGGCCGCTGGCACTGCTTCGCACTGAAAAAGCCTGTGGTTTCAAGTGATTGGAGAGCCCACGCCGGCGCCGGTGGGAGTCGCTGGCCGACACCTGCTGGGGTGTGGCGCCAGGTGATCGCGACGGCGGGGCCCAGACCGCTCGGGCGCTGGCGGCATCCGTCAAGGGCAGTGCTGCCTCCACGGTGCCGCTACGCCAGAGGGCCCGAAACCTTCGGCTTCAGCCGCCTTCCGCGTCGATAGCGACCGGATCGTCGCGCAGCAGGTCCGCCGACAGCACGCCCGACTCCTCGTGCTTCATATCCTCGCGGATCTCCCGGCACAGCTGTCGAAGCCGATCGGCCAGTGCTACCGGATCTGCCTCGGCCGCGTCGGCCTCGCCCAGTGCGCGGATCTCGGCCCGCTGCTGGCGGTGGTGCTCGGCGAGTCGATCGGCCCGTTCGGGACCCCAGGCGTCGGCCTCGCGCAGGGTGGGCACCAGGATCGCATCCTCCAGGTCGATGTGGTCGCGCAGGGCCTCGTGGAAGCCGCGGCTGAGTTCGAGGGCTTCCGGCAGGGCCGCCTGGCCTTCGGTTTCGAGCCGGTTGGCGGCCGAGTCGAGCGCATCGAGCTGCTGGCGCAGCCGGGCGTGCTCCTCGACGATTCTTTCTCGTACGGCGCTGGGTCGCATCGGTGCTCCGAAAGCGGGCGGGGATTGGACAACATTATCCGGCATGCGCCCGAGTGTGCCAGGGCAGATTCGGGGAGGTTTTTGGGCGCGGGTCGGGGGAGCCGA